>DASSEW010000020.1:0-65682 GCA_035695065.1 Rhodanobacteraceae bacterium | reverse complement strand
CTTGCCCAGATCGATCCAGCGCGGCTCGCCGCCGGTCGGCGCGATCAGCCCGAGCTTGACGCGCACGTTGGGATCGCCCGCGGCCGGATAGTGCTGCGAGATCACCTCGGTGCGATCCGGATACACCTCGAAACGCTTGGTCACCGGCACGTGCGAATCGTCGTAGCGCTCGAAGGCGATCAGCGAATCGTCCGGGGCCCACCAATAACCGGTGCGCCGATCCATCTCCTCCTGCGCCACGAACTCGGCTTCGCCGTTGTGGATGTTGCCCTTGCCGTCGTGCGTCAGCTGCACGGCCTTGCCGTCGGCCAGATCGATCACCCAGAGGTTCTGGTCGTGTACGTACGAAACGTAATGACCCTTGGGCGAGATCTTGGGATCGAGCGCGCCGGCGTTTTCGGTCAGCCGGCGGATGTGCCTGCTGGCAAGGTCGTAGAGATACAGATCGCCGTTCAGCGGAATCAGCAGCTTCGAACTGTCGGGCGCCCACTGGTAATCCACGATGCCGTGCAGGCCCGCGGTGCGCGCGCGCTCGCGTCGCGACTTTTCCGCGTCGGACAGATGCTCGCCGTCGGGCTCCAGCGCCTTCGAATCCACCAGCAGCCGCGTGGCGTGGTCGGCGAGGTTGTATTCCCAGAGATCCAGTTGATCCTGGTTGTCGGCCTTGCCGCGCAGGAAGGTGACGCGCGAACCGTCCGGCGCGACCTGCACGTTGCGCGGCGCCGGGCCGGAGAGCGCCGGGTCGGAGTAGATGCGTTCGATCGTCAGTTGTTCCGCGTGCGCGGAAGGGACGCCCGCCATTGCAAGGATCGCCAACAGGACCAGACCGAAGTGTAGAACGCGCATGCCCGCTTCCCCCTGAGAAGCGCCTATTCAAGCGCGACGTGCGCTTGCGCGGCAAGCTCTTTCAGCGCGCGCGTTGTCCGAACAGGATCTTTTTTTCTTCTTCCGTCATCGGGCCTTCGCGCCGCAACGATGCGCCTCTTTCGTAAGCGCGTTGCGTAGCGGGGCGTTGCGCAATGGCGGCGTGCCAGCGCCGCAATTCCGGAAACGGCGTGAGATCGAGCGGCGCTTTCGAATACGGATTGATCCACGGGTAGCAAGCCATGTCGGCGATGCTGTATTCATCGCCGCCGATGAATTCGCGCCCGCGCAAACGCGTATCGAGCACGCCGAGCAATCGCTCTGCTTCGTTCCTGTAGCGCTCCATCGCATAGGGAATCTGCTCCGGCGCGTAGGTGTGGAAGTGGCCGTATTGTCCGGTCATCGGCCCCAGGCCCGCCATCTGCCAGAACAGCCACTCGATGCACTGCATGCGCGTGCGCGGATCGGCCGGAATGAAGCGGCCGACCTTGCCTGCGAGGTAAAGCAGGATCGCGCCGGATTCGAACACGCTCAGCGGGCCGCCGCCGTCGGCCGGCGCGCGGTCCACGATGGCCGGCATCTTGTTGTTGGGCGAGATCGCCAGGAACGCCGGTTCGAACTGCTCGCCCTTGCCGATGTCCACCGCCTTGACCGTGTGTTGCAGGCCGGTTTCCTCCAGGAACAGCGCGACCTTGTAGCCATTCGGGGTGGGCCAGAAGTAGAAGTCGATCATGGCGCAGCTCCGTCATTCGAATCAGAGTGGGCCAGAGAGAAATCGATCATGGGACGCTCCTTGTGCCTGGTTGCACCTGCATGGGGACGCATCCATGCGTGCGCAAGATGGACCTCGTGTCCTCGGCCATCCATGGCTGCACGGGATGAGTGTCTTGATCTGGATCCCGGCTCAACGCACATCCCTGTGCTGGCCGGGATGACCACATCCCGTGGTCATTTCCCGATGCAGAAGGTCGAAAAGATCGCGCCCAGCAAATCCTCGCTGGTGAACTCGCCGGTGACTTCGCCGAGATGATGCTGCGCCTGGCGCAGTTCCTCGGCAGCCAGTTCGCCCGCGCCCGTTTCGCGCAGCACGCGTTCTGCGGCATCCGCATGCATTTGCGCCTGCTCCAGCGCCAGCACGTGGCGTGCGCGCGCGCTGAAGGCGCCGCCTTCGGTATCGCCTGCTCCAGCGTGGTGCTTCAACGCGTCGCGCAGCAGATCGAGGCCCGCTCCGGTCCTGGCCGACAACGCGATCACTTCCATGCCGTCGCGTGTTTCGCGTGCCGGGTGCGCGTCCTGCAGGTCGATCTTATTGACCACGATCAGGCGCGCCGCGGCGTGCGGTGCGTCATCCAGAAATTTCAGATCGGCCTGCAGGTTTGGCGCGTCGGTCACCAGCAGCGCGACATCGGCGCGCGCCAGTTCCGCGCGTGCACGGCGAATGCCTTCGCCTTCGATCGCGTCAGTCGCGTCGCGGAGCCCGGCGGTGTCGGCCAGCGTGAGCGCGATCTCGTCGATATGCACTTCCTCGCGCAGCACGTCACGGGTGGTACCGGGGATCTCGGCCACGATCGCGCGCTCTTCCGCCGCCAGCGCATTCAGCAGGCTCGACTTGCCGACGTTGGGCCGGCCGACGATCGCCACGTGCAGGCCGTCGGTGAGGCGGACGCCGCGGCGCGCTTGCGCGAGCAAGACGCGCAACTGTTCGCGCAACTCCTGCAGCCGCCTGCGCAACATGGGATCGGAAAGGAAATCGATTTCCTCTTCGGGAAAATCGATCGCCGCTTCCACGTGCGCACGCACTGCTATCAGCGCCAGCAACAGGTCTCGGACTCGGGACGAGAATTCGCCTTGCAAGGATCGCAACGCGGCGCGCGCCTGCGCTTGCGACTTCGATGCGATCAGGTCGGCGATCGCCTCGGCCTGCGCGAGGTCGAGCTTGCCATTGAGGAAGGCGCGTTCGGAGAACTCGCCGGCGCGCGCATGTCGCGCACCGAACCCGCACACGCGCCGGCGCAGCGCGTCCAGCACCACTGGCGCGCCGTGCGCGTGGATTTCCAGCACGTGTTCGCCGGTGAAGGAATGCGGCGCCTCGAAGTACAGCAGCAGCGCGCGGTCAATCAGTGCGCCGTGTTCGTCCTTCAAGGCAGCCAGTCGTGCTGTGCGCGGCATCGGCGCTTCGCCGAGCCACGCTTGCGCGATCTGCGGAACGCGCGGTCCCGACACGCGCAGCACGCCGATGCCGCCGCTACCCGGCGGTGTCGCAATCGCAACGATCGTATCGGTCGCGGAGCCACCCATGCCCGCTCCTTTCGATCACGCCCTGGCTTTCGTATCCGCCCGTTCGATGCTGCGCGTGATCACCCATTGCTGGATCACGCTGGTCAGGCCATTCACCACGTAGTAGAGCGTGAGACCGGCCGGGAAGAACGCGAACATCACCGCGAACACGATCGGCATCACCTTCATGATCTTCGCCTGGGTCGGGTCCATGCCCGGGCTCGGCGTCAGGAACTGCGTTGCGATCATGGTGATCGTGTACAGCGCCGGCAGGATGAAGTACGGATCCGGCGCGGACAGATCGTGGATCCAGCCGAAGAATGGCGCGTGGCGCAACTCGACGCTGTACATCAGCACGTAATACAACGCGAAGAACACCGGGATCTGCACCAGCGAAGGCAGGCATCCGGCCAGCGGATTGACCTTCTCCTTCTTGTACAGCTCCATCATCGCCTGCTGCTGCTTCTGCTTGTCCTCGCCGAAGCGCTCCTTCAGCGCCTGGATCTTCGGCGTGAGCTTGCGCATCTTGGCCCCGGCCTTGTACTGCTGTTCGGTCAGCTTGAAGAACAGCGCCTTGATCAGCAGCACCAGCAGGATGATCGCGATGCCCCAGTTGCCGACGAAGGCGTGGAACTTCGAGAGCACCCAGAACAGCGGCTGCGCGATCACGGTGAAGATGCCGTAATCGACGGTCAGCTCCAGCCCCGGCGCAACCGCGGAGAGCGTGTTCTGCGTCTTCGGTCCGACATAGAGCTCGGCATCGAGCGTGGCGCTCTTGCCGGGCGCGACCGTGGCGCCCGGCCCGCGCGAGCGGATGATGTAGCGCGGCTTGCCGCCGGCAGCGGGCGGCAGTTGGGCGCTGCTGAACTGGTCCGTCTGCGCGCTCGGCGGAATCCACGCGGCGAAGAAGTAGTGCTGGATCATCGCGATCCAGCCGCCCCTCACCTCGCGGTTCAGCGGATCCTTCTCGAACTTGTCGAAGGCGAGCTTCTCGAATTTGTCGCTCTGGCTGTACCACGCCGCGCCCAGGAAGCTGGAGCGCTCCGGATCGTAGAACTCGAGGAAATGCTTGGGCGGCGCCGGCGGCTCGACGCGCTCGATCTGTTCGTAGGCGTTGCCGCTCCAGCTTTGCGCGCTGCGGTTGTCGATCTGCTGCGCCAGTCCGACCACGTAGCTGCCGCGCTTGAGCGTGTAGCGCTTGCTGACGCTGAGGCCGGAAGCATCGTGCCAGGTCAGCACAGCGGTGACTTCATTGTCGCCCGGCCGCAGCGAGTACGACGGCGCGCCGGCCGTGAACATCGCCAGGTGATCCGGCGCCGGGCTGCCGTTGGCGCCAACCAGACCATCCTGGGCGACGAACAGGCTCTGCGGATCGTCACTGAGCAGGCGCACCGGCGCGGTGTCGCCTTTCACTTCCTTCGGATACGCCAGCAGATCGGCGCGCACGATGCTTCCGCCGCGCGTGTCGATGGTCAGGCGCAGTACGTCGTTGCTGAGGGTGACGTACTGATGGGGTGCAGCCGCTTCCGACGGCGTGCCGTTTTCGGGAACGGCGGGCGCGGCTTTCGCTGCAGGGACCGCCGAACTGCTTGCGGGGGCCGGCGCGTTCGCGAGAGGCACTTCGCCCGGCGCGGCCGTGGCAGGCGCGTTCGCAGCGGCGTTCATCGCGGCGGCAGGCGCCTGCTGCGCGGTGGTCTGTGCAGGCGGCGGCGCGTAGTCCTGCTGCCATTGATTCCAGATCAGCCAGGCGACGAACAGCAGTGCCACGACCAGCAGGGTTCGGGTTTGATTGATCACCTGGAAGCTCTTTAGTTGATCTGAAGTGTTCGCGCCGATCCGCCGAGATCCTCAAATCTCGCGATGCAAGACTTGATCGCCCTCTGTTGCGAAGAGCGCTCCGGAAAATCGGGGAATGGTGGCCCGCAGCCCGCGGATCAATCCGCGATTGTGCCGGGCGCGCCGTCCTGCTTCAACGGCTTCAGGCGAAACCATGCCGCATCCAGGTCCGCGCGCAGCGCAGGACCGGCAGCCGTCGCGGCTTGCTGGCGCGCGATCAGCAACAGATCGAAGGCGGGCATTTGCACCCGAGCGTGGCGGAACGATTCGCGCACATTGCGCTTGATGCGGTTGCGATCTACCGCCCGTTTGGACACGCGCCGCGAAACCGCGAGACCCAGCCGCGCACATCCCGCCTCGCTGGTGCAATAGCGGATCAGGAAGAAGCGGGTGTCCAGTCTGCCCGGCGCGTGCCGCAGGGCGGCGAAATCGGCCGCTCGGCGCAGCCGCGCGCTGGGCGGCAGGCCGAGCGCGGTGGTCATCGCGCTTACGGGATCAGGCGCTTGCGGCCCTTGGCGCGGCGGGCAGCCAGCACCTTGCGGCCGTCGGCGGTCGCCATGCGAGCGCGGAAGCCATGGGTGCGGGCGCGCTTGAGCCGGCTGGGCTGATAGGTGCGTTTCATGAAAATCTCCAGGGCCGCGGCACGGGTGCTCCCGCGCGACGAGCGTGAAAAAAGACGTGGGACTCTACGGGGGATGTGCCCGCATGTCAAGCCGCAGTGCGCCTTCCCGCGGTCGGAAGCCGGCGGGGCAACCCTGTGCGCGGATGCTAGACTGCCGGTTTGTTTGCGGGTGCATCATGCAACACGTTCCCTCCTACTGCGAGCTGCCATGAGCGATTTGTGGCGGCGCTGCCTGCAACGCCTCGAAGGTGAGTTGAGCGAGCAGGTCTTGCATACCTGGCTGCATCCGCTCCAGGCGCGCGAGGGCGGCGAGGGCCTGCTCCTGTTCGCGCCCAACACCTACGCACTCGACCGCGTGCGCAGCGAATATCTGGCGAAGATCGAATTGGCGCTGGGCGATGTGGCCGGGCGCCCGGTTGCGGTGCGGCTGCAGGTCGGCTCGATCGCGCCGCCCGCCTCGCCGGCCGCGGGGTCCGGGTCGGGCCCGGAGCCGGCGCAACCGTCACACCTTGATCCCCACTACACCTTCGACAATTTCGTCGAGGGCAAGTCCAACCAGCTCGGCAAGGCCGCCGCCATGCAGGTGGCGCAGAACCCCGGCCGCGCCTACAACCCGCTGCTGCTCTACGGTGGCACCGGACTCGGCAAGACCCACCTGATGCAGGCCGCCGGTAATCTGATGCGGCAATGCAACCCGGGCATGAAGCTGCTCTATGTCCATTCCGAGCGCTTCACCAGCATGATGATCGAGGCGCTCCGCACCAAGAACATGGACGATTTCAAGAAGCGCTTCCGCTCGGTGGACGCGCTGCTGATCGACGACATCCAGTTCTTCGGCGGCAAGGACACCACTCAGGAAGAGTTCTTCCACACCTTCAACACGCTGGTCGAAGGCAAGCAGCAGATCATCCTCACGTGCGATCGGTACCCGCGCGAAGTGGAGAACCTGGAGCCGCGCCTGAAGTCGCGGCTGAACTGGGGCTTGTCGGTCGCGATCGAGCCACCCGATTTCGAGACCCGCGCGGCGATCCTGCTGGAGAAGGCGAGGTTGCGCGGGATGCGCATGCCTGAAGACGTCGCCATGCTGCTGGCGCGCCGGATCCGCACCAACGTGCGCGACCTGGAAGGTGCGCTCAACACGGTCGCGGCGCGGGCGAACTTCTTCGGTCGCGAGATCTCGCTGGATTTCGTGCAGGAAACCCTGAGCGATCTGCTGCGCGTCCACGCGCAGGCGATCACGATCCCGAACATCCAGAAGACGGTCGCCGATTATTACCAGGTGCGCCTGTCCGATCTGCTGTCCAAGAGCCGTGTCCGTTCGCTGGCCCGACCGCGGCAACTGGCGATGGCCCTCGCCAAGGAATTGACCGAGCACAGCCTTCCCGAGATCGGCGAAGCCTTCGGCGGCCGCGACCATACGACGGTGTTGCATGCCTGTCGTACCATCCGGGCGCTGCGCGACAATGACATGCGCGTGCACCAGGATTGGGACAAATTGATCCGTATACTTACCGGTTGAGGGGTTCCGGAAAACTCCGTGAAAATCGGCGGGGGAAGCTGTGGATGAATCGTGCGAGCGGTCCGGTCGCCGCGTTGCCCACAATCCATCCACAGTCGGGCAGAGCTCTCGCCCACAGGGGTCTTTAAACGTAATCCGTTGTAAGTAGAAGTGTTTTGCCCTTTTTCAAGTTAACCACAGCACCTGCTACTGCCTTTTTATCTACAACTCGCAAAGGAGCGGGGACCAGCCATGCGTTTCAGCATTCAACGAGAAGCCTTGCTCAACCCCCTCCAGCAGGTGGTAGGCGTGGTGGAACGTCGGCAGACGTTACCGGTACTCGCCAATCTCCTGGTGCAGGTGGAACAGGGGCGATTGACGCTGACGGGAACCGATCTCGAAGTGGAGATGCGCGCCAGCATCGCCGTCGAAAATGGCGAGGAAGGCGCGACGACGATTCCGGCGCGCAAGCTTTTCGACATCGTGCGCGCACTGGCGGACGGCTCGCTGCTCGACATCAAGCTCAATGGCGATCGCGTGGCAGTGCACGCGGGCCGCAGCCGGTTCACCCTGGCTACCTTGCCTGCGGAAGAATTCCCCACGATCGATTCGATCGAGCTGGTGGACAAGGTGATGCTGCCCGAGGCGACGCTGAAGGAGCTGATGGAGCGCACCGCTTTCGCGATGGCGAACCAGGACGTGCGCTACTACTTGAACGGCATGTTGCTGGATTTGCGCGATGCCGGCCTGCGTTGCGTGGCCACCGACGGGCATCGATTGGCGCTGGCCGAAACCAAGCTGGACAGGAAGGTGAGCACCAATCGGCAGATCATCATTCCGCGCAAGGGCGTGATGGAGCTGCTCGGCTTGTTCGGTAGCGACGAAGGCGAGATCACGATTGAATTTGCGCGCAATCACTTGCGGGTGCGCCGCAACGATGTGATGTTCACTTCCAAGCTGATCGACGGGCGTTTCCCGGATTACGAAGCGGTGATTCCGCTGGGCGCCGACAAGCTGCTGCACCTCGATCGCGAGGCATTGCGAGCGGCCCTGCAGCGCGCTGCGATCCTCTCCAACGAGAAGTACCGCGGCGTCCGCCTGGAAGTCAGTCCCGGGCGGTTGCGGATCGTCGCGCACAATCCCGAGCAGGAAGAAGCTGTGGAAGAGTTGGAGGCCGAAACGTCGGTAAACGATCTGGCGATCGGCTTCAATGTCGGCTATTTGCTGGATGCGCTGGGTTCACTCAATGACGAGCGGGTGCGCTTGCAGCTGCGGGACGCGCAGTCCAGCTGCATGTTGCAGGGTGCCGAGCACGAGCATGTACGGCATGTGGTGATGCCGTTGCGGCTCTGATTCCACCGTATCCACGCGCGGGGCGCGGGGCATGAGGATTGATTTGCTCCGCGCCCATCACCTGCGTTGCTTCGACGCGGTGGAGATCGCACCCGGGCCTCGGCTCAACTGGCTGGTGGGGCCGAACGGCGCGGGCAAGACCAGCGTTCTCGAAGCCGTTTATCTGCTTTCGCACGGACATTCGTTCCGGGCTGGTGCCCGGGATTCGTTGATCCAGCGGGAGCGCGCCGGGTTCGATCTGTTCGCGGAGTTGAAACGAAACCGTGGTGAGCATCGGCTCGGCCTCGCCCGCGAAGGCGGCGAATGGCGCGTACAGGTTGATGGGGGATCACGCTCGACTCTCTCGCCTCTGCTGGAGCTGTGCGCGGTGGTCTGCTTCGAACCAGGCAGCCACGCCTTGATCACGGGGGCCTCGGAGCAACGCCGACGGTTCCTGGATTGGGGAGTGTTCCATGTGGAACATCGAACGCTGGACTGGTGGCGCGATTACCGGCGCGCCCTGCGTCAGCGCAATGCACTGCTGAAACAGGCTGACGACGCGGATCAGTTCGAGTTCTGGGAAGCCGAGCTGGGCCGGCTGGGTGAGCAGATCGACCAGACCCGGCGGGAGTACTTCGAGGTGCTGCAACGTCAGCTCGAGGGGCTTGCGTCAACTTTGCTCCCGGAACTGGGGGAGCCGCGGTTCGGATTCCGCAGCGGATGGAACCGCGAGCAGCGACTCCAGGACGTCCTGGCGGATCATCGTGCCCAGGACAGAGCTCGAGGCCATACCCGTTTGGGACCGCATCATGCGGATTGGCGGCTGGAATTCGAACAGGCGCCCGGCAGGGAATTCTTTTCCCGTGGTCAGACCAAGCTCGCGGCGTTGGCCTGCGTTCTGGCCCAAGCCGCGGTGTTCGCGGGGCAGCAGGGCGAGTGGCCCATGCTGTGCCTCGATGACTTGACCTCGGAACTCGATGAGGCGCACCAGCGGGTGGTGCTGGAGTGGGTGGCTGAACGACCCGCACAGGTCTGGCTGACCGCCACGCAATTTCCGCCAGCCGTTTCGGAAAGAGCGGAGCGGTTTCACGTGGAACACGGAGCTCTCCGCCGGGCCTGACCTCGGCGCCAACCCTGCTGCGCTATAATTACGCGTTTGCGCAGCCCCGCCCGCGCTCGAGCCATCCATGAACGATCATTACGATTCCAGCAGTATCAAGGTTCTTAAGGGCCTCGAAGCCGTCCGCAAACGGCCCGGCATGTACATCGGTGATACCGATGACGGAACCGGCTTGCATCACATGGTCTTCGAGGTGGTGGACAACGCGATCGACGAGGCGTTGGCGGGCTATTGCGACGAGGTGATCGTCACCATTCACGACGACGGCACCGTCAGCGTCAGCGACAACGGGCGCGGCATTCCCGTCGACATGCATCCCGAAGAAGGGCGGTCCACCGCCGAAGTGGTGATGACCGTGTTGCACGCGGGCGGCAAGTTCGACGCCAATTCCTACAAGGTCTCCGGTGGTTTGCATGGCGTGGGTGTCTCGGTGGTCAACGCGCTTTCCGAGCATCTCTGGCTGACCATCTACCGTGATGGCCAGGAACACCGGCAGGAATACCAGCTCGGCGAACCGCTGTATCCGCTCAAAGTGGCAGGGCCGGCCGACCGGCGCGGCACCACTGTGCGCTTTCTCCCGAGTCCCGCGACATTCACCAATACCGAATTCCACTATGACGTCCTCTCCAAGCGATTGAGGGAACTCGCATTTTTGAATTCCGGGGTGCGCATCGAGCTGGTGGACCAGCGCGTGGACAAGCGCGATGTGTTCCAGTACGAGGGCGGCATTCGCTCGTTCGTGCAGCACCTGGCGCAACTGAAGACCCCGTTGCATCCCAGCGTCATCCATTTCAGCTCGCAAACCGACGGCACCACGGTCGAGCTGGCCATGCAGTGGACGGATGGGTACCAGGAGTCGGTTTACTGCTTCACCAACAACATCCCGCAGAAGGACGGCGGCACGCATCTGACGGGATTTCGCGCCGCCCTGACGCGAACGGTCACGAACTACATCGAAAAGGAAGGTTTGGCGAAGAACGCCAAGATCGCCTTGGCCGGCGACGACATGCGCGAGGGCTTGATTGCGGTGCTCTCGATCAAGGTGCCGGACCCCAAGTTCTCATCGCAGACCAAGGACAAGCTGGTCTCCAGCGAGGTGAAAGGCGTCGTCGAGCAAGCGGTGAACAGCAAGCTGGAGGAATTCCTGCTGGAGAACCCGGCCGAGGCGCGCGCCATTGCGGAAAAAGTGGTCGACGCCGCTCGGGCCAGGGAAGCCGCGCGCAAGGCGCGCGAACTGACCCGCCGCAAGGGCGCACTGGATATCGCGGGGCTGCCGGGCAAGCTGGCTGATTGTCAGGAGAAGGATCCGGCGCTTTCGGAATTGTTCCTGGTCGAGGGCGACTCGGCAGGCGGCTCGGCCAAGCAGGGCCGCAACCGGAAGACCCAGGCGGTGTTGCCGCTGAAGGGCAAGATCCTCAATGTGGAGAAGGCGCGCTTCGACAAGATGCTGAGCTCGGCGGAAGTCGGCACCCTCATCACCGCGCTTGGCACCGGCATCGGCAAGGACGAGTTCAACGCCGACAAGTTGCGTTACCACCGCATCATCATCATGACCGACGCGGACGTGGACGGCTCGCACATCCGCACGCTGCTGCTGACCTTCTTTTACCGGCAGATGCCGGAATTGATCGAACGCGGGCATGTCTACATCGGCTTGCCGCCGTTGTACAAGATCAAGCAAGGCAAGCAGGAGCTGTATCTGAAGGATGACGCCGCGCTCAACGAGTACCTGATCGCCAACGCGGTGGAAGGTGCGGAATTGAGCTATGCACCTGATGCGCCGCCGGTGCAGGGCGAAGCGCTGGAGAAGCTGCTGCGCCAGTACCAGAGCGCGCTCGACCAGATTGCCCGCCTGGGCCAGCGTGGTGATCCGGCGTTCCTCACCGCGCTTTTGGACCACGCACCGCTGGAAGCGGCACTGTGGCAGGACTCGCGTGCACTGCACTCATGGATGGATTCTTTGATCGCGCGGATCAATGCCACGGGCCTTGGGCGCGCGCGATACACGCTGGAGCTGCGCGAGGCGGTTGCGGAGCATCCGGCTGCGTTGCTGCTGAAGCGCAGCCAGCACGGCGGAGAACACACCTGGGTTCTGCCGCAGACGTTTTTCTCCGGCGCCGACTACCGGCCGCTGCTGGAGATGTCGCGCGCGCTGCACGGCTTCGTCCGCGAGGGCGCGCAGATCCGCCGTGGCAGCGCGAGTCAATCCATCTTCGATTTCGCGCAAGCCCGAGGATGGCTGTTCGAGGAGGCGAAGAAGGGCCGCAACATCCAGCGCTTCAAGGGCCTGGGCGAAATGAATCCTGAGCAATTGTGGGAAACCACGGTGAATCCGGATACCCGCCGTCTCCTGCAGGTGCGCATCGAGGATGCCGTGGCCGCCGACCAGATCTTCGCCACGTTGATGGGTGACGTGGTCGAGCCGCGCCGCGATTTCATCGAGACCAATGCGC
The DNA here is from genome assembly GCA_035695065.1 of Rhodanobacteraceae bacterium. Lineage (GTDB taxonomy): Bacteria > Pseudomonadota > Gammaproteobacteria > Xanthomonadales > Rhodanobacteraceae > 66-474. The sequence continues at coordinate 53,680 of DASSEW010000020.1, read as the reverse complement.
TGAAGGTCGCGAATCTGGACGTGTAAGGTTCGAAGGCGGCCCTCGCGCGTTGCCGCCGTTCCCGTCACCCCTGCCTGATGCCTTCCAACGGCGCAGGCAGGAAAGAAACGTGAGCACCGGGTCAAGTGCTGCAAGGAACTTGAGCTTGGCCGCGGGTGCGCGCTACTCTGATCTGCTCCAGTGCCGCCGGCACACAGCTTCCTCCGAGGTTTCCATGAAACTCGAATCACGTTGGATCGCATATGGCATGTGCGCAGCGCTGGCGCTTCCTTCAGGGTTGGCGGTCGCGCAGACCTCCGGAGAGGGCTGCACCTCCATGCAGATGATCCGCAATCAGTGCGGGAAATCGGAGAAGCCGAAGAAGGAAAAGGAACAAAGCCAGCCCACACAGTCCAGCCAGTATCCGAACGCCACCCGGCCGGAGCCCAAGGTTCAGGGCCTCAGCCAGAAGCAGGCGGATGCGCTCAACGAAGGGCTGAATGCCGTCAACAGCAATGATGCGGCCACTGCCCAAAAGGACTTGCAACCGATCGCCGACAGCAGCGACAACCCGTATGCCAAGGCCAAGGCACTCTCCGGACTGGCGCTGCTGAAATACAACAGCGGCGACACCAAGGGCGCGATCGCGCTGCAAAAGCAGGCGCTCGACCTGAACTCGTTGCCCAATGACGATTATTTCCCCACGTTGTATGCGTTGGCGCAAATGTACGTTGCCGACGAGGACTACCCGCAGGCACTGGCAGCGCTGGACAGCTGGTTGCAGCAGAGCGGGAAGCAGTCGGCCGACGCTTATGCGCTGAAGGGGAATGTGCTGTATCGGATGGAGAAGTACCCGGAAGCCGTGGCCGCGATCCAGAAGGCCAAGGCCACCTCCGATCAGCCGAAGGAGAGCTGGGACCAGATCCTGATCGCAAGCTACTTCGCGATGGACAAATACGACGAGGCCGCCAAGGTGGCGGAAGCGGCCCTGGCCAAGGACCCGAACAACGCCAAGCTGCTGATGAACGTCGTGCAGATCTACATCAATGCGCAGGAATACGACAAGGCACTGCCGTTGCTTGAGCGCGCGCGCGCGAATGGCCAGATCACCGACGAAGCCACGTATGTCAACATGGCCAAGCTCTACTACAACATCGCCGTGAGTGGCAAAGACACGAAGACCAATGCGCTGAAGGCTGCGCAGGTCGTCGAGGACGGTATGAGCAAAGGCGTGATCAAGCCCAACAGCGACAACTACAAGCTGGAAGGCGACGCATACTTGCTCGGCGGGGAAACAGCCAAGGCCAATGCTGCGTACGAGAAGGGTGGCCTGCCGACCGTCAAAGCCAATACGAAGGTACGCAAGAAAAAGTGACCTTGATCATCCGAGCCGGTTACGGTCCGGATCACATATTTTGCAAACCGGGTGCCAAAACCCTCTAGGCAAAAGCCCGGTGCTGGTGTAATTTGCTTCTCTTTTCAGCCGCCCTCAGCGGCGTCGTCCGCCTGTAGCGGCGATGGCCGCGAGAACACGACGGACAGCGACTGGTTTACACGATGGCTCCGACCCCCGCGACCCAAAAAGATCGCTTCAACTGGTGGCGCACGATCGCGATCGCAGCAGCGATTGCGGTGCACGCCGTCGTTATCCTGGTTCTGATCACCCCGGCTGCGCCGCCGGAAGCCAAGGAAGTGAAGAAGGAAAACGTCACCAGCGTGACCTTCATTCCGCCGCCTCCTCCTCCTCCCCCGCCGCCGCCGCCGCCGCCGGAGCCGCCGAAGACGCCGCCGCCGAAGATCAAGGAATTGGTCAAGCCGCCACCGACACCGCCACCGCCGGCACAGCCGCCGCCGGTCCAGGAAGTCTCGAGCATGCCGGAACCGGCACCGCCGCCTGCGCCGCCTGCGCCGCCTGCGCCGCCGGCCGACATCGCGCCGGGCGTGGACATCAGCTACAAGAACCGCAATCCGCCCAAGTATCCGATCGAGGCGTTGCGCCAGCAGCATCAGGGCACGGTGATCCTGGACGTCACCATCGATGCGCAGGGCAACGTCACCAACGTCACCGTGGAGAAATCCAGCGGCTATCGCGAGCTGGACCGTTCCGCGGAGGAAGCGGCGCGCGGCTGGAAGTTCAATCCGGGCATGAAGAACGGCCAGGCCGTGGGCGGCGTCGTCCGCATTCCGGTCAACTTCAACCTCAGCGGTGCCGAATAAAGCAGCCGAAATTTTTCACTTTCACCCGAAGCTAATCCGTTACAGTCACCTATCACGTTTTAAGGAAGGGTAGCGCCATGCAGCAAACTCCATCCACCTCGCCGGCCATGGCCGGCAACAGCAATGCGCAAGCCCTGCAGCAGATGGGCTTCGATCACCTGATCCACAGTCTCGACTGGGTCGGCTGGCTGGTGCTGGTCACCCTGTTCCTGATGTCGCTGTGCTCGTGGTACTTCATCATCGCGAACGCACTGCGCAACGCACTCATCCGCTCACGCGCGGACAGGGTCATGGCGGCGTTCTGGGATACGCCGTCCGCGCAGGACGCGATTCGCCTGATGGAAAAGCAGTCGCGCGGCGAACCGTTCTCCAAGATCGCGCTGGATGCCGCTTCCGCGGCCGCGCACCATCAGCGGCATGAAGGCAGCCGCATGGTCGAGGCGCTGAACCGCTCCGAGTTCGTGGATCGCGCCCTGCGCCAGGCCGTCGCTCGCGAGAGCATGCGCCTGGAAGGCGGCCTCACCCTGCTGGCGACGGTCGGCTCGGCGGCTCCGTTCGTCGGTCTGCTCGGCACCGTGATGGGCATCTACCACGCGCTGATCAACCTCGGCGCTTCCGGCCAGTCCTCGATCGAAGCGGTCGCGGGTCCGGTGGGTGAGGCGTTGATCATGACCGCGCTGGGTCTTTTCACCGCGATTCCGGCGGTGCTGGCGTACAACTTCTACGTGCGCGCCAACCGCGTGACCTACGCCCGCTTCGACGAGTTCGCGCACGACCTGCACGACTTCTTCTCGACCGGTTCGCGCGTGGAGACCACCCCGGCCGCGGCCGTGGCCGGTACCCGCGCCGCCAACGTCGCCGGCAGCAGCGTGCCGCCGCCGCCGGCTGCCAAGAAGTAAGGAGTTCCGGTAATGGCTTTCAGCACCGGCTCGGGCAGCGGTCCGCTTTCGGAAATCAACGTCACGCCGCTGGTGGACGTGATGCTGGTGCTGCTGATCATCTTCATGATCACGGCGCCGCTGCTGCAGCACAACATCACCATTGATCTTCCGCAGCCGAACCACAACGTCCCGCCGCCGCAAAATCCACCGACGCCGATCAACCTCTCCATCAAGGAAGACGGCTCGATGTACTGGAATGATCTGCCGGTTTCGGATCTGGAGTTGCAGGCGCAGTTGGCGGTAATCGGTGCGAAGGCGGAAGACCAGCAGCCCGAAGTGCACATTACCGCCACCGACGTCACCCCGTACGACTACATCGCGCGGGTGCTGGCCGAGGCCAAGCGCAACAACGTGCAGAAGATCGGGTTCGAGCAGTAGGACGAGGGCAGAGCGTCATGGCTTTCAGCAGCAATAACAGCGGCGGTCCGATGTCGGAAATCAACGTCACGCCCCTCGTGGACGTGATGCTGGTTCTGCTGATCATCTTCATGATCACGGCGCCCCTGATGTCGCACAAGATCAAGGTCACCCTGCCCAAGGCCGATCCGAACCAGAAGGCCACCGAGGTCAAGGTTCCCCCGATCGACCTGGCGATCCAGTCCGATGGCACCGTCTACTGGAACGATTCCAAGCTCGACGAACCCGAGCTGAAAGCGAGGCTTGCGGTGACCGCGCAGCAGTTCCCGCAGCCGGCGTTGAACATCCGCGCCGACAAGGAAACGCCGTACAAGTTCATCAAGATGGTGATGTCCGACGCGAAAGCCGAAGGCATGGTGCACCTGGGCTTCGTCACCACCGGCAAGCTGGGCAAGCCGGGCGTCGGCTGAGCCTGGTAGCACGCGTAACGGAAAAGGCCGCGCATTGCGCGGCCTTTTTTATTGCGATCAGCCCTGAGCGCTGCAGTGCGGAAAGCAGTCGCCTGGGTGATGCTCGCTGGAATCACTGGCTCCAGAAACGCACATCATGCGCGCACCCTTCAAAGAGCCGCGTCAGGCAGCAAGGATGGCCAGGTAGTTGCGCACGGTCACGGCGAGCCCTTCGTACAACGCCTCGCCGATCAGTGCATGCCCGATCGAGACTTCCGCAAGCTGCGGAATGGCGCGCTTCAGCGCGCCGAGATTGCGCTGGTTGAGATCATGGCCGGCGTTCACCGCCAGGCCCGCATCCAGCGCGCGCTGCGCGGTCTCGACGCAGCGCTCCAACTCGCCCTGGTCATCACCCGCCGCAAAAGCCTTCGCGTAGGGACCGGTGTAAAGCTCGACGCGCGCGGCACCGATCTGCTTCGCTATCTCCAGATGATCGGACCCGACGTCCATGAACAGCGAAACGCGGCATCCGAGTGCATTCAATTCGCGCACCAGCGGCTTCAGGCGCTCCGCATCGCGCGCCAGATCGAAACCGTGGTCGGACGTGATCTGGCCTTCGGCATCCGGCACCAGCGTGGCCTGGGTGGGGCGCGCCTGCCGCACCAGCTCGACGAAGCCGGGGTAACCTTCGCGTGCGCCGGCGAACGGGTTGCCCTCCATGTTGTACTCGACCCGGCCGCGGGTCAGGTCGGCCAGCAGCAGCACGTCCTCCGGGGTGATGTGGCGGCGATCGGGTCGAGGGTGCACGGTGATGCCCCCGCATCCGGCGTCGATGCAGGTGTTCGCGGCGGTGGCAATGTCGGGTTCGCTCTCGCCGCGCGCGTTGCGCAGCACCGCGACCTTGTTGAGGTTCACGCTCAGGACTGTCATCCGACCAGCGTAACACCCAAACAAAAAAACGGCGCACCAAGCGGCGCGCCGGGAGAGTGTGATGCCACCTGCTCCAGCAGGTAGATCCACGGGGAGACTGTCCACACGCTCAGACCGACTCTGCGCCCGGAAGTTCCAGCCATTTGTGCGCCGCCCCGCAAATCCGCTACGCGCCGGTTCCGGACCAGGCCCGGATCACGCGACCGGGCCCGCGCCAGGCCAGCGCCCCCGCGCAGCCCGGCGCGGGCGATAGCGCATGAACGCACCATCCTGCAGTCTCGCCGGCTTCCGGATCGAAGCGCGCCGGCCGCCAGAAGTCCTGCCGCCGCTCGAAGGAAACCCGCTCCAGCCCGAACGCCAGGCCTCGGCCCAGCGCCTTCAGCACCGCCTCCTTGGCACACCACAGGCGATAGAACAGAGCCTCGCGTTCATTGCCTTCGCAGGCCGCCAATGTTTCTGCCTCCCTCGGCGAAAAAAAGCGCTGCGCGATTTCGAGGACTTTCACGCCATCGCGGGGCTGCTCGATATCCACGCCCGGGATCACGCCGCGAGCGATGGCGACCAGCGCCAGCGCGCCGCTGTGGCTCCAGTTGAACTGCAAGTCGCGAAATTCTTCTCCATCCACGAACAGCTGTGGTTTGCCGTGCTCGTCGTCGCGCAACTCCAGGGATGCGGGATCCGCCTCCACATAAGCCGCCAACAACGCGAGCAGAGGCGAACGCCGCATGCCGCGCTCGTACGGCAGCCGCCACAGGTGCATGTCTTCGCCAAGTTGCGGAGCCACCGCCGCGGGCGACGCAGCAATGAAGTCATCCGGCCCGATCATGCCGGCCGCTCGCTCCGGATCACTTGATCAGGCGTTGTTCGACCAGCGTACTCACCACGCCGGGATCGGCGAGCGTGGAAATATCGCCGAGTTGATCGGGTTGGTTCTCGGCGATCTTGCGCAGGATGCGACGCATGATCTTGCCCGAGCGCGTCTTGGGTAGCGCATTGGCCCACTGGATGTGGTCCGGCAATGCGATCGCGCCGATCTGCTTGCGCACCTCGCCACACAACTCCTGCTTCAAGTCGTCGGAAGGTTGCGCGGTCGCGATCAGTGTGACGAACGCATAGATGCCCTGCCCCTTGATCTCGTGCGGGCAGCCGACCACCGCAGCTTCCGCCACCAGCGGATGCGCCACCAGCGCGCTTTCGACTTCCGCGGTGCCGATGCGATGCCCGGAGACATTGATGACGTCGTCCACGCGACCGGTGATCCACCAGTCGCCGTCCGCGTCGCGGCGTGCGCCGTCACCGGTGCAGTACACGCCCGGATACATCTTGAAGTACGTGTCGATGAAACGCTGGTGATCACCGTACACCGTGCGCATCTGTCCGGGCCAGGAATCGGTCAGCACCAGATTGCCGGAACCTTCGCCCTCCACGCGCTTGCCATCCGCATCCACCAGCGCCGGCTGGATGCCGAAGAACGGTTGCATCGCCGAACCCGGCTTCATGCCGGTCGCGCCCGGCAGCGGCGTGATCAGGATGCCGCCGGTTTCGGTTTGCCACCAGGTATCCACGATCGGGCAGCGCGCATCCCCCACCACGTTGAAGTACCACTCCCACGCTTCCGGATTGATCGGCTCACCGACGGTGCCGAGGATGCGCAGCGATTCGCGCGCGGTGCGCTTCACCGGCGAATCGCCTTCGCGCATCAGCGCGCGGATCGCGGTCGGCGCGGTGTAGAGCAGCGTGACTTTGTGCTTGTCGCAGACCTGCCAGATGCGCGCGGCGTCCGGCCAGTTCGGCACGCCTTCGAACATCAGCGTGGTCGCGCCGTTGGCAAGCGGTCCGTAGACGACGTAACTGTGCCCGGTCACCCAGCCCACGTCGGCGGTACACCAGTAGATGTCGTCCTCGCGCAGGTCGAAGACCTGCTCGTGCGTGTAACTGACGAATACCAGGTAACCGCCGCTGGTGTGCAGCACGCCTTTGGGTTTGCCGGTGCTGCCCGAGGTGTAGAGGATGAACAGCGGATCTTCCGCGTTCATCGGCTCGGGTTCGCACTGGTCGGGCTGGCCTTCCAGCAGCGTGTGCCACCAGCGGTCGCGTGGCGACTGCATCGGCACGGCGCCGCCGGTGCGGCGAACCACCACCACGGTCTCGACGCTCTGCGTGCCCGCTCGGGTGAGCGATTCGTCCACGTTGAGTTTCAGAGGAATGATCTTGCCCGCGCGCACGCCCTCGTCCGCGGTGATCACCAGCTTGCACTGCGAATCGGCGATGCGCCCGGCCAGCGAATCGGGCGAGAAGCCGCCGAACACCACGGAGTGCACCGCACCGATGCGCGCGCAGGCCAGCATCGCGACAGCGGCTTCCGGGATCATCGGCATGTAGATCGCCACGCGATCGCCCTTGCGCACGCCGAGGTTGCGCAACGCGTTGCCGAAGCGGCAGACCTGCGCGTGCAGTTCGCGATAGCTGATCGCGCGCGACTCTTTCGGATCGTCGCCTTCGAACAGGATGGCCGTCTTGTCGCCGCGCGTGGCGAGATGCCGGTCCAGGCAATTGACGGAAACGTTCAGCAGGCCGTCTTCGTACCAGCGGATGTGCAGGTCCTGCGCGTCGAAGGACACGTCCTTGATCTTCGTCGGCGGCCTGATCCAGTCCAGCCGTTGCGCGACATTTTTCCAGAACGTTTCCGGATCGCGCACGGACTCGGCATACAGCCGCTGGTACTGCTCGCGCGTGACGCGCGGCTCGCCCGCGAACGCGGACGGAACGGAATGGATCGCGCCCATGACAGCCTCCCTGCGACAGTCGAACCCTTTGAGGGTAGCAAAGCTGCCGGTTGCGCGCAGGTGACGCAGGCTTATTGCGGCGTGGGCGGCGGCAGGCCGGGGCCGGAATTCGTGCCCGACGGCGATTTCATCGAGGCCTTGAGCGCGTCCAGCTCGCCCGGCGTCATGTATTCCGAACGCGAGGTCGCCTGAATGCGGCCGTCGATGAAAGCCAGCGCCGCGGCAAGGCCGCAGACCAGGCAAAGGAAGACGCCAAGCGCCAGCCATCCGGGCGAGTGGGCGGCAATCGCCATCAGGAATCCCAGGACGGCGGCGACAGTCAGGATCCAGCGCATACAGACCTCACGGTGGTCCGGCGGTGCGGGCCGCGGTTGGCGGCGGCACGGATCATAACGCGGATGTTCGCCCGCGCGATGACGTAAGGTTGGCAATTCCGCGTCGCGCCCGCCGAGACGGAGGTCGCGCACAGTGCCCGCCATGCCCGCGCAAGATCACACCCCGCCGCCGACCCCGTTCAAGGGCCGCGGCTCGCTCAGCAACCCGGAAGGCCGCTTCGAAAAGACGGTCCATCGCGCCGAGGACGACGGCTGGGCACACGAAGAGGATGATCAGCCGACCAGGCCGGCCACGAGCGTGCAGATCGAGCAGGCGCGCTCGATCATCAGCCGCAACGATTCGCCGGACGTGCCCTTCGAGCAGTCCATCAATCCATATCGTGGTTGCGAGCACGGTCTGTAAAGCACAGAAATCTGTTCACAAAAGCATTCCGGAGGTCAAGTTCGAGGTGCCCCCTCCCATCGGGTTGCTAACTCTTCTTTGTTCATGGAGGAACGTAAGTGCCTGAATCAGCTACACCGGTACATTCCGTGCCGTTCATTGTTACGTAGGTACGCCGAGCGAGTGAACAGATTTTTGGCCAGGAAAATTCTCGAGTAGTAGTTTTACCCGTCAAACATCTCCTTGTTAGCTTCGGTGCCACTGTGGTGGAGGCGCGAATGTCCGACATAGAGATCACCAGATCCGTTGAGATTCCGGATGGCCTGGCTGCACAAAATCTTTGCCGCAAACTGCCCCCTGGCTTCCCGATCTTTTCCGACACAGAGACTGGGCAGGTTTTGCATGAATCCACCCTCTTCCTCTCCCGTCGGCTTTTGGGTCGATTTGAGACGGGCCACTTGCTTGTAACGGCCGCTACGGTGAGCGCACTTGCATATGACCATCGCGACTTTCTGCGTTTCCTTATCAAAGAACAGAAGGCAGTTGAGCGCCTAGCGGCAAAAGATCTGTATGACTACGCAGCAACCATGACGATGAGGCCATCCCCAATCACTGGGGATCAGTACGCGCAGGGCACCGTCGCGAGGAGAGTGCGCCTCGCGGTGGAGTTCGCAGCTTGGCTGTGCGAGAGGGGGATTGGGATCGAAACCGACAGAGCAGCAATTCTTGATCTGGCCAATCGACTACCCGTCAACACGCATCTGCGTGGAAACATGAGGGGATACCGGAGATCAGCTCATGTTCGATCGACGCTACTTCCAATGCAGAGCAAGGATCACGAGCCAACTATCCTGACGCAAGAACAGGTACAGATCCTACTCAGCCAACTCTCTTTGCCGTCAAGACCGGAATCGGAAGTCGAACAAGCACTTGCCAAACGAAATTGCCTCATGGCGAAGCTTGCTCTCTGCGCCGGCTTGCGAAGGGAGGAAGTCTGCAATGTGTCTCTTGGAAGCATCGCCGCGATCGTCATCACCAGCAGTGAAAAGAGGCTAATGCCGCTCCGCCTTACGAAGACAAAGAACTCGCGTATTCGCAATGTCTTGGTACCGGCGCCTTTTGTTCTAGCGCTTCAGCAATTTGTCAACGTGGAGAGGAAGGCACTAGTCCCGGCCGGAATCAAAAATCCTCAAAGCCTAAAGGAGCCCCTCTTCCCGCCACTTCGCCGTAGCCGCAAGGGGCAGGTTCGGCCCATGACAACGCAGAACTTCAGCTTGGTCGTGCGACAGGCCTGCTTGCGGGCCGGTCTGGTTACACGTGTCCCGGCGCAAGCCGCTGGGAAGCGAGTTGAGCTGGTGACGAAGCCGGCATTTTCGATCCACGACCTCCGGCACACCTATGCCGTATGGACCTACTTACTTTTGCGATCCAGCGGAGATCCAAACCCGTGGCTGTATTTGCAGGCGCAGCTGGGGCACCGAAGCTCCCAAACAACGATAGATGTGTATCTGCGCGCTGTACGACTCTTCGAGGTGGCTGTTTCAGACAAATTCCTGAACTTTGCCACAGAAATCATCGGGTGGACTGAGCAGTGAACAGGTTCGATGCAGGTCAGGAAGACGGGCCGAGTAACAGCCCCACATACGCTGTCGTCTTCGACGAGGATGCTCATCTGCTGAAAGTCCGCATGCAGATCAGTCCCGAACTAATTCAAGAGTTCGACTGCAAAAATTGGCTCAGACTAGAAAAAGCCCTCGCGCTGAGCTTCGCAGAAGCATTCGTGAGCGCAAATTTAGGAAATGCACCAATAACTAGAGCAGCGAATTATCAAAACATCGAGCTTGGCTTCATGAGGTGGTTAGGGGGAAAGGCTGCATCAGGCTCGATTACTTTTTCCGACCTCACCGCAGACTTTTTTTCTCAATTCGACACCTGGTTGGATCGTATTGATCAGCACGGCAAGCGAATCATCAAAATGTCTACAGCGTTGCACTGGCGCGCCTCGATTGCAGGGGTTATAGGGCAGCTTCTGATAGGACCGAGTGGCTCGAAGCTCCCGTCGACGTGCCGTCTCAGGCGAAACCCATTTGCAGGTCGTACACGGGAGACATCTCCAGAAGAGCCTTTTGATCTGGAGACATTCACGAAGTTCCTCCGAGCAGTCAAACAGAAAGTAGTTGAGTCATATCAATTGCTCGACCGTTCCCAAGAGTTGATCAAAAGCGGTGAACAATTGCTGCTCGAAGACAAAGGGAGGGGCACGAAGGCAAGGCTTCTTGCCACACTGCGTCAAAGATTCGGTCCGGTCATGCCTCCTCTTAACAAGATAAGGAAAGCGGCCCCAGATTTGTACGACAACATACAAGATTGGGGAGGTGGGGCAATCTATCGCTATATGCACCCTTCTCAATACGACCTTCTGCCGCTCGCATACTTCGTCGCGGTTTGCACCGCATTCAATGAAAGCGCAGTGCTGGGGTTGCAAGACAAAAATGTGAGACTCGAAACGGTGATGGGGGTAGATCGAATTATCTTTTCGTCATTTAAGGCCAGAGCAGCAAAGAACGTCGTTTGCTCATTCGTGGCGACGGAGGAGCCTTTGAACCCTTATCGGATCGTCAAGCTCGTAAGGGCATGGACGCACTTGCTCCGCCCAGCTGCGCCCGCCGCGATTGCTGGGGACTTTTGGCTATTCGTGCCCCGATTTAACTCAAGAGAGCGTCACGTGCGATCGATGAAAAACCCGCAGATTGGCCTAAATTACGATCTCAATAATGCGCAAGTCGCTTTCTCGAAGGAGCATGGGCTTCCGCGAATTGGCTTTCGGCGGCTTAGAGCCACTGTCGCTGCTCTGGCTCAAGATCTCTTCGGAGGAGACATCAGAGCAGTCATGGAGTTCCTGCAGCACAGTGCATCAGATACAACACTTGCGCACTACACGACTGGGGTAGCTGCGGCCCGCTACTCAGAAATTGTCGCGAACGTGCAGGTATTGCGGGACCGATGGGTGGCCTCAAACGGAAAAATTGATCCGCGTCTTATCGCGCAAAGCGGAGACCCGGGAGCTGCAACACCGGGCTTTCACTGTCTGGATCCCTACGACAGCCCCGTGCCTGGTCAACGACGAGGACGTCTGTGCGACGCGTCAGGTACCTGCCCTGTCTGCCCACACGCGCAGGTCGACATTTCGAGTCAGGTGGCCTACGCGCAGCTACTGCAAGTTCGGTTGGCGACCATAGCCGCGAAGGAGCATGTGCTACCTCAAAGATGGAAAGTCGCGCTCGAGCCAGTACTAGAAGCACTGAGCGGCTTTTGGCTGGAGCTCTTTCCGGATTCTGTAAGGAAGCAAGCCGAGTCGATCAGAGTGTCGTTACCGATCATCGTGGAGTAACCGCATGCCGAGAACGAAGACCACTTCTGAATTGTGCGCTCCGGGTGGCGCTTGGCGGCCAGCGGACCTCCGAGTCAGTAGTCAGTCCGCTTACGACGACGACATCTGGACACTGGATGGACGATCGCTGGGCTTTGACAAGAAGCAGGTGACCGTCAAATGGAGGTTGCCACTACCCGGTGGCGAGGTTCTGACCGCTTCAAAGTGGCGCGGGCTCTTGGAACTGCTGAAGTGCTTCGTGTGGACTTTGTACTTTGAACGTCAAGAAGGGAAACCCCTCAGCCCCGCTTCCGGGGGAATGATTACCGCCGGCCTCCAAGATTTAGCTTTCTGGATGGTTGAGGAAGGTATCTCTTCATTCGGAGAAATTACCAATGACCGCTCTTGGGAGTATGTATCCTGGTTCGTAAAGCACCACAATTCCATCGTTGTGGATCGCGCGCGCGGTCGAAAGGTGAGTTGGTCCTCAGCGCATAACTGCCTCCATGTTCTCGCCATGGCATTTCAGCAAGGCCCAGCACTGGCCTCAAAGGGTTACGACGCAATGCCTGATCCGCCATATAGCGGCAGAGCTGCGCTCAACGTAGTGGAGCGCGATCTACGGCTACAGAGAGGTGAGATTCTCAAACCCATTGCGGACGAAATTGCGTTACCTGCACTCATTGCAGCGGTGAAATGGGTTGAGCACGCCGAAGACATCATAAGGTTCCAGGAAGATTACTTCCAGGCGGTGAGCGGAGCCAAAAATTCCTGGAGAAAGAGGCTCGCCACTGAAGAGTTGCTTGCAAATTTCAGGTTTGGCAGCGATGAAAGTACAGGGAAACCGTGGATTAGCCTTGAGGAGAAAGGCTGGTCGCGTCTAGACAAGGACGGTGTACAGAGAAAGATCATCCCTGGAATTGCTCCGAGGCGCCTAGTATCCGATCTGATCGCCGCGTGCGTGCTCGTACTACAAGGTCTTACCGGAGTTCGGTCCAGTGATGTAGCGGGCTTGCACTTGGACCCAAAAGCGACCGGGGCCGAGTTCCCCAGCTGCATCAAGGTTCGAAAGTCCCTCGATGGGTTAACCGAGATATTGATGCTCTGTAGTGCAGAACAAAAGTCCACGAACGAACTTCATGAATGGGTTTTGGGCGCGCGACTAACAGGTTCTGACCTGGTCCCACCGCCCGCAAAGGCGGTGATGGTGTTGGATCGTCTCCTCGACCGATATCGAAAGCTGGCGAATTCAGATGCTCTAATCATAAGCATGACGAATGGACGAGGATTGTCCCTGAAACCAGAGAGTCTCGGTCCTGCAACATCTAACTGGATAAGCGACATCCAGCGGGACTTTATAAAGAACTACGTAGGATTACCTCTCACGACTCAATCGAGGGAAGAGACGAGTGAGTATGGGTTCCGTGCGCAACAGTGGCGTACCACCTTCGCTCACTTCGTGCTGCGGACGAACAAGCGAGCGCTTGGCCCGCTCGCGCAGCACTTCAATCATGCAAGTACTGTGATGACGGAGCTGGGCTATATCGGCAACGATCCCGAGCTTCGAAAGATGATGGACGAAATCCGTGTCAACCAAGCCGCGGAAGTGCTTTATGAGGCGGTGACGGATCCGAAGGGCAGCAGCGGGCGGTTCTCGAAGTTCATCGCCGAGACGTCGCCAGAGCTGAGGGAGGAACTCCTTACGCTTCCAGCGATAGACGCGATAGGTCGCTTGAAGGGTCTTGTCTTGCAGCACGACCTGAGATTGCATTTCACCGATTATGGGGCGTGCGCGGTTGCCATCCGCCCCATGGTCGCTAGGTGTCATGAAATCGCCGGAACGATGAGCGGCAGCAATGTTCGACCCAACGTGGCTTTTCGGGAGCCTTCGATATGCGCTGCGTGCCAAAATTTCCTGGTGAGAAGGGAGAACCTCGAGTACTGGGAGGAGCGAGTAGCAAAGCTTGAAAAGTCCAAGGCCGGCCAAAATGCGGACGAACAGTGGGTATACAAGCGACAGCTGGCACAAGCACGTCAGCTTGTAAGAACCTTGCGGGAGGCGAACACGCATGTCCCCGGTGAAGCGACGTCAGCCTAAGATGGAGCAGGAGCTCCTGGCCGCATTTGAACGGCTAAGTAATGGGTCCCCCAAGAACCCCCATTTGAAAGCCAAGAGCAACCGAGGGAGCTTAAAAATAAATCCCTCGACAGTTGCTCAAGAAGCAGGTTGTAGCCGAACCCTAGTTGGCTTCGATGGATGCCGTTACCCGAAAGTTCGCATGCTGATTCAGCAGCATCAGGCTTCCTGTGAATCCCCGAGTGTCCGAAGAGATGTAGTCGAGTCACTGCGCAAGCAGGTTGCCGACCTTCAAAACAAGTTGGCCCAAGCGAGGTCCTTGCTGGCGGCACAAAGAATCACTATTGAAGCAATGAACCAGTCCAATGCGACTCGCCAGGGGACAAACCTTGGCTAGCCCTAGATGCAATCGCATTATGCGGTGGAGGATGTTCGTGACTCTTCATCACTAGCCAGCTACTCTGAACTGAGGCTTTGAGCCAAGATGTGGAAGCCTTTCGGGAATTTGGAGTAAGGAACGCGCAGCCCTACATTTGTTGATGGTGCGTGACCGTTGTGCTTGATTCACCTCAACCAATTCTTCGTGATGATCTCGCCGGCGTTCCGATCAACTTCCGGCATCAGGCAATAGCGACCAATGCACAGACTCGGCCGCTTAATTTCTCTCCAGAGAAGCGCCATGGGTGTCACCGCCATGCAGGGTGAGTGTTCCAGTTTGGCAGCGCGCCCATGCTGAGCTCGAGATCCGGTGCAACTAATAACGTCTGCAAGTGGTCCGTGACGCGGTCACGCCACGCGTCCGCATCGCCGATGGTCGCCTTGAGCATCCATCTCAGTGCCTGCAAGACGAAGAACATGCGGTCTGTCGGATAGGCGTGAGCCATATATTGAAAAGAGCCGTTCTTCGGGCGCATGGCAGACACACCGAAAACCCGGTTCCAAAGTCGCCCATGATGGGCGGCTACATTACGCACCACACTGATAACGTGTAGCCAATTGGCAAATACCGGAGCCGCTAGCGCGAACTCTGCCGCAATTGCTTTTTTGTCGGCGTTGTGCATCGCGGCGACAAGCTTGGACAATGCACCCAACGACATAACCTCAGTCGCCATCCAAATTGGGACGCGTGGGTATTGCGGTTGATGATACCGCGCTTTGTAGTGATCCAGAAAAGCCTCGCGCGACCGACTCACTTCTTCATCAACGCCGCCAAGCCAATCCGTGTGCCATGCTCCGGAATAGACCACATTAGCCGGCTCAGCGTGGCCGAATGCACCATATCGGTGCCCCATGTGATAGGTCACCTTCGTACGCACCGTGACCTCAATGCTACAGATTGCATCCAGAACTAGCAGGCGCAATGCTTGATCGAATTCATATCGTTCGACTGCCGTCTCAAAAGCGGCGCCGGGCAAATAATCATCACTGCCCGGGTGACGCAGCGGAAATAGGTAACCCATCAACCGGTAGTAGCCCACGCGCTCGAGGTACATAGTCGCGTGCACTGGATCGCGCACCTGAAGGCCGCGCTGCTGCAGTTGTTGCAGCTGATCGGCGTAGGTCAGCGCTGGCTTGGTGTATTGCGCCATCCCCATCTCTGGTACGGGCAAAAAAAACCCGCCTATTTGCGCTTGCTACGACGGGGCGTGGCAGAGGCGTGGCGGGTGTGTTGGCCACAATAGTATTGACAGCCACATCAATAGTCAACGTCCAGCTGATAGTTCCCCAAAACACGTTCTCGCTCAGAAAGTAGGCGCCTTCAGCCCTGACCTGATCTACTAAGTAGCCGCCGGACAGAGTACGAAATCAACCGGTCGTAGAGCGACGCATTTGTACATCGACCCCAGTCATTCGCAAACGCCATTCGCAAAGTGCCGTGCTGACACCAAAGTGCGATGCGATGTCTGACACGCTTTGCTGGCGAGAGCGCCAGCGCACCAGCCCGTCCCGCGGGAGGAGGAGCGCGCCTGCTTGCCAATCTGCTTCTTGCTCCTGCTCGTCGGAGTAGTCGCTCAGGAGAAGCAACTTCGACGGCGCGACCTCCACACGGGCGGGAACATGCTGCAACAGAATGTGCGATATCTCATGCATGAGATCATTCCGCTGCCGTACTTTCGCGTGCGCTGGATTGATCACGATGGCGAGGCCGTTCTGCTCTTGCAGAGTCATCGCTGACCAGCTTGAGGCGTCAAGCTCCGTCAGCTGGCGGGCAGCTTGGGGATCCAGCGCAAGTGTGTCGAATTCGAGAACACTCACGCTCAGGTGTTCGGCGTACGCCCATGGGTCTAGAGGCGCGAGCTCTTCCAGCCCCAATGCGGCTCGTGCCGCTGCGGCATTCCGTTCCGCTTGGGCCTTGAACCCGCGGCGCAAAGGGTCACTTACCTAAGAGGCTTTCGCGCGCACGCAAAGCAGCTTGTGCGGCAAGGATGAGGTGACCCAAAGCTGTGGCAGTGTCCATTGAGACGGTCTTCTTCTTCTTGAAATGCACCACAGCCGCTGGAGGAGCTGTCTCTCCGCTGCTCGTTTCCATTCCTAGAAACTCACGAGGATCCCGCTCGATCCATTTGCAGAGTTTGGCAAAAGTGGCCAAGTCGGGCATGTGACCGTTCTCTACCCTGGACAGGGTGGCCGGGCTTACGCCTGCTTCCAATGCTGCGGCCCTGACCCCCCGGCTACCTCGCTTGGCGACAATCATCTTGCCTAAGTCACTGATTTTCAGGGTCATTATATCTCCGCTCAAAATAGAAGCGCCCGAGCCTTGACGACTCAGGCGCTGCCCAGTAAAGTGTCTCGCAGGTAAGACGATACGTCTCGCATGAGATACGTCCTACATCTGCAACAAATAGGACCACATCTTCAGACCTCAGTCAATAAGGACTACACAGATGAATGACTGCACAGCAGATGCTGCGGCGGACGGACACGACTCCAGGCAGGGTCGGAACCAAAATGGCGGCCACCATCACCCGCATCCAACAAGGGAGATCGTGGTGACCATCGACAGACACCGCAAGGAGATTCCGGTAGGCAAGTACACCGGGGCAACTCTCAAGCAAGCTCTTGGTGTGCCGGCAGATCACGACCTCGATCAAGTGCTCAGTGGCGAGTTCATCGAGATCACGGACTCGGCGACCATCGTGCTTGAAAAGGGAGGCGAGCATTTTGTATCACACGTACGCCGCGGTGGATCATCCTGATGGTCGCCCCCGAGCAGCTTGCGTCCTTGGATCCTTTTTGTGCGCAAGCGCAGGTCATGTCTGAGGCGGGAACCAACCTTGTCGTGCTGAGCAAGTTGCGGATTCGCGTGAACGGGCAGGTGCACGAGCTGGATGCCGTGCTTTGTCCATCAACTCACTCGGGCTACACAACGCGCTTATTCCTTTCGCAGGCGTTTCCGCAAAAAGGAAACAACTGGACGGTTCACCAGCTGCTCGGTCGGAAATGGCATACCTGGTCGTGGCAGGGCGTGCCCGCAGACCTGCCCTTGCACCAAATGTTGATGTGTCATTTGGACGCACTGCGATGAAGACGGTGCTGCGCTTGCCCGAGCGCCTGCTGGAGACAATCCATGCAGACTTGAACCGACCGCATCCCTTTGCTGGAGAGCGAGATGGCTTTTTGACTTGCGGGGTCGCGAGCCTCCCAGCGGGCGGACTGGGACTCTACGGCGCAACCTACTATCCAGTAGCAGATGACGACTATGAAGATGATCTGCGGGCGGCCGCCATGCTGGGTTCGGGTGCCTTTCGCAAAATCCTACAGCGCATTTACGCGAAGCCCGCCAGTGTACTCCACGTGCATCGCCACGATCATTACGGGCGCCCAGGGCCCAGTCTTACTGACAAGCGCGAAAGCGAGCGCTTTGTCCCAAACTTCTGGAACGTTTGCCCCAACCATCCGCATGGAACCTTGATCTTAAGTTTCGACGATTTATGGGGCGCGCTCTGGATAAAGCGCGAGCGCCCGGTAGTGGAACTCATTCCCTGCGTGATTGCTAGCGATCGAATGAAGACTTGGAGATTTGAATGACGGGACGTGATGATCGGCAGTCGTTCCTCGGCGAGCACAGCACCACGTTATTCTCGCGAACGAAAATAGCCATAGTAGGTAATTGCGGTGGTGGTTCGCATGTTGCCCAGCAGCTTGCTCATATTGGGGTCGGCAATATCCTTCTAATTGACCCCGACACGGTGGAGGATGTGAATCTCAATCGAATGGTCGGCAGTCGTCCCTCAGATGCAGCAGAAAGCGCGTGGAAGACCGAGGTATTGAAAAGGCTGATTGTCGGCATTCAGCCAAACGCATCCGTGACTTGTTTCAACCAGTGCTGGCAGGAGACGGCGGAAGCGTTACGGGACTGTACCGCGGTAGTGGGATGCATCGACGGCTACGCTGCTCGCGGGGAGTTGGAAGGTTACTGTCGGCGGTTTTTGTTGCCATATGTCGATATTGGAATGGACGTGCTCACACATGGCTCCCGTTTTACGATCACCGGCCAAGTGATTACGTCGCTACCTGGTTGCCCTTGCATGCGGTGCATGGGATTTCTCACCGATTCGCTATTGGCCAAGGAAGCTAAAGACTATGGTGCAGCCGGCGCTCGGCCGCAGGTGATTTGGCCGAATGGCGTTCTAGCGTCAATCGCGGTGGGACAGATCGTGCGGCTGTTGACGCCGTGGCACGACGAGTCTGTCTGCCCATACTTGGAATATGATGGAAACCGCCAGCGAGTTGCCCCGAGTGGCCGGTTGGCGCACCTATCGGATGCTTGTCTCCATTATCCGAGCGATCAAGTTGGTGATGCTTTTTGGCCGGGCGTTTGACTCCCCGATCAATTCTAAGGGTAAGGGGGCGAAATAAGGGGACAGAGGTAATTAAGGCATCGCAAACGTCCGAGTCGGTCTTCGCCATCCGGCGGCATGCCACCTGAACAGATGCTGCCAATTACTCCGGAAAAATCACGCCTTGCGGCTCGGCACAGTCCTTATTGCGCTGGGTATGGGGTTCTGGCGAAACGCTTACGCCCAAATTGAGTCACGCCGCCACCGCTGCGGAAGCGGAGTTACGCACGGCTTCCAAACTCCGCAATAGCTCGTCCAGCTCCGAAGGCTTGAACAGCCCATCCGGGCCATGGGGCGTGACATCCGTGAACGGCGATTCGTACAGCCGCGAAGGCTCGACGATTCCGTGCTCGGTAAGATGATTCAGGATCAGGTCAATGAATTCGAGCTGGCTGGACGTCAGCGTTTTTCCGTTGGTGAATTCCGCCAGTGCGTCCTTCGCCGCCGCCCGGTCCATGCCGACGAGTGAGCGCACGAACAGCCCGAGTCCGTGCGCATCCTTCGCGGCGCGACGAATATCCTCGATGCCACCGGCTCCGCTTTCGCCGAGCAGGCGTTCCAGTTCGGACAGATCGGTGGATGTGAGTGGCCGGTTCATTCGAAGCTTGGCCACCGCCACATGGTCAAGGTGCTCGCGAAGGAACGCCTGCACCTTTGCGCGGAACTTTGCTTCATCCGTGCCGATTGCAAATCCGGGCAGAACTACATCCGTCTCGTCCCCGAGCTCGTCTTCGAAATCGGTGTAGACGATCTTGCGCTGGCGCTTGTCAATGAACTGCACCAGGTCGCGCAGGCGCCGGCGCATCGCTTCCAGCATCGGTACCGTGACGTCCTGCCACCACTCGTCGCTCTGCACGCTCTGGATCAGCGGCATCTGCGCCCGCACCATCGGGATCGCGTCCTTTTCTTCCAGCAAAGCCGCGATTTCCTTCACGCGGTCGCGCAGCCGCTGAAAGCCCAGCTCGGCACGCAGCAGGGCAAGCTGGAGGTTCAACGAGAGCAGGTCGAAGCGTTTGGCTTCCTCCTTCTCGGGGCCGAGTTCGGTCGGAAGCCCGGCCACGGCATGCGATAGCTCCGCAATCGCATCGTGCGCCAGGACCTGCCACGCCTCCGGCTTCGAATATTTCTCCACCAGACGGCGGTGCGGACGCACGACGAAATTACCGAGGTTCATGGAGGCGACTTCGTGCTGCAATCGCTCAATGACGGCCTGCCGTACCTCTTCGTTGCTCTTCGGTCCGGCGTAATCGGCGATGGCCTCCTGCACGGCCTGGCCCAGCCCGCCCTTGCCCAAGGCCGCTATCAGCTCCAGCCGCGCATCGAACAGCCGCTTGGCGAGCGACGCCATGGCCGAGCCTTCAGTCCCGGGCATGTCCTGGCTGAAGTATTCGAGGTTCTGGCAGTAGTCGAAGACGAAGAAGCATTCCTTGTCCTCTCCGGGGCCGAATAGGTCCGCGCACAATCGCGTGCCGCGGCCGAGCATCTGCCAGAACTTGGTCTTCGAGCGCACCAGCTTGAAGAACACCAGGTTCACGACTTCCGGCACGTCAATGCCGGTGTCCAGCATGTCCACGGAAATCGCGATGTGCGGCGCCTTGCCCTTGGCCGAAAACGCGTCAATCAGGTTCTGCGCGTATTCGGTCTTGAAGGTGATGACCCGCGCGAACTCTCCCTTGTAGTGCGGGTAATTGGCATTGAAGCGCTCGGCGATGAAGTCGGCGTGCTGCTGGTTCTTGGCGAAAACGATGGTTTTGCCCAGCCGGTCCCCACCCGCCACGGTGAGTCCGCGCGTCATCAGGTGCTCCAGCACCTTGTCCACCGTGCCCTTGTTGAACAGCCACTTGTTGACCGCCTCGGCTTCGACGCGATCGGGCACGCTGCCGTCGTCGTCCCACTCCAGTGCGTCCCACTGGTCCTTGTCGTCCTCGGTCAGTTCGTCGTACTTGATACCTTCGCGCTGGAACTTGAGCGGCACCGACACCGCCCTGGGCGGCACCAGGAAGCCGTCGCGCACGGCTTCCTCCAGTGAATAGGAATCGGTCGGAACGCCGTCCTCCAGATCGAACAGGCTGTAGGTATTCCGATCCACCTCATCCTTGGGCGTCGCGGTGAGGCCCACCAGTAGCGAGTCGAAGTAATCGAAGATTGCCCGGTATTTCTGAAAGATCGAGCGATGCGCCTCGTCAATGATCACTAGGTCGAAATGGCCTGCACCGAAGCGGCGCTCGCCATCGGACGCTTCGTCGATCAATCCCATCATCGTGGGATAGGTCGAAACGTACACCCGGCCCTGCGCATTCCTGTCGGTGACGAGATTGACCGGCGATGCATCCGGCAGGAAGGCCTTGAAGGCGTTGACCGCCTGGTTCACCAGCGCCACGCGGTCGGCGAGGAACAGCACGCGCTTGGCCCAGTTGCAGCGCATCAGGAGGTCGCAAAGGGCGATCACCGTTCGTGTCTTGCCCGAACCGGTCGCCATCACCAGCAGCGCCTTGCGGTCGTGGTCGCGTTCGAACGACTCGGCGATGCGGCGGATCGCGCGCGTCTGGTAGTAGCGCTCCACGATCGTGGTGCTGATGGGCGCTTGGGCAAGCGAACGGCGCGTCTCTCGCCGCTGGATCAGCAGCTCCAGTTCCGGTTTCTTGTAGAAGCCCTGCACGCGGCGCGGCGGGTAGTTCGCATCGTCCCAGATCCAGTGCTCATAGCCATTGGAATAGAAAATCACGGGCCGTTGGCCGAACTGCTGTTCCAGACAGTCAGCGTAGAGCTTGGCCTGATGCTGCCCCACGCGCGCATCGCGGCGCGTGCGTTTGGCTTCGACCAGCCCCAATGGCTTGCCGTCGTCGCCCCACAACACGTAATCAACGAAGCCCTCGCTGGTGTTGTTGGGCATGCCGGTGACCGGAAATTCGCGATCACGTTCCTGATCCAGCGGCCAGCCGGCTTCCTTCAGCAGCAGGTCTATGAAGTAGTCGCGAGTCTGGGCCTCGGCGTAGTCATGATCGTCCGGCTGTGCGGCCGCGACTTTCTTGGCGGCGGCGACTTCTGCGCGCAGGCGTTTCAGTTCTTCGTCGAGCGCGGATTTGTCTGCGAGCAGCGCGGCGAGGCTTTCGTCCTTCTCGCGCAGCCGCGTTTGCAGCTCCTGCAATTGATCGGCGGTCTGCGCGGCGACTTGCGCGGACTTCGGCAGTGCGGATGCACTGAAGACGAGCCCCGGATCTGGGCGCTCGACTCGGCCGTAGGTCCGCGCCAGCCAGTAGCAGACATGGAACAGTTCGCGCACCGCGGCGAGCGCATCGGCTTCCGGTACCGGGCGATGGCTATGCACCGCGCGGTTGCCCAGCGTCACGAGCACCCGCGCCTTGTTGAATACCGCCTCGCCGGCCGTCTGCTTGAAACTCGGTTCGTGGATCAGCGCGGAAAGATTGTCCTGGTAGGGCAGCCGCAGCGCGGGATCGTGCTTGTAGGCCCAGCCCACCGCCAGTTCCAGCGCGCGGCGTGCATAGAAGCACGCGGTGCGGGGATCTGTGCGCACCGTGCCTTCCACCTTCGCCGCGGCCGCGAATACCGCGGGCCATTCGCGCTCGAGGAAGTCAAACTGACTCACGTCGAAAGCCCCCCGTCTTCATTCGTGAATGGTAGTCACGCGACGTTGGCACTAATCATCATCGAAATCCTTGGGCCGCCACCCAGACAGGTACTTGTCGGCTAGCTCAAGCAGGTCGCCCACGTCGTTTGGCTCTGAAGCCTTCAGGTCTTCAATACGCCGGCGCAAGATGGCCTCATCCCCAAACAGCTCGATCAAAGAATCCCACGCGAGGCGAGGTTCTCGCTGAATGGCTCGGCTGCCCATGGCCTGACTTCGAACTTCGCCTCGCGCTGCTTTCAGAAGCGCTCGGGTAACCGCAGGGGAATCATGAATCACGAGTGGAGGCTCATCAGCTTCCGCATCCTTCTTGGTGTGTAGCAAGGTTCCCAGAAGCTGCGTCTCCTTTCCCAACGTTTCCGCATTGGCTGCGCGAACCGAAGCGCGCCACTCCTTCTCAAAAGCCTTTGCCGCATCTTCGGAAACAAGTTTGTGACCTGCTCCCTCGCGATATCCGACATCCGTAATGAGCTCCCACTTCGATGAAAGTGAATGGACGTGAGGAAGTATTTCTCGAACCGCAGCTTCCACAACTTGAGTATCTTTGAGCGCCCGCACGAGTCGGTAGACGACGCGTCCGACAACCAATCGTGTGTCCAGATCCATCATTCCAAGTTGGCGCTCAGGAAGATCAGGCAGGAGGTTGAGTAGCACCACGGTTGCCGGTAAGACGTGCTCGCGCCCGAACCGATCTTCGTATGCTTCAAGTGACGAGATGACATCCTGCACGCGCTCCATGGGAAGCGAACGCAGGTAGGAATCGAAGGCCTCGCGATCTGTCATTCGAGCCCAAGCATTCTCGGCGTCCGTGAAGGACTGGAGCCGTTCACCCATGGCCCTCTCCAAGTAAAGTCGGAGAATGTCCTCATGGGCAACACGCCGATCTCGAAGCCATCGATTCTTCCATTCACCGCCATAGTGAGTTCCCCCCACGTGTCGCTCGGCCGCAGGGAAAAGCCGCTGTATCAGGGCGCGTACGACTTCTTCGCGATCACCAGCAGCTTTTAAAAGGGTCTCGATCTGTGCCTTCAGGTGCGGTGGATCGCCATGCATTCCATAGCCATTTTGTGTGTTCGTGAGTCCGTCCACCGCAAGGTGCATACTGCGAAATACATCAGGCAGGAAAACGCGAATGGCTTCCAGCGCCAAGGCGTCGGCTAGAGCAACTTGACCGCCCAGATCGCGAACGGTGCCATGGATTGCCGCCGCGTACCGGCGTACATCCCGCATGTTCCGGATTAGAGGTCGGATGACCTCCATGAACACATCTGGCCAAGAGTCTTCGTCAAAACGTCCGGGATTCTCGATTCCGGCAAGTGCGCCATCTATGGCCTTGAAAACTTGCGAGATCAGCACGTGTTCCGGCACAGCCGGAAGGTCAATTCCGATCTGCAGAATCTTTTCAAGATAGTCGCGACCGGGGATCCCCTGCTCACCGAGCGCCTGCTCGACCCGGATACGGTCGAACGCCAGAACGTAGATGATCTTCGGAAAATTGGCTGTCAGACGTACGAGCTTGAAGACGTCCCGGATTTCCGGTGTGGTCAAGCGATCAATGTCGTCCAGGATTACGACGATCGGCTTCTCAAGCTTCTCAAGAGCATCGCGAACCTTTTGATGAGTCGCCCGAATACCCTTCTTCCTGCGCTCAAGGAGCTTGGCGAACACCCGTGTAGCTGCACGACCGCGCTCGATCCATGGGCCAACAAAGGGTAGCCAGCCCAAACCCGAGAACGCTTCTCCATAGTCCTCGACCAGCGTGCCAATTTCGGCAAAGTCGTGGCGGAGCTTCAGTTGCGCGGAAAGTTCTATGAAGAACGCCTGGACCAGTTGGTCTGCGCCGCTGAACATCCAGGGATTGAATTCCAGGACGGCGACGCCGGACTGTCGCAAGCATTCAGAAGCGAGGTTGACGAAAGATGTCTTCCCAGATCCCCATGGACCTAACACGCCGACAACTACGCCCTCGGTCGAATCGAGAGCGAGAATTCGATCTGCGAATGAGCGCGCGAATTTTGCTCGCCCGAGAGTATCTTCGTCCGGTCTGGTGATGGGGTTGTCAGCAGGAATGCTGGCAGTGGACTTGGCCGCGTCAGGCAGAAGCGCTTTTGGAGTGCCACCCCTCTCAGGCTTGGCAGGTTTCCGTCGCAACCGTCCCCATATTCCGTTCATCTCTCTTCCCCTGAATTGCTTTACGGCGATGCGCTACAGCTCACCTCGGAAGATGCCGTGTTGTAGGGAAGCAAACAAGGCGTCGCAAGAAGCTAAAGATCCCCTATGCATCCCATGCAGTCTGCGAATCGTGGACACGCGTTCAACTAATGCACGCTGAGCTTCAAGCGGCGGTTTGAAGACCACGAACTTGCGAATATCGGCAAGATTCACCGTCTTCTGCGCAATTCCGCGCGCTACCCGATCCGCTTGTCGCTTAAGCGGCGGCGAGGCGAGCATGACACGCAAAAATTCCGGCTCTATGATTTCGCGATTCGGCTTGAGGTGCGCGATGTGACGTTGGAACGCGAACTTCCGGTTGTTTCGCACCAGGGCTGGTACGCCGTACGAACCGACTGTCGAATACAAGACGTCGCCGAGCTCTATCGGACAGTGACGCATAAGTTCGGCGTGTGTCTCGTCGGAAATGAACTTCGTTGTATCGAAATTAAGCTCGCCGCTAGTGATGTTGCTTACAAACAAAAAAGGATGTCCGATTGAGCTCCAAGGCGGCGGCTGGTGAGTTCCGTCTGTTACTCGCGTACACAGGCTCATCAGTGGCGCAACGGGCCAGCCCCTTGGGTTGGTACCAGGATCGCCGAACATGTCCAGGAAGATGGACTGGGTGAGCTCGTCGAGCTGCGCGAGGGCGGCGCGCCGCTTGGCCCGCAGCGCGTCTGCCTTGTCCAGGATCTCCGCAATCCGCCGCTGCTCAGGGAGGGGCGGGAGGGGAATCTGTAGTTCCTTGAGAGTGGTTGCGTTGACGCCAGGTTGCGCGACACCGCGCGCGCTCTTAGTAATCTGTGCCCAATACCGTGGCGTCTGAAAAAAGTGGCTAACGAATCGCGGATCGACAGGAGTACTTAGCCGAACACGGATCAGATAGGACGCGAATACTGTATCGTCGGGGCAGTCACGGATAAGAAAGCTCTTCCCGGTAGTTGCGCCTGTGCGTGCGAATACGATATCGCCCGATTTCAGCCTTGCGTCTGAGGCTGATCGTGCGTCACATTCGCACCACGGGACAGTGTTCCAATCGACGGTACCATCCTGAATATCCGTGATTCGAAGAAATTTAGGGCCGATTGGCTTGCTTGAGGCAGACGCAGTTACTCCGTAGTCGATTGACTCGGCAATGTCCCCTAGTCGAACAGGACGGTGCACGCTCATGCGAGCATTCCCTCTAGTTCTTTCATCCCCCGCCGGATCTCCTCCTCCAGCTTCGCCAGCTCCGCGAGGATCTCCTTCGGCGGTCGGTGCTCGACCGCCTCGTGCACCACTTCCTTGTAGCGGTTGAGCGAGAGGTCGTAGCCCTGCGCGGCGATGTCGGCCTTGGGCACGCAGAAGCTCTGCGCGGTGCGCGGGCGCTCGCGCTCGGCGCCGGCGCGCTCGGCCCAGCGCGCGAGGACGTCGGGCAGGTTGTTCTTCGCGTGGCCGCCCGCGGAGAGCGCGGTCTTCGGCACCGGGCCGAGTTTGTCCTCGGGTAGCAGCGGCGTGCGCTTGTCGTCGAGGCTCCAGCCGTCGGCGTCGATGTCGTAGAACCAGACGGCGTCGGTGCCGCCGGAGTTGGTCTTGGTGAAGACGAGGATCGCGGTGGAGACGCCCGCATAAGGTTTGAACACGCCGCCGGGCAGGGAGACCACGGCCTCCAGCTTCTGGTCCTCCACCAGGATGCGGCGCAGCTCCTTGTGCGCCTTGCTGGAGCCGAACAGCACGCCGTCGGGCACGATCACCGCCGCACGCCCGCCGGGTTTCAGCAGGCGCAGGAACAACGCGAGGAAGAGCAGCTCCGTCTTCTTCGTCTTGACGATCTGCAACAGGTCCTTGGCGGTGTTCTCGTAATCCAGACTGCCGGCGAACGGAGGATTGGCCAGCACCAGCGTGTATTTGTCCGCTTCGCCTGCATGGTCCTGCGCCAGCGAGTCGCGGTAGCGGATGTCCGGGCTCTCCACGCCGTGCAGCAGCATGTTCATGCTGCCGATGCGCAGCATGGTGTTGTCGAAGTCGAAGCCGTGGAACATCCGGTGGTGGAAGTGCTCGTTGCGCTTCTTGTCGTGCAGCAAGTTGGGGTGCCGGTCGCGCAGGTACTCGCCCGCCGCGACAAGGAAGCCGGCCGTGCCGCATGCCGGGTCGCAGATCACATCGGTCGGCTGTGGCGCGGTCAGTTCCACCATCAGCCGGATGATGTGGCGCGGCGTGCGGAACTGCCCGTTCTGGCCGGCGCTGGCGATCTTGGCCAGCATGTATTCATAGATGTCGCCGTTGGTGTCGCGATCATCCATCGGCACGTGATCAAGCATGTCCACCACCTTGGCCAGCAGCGCCGGCGTCGGAATGGTGAAGCGCGCATCCTTCATGTGGTGCGCGTAGGTGGATTCGCCGTTGCCGAGCTGCTGCGCAAGTCCGGTGCGCAGGTAGGGAAAGATGTGCTCACCGACCACCTCGAACATGTCGGCCGGCGCGAGGTGCCTGAAGCGCGACCAGCGATAGTCGTCGTAGGCTCGCTTCTTACCGTCCTTGCCCTGCGGGAAGATGCGGCGCTGCATCGGTTGCTTCAGCCGATTGGCCTTGTTCTCCTCCAAGGTCTGCAGATCATCGAGCCGGCGGATGAAAAGCAGGTAGGTGATCTGCTCGATCACCTCCAGCGGGTTCGAGATACCGCCGGACCAAAAGGAGTCCCAGATGCGGTCGATCTGATTCTTGATGTCGCCGGTGATCACCTACCCATCCCCTTTATCGCGAAGCAGGCTGCCGAGTTGGTCTCCCTCAAGCAGCTCATGTTTAGATATCTGGGCTGCGCGTCAGCGCTGCAGGGGCCGATTGTACGGCGCTGACTCGAAATTGCCTTCCTTCAGGCCGGACGCCTTCAGCTCGCGGATGCAGGGAGCCGGATAATTGGCGCAGGGGCGCTGTCGCGACTGGAGTGGGGTTGTGTTGACCACGGTATGTTGCCCTCAACCGATCGACTTGATGCCACGCCCAACGGTGGCTTCCCTCTGCTGGATTAAGCTCTGCACAACAATTTGCGGCTTCCACTCATGTGCTATTCCGCGCAAATCCGGGCCGACTTCCGCAAGTACGAACGCGAGTTCGGGGCGGGCCTGAGCATCCACCAGTTCGCGAAGCTCTTCTGGGAAAAGAAGAAGGACGGCGGCTGGCAGAAGATCCCCAAGGCCATGAAGGCGGCCTTCGCGCACCCGCGCAACGACGAGGAGCGGGAGATCCTCGCGATCATCCGCGAAGCCGAGGCCGAGCAGGCCCGCGTGTTCGAGTCCGAGCTGTTCCAGCAGAAGACCCGGCTCAACAACGCCGAGCGAGCGCTCCAGTCCAAGCCGACGAAAAAGGCGCAGAGCGACCAGCGCATCGCACGCGACAAGATCGCCCGCGCCCAGCGCAACCTGGAGGACCTGCGGCGCGAGAACCTGCTGGACCGCGATTCGCGGATCTATCCGGGCCAGTACGCGCCGGTGATCATCATGAGGGAGGGCCGGCGCCTGGTCGTGCCGATGCGCTACCAGTGCCGGCTGCCCGGCTGGAGCGAGCAGGTCGAGCGCAAGTTCCCGGGCACCTACAACGCGCGCCGCGACAAGCTGGAGGAGACCTGGTCGCGCCTGTTCGGCCACCACCATGGCGTCATGGTCGTGGAGGCCTTCTACGAGAACGTATCGCGGCACAAGGTCGAGCACCGCGAGCTGGCGCCCGGCGAGAAGGAAGAGAACGTGGTGCTGGAATTCCGGCCCAATCCGCCGCACGACATGCTGGTGGCGTGCCTGTGGTCGTATTCGAAGGGCACCAAGGCGGACGAGCCGGACCTGTTTTCATTCGCGGCCATTACGTACGAGCCGCCGCCCGAGATCGCCGCGGCCGGCCACGACCGCTGCATCATCCCGATCAAGCCCGAGCATTTGGACGCTTGGCTCAATCCCGACCCGGCCAACCTGGCCGCGCTGTACGCGATCCTGGACAACCGCGACCGGCCGTATTACGAACATCGGCTCGCAGCCTAGCGAAACACCCGAAACGAGTTCAATCCGAGAAGCCTGCTGCAGCTTTGATTGAAGTATAGAAGGGTTCCACATTTGCAAACGTTTCGTTTGGCCCGTCGGCTGGGTTCAAAGCCAAGAGGTCCACTGCATGTGGCCCCTCTACATACGGGCCCAAAGCTTCGATCGAGGCGCGAATCACTCGCTCGGTTTCGGCTGGCTCGACTTCTACCGCGATCAGCAGGATGGGCAGGTCACGCGGATCTGGCTTCCGGATTTCTATTATGTACGCTGCACCGACGCACTCAAAGGTGGCATAAAGAGCTTTGAGTGTACGCAGCAGCCCCTCTGGTACTTGGTCGGGAATCGAGACACTGCATTGCTCTGCATCCTTTAGCTCGTACTTTTCAAATGTCGGAAGAGATCGACCCGCCAACAGAGCCTTGACCTCCTCCGGGTACAGAATGCAGTTCGTGTCATTTGGGTTGAGCATCAGTGTCGCACCACGCGTGTGCCTCAGAAGATCCCGCCCTGGCATAGCTATGAGCCGTGCAGACGCCCCAGCGGCTTTTCGGGCTTTAGCCTCATCAGTGAACACAGGCAGCAACGTCTGGCCCGTGTCGGGGTGGATGAATTGGATCATTCGAAGGCGCTTAGAATCGTCCGATATGGGCACATGCGCGTAGAGCGTCGCAGCGAGAAGAGCGCGGAACAGCGGGGCTTCTTCGCGGGAATCCTTGAGTGCTCGAGCGATCAGCTGGTCCAAGTCCACCTATTTTCCTCTCGGTGTGTGTACATGCAGCCGGCCGGCGCTAGCCTCGGCGGAAATCAAGCTTGTTTGTTTCGGCACATTTCCTGGTACGCGGGCGCATGGCGGCCTAGAAACTGGCTCATTGCCCCCCTGTAGCGAAGTGCCTCGCCAGGCAACGAGATCGCCAAGGCCTTGGCAATGCCCATCGCATACGAAACCTGCTTAGGGGTCGGCGGCTGCAGGTCGGCATCCAGAATCGAGTTGAGACTCGTTAGGAGGCGCCACTCGAACGGCGAGTTGGTGCTGGCCGAGAGACAGCGCTGCATTTGGATCCCGAGTGCCTCCTTGATATCCCATGCCACAGGGATGTCGACAGACAAATCGAGATCGTCGTCGACCAGTCTTAGGGGCATGCCAGGCGCTCCTTTGATACATATATATAGACTACATCTAAAGGAGTAGCCCTAAAAGTATCCCCTGCTTAGCGTCACCGCATGGAAAAGGTGACGCTACAGAAGAAGCTGGGGGCTGCTGTCCGTAAGCGGCGGCAAGCATTGGAGTACAGTCAGGACACATTTGCCGATGCGATTGGCATGCATCGCGCCTATTACAGTGCAATTGAACGGGGCGAACGCAACGTCACGCTTCACACATTGGGGCGCTTGGCTGAAGGGCTTGGAGTGCGTCCGTCGGATCTATTGGCATCCGCAGCCCTTTGAGGGGCGACGTCAGATGTGTGTTTTTGCATTCCTAACGAGTGTCTGTCCATCAAAGCGACACCGCACTGCGCGGGGCGCGCAAAAGTTGCACCATAGGTTCAGTGATGGACAATCGGATTTGGAATTGCGCTGAGGTTTGCACCAGATTTCCGGATGGTTGGCTCACACGTTCATCTGTGCTGCCGATGGATTTTGGCTCGAAAGGAGCAATCAAGGCCCTGAGGTTGAGCTCTGAACACCTTTTCGAAAAAATGATCTAAGATGCTGATTGCAACCCGGAAATCCGGTCATGAACACTTTGCGCTAATCACACATTGTTGGTGCATTTATTGCTTCGCGCGGCCTTCGCACGCGTACCTCAATCTTTCGCCCGGGCTGGATTTCGAAACCAGGCTGTTCGCGAAG
This sequence comes from Rhodanobacteraceae bacterium, assembly GCA_035695065.1. Lineage (GTDB taxonomy): Bacteria > Pseudomonadota > Gammaproteobacteria > Xanthomonadales > Rhodanobacteraceae > 66-474. The sequence goes on along the minus strand of DASSEW010000020.1, from coordinate 23,301 downwards.
ACCAATGCCGCCGAGCTGTTGCGCAAGGAGCTCGCCAAACCCGGCTATCGCTGCTCGCCGATCAACCTCGGCGCCAACACCGACCCGTACCAGCCGATCGAGCGCAGGCACCGGATCACGCGCGCGGTGCTGGAGGTGCTGCTCGAAACGCGGCATCCGTGCACCATCGTCAGCAAGAACGCGCTGGTGGAACGCGACCTCGACCTGCTGGTGCCGATGGCAAAACAGCAACTCGTGCAGGTGTTCACTTCCTGCGCGCACCTGGACAACCGGCTGGCGGCGAAGCTGGAGCCGCGCGCCTCCGCGCCGCATCGCCGCATCCAGGCGATCAGGAATTTGAACGAGGCCGGCGTGCCCTGCGGCGTGCTGGTGGCGCCGATCATCCCGGCGCTGAACGACCGCGACATGGAGCACGTGCTGCAGGCCGCGGCCGAAGCGGGTGCGAAAGCCGCCGGCTACACGACCCTGCGGCTGCCGCATGAGCTGAAACAACTGCTCCGCGAATGGCTGGCCGCGCACGTGCCGCAACGCGCCGAACACGTGATGAGCCTGGTGCAGCAGATGAACGACGGCCGCGATTACGATTCGGATTTCCGCACGCGCATGCGTGGCCAGGGCGTGTTCGCGCAGTTGCTCGCGCGCCGCTTCGAAGTGGCTTGCGCGAAGTACGGTTACGCGCGCCGCGGCGGCGTGCGGCTGGACAGCTCGCGCTTCGCGCCGCCGCGAGCATTGTCACCGCAGGTCTCGCTCTTCTAGGCCGCCTTGTCTGCGTCGAGGTGATATTTCGTCACCACTTCGACTTCGTTCTTCGAACCGAGGAACACCGGCACGCGCTGGTGCAGCTTCTCCGGCGCGATGTCGAGGATGCGCCGGCGACCGGTGGTCGCCGCACCGCCCGCCTGCTCCACGATCATCGACATCGGGTTGGCCTCGTACATCAGCCGCAGCTTGCCGCCCTGCGCGCGGGTCTTGCTGTCCAGCGGGTAGATGAAGATGCCGCCGCGGGTGAGGATGCGATGCACGTCGGCCACCATGCTGGCCACCCAGCGCATGTTGAAGTCCTTGCCACGCGGACCTTCCCTGCCCGCGAGCAGTTCGTCCACATAGCGCTGCATCGGCGCTTCCCAGAAGCGCCGGTTGGACATGTTGATCGCGAACTCTTTGGTATCCGCCGGAATCGTGAGGTCGCGCGCGGTCAGCTTGAAGCTGCCGAGCTCGCGATCGAGCGTGAACGCATGCACGCCGCGTCCGGTGGTCAGCACCAGCATCGTGCTCGGCCCGTACACGCAATAACCCGCGGCGACCTGTTGCGTGCCCGGCTGCAGGAAATCTTCCGTGCGCGGCTCCGCGTGTTCGTCGCTGGCGCGCAGCACCGAGAAGATCGTGCCGACCGAAATGTTGACGTCAATGTTCGACGAGCCGTCCAGCGGATCGAACAGCAGGAGGTAATTGCCTTTCGGATAGGCATCCGGAATCGGATGCGGATCCTCCATTTCCTCGGACGCGCACGCGGCCAGGTGCCCGCCCCAGGCGTTGGCTTCCAGCAGGATCTCGTTGGAGATCACGTCCAATTTTTTCTGTGCTTCCCCTTGCACATTGCCGGTGCCGGCCTCGCCCAGTACGCCGCCCAACGCGCCCTTGCCCACCGCGATCGAGATGCGCTTGCAGGCGCGCGCGACCACTTCGATCAGCAGGCGCAGGTCGGCGTTCACCGTGCCGTGCTGGCGCTGCTCCTCGATCAGGAATTGCGTGAGCGTCACCGGAGAGGAAGGAGTCATGGGCGCGGATCCAGGCACAAGGAACGCCCATTGTCGCGGCTCGGCCCGCTTCCCGCCAGCAATCCTCCTGCTGCTGACATGACGCTGTCAGCAGCAGGTCCCCAAACTGCCGTTCCCGTGGATGCCAAGGACAGACGATGAACGACACCGATGTTTCCCGCATGCCGCACAAGCCTTCGCGCGCTCAGCGGCTGATCGCCGCGTGGCGCGGCCTGGCGCAGCTCGGGATGCTGCTGGATGGTCGTGCGCATACCTGGTCGGCCGATGCCGCCGCGAGCGGGTCCGGGTTGCGCAAATCGACGACGAGCGGCCGCACCGCCCGTGCGCCACGACTTGCGAGGCTCGCCGCATGAATACCTTCAGCCCGATCGTCGAGTTGCGCCAGTACACGTTGCACCCGGGTGCGCGCGAAACGCTGATCGATTTGTTCGATCGCGAGTTCGTCGAAACCCAGGAAGCGTGCGGGATGAAAGTGATCGGCCAGTTCCGCGACCTCGACGATCCCGATCGCTTCGTCTGGCTGCGCGGCTTCGCCGACATGCCTTCGCGCGCGCAGGCCTTGACCGCGTTCTACGGCGGTCCGGTCTGGAAGGCGCACCGGGACGTGGCGAATGCGACCATGATCGATTCCGACAACGTGCTGTTGCTGCGCCCACTGGCGGCGGAAGGCGGATTCGATCTCGCCGGCGCCGAGCGTGCGCCGGTCGGCGGTCGCGAAATCTCCGGCGAAGTGGTCGTCGCCACGCTGTACGCGTTCGATGCGCCGGTGGGCTGCGACTTCCTCGACTTCTTCGCACACGAAGTCGAGCCGGTGCTGGCCGCGGCCGGCGCGCCGCCGATCGCCTGCCTCGCTACCGAATACGCGCCCAACAATTTTCCCGCGCTGCCGGTGCGCGAAGGCGAGCACGTGTTCGCGTGGTTCGCCGCGTTCGCCGATCACGCCGCCTACGCGCGCCATCTCGCCGCGCTCGCCGTGTCACCGGCGTGGCAGTCGCTCGCGCCTGCGCTGCGCCGCCAGTTGCTCGCTCCGCCGCAGACACTGCGGCTTTCCCCGACCGCGCGTTCGTTGCTGCGCGCGATTCGAACCACGCCGATTCCTGTTCCCGCCACGGAGACTTCGTCATGAATTCGCAAGGCCTCGTTACCTTCTTCCATGCGCCGCACAGCCGCTCCGCCATCACCCGCGCGATGCTGGAGGAATTGAACGTGCCCTACGATCTGGTCGTGCTGGATCTGCAGCGCGGCGAACAGCGCACGCCCGATTACCTGTCCATCAATCCCATGGGCAAGGTGCCGGCGATCCGCCACCACGGCGTGCTGATCACCGAACAGCCGGCGATCCTTGTGTATCTGGCCGACGCCTTTCCGCGAGCCGGGCTCGCGCCGGCTCAGGATGATCCGCTGCGCGGCGCCTACCTGCGCTGGATGGTGTTCTACGGCTCCTGCTTCGAACCGGCGCTGCTGGATCGCTCGTTCGAGCGCCCGGCAGTCCCGCAGATGAGCTGCGGCTACGGCGATTACGACAGCGTCATCAACACGCTCACGGCGCAGCTGGAGCGCGGCCCCTGGCTGCTGGGTGAGCGCTTCACCGCCGCGGACGTGCTGTGGGGCGGTGCATTGAACTGGGCACTCATGTTCAAGCTGGTGCCGGATTCGGAGGTCTTCCGCAGTTATGCGGAACGCGTGGCCGCAAGGCCCGGGATGCAACGCGCCGCGGCTCTGGACGAGGAGCTGGCGGCGAAGCAGGCCGCATGATGGTTGGCAGTGGCTGATCGGGCGCGGCGCATGCATCATGCGCGCATGCGCCGCGCCGATCGCCTGTTCCTGATCATCAACGCCCTGCGCGGACGCCGCACCGCATTGCCGGCGCGGCGTCTCGCCGAAACCCTGGGCGTCTCGCTGCGCACGGTTTACCGCGATGTCGTCGACCTGCAATTGTCGGGCGTGCCGATCGAAGGCGAGGCCGGCGTCGGTTACCTGCTGCGCAAGGGCGCGGACATCCCGCCGCTGATGTTCACGCCCGAAGAAATGGAAGCATTGATCGTCGGCACGCGGTTCGTGCGCGCCTTCGGCGGCGCGCGCCTGACCGCCGGCGCGGACGCGGCTTTGCTGAAGATCAAGGCGGCGCTGCCGGAGGAAATGCGCCAGCGCGCGCTGCGCTCGCGCGTGTTCGCGCCGGGGCGCAAGTACGAAGTGAAGTCCGGGATGATTGATCGCCTGCACGAGGCGATCGCGCAGCACCACGTACTGAGGCTCGATTACCGTGACGAATCCGCGCGCGAAAGCCGGCGCGAGGTCGAACCCTTGTGTCTCGCGTTCTGGGGCGGCGTGTGGACGCTCGGCACCTGGTGCCGGTTGCGTGGCGACTTCCGCAATTTCCGGCCCGACCGCATCAGCGCGCTGGAGCCGACCGGCGAGGTGTTCGAGGAAACCGCCGAGCACGGCTTCGACGGCTACCTGCGCACGATGGGCGCGCGTGCCGAAGCGCTGGATGACTGATTGCATACGCGGCCATTCCCGCGTCGCGCTACATTCGGGCGATCGGGTTGGGGATGGGCGATGAAACTGCGCAACGCATGGCTTGGTCGGGCGTTTCCGATGGTCGGCGCGACCGCTGAGCACGCGCCATGAATACCGAGTCCGTCATCGCGGAAAATACCTCCATGGCTGAAAGCGGACGCGGACGCTTCAAGCGGCAACTGAGCCTCACCGATCTCACCTTCATCGGTCTCGGCGCGATCTTCGGCTCCGGCTGGTTGTTCTCGGCGAGTTACGTCGCGGACATCGCGGGTCCGGCGGGCATCGTTTCATGGCTGATCGGCGGCGCGGCGGTGTTGCTGCTCGGCCTGGTGTATTGCGAGCTGGGCGCCGCGTTGCCGCACGCGGGCGGCGTGGTGCGTTATCCGGTGTATTCGCACGGGCCGCTGCTCGGATTCCTGATGGGTCTGATCACCCTGATCGCTTTCTCCAGCCTGATCGCGATTGAAGTCGTCGCCTGCCGGCAATATGCCTCGGCCTGGTTCCCGCAACTGACGCAGACGGGCTCGCAAGCACCGACGCTGCTCGGCTGGCTGGTGCAGCTCGCGATCCTGTGCGTGTTCTTCCTGCTGAACTATTTCAGCGTAAAGACCTTCGCCCGTGCCAACAACCTGATCAGCATTTTCAAGTTCGTGGTGCCGCTGACGGTGGTGGTCGTGCTGCTGTCCTTCTTCCGCGCGGGCAATCTCACTGCGCAGGGCTTCGCGCCGACCGGCTTCGGCGGCATCGCTGGCGCGGTGTCGGCGGGCGGCATCATCTTCGCGTACCTCGGGTTGACGCCGATCGTGTCGGTCGCCGGCGAAGTGCGCAATCCGCAGCGCACGATCCCGATCGCGCTGATCCTGTCGGTCGCGCTGTCCACGATCATCTACGTGCTGCTGCAGATCGCCTTCCTCGGCAGCGTGCCCGCCGGCGACATCGCGCACGGCTGGCACGGCATCGGCAAATTGTTCGCGCTGCCATTTCATGACATCGCCATCGCGCTGGGTGTCGGCTGGCTGGCGTTCCTGGTCGTGTGCGACGCGATCATTTCGCCAAGCGGTTGCGGCAACATCTACATGAATGCCACGCCGCGGGTGGTCTACGGCTGGGCGCGCAGCGGCACGTTCTTCAAGCTGTTCACGCGCGTGGACGGCGCTTCCGGCATCCCGCGCCCGGCACTGTGGCTGACGTTCGCGCTGGCGATTTTCTGGATGCTGCCGTTCCCGTCGTGGTCGGCGATGATCAATGTCGTTTCGGCCGCGCTGGTGCTGAGCTACGCGGTGGCGCCGCTCACCACCGCGTCCCTGCGCCGCACCGCACCCGGTTTGCGACGGCCGTTCCGCGTGCGCGGCTTCGCCGTGATCGGCCCGCTGTCGTTCGCGATCGCCGCGTTGATCGTCTTCTGGTCGGGATGGAAGACGGTGTCGTGGCTGCTGGGCGTGCAGGTCGTGTTGTACGTCTTGTACGTCCCCTGGCGTGGATGGCGCGGCGTGGACCGCGGCGGGCTCGCGCGCGACGTACGCGCGTCGCTGTGGCTGGTCGCCTTCTACTGGCTGATGATCGCGCTGTCGTGGCTCGGCACCTTCGGCGGCAAGGGCATCGTCGCTTCGCCGTGGGATTCGGCCCTGGTCGCCGCCGTGGCGCTGGCCGTGTACGCGTGGGGTGCGCGCAGCGGCTTGCCGTTTTTGCTGCATGCAGCGCGAGCGGACGAGGAAGATTAGAACCATGTGGATCAACTCTGTCCTGGAGATCTCGATGAAGAAACCCGGAATGGCGAAAGCCCTCGGTTGCGGCTTGTGTCTCGCCGCGCTTGCGATGTCGGCTGCGCACGCGCAGGAGAAAAAGCAGCTGCCGAAGACGACAACTCCGCCGCCCCTACAGTTCCATTACATGGGGCCGCCCGCCGGTGGTCGCGTTGCATCAGTGGCGGGCGTTCCGGGCGACGACTCCACCTATTACCTTGGCGCGGCGTCGGGCGGGTTGTGGAAGTCCACGGACGGCGGCCACACCTTCCTGCCGATCTTCGACGACCAGGACACCTCCGCGATCGGCGCGATTGCCGTGGCGCCTTCCGACTCCGACACAGTGTGGGTCGGTACGGGCGAGCGTTGGTTCATCCGCCCGAGCGATATCTGGGGCGACGGCGTCTACAAGTCCACCGATGCCGGCAAGAGCTGGAAGCACATGGGCCTGCCGGACACCGGCCGCATCGCGCGTATCGTGATCAATCCGAAGGACGCGAACAACGTGCTGGTCTGCGCCGAAGGACGCGGCAACAGTCCGCAACACGAGCGCGGTGTGTTCCGCAGCACCGACGGCGGCAGGACCTGGACGCAGACGTTGTTCGTGAATCCGAACACGGGCTGCAGCGGCCTCAGCATGGACCCGGACCATCCCGATGTCGTGTTGGCCGGCACGTGGCAGGTGAAAGGTCGCACCTGGGCGGAACTGAGCGGAGGCCCGGGCAGCGGCGTCTATCTTTCGCACGACAACGGACGCACGTGGGAACACCTCACGAACGGATTGCCCACGCCGCCGCTGGGCAAGACCGACGTCGCCATCTCGCCGGCCAATCCACAGCGCATGTACGCATTGATCCAGACGAAGGACCAGGGTTCGGTCTGGCGCAGCGATGACGGTGGCGCGAGCTGGACAGTCGTCAGCCACGATCGCAACCTGATCATGCGCGCCGGCTACTACATCCGCATCGAGGCCAACCCGAAGGATGCGAATGGCGTGCTGGTGTTGAACAGCGCCGCGCATTATTCGCGCGACGGCGGCCTGACCTTCTCGGGTGAAGGCGGCAAGGATGTGACGCCGCTGGGTCCGGCATCGTGTGGCGACTGCCACGACGCGTGGATCGATCCGACCAATCCTGCCCACTACGTGCTTACCGACGATGGCGGCGCGCAGATCGCCACGGGGGCGGGCACCGCGCTCACCGTCGCGCTGCCGATCGGGCAGGTCTACCACATCGCCAGCGACAACCAGGTGCCGTACTGGATCTACGGCAATCGCCAGGATGATGGCGCGTGGCGGCTGTCCAGCGATATCTCGCAATCGAGCGGCAACGGGTTGCTGCCCGAAAACGAATTCATGCCGCAGGGAAACTCTTCCGGCGATTATTTCTTCGAAAAAGAACACGGCAAGTCCGGCAAATTCAAGATCGACAAGAAATTGCTCGCGCAATATCCGAAAGCCGCGCCGCCGCCGAAGGGCTGGATGCTCGGGCCCGATGGCGAACCGAAAACGCCGCCGGACCAGAGCGGCTTCGAAGGCCCCAACCAGCCGCCGGTGACGTACCGGTATTTCCCGAACGCCTGCGAGTCCGGATTCACCATGCCTGCGCCGGATGATCCGGACATCGTGTGGTCGTCGTGCTACGGCAACAACCTGTTCCGTTTCGATCTGGCGCAGGGCACGCCGCATTCGGTGTCGCCGTCGCGAATCGGGCTCGACTCGCCGCCGAACGAGACGAAATACCGCTGCCACTGGACCACGCCCCTGGCAATCGATCCGTTCGATTCGCGCAACGTTTTCGTCGGTTGCCAGATGGTGTTGCGCACGAACGACGCGGGGCACTCGTGGATCGAGTTCAGTCCCGATCTCTCGACGCGCGATCCCTCACGCATCGTGCCGAGCGGCGGCCTGATGCAGGACAACCTCGGCCAGTACGACGGCGAGGTGGTCTGGTCCATGGCGTTCTCGCCGATCGCCAAGGGCCTGCTGTGGGCCGGCACCAACGACGGCAAGCTCTGGTACACCACGAATGCCGAATCGCAATCGGCGCCGCAGTGGACTGACGTCACCGCGAACCTGCACCTGCCGCCGTGGGGCGAGATCAACCAGATCGCGCCTTCGCATTTCCATCCGGGCACGGTGTACGTCGCCGTGGATTTCCGCTGGACGGGCGAGAACGATCACAAGCCCTACATCCTGATGACGAAGGATTACGGCAAATCCTGGAAGAACATCAGCGGCGATCTGCCTTCGAGCAATCCGCTCGACTACACGCTCGCGGTGGCCGAGAACCCGAATCGCGAAGGCATGCTGTTCGCCGGAACCGGTCACGCGTTCTATTACACACTCGACAACGGCCGGCACTGGATCCACTTCGACAAGGGGCTGCCGCCCTCGCCGGTGAGCTGGATCAACGTCGAGCCGCGCATGCACGACGTGGACGTGTCCACCTACGGACGCGGCGATTACATCCTGCCCGACATCATCACGCTGGAGCAGACCGGCAGCACCGAGCAATCGGACAGCGGCGCCACGCGGCTGTTCCAGCCCGGTCCGGTATTCCGCCAGGCGCGCGGCGCCTATCCGACGGCCGAGCAACCGGCACGGCCGCAATTCCAGTTCTATCTGGCGCAGACGCCGAAGCAGCCGGTGCAATTGCAGATCCTGGATGCCCAGGGCAAGGCGATCCGCAGCGAGCAGATGGACGCGCACAAGGGATTGAACGGCGCGTACTGGGATCTCTTCTACGACATGCCCGTCGACGTCAAGCTGCGGGCGACGCCGAAGGAAAATCCGTACATCTGGGACGAGCCGCGTTACCACGGCAAGGATTACCGCACCATCGTCCACTGGGGCGTCGACGAACACACCGGAACGCCGATTGCAGCGCCGGGCGATTACCAGGTGCGGCTGACGGTGGACGGGCGCTCGTACACCCAGCCGTTCAAGGTGCTGAAGGATCCGAAGATCGCCGCGAGCGATGCCGTGCTGCAGGACTCGACCGCGCTGCAGGTGCAGATCGCGGATGCGCTCACGCAAACCTCGAAGATGGTCAATGCCATGGAGAACTGGCGCAAACAGATCGAGGACCAGCTCAAGACGCACGGCTCGGGTCCGGCGGCCAGCGCGCTCGCGCAACTCGACGCGCAGATCCTCGGCGTGGAAAACCAGTTGGTCAGCCCGGAAGCGCGCCTTAACGACGACAAGCAGTTCTCGACGCCCTACAAGGTGTACTGGAGTCTGCGCTGGCTGGGCGGCCAGGTCGGCCAGGGCGCGCAGAACGCCGCGGGCGGGTCCGATTACGAACCGACCGTGGTGCAGCGCCAGACTTTCGCGGCTGTGCAAGGCGATCTCGCCCGCGCGCAGGCCGGGTTCGACAATCTCAAGGCGAACGTGCTGCCGGCGTTCAACAACAGCATGGGGAGCGAAGGGGTGACGATCAAGCCGGGTGGGTAATGCCCGACGACCCGCCGGAACGGGAATAAACCTGTCTGGTTGATTCGTGGAAGCGCCGATCCGAGGGACGGCGCTTCCATTCGGTGCGGTGGCTTTCGTGCGGCATCTCCACGTATGGAGTAATATGTCCGCAAGCTCCATTCCGGAAGGATGCGCACCATGCCAGCCAGGCCGCAGAAGATCGCCGAAGCCGCACCGCGCTATCAGTTACACGTCGATGCGCTGAGCGGCCCGGGATTGCGCGCGTTCTTCAGGATTGCCGAGCGCTGGAGCCTGCGGGTGGCCGAGCAGCGCAAGCTGCTCGGCGATCCGCCCGAGTCCACCTTCTACAAGTGGAAGCGCGAACAGGATGGTGCGCTGGGGCGCGATACGCTCGAGCGCATCAGCTACGTGCTCGGCATCTTCAAGGCGTTGGCGATCCTGTTCCCGCAACCGGAACGCGCGGATGCCTGGCTGCGCAAGCCAAGCAGCGCGCCGACGTTCGGCGGCCACAGTGCGTTGCAGCGCATGCTTTCGGGCCATGTCGCCGACCTGTTCGTGGTGCGGCAGTACCTGGATAGCCAACGCGGGTGACGAACCCACCTGTCAAACGCATCCGCTGGCAACGCGCCTATCGCATCGTGCCGAGCCGCTTTCCGCCGGTCGGCGTGTTCGACGCGATTGCCGATCCAAAGGATCTGGATGCGCTGTACGCGATCGAGGCGCTGACCAATCCGCGCGTGCGCGAGGAGATGGGCGAGCTGGCGAACGTGCCGAAGGAGCGGCGCGTCAGCGGGCCGGGCAGCACGCCACTGATGGCCGCGTTCACGCATTTGAATCCGGAAGGCTCGCGATTTTCGGACGGCGGTTATGGCGTGCTCTATCTCGCCCACGCGGTGGATACGGCGATCGCGGAAACGGTGTATCACCGCGAAAGATTTTTCGCGGCGACGAACGAGCCGCCGATCGACGTGCCGATGCGTTGCTACGCCAGCGGTGTGCACGGCACGCTGTACGACATCCGCAAGGGCTTCAGGGCCGAACACGATCCGGACAGTTACATCGCTTCGCAAAAGCTCGGGGCGGGCTTGCGCAAGGAAGGCTCGAACGGAATCGTGTACGAAAGCGTGCGCCATGCCGGCGGCGAATGCGCGGCGTTGTTCTACCCTGATCTCGCTTCGCCCTGCGTGCAGGGCAGGCATTTCCTGTATTGCTGGGATGGCAAGCGGATCGCGCAGGTGCTGGAAGTCAGCGCGGTGCGGCGGACGATCTAGCGCGAATCGGGTTCTTGCACAGGGGCCTGCCGCTCACACATCCCCGCTCCGCACCCACCCTTCGCCCGTACCGCGATGGATCACGCGGTCGCTCGCCTGCACTTCGCCGGCGGGAAAGGCGGGCAGCGCGGCGAGGCGCGCGTAGATCGGCGCGAAATCCGGTTCCGTGGCCGCCATCAACTGCTCGAAGCTGTCGATCACGAAATAGGTCTGCTGGAACGTGTCGATCTTGTAGCGCGTGCGCATGATGCGCTCGAGGTCGAAGCCCAGGCGATTCGGCGCTTCCGATTCCAGGCAGTACACCGACTCGCCCTTCGAGCTGACGATGCCGGAACCGTAGATGCGCAGGCCTTCCGGCGTGTTGATCAGCCCGAATTCCACCGTGTACCAGTACAGGCGCGTCAGGTTCATCAGTGCATTCGCACCGATGCCGTGCGCCTTGACGCCGCCCTTGCCGTAGGCCTGCATGTAGTCGGCGAACACGGGATTGAGCAACAGCGGCACGTGGCCGAACAGGTCGTGGAAGAGGTCCGGTTCGGAGATGTAATCGAGCTGTTCCGGCTTGCGGATCCACCAGCTCACCGGAAAGCGCCGGTTGGCAAGGTGATCGAAGAACACCTGGTCCGGCAACAGGCCTTCCACGCCGACGATCTCCCAGCCCGTTCCCTTGGCCAGCACCGCGTTCAATTCCTCGAATTTCGGGATCGCGTCGGCGCTCATGCCGAAGCGTTCCTGGTTTTCCAGGAACTCGCGGGTCGCGCGACCCTTCAGGACTTCGCGCTGGCGGCGGAACAACTGCGCCCAGACCTCGTGATCGGTGCGCGAGTACGTGCTCCACGGCTGCTCGACCGTGCCGGTGGCGTACACGGGGATGTTGCCCCGGTCGGTTTGCTGGTGCTCGATGCGGCGTGGCTGGTTCATGCGCCTAGTCTATCGCCCCCGTGAAAATCGGTCGCGAATGGATGCAGAAAGCCGCGCTTGTTAAAGTGGCGGAATGGAAACTGCCGTTGATCCTTCCGCGATGGAACGCCGCGACCTGCTGCGCCCCTTTCGCTATCTCTGGCGCGTGCCGGGCGTGCTGGCGGTCGTGTTCGGCGGCTCGCTGCTGGGCATGATCGTGCTGGCCTCGGGCCGACCCGAGCCGGGCAGCTTCGGCGCGGCGCTGATCCGCGGCTGGTCGCGCGCGTTCCTGGCGATGTTCGGCGTGCGCGTGCGGCACGTCGGCGCAGCGCTGGAGGATCCGGTGATGTTCGTCGCCAACCACGGTTCGTGGATGGACATCTCGGTGCTGCACACGCAGCGCGAAGCCGGCTTCGTCGCCAAGGCGGAGATCGCGCGCTGGCCGCTGATCAGCTGGATGGCGCGCCGCGCGGGGACGATCTTCCACCAGCGCGGCAGCACGCATTCGCTGGGCGCGGTGATGAACATCATGAGCGAGCGCCTGCGCGGCGGCTACAGCGTGGCCGCGTTTCCGGAAGGCGGTACCGCGCCGGCCGGCACGCTCAAGGTTTTCCATGCGCGCATCTTCCAGGCTGCGCTGGATGCCAATGCGCCGGTGCAGCCGGTGGCGATCCGCTACCTGCGCGATGGCGCGCCGTGGCCGGGCGTGTCGTTCAGGCCCGGCGAGAGTTTCGTGGGAAATCTCTGGCGCGTGCTCGGCGAGCGGCGGATCGACGTGGAAGTGCATTTCCTGGATCCGGTGGTGACCACCGAAGAAGGCCGCCGGCGCATGGCCGACACCGCGCGTGCGCGCATCGCGCAGGCGCTGGGCATTCCTGCATGAACATGGCGCGGGAGTTGCCATTCAATCCGCCGTGGTGGTTGCGCAATCCGCACGTGCAATCCACGCTCGCTTCCAGCGGACTGCGCCGCGTGCTGCGTCGCACGCATGCGCACGACCTGGAACAGCGCGCGGAAGAGCTGATCCTCGATGCCGGGCATGGCGTGCGCCTGCAGGGCTTCTACACCCGACAGCGCGCACTGGATGCGCCGCGCGGCACGGCCGTGCTGTTCCACGGCTGGGAAGGCAGCGTGCGTTCCACGTATTTGCTGCAGACCGGTGGCCGCCTGTTGCGCGAAGGCTGGGACGTGTTCCGGCTGAACTTCCGCGATCATGGCGACACGCATCACCTCAACCGTGGGCTGTTCCATTCGTGCCTGCTGGACGAGGCGATCGGCGCGGTACGTGCGTTCACTCGCATGCATCCGGCCACGCCGCGCGTGGTGGTGGGCTTCTCGCTGGGTGGCAACTTCGCGCTGCGCGTGGCGCTGCACGCAGCCGAGGCCGGTTTGAAGCTGGATGGCGCGGTCGCGGTGTGTCCGGTGATCGACCCGCACCAGGGGCTGTTCTCGATCGAACGTGGGCCGTGGTTCTATCACTGGTACTTCATGTACAAGTGGCGGCGTTCGCTGCGTCGCAAGCAACGTGCGTTTCCGGATGCGCAGTTGTTCGAGAGCGGAGATTTGCGCGGCGACCTGCGCAGCCTGACTACCGCGCTGGTCAGGCGTCACACCGAGTTCGGCACGCTGGACAATTATCTGGACGGCTATTCGATTGCCGGTGACGCGCTCATGCCGCTGCGGGTGCCGACCTGGATCCTCACTTCGCGCGACGACCCGGTGATTCCGGTTGCCGACTTCGAAAAAATGGAATTGCCGCCGAACGTGGAGCTGGACATCACCGCGCGTGGCGGGCACTGCGGCTTCATCGGCGACCTGAAGCTTTCCAGCTTTGCCGAGGATTACATCGCCGAAAGGCTCGCCGGTATCGCGCCGGTCAGCGAGCCGGCCAGCGGCGAGCAAGCCGCTGCGGCATAATTGCCGTCTTTTGCGGCGCCCGGCGGAATCCATGCTCGACGACATCATTGAACTTCACCGCGCCGGTCGCCTCAACGAAGCCGAAGCGGGCTATCGTGAACTGCTGGCCTCGAATCCGGATGATGCCGAAGCCCTGCATCTGCTCGGAATCCTGCGTGGTCAGGCAGGCGATGCCGAAGAAGGCCTGGCGCTGGTGCAGAGTGCGATCGAACGCGACCCGCAGCGCGACGTGTTCCAGCACACGCTGGGCGAGATGCACCTGCACGCCGGCCGGCTGGACGAGGCGGAAGCGGCCTACCTGCGCGCCAAGGAGCTGAACCCGAATCTCACCAGCGCGCACAGCGGACTTGGGCAGATCGCGTTCCTGCGTGGCGACCTGGACAACGCGGAGCAACACTTCCGCATCGCGCTGCGGGCAGACGAAAATGACGCGCAGTCGCACGCCGGACTCGGCAACATCCACCTCTCCCGCAATGAACTGCGCCGTGCGTCCGTGCACCTGACGCGCGCGGCCGAACTTTCACCCAACGACGCGTTGATCCAGGGCAGCCTCGCCAATGTGATGTTGGCGCTCAACACGCCGGATTTCGCGATCCAGGCCGCCAACAACGCGCTGGCGCTGAAGCCCGATTACGCGATGGCGCGGCAGGTGCTGGGCAATGCATTGCTGGCCAGGGGCGACGCTGAGGGCGCACGCGCGGCATTCGAAACATTGGTTTCGCAGAACCAGCAACTGGCGATGGCGCACCTGGGCCTGGGCGATGTGGCGCGGACGCAGCAGCGGCACGATGAAGCGATCGCCCATTATCAGCAGGCCCTGCAACATCAGCCGGATCTGCATCCGGCCGCGATCCGCCGCGCCGATTCGCTCGGCCGCAGCGGGCGCGCCGATCAGGCGATCATCGAAATGCACGAACGCGCGCGGCGCTATCCGGACGCGCCGTACGTCAAGGTCGCGCTGGCGTCCCTGCTGGACCAGCGCGGCCGCGCCGCCGAAGCGCTGCCGGTCTGGCGCGAGGCTGCGGCACTGTTGCCGGACAACGCCAACGTGCAGGCCAACCTCGCTTTGGCGCTGGACAGCGCCGGCGAGCACCAGGCTGCTGCCGAGCAGGCGGGGCGCGTGGGCGGTCCACCGCGACCGGCACTCGCGCTGGTACGCGCGCGCGCAGCCTGGAGCGCAGGCGATGGCCTGCGTGCGTTGGAGGCCCTGCATTCGCTCGATGAGGCGCAGTGGGAAGCACGTCCGGAACTGGCGCGCCGCCGCTGGAAGCTCTCCGGGCTGGCGCACGATGCGCTGTCTCGATGGAAAGAAGCCGTCGTCGATTTCCGACGTGCGCTTTCGAACGAGGCGCCGCCCTTGCCGGAGTTGCCGTTGCCGGATGGCGCGCTGATCGAGCTGTTGCGCGAACGCGCCGCGGAACCGGGGTTCAATGAATCGCAATTCGCGGCACCGGTGCTGCTGACGGGGTTGCCGGGTTCCGGCACCGGCCGCCTCGCGGCCCTGCTGGCCGACCAGCCAGGATGGGTCGTGCGCAGGGACCGTTTCAGCGCCAGCACCGATTTCGTTTCGGCGGCGTTCGACGAGCGGCTGTTGCGCCCGTTGAGCCAGTCCGACCTCGCCTTCCTGCAACGCCGTTATGTACGTCCGCTGCAGCGCAGCGGCCTGGAGGATGGCGCCGGCGTGATCGACTGGCTGCCGTATCTGGACGCGCGCGTGCTGCCCGCATTGAAACGCGCGCTGCCGGGCGTGCGCCTGATCCAGGTGCAATGCGACCCCCGTGACGCGCTGCTGAACTGGCTCGTGTTCGGCGGCAACGCGAAGTTGCTGATGCGCGATCCGCTTGAAGCTGCGCGATGGATGAAGGCCGACATGGTCCACCAGGCGCTCGCCGTGGAAATGTTGCCGGCGTGCAGGGTCGATGCGGACGCGGTGTTGGCCGATCCGCAAGGCGAAGCCGGACAGGCGCTCGCGCACTTCCTCGGACTCGAGCGCCTGCAGCCGGGGCCGCTGAGCCGCGCCGCGGAAAAGAATCGCCGCGGCATGCCGGTGAGCTTCGAACCGGGCCATGCGGAGCATTATCGCGAGGCGCTGGCGGAGGCATTCGCCGCCCTCGCCTGAGCGCGCGCCGGTTCAAGCCGGAAGGTGTAGGCTGTTCAGTCGCTCACAAGGAGGGCTGGGCCGTGATGCGCGCGATCCTGCAAACCGGAGTGTTTTCGATCGGATTGTTGCTGGCGTCGGCGAGCGCCGGCAGCGCGAATGCCGCGCCGCCGTTGCAACAGCTCAAAGTGCCGGCCGGCTTCCACGTCGCCGTGTTCAGTGACGCCGTGCCGGACGCGCGCAAAATGGCGGTGGGCCCGAAAGGCACCGTGTTCGTCGGCAGCAACAAGGGCAAGGTGTTTGCCTTGATCGATGCCAACCACGACGGGCGCGCCGACAAGGTGGTCGTGATCGCTTCCGGCCTGGATCGCCCGAGCGGCGTGGCGATGCACGGCGCGGATCTGTATGTCTCCGCCGTCAATCGCATCCTGCGCTTCCCCGACATCGAGTCCCACCTCGACGACGCGCCGAACAACCGGCCGCAGCCGCAAGTCGTCACCGACAAGCTGCCGGACCAGACGCACGCCGGCGGGCGCTTCATCGCATTCGGTCCGGACGGCAAGCTCTACGTCCCGCTGGGCGCGCCGTGCAATGTTTGCGATAAGCCCGGCTTCGGCAAGCTGATCCGCATGAACGCCGACGGCAGCGATTTCCAGGATGTCGCTTACGGCATCCGCAACACGGTCGGCTTCGACTGGCAGCCGCGCACGCGCACGCTGTGGTTCACCGACAACGGCCGCGACCTGCTCGGCGACAACGAGCCCTCGGACGAATTGAATCGCGTGGACAAGCTCGGCGAGAACTTCGGGTTTCCGTATTGCTTCGGCGGCGACGTGCTCGATCCCGAATTCGGCAAGGGCCACTCGTGCAGCGAATACGTGGCACCCGCGTTGAAACTGGGCGCGCACGTGGCGCCGCTCGGCATGCGGTTCTACACCGGCACGATGTTCCCGAAGCCGTATCGCGGCGCGATCTTCATCGCCGAGCACGGCTCGTGGAATCGTTCCAGCAAGGTCGGCTATCGGGTGATGGTGGTGCACGTGAACGGCAGCAAAGTGCTCGACCAGCAGCCGTTCCTGACCGGTTTCCTCGATGGCCAGGAAACACTCGGTCGCCCGGTCGACGTGCAGCCGTTGCAGGATGGCAGCCTGCTGGTGTCCGACGACGACAACGGCGCGATTTACCGGATCAGCTACTCGCAGTAGGGCGGACATTGTCCGCCGCGCATTGTGTCGGCGGGCAGTGCCCGCCCTACGTACCTCTCTTGTTAACACCCCGGCAACCCCCCGTTCACGCAGCTGTCCGATACTGTGCTTTCGCCACCGTGCATGCGCGGCCAGCCGCAAGGCGACTGATGAACGTGGACATCATCAAGGGCAGATGGAAACAACTGGGCGCCAGCCTCAAGACGCAGTGGGCCAGGCTCAGCGAAGACGATGTCGGCTTGACCGAAGGCCACCGTGATTACCTGATCGGGCGCCTGCAGGAGCGCTACGGTTGGGCCAGGGACCGTGCCGAGGCCGAAGTGGCGCGTTTCGAAAATGAACTTTCATCCGCAGACAAGGACAGGCCGTGAAACGCGATCGCAATGGTTCCCCAACCGTCGTTCTCCAGCCGTTCGCACGGGCTTGATGGGAGTTGTGGAAGCATCGGATGTCCGCCGCAATCGCGTTTCCCACGACCAGACAAAACTCAAACGAGAGAGGTAAGCCGTCATGGCCAACCAGCCATCTTCCGAGAAGCTCATCACCGAGGGCACGAACTCCGACATGTCGCGCAACGGTGCGTCCGATTCGCGCATCCAGGCCGGCGCCGAGCGCTTCAAGCAAGGCACCACCCAGGCAGTCGAAACCGCCAAGCAGAAATTCGATGCCGCGGCCGATCGCGTCGAGGAAGGCCTGCACAGTGCCACCGATGCCAGCGCGCGCGCGGCCATCCGCGCGGCCGAAAAGGCCTCGCAGGCCCGCGAACGCAGCCGCGCCATGGCCGGGGACGCGCGTGATCGCGCTTCGGACATGCTGGAGACCGTGCGCGAATTCGTGCGCGAGCGACCGGCGCAATCCCTCGCCATCGCATTGGCCGCCGGCTGGGTGATCGGCCGGGTGCTGGGCGGGCGCCGCTGACCGGCGCACGCATTCGCCGATGAGCACCACCGCCGACGAATCCACGCGCGAGCGCAAGGCCCGGGCCGCAGCGGACGAGGCGGCCGCGGAAGCCGCCGAGGACGTGCGCCTGGGCGAAAGCCCGCCGCTGACCGAGCAACTGCACGCGCTGTATGCGGCCGGTACCGGCTTAATCCTCGCGCTGCAGCGCTTCTTCGTCACGGTGAAGGATCTGGTGCGTGCAGAAGGACGGGTGCTGTGGACCGGCATCCCGCTGCTGTTCATCGGCTTCGTTGCGCTGATCGCACTGGCGGTGTCGCTGTGGGGGTGCGCGGTTGCGCTGATCGGTTGGGCGTTGATGGTCGCCACGAATTCGCTCGGCCTCGCGCTCGGGCTGCTGGTGTGCGGCCACATCGTCCTGATCGCGGGCGTGTGGTTCATGTTGAAACGCGGCGTGTATCAGGTCTCGTTCCCGCATGTGCGCGCCGAGTTGCGTGCGATGCAGGCGGAATTCACCCAGGACCTGGATCGCTTCACGCATGGCCTGTCGGCGCAGTTGCGCCGTGATCCGGACGAGAAGGACAAGCCGGCATGAGTTACTTCCGCGCGGTGGCCGAAAGGGAAAAGGCACTCACGCGCTGCCTGATGGCGCGCGAGCGGGTGCATATCGCGGCGGGCGACGTGGCGCAGACCTACCGGGCGTACCCGATCCCCGTGCTGGCCGGCACCGCGGTGGCCGGCGTGCTGCTGGCACAATTCCGCGTGGGCCGGGCGCTCGCCATGGCCGGCGCGCAGGTGGTCGGTGGCCCGGCTTCCGGTTTGCTGAAAAGATTGATGTCCAAGCTCTGAGCGGGACGCATCATGCAAGGGGAACCCGGGGAACCTGCGGTACCGCCGCCGGTGGAAGCCACCATCGCTGAGGTCAGCGTGCCGGTGGCGCCCGGTGGACTGATCCTGCCTTCATTGCGCAGACCGTCGCGTCGGCCCGGTGCACTCGAACGGCGTCGCGCGCGCCGCCTGCGCGCGCTGCGCCTGCCGCTGCTGATCCTCACCTTCCTCGCGATCGCCAGCACCCTGGTGGTGGCGCGCACGTTGTTCGTGCCGCTGGTGCTCGCCGCGTTCGTCGGCATGGGCCTGAATCCGATCGTCGCGGGGCTGCAGCGCATCTACGTGCCGCGCGCAATGGGGGCGCTGCTGATCATGGTCGGATTGATCGTGGGCTTGAGCGAAGCCGCGATCCTGCTCACCGCGCCGGCCGCGGAGTGGATCCGCGAAGCGCCGCAGGCGATCCATCAGCTGGCGCCGAAGATCCGCCACATGATGCGGCCGCTGAATGCCGCCAGCCACGCCGCTTCGCAGTCGCTGGCCGGCTTCGGCGTCGGTTCCGCAGGCACGGCGGCACCCAGTCCGGGGCCGAGCTTCGGCGTCAGCGACCTGCTGCTGCTGGCGCCGCGCATCCTCGCCGAAGCGCTGACGGTGCTGCTGCTGGTGTTCTTTTTCCTCAGCTACGGCGACCAGATGCGAAGGCGGCTGGCCAGCGCGTCGCCGCGTTTCGCGTATCGCCGCATCGCGTTGAAACTGGTGCGCGGGATCCAGGTCGAGATTTCGCGCTACCTGCTGACCGTCACCTTGATCAACGCGTGCCTCGGTGCGCTGACCGCCGCGATCCTGTGGGGCTGGCAAATGCCCGACCCGGTGCTGTGGGGCTGCGTGGTCGCGCTGCTGAATTACATGCCGTACCTCGGCGCGATCACCTCCACGCTGCTGTTGTGCGTGGTCGGCCTGCTGCATTTCAATGCGCCCGCGCACGCCCTGCTGCCCGCGCTGTGCTTCGCCTGCCTGGCGGCGCTGGAAGGCAACGTAATCACGCCGATGATCATGGGCCATCGTTTGCGCCTGTCGCCGCTGGCGATCCTGATCTGGCTGCTGGTGTGGGGCTGGATGTGGGGCATTCCCGGCGCGTTGCTCGCGGTGCCGATGCTGACCTGCGCCAAGCTGATCACCGAGCGCGTGCCGGGGATGGAGTGGTTTGCACGCATGGTCGAGCGGTAACATTCATGGATGAGCGACACCGCAAGCAGCACGGCTGACCCCAGGCGCATCGAGCAGGCCCGCGCGTTCGCGCGCCAGGGCCGTATTCCGGACGCGGAAAATGCATACCGCGCCCTCCTAGCCGAAGCGCCCGACACGCCGGAAGCGCTGAACTTCGTCGCGATGTGCGCGCTCTCGCGCGG
The DNA here is from genome assembly GCA_035695065.1 of Rhodanobacteraceae bacterium. Classification (GTDB taxonomy): domain Bacteria; phylum Pseudomonadota; class Gammaproteobacteria; order Xanthomonadales; family Rhodanobacteraceae; genus 66-474. The sequence continues at coordinate 3,303 of DASSEW010000020.1, read as the reverse complement.
CGATCTCGCCGAAGCGCAACGCATGCTGGACCGCGCGGTCGAACTGGAACCCAGGCAGCCGGAAATCCGGAAGAGCCTCGGCATCGTGCATCTCGCCGCCGACCGGCCGCAACGCGCGCTGGAGTGTTTCGATCGCGCGCTGCAGCTGGATCCCGATCACTTCGTGGCACGCCTGCACCGCGGCGCGGCGCTGGAGCGATTGGGTCGGTCAGGGGAGGCGATCGCAACCTATTACGGCGCGATCATTGCCGCGCAGAACCACGGCCAGTGGCTGGATGAACGCACCACCGCGCCGGGGTTGCGCGTGGCGGTGGTGCACGCGATGCGCGCGGTCAATGCGGGGCGGCGGCGGCTGTTCCTCGATCTGCTCGCGCCCTTGCGCGAGCGCCATGGCGCCGAGGCGCTGAAGCGGGTCGAGCAGGGCTTGCTGATTTATCTGGGTGACGCACCTGCGAATTATCCCGATCCGCGCCAGCGGCCGAAATTCTTCTACGTGCCGGGCCTGCGCACGCAGCCATACTTCGAGCGCGAGCTGTTTCCCTGGCATGCCGAGCTGGAGAAGCATACCGACGCGATACGCGAGGAGTTGCGCGGCGTGCTGGCCGACCCTCAAGGCGTCGAGCCGTTCCTCGGAACCAATGACAACAACTTGCTGCAGCAGCAGAACCTGCTGGCCGCGACGCGCGAAGCGCCGGCGCAATGGAATTCGTTCTTCTTCCATCGTCACGGCGAGATTTTCGAGCAGAACGCGCGGCGTTGCCCGCGCACGACCGAAGTGTTGAACTCGCTGCCACTGGTGCACATCCGCGGGCATGCGCCGGAAGTGCTGTTCTCGGTATTGACGCCCGGCTCGCACATCCTGCCGCACCACGGCGTCACCAACACGCGCCTGGTCACGCACCTGCCGCTGATCGTGCCGGAGGATTGCGCGATCCGTGTCGCCGGGCGCGATCACGCCTGGCAGGAAGGCCGCTGCGTCACCTTCGACGACACCTTCGAGCACGAGGCATGGAACCGCAGCGACAAGGTGCGCGTGGTGATGATCCTGGACAGCTGGCATCCGGACCTCAGCGAAGCCGAACGCGAAGCGGTCGCCCTGCTGGTCGGCGGCATCGGCGATTTCAACCAGGCGGCAAACGTGGCGGCGCCGCCCAAGGACTAGTTGCCGGTTGCTAGTTAATGGTTGTCAGAAAGCGCGGGGCAAACGAGAACCAAATACCGACCGGGCTTCAGGCCCCGGCGGGCAGCCATAGCAGCAACGCGACGCCCAGCGCGATGCGATAAATCGCGAACGGCGTGTAGCGGTGCGAGCGGATGTAGTGCAGCAGCCACTTCACCGCGACGAATCCGACGATCAGCGAGACAACGAAGCCGACGACGAGCGCCGTCCAGTCTTCGTGCGCCGCGCCCCCGCCCTTGACCACCTTCAGCAATTCGTACCCGGTCGCCGCGTACATGGTCGGGATGCCGACAAGGAACGCGAACTCCGTGGCGGCCGCGCGATTCGAAGTGCCGAATAGCATCGCCGCAAAGATTGTCGCGCCCGAGCGCGAGGTGCCGGGGAACACGCCGGCCGCCATCTGCGCGATGCCGACCAGGATCGCCACGGCCCACGTCACCTTGGTGCGGTCTGGCTGGCGCGCCGCGAACCACTCCGCGCCCATCATCCAGATGCCGCCGATGATCAGCGCCCATGCGATCGGAGTCACCGTCTCTGGCAGCTTGAATCCATGCTTGACGACGACGACGCCCAGCACGCAAGTGATCAGGAACGCCACGGTGAGTTTGAACAGATAATCGCGCGTACCCGGATCGCGCCAGCGCGTCAGCAGTTCCCATATGCGCCGCCAATACACCAGCGTGATCGCCAGGATCGCGCCGGCCTGGATGCCGACGTTGAACAGGTCCGACCGCTCGCCGAGCCAGTGTTCGGCGATCAGCAGGTGTCCGGTCGAGGAGATGGGCAGGAATTCGGTGATGCCCTCGATGATGCCGAGGACGACGACGTTGAGAAGATCGTGCACGGGCGGCTATCCATAACCAAAACGCGGGCCAGTGTACGCGCACGATCGTGACTTGCGATAGCGGCATTTCGTCCCATGCTCTTCCCTGGAGCAGGATCATGCAGGTTTACCGAAATCTCAGTGGCAATTCGGGCGTGAGGGCTTACGAGATCCGCGAAGGCGCGATCGAGGTGGAGTTCGTCAACGGGCAGGCTTACCTGTACGACGACGCGCACACCGGTGCCGTGCGCATCCGCAACATGCAGGCCTTGGCCCGCGCGGGGCGCGGCCTGAGCACCTATATCAGCCGCGAAGTCCGCGAGGCCTACGCCAAGCGCCTGCATTGATGCACTCCTCGAGTGCAGGCATGTGCACCACGTTGGTTCAATACGAAGCGGATGTCGGTGCAAGCCATTGATGTGGAGTGACTTGCCTATTGGCACATGCCTTGCCTTCACCAGACATTCCCCACCCCAGAGGCCTGCCATGTCCGCCGAGAAAGTCCTGAAAACCCTGAAAGACGAAAACGTCGCTTTCGTGGATTTGCGTTTCGCCGACATGCGCGGCGTGCAGCATCACGTCAGCTTTCCCGCGCATTCGATCGACGAGGGCACGTTCGAAGACGGCAAGATGTTCGACGGCTCCTCGATCGCCGGCTGGAAGGGCATCAATGAGTCCGACATGGTGCTGATGCCGGACCCGGAAAGCGCCTTCATTGACCCGTTCGCCGCGCACAAGCAGATGGTGATTACCTGCGACGTGCTCGAGCCCTCCACCATGCAGGCTTACGCGCGCGACCCGCGTTCGATCGCCCGCCGCGGCGAGGCCTACCTGAAATCCACCGGCATCGCCGACACCGCGTTCTTCGGACCGGAGCCGGAGTTCTTCATCTTCGACGGCGTGCGGTACGCGAACGACATGGGCCGCGTGTTCTACGAAATCGAATCGGAAGAAGCCGCGTGGTCTTCCAGCAGGCGCTACGAGGAAGGCAACCACGGCCATCGCCCGGGCGTGAAGGGCGGCTACTTCCCGGTGCCGCCGGTGGATTCACTGGGCGACCTGCGCGCGGAAATGTGCCAGGTGCTGGAATCACTCGGCATCGAGGTCGAAGTGCATCACCACGAAGTCGCCACCGCGGGCCAGTGCGAGATCGGCACCCGTTTCAACACGCTGCTGCGCAAGGCTGACGAACTGCTGACGACGAAGTACGTGATCCGCAACGTCGCGCATGCCGGCGGCAAGACGGTCACCTTCATGCCCAAGCCGCTGGTCGGCGACAACGGCTCCGGCATGCACGTCC
>DASSEW010000019.1:0-10189 GCA_035695065.1 Rhodanobacteraceae bacterium | reverse complement strand
GCGTAGGCATCGCGACTGGAGAAGCCTTCGCGCCGGGCGTCGTGCATGTCGCGCGGCGCGCCATCGGTGAGGTGGACAAGCGTGAGATTCTTCAGCCGCGACAGCCGCGCGCCCAGGCCGAGCGTTTCATCGTCCGGATGCGCGACGACCACCACCACCGGCTCGGTGACGGGTGTGCCAGCGGCGAGCGCGGCTTCGATCATGCGAACCTCCGTTGTGCGTCATGGATGGTGGCTTCGTCATCCCGGCGACGGCCGGGACCTTCAGGCTTGCCCGGTTCCGATCTCCCGGAATCCTGCAAGCGCGTGACGACACGCTCGACCACGTCCGCCCATTCGCCCGCACGCGCCTGCCGGAGCAGGCGCATCGTCGGATACCACGGGCAGTCGCCGCGTCCGCGCATCCAGCGCCAGTCGCAGTCTTGCGGCAGCAGCGTCCATGTCGGCAGGCCGAGCGCGCCGGCCAGGTGCGCGGCCAGCGTGTCCACCGAAATGACGAGATCGAGCGTGCACATGCGCCGCGCGAGTTCACGGAGGTCGCGGCAGGCGAGATCGCGCATCGCGAACGGCGGCTCATGCGCGGGGAATTGCAGCGAGAACCACTGCACGCCGCGCACGCGCGCCAGCGGCGACAGCGCGGATTCGGGGATCGAACGCGCGTGGTTCCAGTCGCCGGATCGCCAGCACAGGCCGATGCGCAGCGGCTTTGTGCGATCGCGCGGCGCACGCGGAAATGCCCGCCCGAGATAGGGCATGCGTGCGGGAACACTTTGCGGTGTCAGCCTCAGGATGTGCGGCAGCTCCATCAGTTCGACGTCGGCATCGCGCGTGACATCCGGCGCGCCGTCGTGCAAAGGCTCGATGCGATCGGCGCCTTCGATCGTGCGCAGCAGTTCGAGCAATGCCGGTTGCAGCCACAGCGTGATCGCTGCGCAACGTGCGCGCAGCAGCGGCAGCAGCCGCACGAATTGCAGCGTGTCGCCCAGGCCGTGGTAGCAGTGCACCAGCACGTGCAGGCCGGCGAGTTCACGGCCGTCCCACAACCATTGCCAGTGGCGCGGCAGGTGATGCGCGCGTTCGCCGCTGCGCAGCCGGCGTTGCAACACGCCGTCGCTGACCTTCCATGCGGCGTCGAAATCGCCGCGCAACATTGCGCTGGTCCACGGATCCATGTGAGGCGCAGCACCGGAGCTGCCGTTGAAATGCGATCTGGATGATCGCAACCCGTGTGTGAAGAGTGCAGCGAGGGAAGCGTGCTTTTTCGTTCCAGCGAGCAGGGCGGGCAGCGTCCGCGACGTACTGCGAGTCCGACGTAGGGCGGACACCGTCCGCCGATCGCGTGGCGGGCAGTGCCCGCCCTACGTGTTGCTCCGGCTGCTCAGAACGCCGCGCCGACGGTGTTCGGCAAATGCAGGTGCCGCGCGATCGACGCGCCGATATCGGCAAAACTTTCCCGCTTGCCGAGCGAGCCGCGCGCGATGCCCGGGCCGAACGCCAGCACCGGCACGCATTCGCGGGTGTGGTCGCTGCCCGGCCAGGTCGGGTCGCAGCCGTGGTCGCCGGTGATGATCGCGAGGTCCCCCTCACGCATCACGTCCAGCAATTCCGGCATGCGCGAGTCCAGCGCTTCGAGTGCGGCGGCGTAACCGGCGGTGTCGCGGCGGTGGCCGTAGAGCGTGTCGAAATCCACCAGGTTGGCGAACATCAGGCCACCGTCGCCGAGGCGCGGGACCACGTCCATGATCCGGTCGAACACGCGCTGGTTGTCCTCGCCCACCAGTTCGCGCCCGGTGGCATCGTGGCAGAACAGGTCGCCGATCTTGCCGACCGACACCACTTCGCGCCCCGCGTCGGCGGCGCGATGCAGCAGCGTGCCGCGCGGCGGCGGCACGCCGTAATCGTGGCGGCGCGCGGTGCGGCGGAAGCCCGCCTGCGGCGTGCCGGTGAACGGACGGGCGATCACCCGGCCGATGCGCAATTCGTTCAACAGTTCGCGCGCGACGCGGCAGACGCGGTACAGGCGTTCCAGGCCGAAGCGTTCCTCGTGCGCGGCGATCTGGAACACGCTGTCGCCCGAGGTGTAGACGATCGGCTTGCCGGTGGCGATGTGCTCGGCGCCGAGTTCGTCGATGATCTGCGTGCCGGAAGCGTGGCGTTGGCCGAGCACGCCCGGCAGTTGCGCGCGTTCGCACAGCGCTTCGATCAGGTTCTGCGGGAAGCACGGCTGCGCGCGCGGGAAGTAACCCCAGTCGCGCTTCACCGGCACGCCGGCGATTTCCCAGTGCCCGGTCTGCGAATCCTTGCCGGCGGAAATTTCGGCCGCGCAACCGGCGCGGCCGCGGCACCAGCGGCGCGCTTCCAGGCCCGGCGGCGCGCGCCCGGTGGCGCTGCGGCAGGCTTCGCCCAGACCGAGCGAGGCCAGGAACGGCAGGTTCAATCCGCCGTGGCGCACGCCGGCCTTGTCGGCGTCGCGGCGCGCGCAGCGGGTGGCGATGTGGCCGATGGTGTCGGCGCCCAGGTCGCGATAGCGCGGCGCATCCGGCGCGCCGCCCACGCCGACCGAATCCAGCACGATCAGGAAGGCGCGGCTCATGCGAACGTCCGCTCTTCGCCGGCGCGCGTGGCGATGCTGCCCGGCGCGTAACGCTCCACCATGCGCGCGCAGAAGTCCGCGTACAACGCCGGATCGCGCGGCGCGCTGGTGTGGTGCGGCGCCAGCCCCAGGTGTTCGGGCGTGAAGCAGAAGGTGAGCGTGACATCGAACTCGCGCAACGCGTACATCTGCCGGTCGAACCACTCCATCGCGTTGGGACGGAAGCTGTCGGCCCACGACAGGCCGGTGCGCAGGTAGCGTACGCCCAGGCGTTTCATCCACTCGACCGCTTCGTCGAGGCGGTGGTCCTCGAAATGGAACCACTGGCAGATGCCCAGTTCCGGCGTGTGCCGCGCGAATTTTTCCAGCGTGAGTTTCGGCGCACCGTCCTCGCGCAGCAGGCCCATGTGGAAGTGGCGATAGTAGGAAGAACCTTCCGCTTCCTTGTGGCGCGTGGTCGCTTCCCACGCGCGCGGCAGGTCGTAGAGGCTGTACCAGTGCACGCGCGGTGCGCGCCCGAGCAGCAGGTGCGCCGTGCGCTCCAGGCCCCACGCCTGCACTTCCTCGGCGCCGAAGCTGGACACGCCCACTTCCGAAACGATCACCGGCTTGCTGGTGAGCGCCTGGATTTCCGCGAGCTTGTCCGGCCACTCGTCGATTTGCCACAGGTTCCAGTCGAGCGGGAAGCCGTGCACGGCGAGCTGGTCCACTTCGTCCAGCACGCCGCGCTTTTGCATGTTGCGGATGAACTCCGGATCGATCGGCGAGATGCCGCCGAGGATGCACGGCAGTTTCGGATTGACCGCGTGCACGGCGCGCGCGCCGAGTTTCGCCATCTGCGCGAAGCGCGACCAGTCCGGGTCGATCGCCGGATCCCAGTGCGACTTGTTGTTCGGTTCGTTCCACAGCATCACCGCTTCGATCATCGGAGATTCTCCCCAGCCAGAACCCTGGCGCGCGGCCCGCCGAACACCTGCGCGCCTGCATCGGGCGCGTCGCGCGCGGCCAGCAGGTTGATCGCGGCGTGATAACCGGCGAGCGTGCCCACATCCATGTACGACTCGCCGGCCTTGACGCCGATCGCGAGCCCGCCTTTTTTCAGCCACGCGTTGACAAGCGTGCCCATATATTCGTCGCGCCGGTCGCGCTCGATCCACAGGTCATGCAGCTGCGTGAACACGCGCGCGGGCATCTTGAACGCGCCCCAGATCCAGCGCGTGCCGGGGTCGTCCTGCTTGACGCGGATTTCCTGCACGCAGTCGCATTGGTCCAGCAGCACCGCGTCGAACAGTTCCGGCTGCTCGACCGGGAACAGCAGGAACGAGAGCATGTCGTCGGGCAGGCGCGCCAGCGCGTCATCCGGGAACCACACGGTGTCGGGCAGCCCGATCGCCACGGAATCCTGCGCGCCGATCAGCGGCCGCGCGCGGAAGATCGCATCGCACAGGCCCGAAGGTTTGGCCTGCACCACGTAGGCGATCGGCACGTCGGCGAAATCGCCGCCGAAGTAATCCAGGATGTCGGATTTGCCTTCGCCGATCACGAAGCACAGCTTGTCGGCGCCGCCGCGCAGCATGCGTTCGACCAGGTATTCGGCCACCGCGCACGGCCGCGCGGCGTCGTGCGGCGCGCGTGCGCCGACGGGCAGCAGTTCCTTGGAAAAGGCCAGCGGCTGGATGCGCGAGCCGCGGCCGGCGGCGGGAATGATGCCCCACATTCAGATTGCCTCCATCTGTGCGGAAATGTGTTGCGCAGCGCGCGCTGGCGTTGCGCGTTCGAGTGCGGACTGCTCGAGCAGCGCGATCAGTTCGCGCGCGCGGTGCATCGAGGTGTGCTCGGCCAGCGTGCGTTCGCGTGCGCGTTGCCCGATCTGCTGCAGCGTGGCATCGGGCAGGTCGATCGCGTCCAGCGCGTCCTGGCTGTTGCGCGCAAGCAGTATTTCCTCGCCGGGCGTGTAGAAATCCGAAAGGCCCGCCCACGCGTCGCTCAGCACCGCTGCGCCGCAGGCGGTGGCCTCGAACAAGCGCCCCGACGGACACCAGCCCATGCGCGCCATCGGCGCGCGCGTCACGTTCAGCACCAGTCGCGAGGAACACAGGAACGCGGCGTGTTCGTCCGGCGGCAGGTGCCGCACGAACCACACGTTCTCGCCCCACGGGAAATCCTGCGGATACTGCGCGCCGGCGATCACGAAGCGCCGCTGCGGCCGCGCACGCGCGACGTTGACGAACAGTTCTTCGAGCGCGGGTTGCCGGTCGGCGGCGTAGGTGCCGATCCAGGAAAGATCCGCGCGATAGTGATCCTTCGGCGGCGCCGGCGAATGCACGTCCGGATCGACGTGCCCGTACAGCGCGGCGGTGCGACGCGCGCCCAGCACGCGTTCGAGTTCTCGCAATGCGGGGCCGCCGGCGTAGCTCAGCACCAGTTCGTAATCGCGCAGGCCGCGGTCATCCAGCCAGGGCACGGCTTCGCCCGATGCAAGCGTGTTCAGTGTGACCGGCGAATCGAGATCGTAGAACACGCGCAGCGGGCGCGCGGCTTCCAGCATCGCCTCGCGCGCGGCCAGCGCGTCGGCGCAATAGGAGGTGACGATCGCGGCATCGGCGTCGGCCAGCTCGCGTTCCGCGTGCGCGCGGATGGACGGCCAATCCGGATACAGCACCAGCCCGCCGTCCTGCGCGTTCCAGTCGCGCGCCTGCGCGTACCACGGCGCGTCGTGTTCGAAGAACACCACGCGGTGCCCGAGCCGGGTCAGTGCCGCGTACAGCCCGCGCCACAGCGTCGCGTGGCCGTTACCCCAAGAAGAGGAGATGCTCAGGCCGAAGATGACGAGCTTCATGCGGCCACCGCCTCGCGCGGCGCCGAGGCGGCGACCAGCGCGCCATCCTTGAAGGTCATGCGCGTGATCGAAGCCGGCGGCACCTGGTACAGCGCCCAGTGATCGACCGGTGCGCGCAGCGCGTGCATCAGCAACGCGCGGATCACTTCCGCGTGCGTCACCAGCAGCACGCTCGCGTCCGGGTACGCTTGCGCGAGCCCGGCCATGTGCCGCACCAGCAAGCTCTGCACCCCGGCGATGGTGATTCCGGCGGGCGTCTGCGCGCTGCCGCGCTCGCGGTTCCACAGCCGCCAGGCCGCATCGCGTTCCAGGTCGTCGAAGTTGCGCCCGGCCCAGTCGCCGAAATCCAGTTCGTCCAGTTCCGGTTCGATCTGGATCTCGCGGTGCAGCGCCGCGGCGATCGTGTGCGCGGTCTGTCGCGTGCGCTTGCGCGGGCTGGATTCGATGCGCGCAGGCATCTCGCCGCGCAGTTGCCTTGCCAGCGCGCGCGCCTGCGCCCGGCCGCGTGCATCCAGCGGCGGATCGAGGCTGCGCCCCAGCAGGATGCGATCAGTCTGCGCGCACGTGGCGTGGCGCACGAGCAGGAAGCGCGTGGTCATCCTTGACGCTCCTATGCGTGCCGCGCGCGGACTGCGGCGGCCCATCCTGATGTTGATCGTCGCGCAGCGGCGAAAGGCGCATGAACTCCAGCGTGAGTTCGCGCGCGACGTGGTCGGGGAACTGCTGCGGCGGCGACTTCATGAAATAACTGGAAGGCCCGACGATCGCGCCGCCCAGGCCGCGATCCAGCGCGAGCTTGGCGCACCGAACCGCATCGATCACCACGCCGGCGGAGTTGGGCGAGTCCCACACCTCCAGTTTCAATTCGATCGAGAGCGGCGAGCCGCCGAAGGCGGTGCCTTCCAGCCGGATGTAGGCCATCTTGCGGTCGGTCAGCCACTCGACGTGATCGGACGGGCCGACGTGGATCGATTCGGGCGCGACCTCCACCTGGCTGGTCACCGAGCGCGTCTTCGACAGTTTCTTCGAGACCAGCCGCTCGCGTTCCAGCATGTTCTTGAAATCGCTGTTGCCGCCGAAATTCAGCTGGTAGGTGCGATCCAGCCGCACGCCGCGGTCGCGGAACAGGCTCGCGAGCACGCGATGCACGATGGTCGCGCCGACCTGGCTCTTGATGTCGTCGCCCAGCAGCGGCAGCCGCGCGCGCTCGAAGCGCTTGCGCCAGCTCTCGTCCGAAGCGATGAACACCGGGATGCAATTGACGAACGCGCAGCCGGCTTCCAGTGCGCGCGTGGCGTACCACTCGGTCGCGCGTTGCGAACCGACCGGCAGGTACGAAACCAGGATTTCGGTGCCGGTGCGGCGCAGCACGTCGGTGACGTCCGCGACCGGCGCGTCGGACTCGATGATGTCCTCGCGCAGGTATTCGCCGATGCCGTCCAGCGTCGGTCCGCGTTCGACCTTGACGCCGGTCGGCGGCATCTCGGCGAACACGCGCGTGTTGTTGGGCTCGGCCAGCAACGCTTCGGAGACATCGCGGCCGACCTTGCCGGCGTGGATGTCGAACGCCGAGGCGATGCTGATGTCGCGCGGACGGTAGCGCCCGACCGAATTGCTCATCAGGCCGGGGATGGGAGTTTCGTCGCGGGCGTCGCGGTAGTACTGCAAGCCCTGCACGAAGGATGAGGCGCAATTGCCGGCGCCGACAATGCCGACGCGCACGCTGCTCGAGTTCACCGTTCTCCTCCTTGAGAATGGCCCGACGGAGTGGAGCGCACGATCCCATGCAGGAAGCGTGCAAACGTACTCACGCCTACAAACCCTTGCCGACGATCAACTTGGGTTGCGTCCATCGCGCGCGAAGCGGGAAATCGGAACCGGCGCGATGAAAGTTTTTCTGCACGCGCGACGATCCGATGGTCCTGCGGTCGATGCACGCGTCGCCGCGGGCGCGCTCAGTGGCGCCCGCGGGCATCTTCATCATCTGCTTCCGGTGCCTTGGCCGGCACGAACGGCGAGACCGGGTCGCTGGCGGGGAAGGTTTCTTCCACCGCCTCGTCCAGGTTGGCGCTCTCGCTGGCCTTGCGGCGGCGGCGATCGTCCGGCGTTTCGCCCTGCCGGAAATCACCGTGCCCCGGGTCCTTGCGATCATGGCTGTGCGTATTCATCGGAAACCTCCGGACGCGCGCTGCGCGGATGGAATCTGCGTCGATCAGCGTTTGCTGACGGAAGCCGTGCCCATGCGCGCGTGGGTGGAATGCCGCCCGCTGCCGGCCCTGTGCTGCTGCTGGGCGCCAGCGTGCAGCGGCGGCAGCTTCACGGTGGTGCCGCTCTGCTCGCGTGCGTAGGTCTGGTATTGATCGATCAGCGCCTGCTTGCGTTCCTGCAGCTTCGAGCCGAGCGCTTCGAGGTCGATGTCGGCCTTCTTCACCTGCGGCATCAGCTCGTGCTCTTCCTCGTGCACGTGGTGCTTGACGTATTCCTGCAGCACCGTCATGCGCGCCTCGAACATCTCGTCTTCGGGGCTGCTGCCGCTGATGTCGCCGATCAGCCGTTTCAGGCTCATGTGTTCGACCTTGGCTTCGGCCACCAGGTCGCGCCCTTCCTCTTCCAGCGCACGTTGCGCGGCGGGGTAGAACAACTCTTCCTCGATTTCGGCGTGCACGATCAGGCTGAGGCAGATGTGCTGCGCGATTTCGGACTTGCTGCGGGATTCGTCCTCGGCGTCGAACTGCTTGAACATGGATTCCACTTCGCGGTGGTCGTGCTTCAACAGTTCGATCGCATTGCTTTCCTTGCCGGGCATGGTGCTTCTCCGTGGTGTGCGCGTGCCGAGGCCTGCTGACCCTCACCAGGCCCGTGTGCATCGCATGTGCCAGCGGATGCTGCGCTGGCCTGCGTGAAAGCGGTGCAGTGCCAACGTTAGAACCGCTGCATGCACATCCGCTCTCGCCCCATTCGCGTCGAGCGCGAAGTGGCGGGTATTCCATTCCCACTTGTGAAAGAAGGCCGCGAAGGGAGTGCGCAAGGCGCGCGCCAACGGCCGCGATGCCGTGATTTCATGCCGGTTGCCGCGTGGCACAGGCGTTGCTCGCACTGCCGCACGACGCGCGCGAGGCGGGGCGCGGGTCGTGATCCTCTCCACGACAAACCGAGGCAGACATGAACAAGAAGATCATCAGCATCATCGCAGCGGGCGGACTGTCGCTCATGGCCGGCGCAGCGCTGGCGCAAAGCGCGCAGGCCAACCAGCAGCAACCGCCGCCGTACACCGGCACCACGCCGCAATCCACCCAGAACGGCACCAATCCGACCACCGCGAACGGCATGAACGACAACGGCATGAACGGCAATGGCAACGCCGACATGAACGGCAGCGCCGCCACCGGCAACGGGATGAACAGCAGCGCCGGCAACGGACAGACGCCGCCCTCGTTCAGCTCGCTGGACACCCATGGCAACGGCTACCTGACCCAGCAGGACGCCTCGCAGAATTCATGGCTGGGCATGCACTGGGCGCAATGCGACGCCGACCATGACGGCAAGGTCACGCGCATGGAGTACGAGGCCTGCAGCCAGCACCAGTGAGAACCGGTTGCCGGTTGTCGGTTGCGGGTTGTCGCTTTCGTTTCCGGCACCGACAACCGACAACTGACAACCGGCAACCCGCTTCACTTCAGCGTCATCACCGTCCAGCCTTCCGGCTTTTCGTTGACATGCAGCGCGACATCGCGACCGTGGCGACGGAATTCCATGTCGCACATGCCGTCGCCGACGCGCCAGTTCGCGATGTGCAGCCACTTCACGTCGCACGGCAATTGCGATGAGCGGAACAGCAGCGTGCGCCGCTGCGCGTCGATGTCGAGGCCAAGCAGCGCGCCCAGCATCATGTAGATGCTGCCCACCGCCCATGCCTGCGGAGAACAGGCCACCGGATACGGCACCGGGCCGAGGTTGCTGGTTTTGGCAAAGCCGCAATACAGCTCCGGCAGCCGGTGCAGCGGAAGCAACGTCGCGGATTCGAAGAAGGCATTGAACACGCGCACCGCCGCATTCATGCAGCCGTAGCGGCCGAGGCCGCGCGCGATCAGCGCGTTGTCGTGCGGCCAGATGGAACCGTCGTGATACGACAGCGGGTTGTAGCGCACCTCGCCTTCCGCCAGCGTGCGGATGCCCCAGCCGCTGAACAGGCGCGGATCGAGCAGGCTGCGCGCCAGCCGCTCCGCACGCTCGTGCGGCACGATGCCGGTCCACAGGCATTGCCCGGCGTTGGATGCCAGTACCTCGCAGGGCTTGCCCTCGCCGTCCAGCGCCAGCGCGTAGGTGCCCAGCGCATCCAGCCAGAACACGCGATTGAAGCGTTCGCGCAGGTCGCCTGCCCTGTCGCGATAGTGCGCGGCGCGCGCGTCGTCCCCCAGGGCATGGAAGATGAAGTCTGCGCAGTTCCAGGCCGCGAACACGTACGCCTGCACTTCGCACAGCGCGATGGGCGCGGTCGCCAAGGTGCCGTCCTTGTGCGAGACCGCGTCCACCGAATCCTTCCAGCCCTGGTTGGTGAGCCCGTTGCTGGCCTGCTCGGCGTAATCAATGAAGCCGTCGTGGTTGGAGTCACCGTAGTCGTCTATCCAGGCCAGCGCGGCTTCCAGCGCCGGCAGCAATTCGCGGATCAATTCCAGGTCGCCGGTCTGGTGCAGGTACTCTCCGGCCAGCACGACGAACAGCGGCGTGGAATCCACCGAACCGTAGTAACGCCCGAAC
>DASSEW010000018.1:0-36563 GCA_035695065.1 Rhodanobacteraceae bacterium | reverse complement strand
AGCGCGCCTCGCCATCACCATGGCGCAATCCGGCGGCATCGGTATCATCCACAAGAACATGCCGATCGAACGCCAGGCCGCGGAAGTGCGGCTGGTGAAGAAGTTCGAGGCCGGCGTGATCCGCGATCCGCTCACGGTCGGTCCGATGACTTCCATCGGCCAGGTCATGCAGGTCACGCGCGCCAACAACATCTCCGGCGTGCCGGTGGTGGAAGACGGCAAGCTGGTCGGCATCGTCACTTCGCGCGACCTGCGCTTCGAGAAGAAGCCGGACGATCCGGTGAAGAACATCATGACCCGCAAGGACAAGCTGGTCACGGTCAAGGAAGGCGCGGGCGAGGACGAAGTCATCGCGCTGCTGCACAAGCACCGCATCGAGAAGGTGCTGGTGGTCAACGATGCGTTCGAGTTGCGCGGGCTGATTACCGTCAAGGACATCCAGAAAGCGCGCGACAACCCGCATTCGGCGAAAGACGACCACGAACGCCTGCGCGTCGGCGCGGCGGTCGGCACCGGCGGCGATACCGAAGCGCGCGTGATCGCGCTGACCGAAGCCGGCGTGGACGTGATCGTGGTGGACACCGCGCACGGCCATTCGCAGGGCGTGCTAGAGCGCGTGCAGTGGGTCAAGAAGAACTTCCCGCACGTGCAGGTGATCGCCGGCAACATCGTCACCGGCGACGCAGCGCGCGCGCTGCGCGACATGGGCGCTGACGCCGTGAAGGTCGGCGTGGGCCCCGGTTCCATCTGCACCACGCGGATCGTCGCCGGCGTGGGCGTGCCGCAGATCACCGCGATCGCGATGGTCGCCGATGCGCTGCAAAATGAAATCCCGCTGATCGCCGACGGCGGCATCCGCTATTCGGGCGACCTCGCCAAGGCCATTGCTGCTGGCGCATCGAGCGTGATGCTGGGCTCGATGTTCGCAGGCACCGAGGAAGCGCCAGGCGAAGTGGAGCTTTACCAGGGGCGCTCGTACAAGAGCTATCGCGGCATGGGCTCGCTCGGCGCGATGCAGAAGGGATCGTCCGATCGCTATTTCCAGGACGAAGCCGACGCCGACAAGCTGGTGCCCGAAGGCATCGAAGGTCGCGTGCCGTACCGCGGCCCGTTGCGCAGCATCGTGCACCAGTTGATCGGCGGCCTGCGCTCGTCGATGGGCTACTGCGGCTGCGCCAACATCGAGGAAATGCGCAGCAAGCCGCAATTCGTGCGCGTCACCGGCGCCGGCATCCGCGAAGCGCACGTGCACGATGTGCAGATCACGAAAGAAGCGCCGAATTATCGGTTGGATTGAAGCGGGACTCGGGACTCGGGACTCGGGATTCGCAAAAGCGGGTACGCGTATTCCGATGCGATGCATCCATCGCATTGGTGCATTGTGTACCCACATTCACCTTGAGCAACGCATGGACCGGGACCCGAGTCCCGAGTCCCGAGTCCCGAGTCCCGAGTCCCGAGTCCCGAGTCCCGTGCAAAACATCCACACCGACAAAATCCTCATCCTCGACTTCGGTTCGCAGTACACGCAGCTGATCGCGCGGCGGGTGCGCGAGATCGGTGTCTACTGCGAGATCTGGGCCTGGGACCACAAACCTGACGAGATCGCGAAGTTCGCACCGAAGGGCGTGATCCTTTCCGGCAGCCCGGAGTCTGCGATCGAGGCGAATGCACCGCGCATCGCCGAGCAGGTATTCGCATTGAAAGTGCCGCTTCTCGGCATCTGCTACGGCCTGCAGGCGATGGCGCTGCAACTGGGCGGCATGGTCGAAGGCGGGCACGCGCGCGAATTCGGCCATGCGAAGATCAAGCCGACGCGTCCCTCGAGGCTGTTGAGCGGACTGGAAGCAAACGACGCACCGCAGGACGTGTGGATGTCGCATGGCGACCGCGTCACCGCGCTACCTCCGGGCTTCGAACTGATCGCATCGACCGAGAGCGTGGCGATCGCGGCGGCGGCGGACGAGGCGAATCGCCGTTACGGCATCCAGTTCCATCCGGAAGTCACGCACACGAAACATGGCGCCGAGATCCTGCGCCGCTTCGTGGTGGACATCTGCGGCTGCGCCACGCTGTGGACGTCGGCCAACATCATCGACGACGCGGTCGCGCGCGTACGCACCCAGGTCGGCAATGACAAGGTGCTGCTCGGCCTGTCGGGCGGCGTGGATTCCTCCGTCGTCGCCGCGTTGCTGGAGAAGGCGATCGGTGACCAGCTCACCTGCGTGTTCGTGGACACCGGCCTGCTGCGCGCGGGCGAGGGCGACCAGGTGATGGACACGATGGCGCGCCACATGGGCGTGCGCGTGATCCGCGTGGACGCCGCCGAGCGCTTCTACGCCGCGCTTGCGGGCGTCAGCGATCCGGAAGCCAAGCGCAAGGTCATCGGCAAACTCTTCATCGAGGTCTTCGACGAGGAAGCCCACAAGCTGCAGGGCGTGAAGTGGCTGGCGCAGGGCACGATCTATCCGGACGTGATCGAGTCGGCGGGCAGCAGCACCGGCAAGGCGCACGTGATCAAGTCGCACCACAACGTCGGCGGCTTGCCCGAACGCATGAACCTGAAACTCGTCGAGCCGCTGCGCGAGCTGTTCAAGGACGAGGTGCGCCGCATCGGCGTCGAACTCGGGCTGCCGCGCGAGATGGTCTATCGTCATCCGTTCCCCGGCCCGGGGCTGGGCGTGCGCATCCTCGGCGAGGTGAAGGCCGAATACGCGCAGCTGCTGGCGCAGGCCGACCGGATCTTCATCGACGAACTGCGCAGCGCCAACCTGTATGACGAAGTCAGCCAGGCTTTCGCCGTGTTCCTGCCGGTGAAATCGGTGGGCGTGGTCGGCGACGGCCGCGCCTACGAATGGGTGATCGCGCTGCGCGCGGTGCAGACGATCGACTTCATGACCGCGCGCTGGGCGCACCTGCCGTACGAATTCCTGGAACGCGTCAGCTTGCGCATCATCAACGAACTGCGCGGCATCTCGCGCGTGGTCTACGACATCAGCGGCAAGCCGCCGGCCACGATCGAGTGGGAGTAGGCGCGCTCGACCAGGCGAGCCCCCCGCAGCAACCCCGGTGACGTCGCCAATGGCGCAATGCTAATCTGCTGCACCGGCCGCGCCATGGCAGTACGCGCGGGATTCGATCGAGAGGACTTCGATGAGCGAGCACAAGAGCCACCCCGGCCCGCGCGGGACTGAACAGCCGAGAATCTCCACGGGCAGTCCCGGCCTGGATGACATTCTCGGCGGCGGCTACGATCCCGAACGGATGTATCTCTACGAGGGGCAGCCCGGCACCGGCAAGACGACGCTGGCGCTGCAGTTCCTGCTGGAAGGCGTGCGCCGTGGCGAACGTTCGCTCTACATCTCGCTTTCCGAAACCGAACGCGAACTGGAGCTGGTGGCCCGTCGCCACGGATGGTCGCTGGAAGGCATCACGATCTTCGAACTCGTGCCTCCCGAGATCACCCTGGATCCCGGCCAGGAGCTGACGGTCCTGCAGCCGGCGGAGATGGAACTCAGCGAAACGAGCCAGCTCATTTTCGACAAGGTCGAAGAGGTGAACCCCACCCGGGTCGTGATCGACAGTCTGTCGGAGCTCCGGCTGCTGGCGCAAAGCCCGTTGCGTTATCGCCGCCAGGTTCTTGCGCTCAAGCACTTTTTCTCCAGCCGAAAGTCCACGGTGATCCTGCTCGACGATCTCACAGCCCACGGCGATGACCTGCAGCTCCATTCGATCGTGCACGGCGTGGTATTGCTCGAGCAGTTGGCCATTGACTACGGCGCGGAGCGGCGTCGCCTGCGCGTCGTGAAGATGCGTGGCATTCCGTTCAAGGGCGGATTCCACGACTTCACCATCGAACATGGCGGCCTGGAGATCTACCCGCGCCTGGTGGCCGCAGAGCACCACAAGGACTTCGACGGCGATGTCGTGCCAAGCGGCAATACCGAGCTCGACATGCTGCTGGGCGGCGGACTCGAGCGCGGCACCAATGCGCTCCTGATCGGTGCAGCGGGCGTCGGCAAATCATCTATTGCGATGATCTATGCGACTGCGGCGGCGGGTCGTGGCGAGCATTCCGCCTTCTTTGCATTCGATGAGGGCCGGGGTACTGCCAAGGCGCGTGCCAAGGCGCTCGGTTTGCCGGTCGAAGAAGCCATGCAAAAAGGCCTGATGCGGCTCGAGCAGATTGATCCGGCCGAGCTTGCGCCCGGAGAATTCGCGAAACGGGTGCGCGAGTCGGTGGAGAAGGACAAGGCGCGCATCGTCATCATTGACAGCCTCAACGGCTATCTCAATTCGATGCCGGACGAGCGCTTCCTCGTCCTGCAGATGCATGAGTTGCTGAGCTATCTCAGCCAGATGGGCGTGCTGACGATGCTGGTGCTCGCGCAGCACGGCCTGGTCGGCCCGATGGATACGCCGCTGGACATCAGTTACCTGAGCGACGCCGTGCTGATGCTGCGCTACTTCGAATTCGACGGCACGGTGCGACGCGCGCTCTCGGTGGTGAAGAAGCGCAGTGGACCCCACGAGCAGACCATCCGCGAATTCCGGCTGAGCTCCGGCGGCGTGCAACTGGGCCCGCCACTCAAGGACTTCAGCGGAATCTTCTCCGGCACGCCTGTCTACACGGGCAATAAAGGCCCACTGTTGGCGGCTGAAGACAACCAGGCCGGTTGACGTGTCCGCGCCAATAATCCTCATCTTCGCGCCGGTCGGTCGTGATGCGGCGACGTGCGCCAAGCTGGTCGGACAGGCGGGCCTGGATCCGCACATATGCACTGACGTTGCCGTGCTGCTCGCCGAAATCGACCTCGGCGCGGACGTGGTGCTGCTCACCGAAGAAGCACTCTACGGAAAACCGGTGAACCGGTTGGCGGAGTGGGTGGCCGCACAGCCGCCATGGTCGGACCTGCCGTACATTGTCATGACCAGCGCCAACGTAGGCCCGCGATTCGCGCAATTCCGCAAGGAACTGGTGCGGAAACTCCGCAACGTTTCGTTCCTCGAGCGACCCATGCAGGCGATCTCGCTCCAGGCCGCGGTCTTGTCCGCGGCGCGCGGGCGCGCACGGCAGTACGAAGCGCGCACGTATCTTGAAGCGCAGCGCCACGCGGCGGAGGACCTGGAGTCGCTGGTGGCGCAGCGCACGGAGGCGCTGGAGAGGGCCAACGCGCAACTGCGAGAGGAAAGCCGGCGCCGCGAGCGCGCGCAGGCAGCCCTCATGCAGGCCCAGAAACTCGAGACCATGGGGCAGCTCGTGGGTGGCGTTGCCCACGACTTCAACAACCTGCTGATGGCCGTGATCGGGAATCTCGAATTGCTCGCCAAGCGAATCGGTGACGAGCCGCGCCACACGAGGCTGCTGCGCGGTGCGATGGAGGGTGCCCGCCGCGGTGCCACGCTGACGCAAAGGCTGCTGGCCTTCGCACGCAAGCAGGAACTGCAGGCCCGCCCCACCGACGTCCTCGCGCTCGTCCAGGACATGCGCGAGCTGATCGACCGATCCGTCGGCCCCCTGGTCAAGGTGCAGATCAAGGCGACCGGGCCGTTGCCGGCCGTCAACGTGGATCCCAACCAGCTGGAAATGGCGCTTCTCAATCTTGCGGTGAATGCACGCGACGCCATGCCTGCGGGCGGCGTGCTCACCATCGGGCTGGAGCGATGCGTCGCGACCGCTGACCAGTCGGAGCTCAAGCCTGGCGCCTACATAAGGCTGTCGGTCGAGGACACCGGGGAGGGCATGGACGCGGCAACGCTGGCCCGTGCCGTCGAACCCTTCTTTTCGACCAAGGGCCTCGGCAAGGGAACGGGGCTCGGTCTTTCGATGGTGCATGGGCTGGCCGATCAGTCCGGCGGCACCTTCCGGCTGGAGAGCCGGCTGGGCGAGGGCACGAAAGCGGATCTCTGGTTGCCGCTCGCCGAGGGTGACCTGGAAACCATTGCCCTGCCGGAACCTGCCCAAGCCACGAGCCCGGCGGCCACGATCCTGCTGGTTGACGACGACGCGTTGATTGCCGCCAGCACCGCCGCGCTGCTGGAGGACCTGGGGCACCGGGTCGTCGAAGCGCGTTCCGGTGCGGAGGCGCTTGCCGTGGTGCAGGGGGGCTTTCGCCCCGATCTTGTCATCACCGATCACGCGATGCCCGGCATGACCGGCGTTGATCTAGCGATGGCATTGCGCGAGCGCGATTCTAAATTGCCCATCCTGCTGGCGACCGGCTATGCCGAGCTGCAGGACGGACAACGCATCGAGCTTCCGCGTATTGCCAAGCCGTATACCCAGCAGCAATTGTCGTCGGAAATCGTGCGCCTGCTTTCCGGGCGTGTGCACTAGTTTTTTGCCCCGCATGCCCGCGGAATGCTGTTGCTTCCGGCTTCAGCCGTCCCCGCCTTCCGGCGGAGTGCCTGACCCGCGCTTACAATCCGCGCGCAGTCGCCAGCCATGACCCACGAGCCACCGCCCGAGCCGTTTCTGCCCGAGGACGCGCGCTTCATGCGCCGCGCGCTGGAACTTGCCGTGCACGCGCGCGATGCCGATGGCGAGGTTCCGGTCGGCGCAGTGCTGGTGCGCGACGGCGAAATCGCCGGCGAAGGCTGGAACCGCAACATCACGCTGGCCGATCCGAGCGCGCACGCAGAAATCGGCGCGTTACGCGATGCCGGCCAGCGGCTCCGCAACCATCGCATTCCGGACTCGACGCTGTACGTGACGCTGGAGCCTTGCGCGATGTGCGCGATGGCGCTGGTGCACGCGCGCGTGGCGCGCGTGGTGTATGCAGCAACCGATCCCAAGACCGGCGCCGCCGGCAGCGTGTTCGACACGCTGGTCTCCGAACGCCACAACCACCGTATCGAAGTGCAAGGTGGCCTGCTGGCCGAAGAATCCGCCGCATTGCTGCGCGACTTCTTTCGCGCGCGCCGCTGAGCTTCATCCTCGCGCAATCGCGGGAGGCTTGTCGGCGCACATCGAGCGGGGAAAGAATTTCGCCGGAAACGCCTTTTTTTGTCGCGATCTTTGTACGTGCCGGCCTGCATCAAACAGTCGTTCCCTTTAGCCGCGGCGGCTGCATCCCGCGAAGGAACGGATGTGTCGGCGAACCGCGTGGCTGCGGCGATTCCCGAGTCGTCCTGCCGAGAGCTGCCTCGAATTCTTGGCACGCGATTTGCGACCGGCGCCGCAAGGGAATCGAGGACATCCCGCATGAACAACGGATTGCAAGCCGGCGAGTTGCTGCGACAGGAACACGTGCAGGTCGAGGCGCTGTTCTCGCGCTACGAAAGCACCGCCGAGGATGCGCCCGAACGCGCACGCCTGCTGAGCCAGATCGCGATGGCGCTGTCGGTGCACATGCGAGTGCAGGAAGAGGTGTTCCATCCGGCCGCCCGCGCGGCGCTGGATGCGGAGGGCAGGGAACTGCTCGACGAGGCGGCGATCGAAAACGTGTCGCAGAAATACTTCCTGATCGAGCTGATCACGTCGCACAAATCCGACGAGTTGCTGCAGGCGCGCGTGAAGGTGATCCGCAAACACTTCCACCAC
Organism: Rhodanobacteraceae bacterium; assembly: GCA_035695065.1. Lineage (GTDB taxonomy): Bacteria > Pseudomonadota > Gammaproteobacteria > Xanthomonadales > Rhodanobacteraceae > 66-474. The sequence goes on along the minus strand of DASSEW010000018.1, from coordinate 29,020 downwards.
CACGTGCGCGAAGAGGAACAGCGCATCCTGCCACTTCTGGATGGCAGCCGGCTGGACCAGGCTGCGCTCGGTTTGCAGATCGTGGCCTGCCGCGAGGCGATGCTGGCTGCCGCCACCGGCGTGGTCGAGGAGCAGGTGGACGACTGAGAGCGTTGTTGGGACCGGCGGCAGGGATTGCCGCTCCACTCTCGCGTTCACGGACGAACGCATGCCATGGAGTAAACGGAGAAGTTATGGAACGACAGTATCGGGAAAGCGGGCGCAACGAACGTCATGGCGGCGGCCGCGGGCGCATGCAGGGCCCCGGCGGTGAATGGTATGGAAGCGGCACGCGCGGGGAGTCACGACACCAGCGCTGGGCCGGAAGCCGGGACAACGAATATCCGGGCAGCGGCGATCTGTGGGACGAGGATTATGGCGAATACAGCGCCGGCGGCCGCGAATCCGGATCGTGGTACGGCGGCGGCGAGCGTTCCTGGGGCGGCCGCAATCAGGAACGCGGGCAGGGCAGCGACGATTTCTCGCGTTCGCAGCGCTATCGCTCCGGCGACGATCACTCCTCGTTCCGTGCCGGCAGCCGCTCCGGCGATTACGGTGAATACGGCGATCTGGCAGGCGGCAGCGATACGCGTTCAGGCGCGTATCGCAACTACGGCAGCCTGCGCAACAGCGGGCGCAGTACCGGCAGCTACGGCGACGAGGGATATCGCACGGGCGAATCCGGCGGCTGGCGCGGCGACGGCGGGCTGGGCCGCGGTTATCGCGCGGACTACGAGAGCACGCTGCGCTCGCAGCCGCATCGCTACGGAAGCCAGTACGGCGATTACGGCATGGGCGGGCAGAGTTACCGCGGCCGCGGACCGAAGAATTACACGCGCTCGGACGATCGCATCCGCGAGGATCTCAACGAGCAGCTGATGGATGCCGACGACGTCGACGCCAGCGATGTTTCCATCGAGGTGAAGGATGGCGTGGTCACGTTGAGTGGCAGCGTGGAGCAGCGCTGGATCAAGCACCGCATCGAGGACATGGCCGATGATTGCAACGGCGTCAAGGACGTACGCAATGAAATTCGCGTGCAATCTCGCAGCGACTGGCCCTACGACAAGCAGCAGGTGAGCGGCGGGTTGGGCGGCACCGCGTCTTCGCAGGGCAGCTCGGCCACGTCCGGTGGCGTCTCCGGTTCTTCGCGCAGCCAGACCGGCACTTCCGCGCATTGAGCACGGCGGCAACGGGTGACCCTCTTCGCGCGAAGAGGGTCATCCTCAATGCGGGATCGTTTGCGGGGCGGTTCGCCGCGTCGACCCGGGGAGGGCCGGCCAAAGCAGCCGCGGATTGCCGGCCGGTGGAGTGACCGACCTGCTGCGGATGCCGAATACCCGCAGCACGTCCACCGGCTTGATCGGGCGCACCACGTAGCCGATCTGGCGGAAGCCGCACTGCTCGAGCTGGAAACGTTCCTTTTCGCCGCCCAGCATGGCGGTGACTTCGACCGGCGTGTCCAGCTCGCGCAGGCTGCGCATCAGTTCCGGCCCGCATTCGCGCAGCAGGGGCAATCCGATCAGGATCGCGGAAGGGCGTGGCGCAGACTCCGGCGATTGCGCGTGCTTGGCGAGCCGGGCCAGCAGGGCCGCGGCGCTGCGGACGTAGAAGATGGGTTGGTCGAAGCCGGCGTTGCGGATGGCAAGCATCGCGGCCTGGGCATGATCCACGTCGCGATCGGCGATGATGAGGGTTTCCACGGCGCATTCCTCCCTGATTGCGTCAGCGGGTGCACTATCGCAAGGAGCGTGCCACTCTGGACGGAGTGCGCCAGCCCGCATCCGGCATGAACTCTGGATCGCGTCGGCGTCCCTCGAGCACGGCATTTTTTGCGCAGGCGCGAATTTCTTTCAGTGCCCCTGGTTCACCGGCTGCACGCGCACGCCCACCACCTCGCTGAGGTAATCCAGCGCGCGCTGGTTGCGTTGCTGCGTGATCGAAGCCACCGCGTCGGCTGGCACCCACAGGCGGTAATCGCGCATGTGGGCGTCCATGGCGGTGGTCAGCACGCACTGATCGCCGGTCAGTCCCGCCAAAGCCAGGTGCCGCACCTCAAGATGCTCCAGCAGCGTCGACAACGCGGTCTGGTAGAAACCCGATTGCGCCGGCTTCAGCACGAAATAATCGGAATCGCGCGGCTTCATCCGCGTCGCTACCCGCGCGCCGGTCGCACCCTCGCGGCTGCACCAGGCGATCAACTCGTCGAAATCCGAACGCCAGCGCCCGAAATTGTCGTTGACATGGATCACCGGCCGTTGCGCCGCGTCGTAGCGCGCGCGCAGCGCCTCGATCGCATCCAGCACGGGGCCCATCTGCTGCGCGAGTTGCTCGCCGCCGGGAAAGGCGAAATCGTTGATGATGTCCACTATCAGCAGCGCGCTGTCGGATGGTACATTCGCGTGGGACATTCGCCGATGGTGCGGCGCGCGGCGTGAATCGCGCGTTTCCTGCTTGCGGATGTGCGTTCGCGTGCGCGCTGGCGCATAATCGCCCCGTCGCACGCAGGGAAGCCACATGAACCGATCCCCCAGCCCCGCTGCAGAGGACAAGGCATCGCGCCCCGCGCCCAAGCTTGACGGCGGCATTGCGCGTGTCATCGGCGATCTGGCACACGAGCTGGTCAATCCGCTCAACGCTGCCGCGATGAGCACGGAGTTGGCGAAGCTGATGCTCTCGCGCGGCCAGTACGATCGCGCGGCCGAAGCGCTGGACCGGATCGGCGGCGACTGCATGCGCTGCGCGCGCATCCTGCGCGACGCGCAGGATTACCTCACCGTCGCCGTCGACCCGTCGCAGGAAGGTGTCGATCCGGTCGTGGCGCTGGAAGAAGCATCGAAAATGCTCAGCGACCGCGGCGAGATCGCCAGCGATGCGGCCCTCGATGCATTCCGGATGGAAGGCGATCCGGTTGCGCTGCGGCGGATGTTCACCGAGCTGCTGCGCAATGCGTTTGATCACGGCGCCAGCCGTGTCGACATCACCGCCGCGCGCGCCGGCGATTCACTGCGCATCCGCATCGCCGACAACGGGCCGGGCATCCAGCCCGTGCACCTGGCGCGTGTGTTCGATCCTTTCTTCTCGACGCGGCGCGACGAGCACAGCGGCGTGGGCCTTGCCATCGCGCGACAGATTGCGCAGGCCCACGGCGGCGACCTCACCATGGAAAGCGGGGCAGGTGGCGCGGTGTTTTGCGCCGATCTTCCGCTGTAATCCGGGCGGACTTCTCAGTGCGGCTGGCGCGCCAGCAGGCCGACATTCGAGACCACGAAGGGCGTCAGGTAATCGAGCGCGATCTTCGCCGCGAGGCGCACGTCCAGTCCGCCGGCCAGGAGTTCATCGCCGTGGTTGAACGCGGTGAGCCACGTGCCCACCACCAGCGCGACCAGCGCGGTACGGCGCAGGTGCACCGGCTGCAGCGCGATCGCAAAAAGTTCGCGTACACGTTCCATAGCGCGGCAGCATACCCGAGGCGCCTGCGGCAATGCGCGCCGGGCAGGGAAATGTCCACTGCCCGTGAAGAACGCCATTCCCGCTGATCACATGTGTATGATGATTGCTCGGGAGTGCTGCTCGTTCTCCCGCCGGCACGGATGCCATGAGCCCGGAACGTATTTCACACGATCAACAATCATCGCCGGACCATTTCGACTTCCTTGCCGCGAGTGGCGAGCTGGCTTCGCTTATCCGGCAGAAGGATTGGTCGGAGACGTCGCTGGGCCCGGTCGAACACTGGCCGCAGCGCCTGAAGCATGCCCTGGCACTGTGCCTCGACTCGAGATTCGCGACCTACGTGTGGTGGGGCGACGAATGCACCACGCTCTACAACGATGCGGCCATCCCGCACCTGCGCAGCAGGCACCCCGCCGCCCTCGGCAAACCGGCGCGGCAGATCTGGGCCAAGGCCTGGTCGGAGCTCGAGCCGCTCATGGCCAAGGCGCTCGGCGGCGAAGGTGTGTTCGCTGAAAACTTCGAACTGAAGCCCGAGCCCGACGACGAATCCGGTTCCGCTTACTTCACCTTCTGCTACGCGCCGCTGCGGATCGGTGACGGCGAAATTGCCGGGCTGTTCGCCATATCCCTCGAAACGACCCACGTCGTGCAATCGGAAGCCGCACTGCGGGCCGGCGAGCAGCGCCTGCAAGCGATCGTGGACAGTGCCAAGGAGTACGCGATCATCACCTTCGACGAGAAAGGTTGCATCACCAGCTGGAACCCGGGCGCCGAACGCCTGCTCGGATACAGCGAAGAGGAAGCCATCGGAAGATCGGGGGAGATTTTTTTCACGCCCGAAGACCGCGAGGCAGGCAAGCCGGAGCTTGAAATGACCCTTACGCGCGAGCAAGGCCGCTCGGTGGACGAACGATGGCACCTGCGCAAGGACGGTTCGATTTTCTGGGGCTCCGGCCTGATGCTGCCGATGGAAGGCCATCCGAGGGATCGCTACCTGAAAATCTTCAGGGACAACACGGCGGAGCGCCATCTGCAGGAGCGGCAGCGCCTCCTCACCCATGAATTGAACCACCGCGTCAAGAACCTGCTGACGATCGTGCAATCCGTCGCCATGCAGACGCTGCGGCAATCCGGTTGTAGCGAGGACATACGTGCTGCGCTGGAATCGCGGTTGGTCGCGCTCGCGCGTGCGCAGGACGTGCTCAACGCCGGCGACTGGCGCGGGGGTGACCTGCGCGAGATCATCGAAGCCACGCTGCGATTGATCGTGTATGAGGGATTCGAATCCCGGGTAAACCTGCAAGGTCCGGAAGTGCATCTGGATTCGGGTGCGCTGCTCGGGCTGTCCTTGGCCTTCCATGAGCTGGCGACCAACGCGGTCAAATACGGCGCGCTTTCGAACGATTCCGGGAACGTCGAAATTGAATGGGGCACGAGCGATGACGCTGACCCGCAATTCAGGTTACGCTGGATCGAGCGCGGCGGGCCACCGGTGCAGGCCCCGGCCCGGCGCGGCTTCGGGTCGCGCGTGATCGAGGAAGGACTTGCGCACGAATTCGACGGCAGGGTGGAGTTGAAGTTTGCGAGGGAAGGGCTGGAGTGCACCATCCAGGCACCCTTGCGCGAGATCACGGGCGAGCGAACATGACCTCAGTGGGAAACGACCTGAAAGGCTGCCGCGTCCTGATCGTCGAGGACGACGTGCGCATCAGCATGCTGATGCAGGAATCGCTGGTGGAAATGGGCTGCGAGGTGGCCGGCACCGCCATGCTGTTCGACGACGCGTTCGAGATGGCCGCCTCGCGACCGTTCGACGTCGCGCTGCTGGACATCAGCCTCAACGGCGAGCTGAGTTATCCGGTCGCCGAGGCGATGCTGGAGCGCAACCAAAAATTCGTGTTCGTCACCGGCCACGTCATGGAAACCCTGCCGGCGCCGTTCCAGGGAACGCCCGTGCTGCACAAGCCGTTTGGTTTGCGCGATCTGCAGAAGACCTTGCGCATGGCGCTGTCGGGGCGCTAAATCGCCTGCGCGCCCGGTGGTGACGTGAATGTTGGCCACCGCGTCCTGCGTTGCCCAGGTTTGCCGACGCACGTTGGTGGTCGCGGATGTCGCGGTAAAGGGGACTCCCGCGAAGCGGGAGGGCGTGCGATCCGCAGGGTTTCTACCGGCCAACGCCTTTTGATCCGCTCCGGACATAATTTTACATAATAGACATTCTCGTATCTTCACCAGGGCTCAAGCCCAAGCCTGACGCCGTTTCCGTGCATCCGTCCCGTCATCGTTTGCCCCGCCGTCGCCGGTGCTGACGGGAACTTCCGGGCGCATGAGATGTTCCGCGGACGGCCGTGCACGGCTGCGCGGTCTGATATCCGGCTGCGGTTTGCGGCCGGGACCAGCATTGACGCTGCTTCCGCGCACAGCATCTTATAGTGCGTTGTAAAGGAGCAATCTCACATGGACGACGCTCGTTTCGACGTCATCGTGATCGGCTCGGGTCCGGGCGGCGCCAGCCTGGCGCAGCGCCTTGCGCCGAGCGGCAAACGCATCCTGCTGATCGAACGAGGCGATTACCTCAAGCGCTCGCCGGACAACTGGAGCGCCAAGACGGTGTTCGTGGACGGCGCCTACCAGGCGAAGGAAACCTGGTACGGGAGCGATGGCCGCAGTTTCCATCCCGGGTTGCATTACTACGTCGGCGGCAATTCCAAGGTCTACGGCGCGGCGCTGTTCCGGTTGCGCGAGCGCGACTTCGACACGTTGCGCCACGTCGACGGCATTTCGCCCGAGTGGCCGCTGAAATACGACGTCTTCGCGCCCTACTACGACCAGGCGGAAAAATTGTTCCATGTGCACGGCGCGCGCGGCGAAGACCCGACCGAACCGCCGTGCGATGCGCCATACGCCTATCCGCGCGTGGAGCACGAACCGCGCCTGCAGCAGCTCGCCGACGAACTGACCGGCGAAGGCCTGCATCCGTTCCACCTTCCGCTCGGAATCCTGCTCGACGAAAAAGACGGACGCGTTGCGCCGAACAGCCCCTGCATCCGCTGCGGTGCATTCGACGGTTATCCGTGCGCCACCAACGGCAAGGCGGATGCGCAGGTGATCTGCGTCGATCCGATGCTCGCCGCGCATCCCAATGTCACGCTGATGACCAATGCCTGGGTTTCCAGGCTCGGTACCGATGCATCCGGCCGCGCGGTGGAAACCGTGCACGTGCAGCGCGGGGACCACGAGGAAGTCTTCAGGGCCGACATCATCGTGGTGGCCTGCGGCGCGCTTTCCTCGGCGCTGCTGTTGCTGCGCTCGGCCGACGACAAGCACCCGCAGGGGCTCGCCAACGGGTCCGGCCAGGTCGGACGCAATTACATGCGCCACAACCAGTCGGTGCTGATGGCGATCTCGCGCAAGCGCAACGACACGATTTTCCAGAAGACGCTGGGCGTCAGCGATTACTACTTCGGCGCGGACGACTGGGAATTTCCCATCGGCCTGATCCAGATGACCGGCAAGTCGCATCCCGCCACCGTCCGCGGCGAAGCGCTGCCGCACTGGCTGCAGGAGTGGATTCCGAAGGTTCCATTCGAGGAAATCGCGCATCATTCGCTGGATTTCTGGCTGTCCAGCGAAGACCTGCCGCGCGCGGAGAACCGCATCTTCTACGACGGCGATCGGGTCGTGCTGGATCTCACCGAAAACAACATGGAGGCGCACCGCCAGCTGAAACGGAAACTGGAGAAGATGCTGACGGCCACCGACGCGCACCCGCACCTCATCGAACGCGAGCTCTACCTCGGCAAGGACATTCCCGTCGGCGGCACCGCGCACCAGGCCGGCACGGCGCGCTTCGGCGTCGACCCGGAGAGCAGCGTGCTCGATCTCGATTGCAAGGCACATGAGCTCGATAACCTGTACGTCGCCGACGCGAGTTTCTTTCCATCGATCGGCGCGGTGAATCCCACGCTCACCATCATTGCCAACGCATTGCGGGTGGCGGACCACATCGGCGAGCGGCTGGGCGTGTCGACCGGCCAGGCATGAAGCGCAAGAGACGCATGCCCTCGCCCGCCCGAATTCCGCGTGCATTCCGTCCATTCCGCGCAACGCGAAGCGCAACGACGACCGCCCGAGGTGGCCTATGTGGTGGAACCTCTACCTGATTCCGATCGTGATCCGCATCTGCCTGGTGGTGCTGTTTCCGTTCAGCGCCCTGGACAAGATCCTGTTCTGGAAGGATGCGATGGCGCAGGCCGATTCCTCGTTCCTGCCGAAGTGGAGCGGAGCGCCGTTGCTCGTCGCCGCGATCGTGGTGGAAGCGGTGGCGCCGATCTGCATCGTGCTCGGCTGGCATGATCGGCTCGCCGCGTTCGTGCTCGCGGCCTTCTGTGTCGTGACCGCGATCCTGTATCACCCGTTCTGGAAGTTCTCCGATTTCTGGAAGCCCGGCAACAGCACCGCGCGCAGCCACTTCTGGGATTTCCTCAAGAACTTCGGGCTGGTCGGCGGCTTGCTGCTGGTGGTGTTCGGCGGCGCGCTGGCGCCCGCCGGCGCGGTGGGCAGGCATCCGCTTTCTTCCACGCCGGTCTATACGCGTGCGGCGGTTGATACTTCACTGCCGATCGCCGTTTGCGAATCCAAAGGAGCCGAATGCCATGGACGCCGATAAGGACAAACCGCAGGTGCCGTACTGGCATCTCTTCACGGACGAGGATGGCGTGAGCCACCAGCGCCATTGCGCGCTGCGCCATTTCGAGCTCGGCCGCGTGGGCGATGCCGCGCCACAATGGAACGACAAGCAGCCGCGCGGAGAGGCCACCGTGGTGTTCACGGTTCTGCCGGTGGGCTGGGTCGGCGAGTGGCACGAAAATCCGGCGCCGCAATGGATCCTGCCGCTGTCGGGCTGCTGGTTCGTGGAAGCGATGGACGGCACGCGCGTGGAAATGGGCGCGGGTGAATTGTCGCTGGGCGAAGACCAGCACTGCGTCGCCGACGGTCAAGGCCGCAAGGGTCATCGCTCCGGCACGGTCGGCACGCAACCCGCCGTGCTGATGTGCGTGCAGTTGCACGTCCCGCCGCGCCGCACCGCGTGCCACGTGGAATAGGCGCGCCACGTGGATACCGGCATGGCCAACATCGAGATCATCCAGCCGCGCTTCAAGGACATGGTGTTGCCCAATGCACCGCTGGAGACGCTCGGCGAGGGATATCGCTGGCTCGAAGGCCCGGTGTGGTTCGCCGACCTGCAATGCCTGCTGGTCAGCGACGTGCCCAACGACCGCATCCTGCGCTGGTGCGAGTCCGGCGGGGTCAGCGTGTTCCGGCAGCCTTCGCATTTCGCCAATGGCCACACCCGCGATCGCGAAGGCCGGCTGATCGGTTGCTCGCATCACGATCGTTGCATCCGTCGCACCGAGCACGACGGCAGCGTCACCGAACTCGTGAATCGCTATCGAGGCAAGCGGCTGAACTCGCCCAACGACGTGGTGGTGAAGAGCGACGGCACGATCTGGTTTTCCGATCCGCTGTACGGCATCGTCACCGACTACGAGGGCGGCAAGCAGGAATCGGAGCTGCCTCCGTATCTCTATCGTTTCGATCCACGCGACGGGTCGCTCCGCGTGGTCGCCGATGATTTCGAGGGACCGAACGGCTTGTGCTTTTCGCCCGACGAGAAACGCCTGTACGTCTCCGAGTGCGGGCCGCCAGCCGCGAACGATCCGGTGCAGCACATCCGTGTGTTCGATCTCCCGGGCGACGGCGCGCGGCTCGAGAACGCGCGCGTGTTCCACAAGGTGCAGCCGGGCATGGCCGACGGGTTCCGCTGCGACGAGGAAGGCAACATCTGGAGCAGTGCCGCGGACGGAGTGCACTGCATCGACCCCGGCGGGGAGCTGCTGGGCAAATTAAAAGTGCCGTTCGTGGTGTCGAACCTCGCCTTCGGCGGCCGCAACTACAGCCGGTTGTTCATTTGCGGATCGCAGACGCTGTTCGCGCAATACGTCAACCGGCGCGGCGCGCAACGACCGTGAGCCGCGGCGCGCAACAGTTGCTGCGGATCGAGCGCAACACCGGCGATCTGGATCGCGCCGTGGCGTTCTATTGCGATGCGCTGGGGTTCCGGAAAAACGATGGCAATGCGCCGGCACACGCGGGGACACTGTCGGGTTCGGGTGACACCGCGCCGCGCTGCGCGGTGCTCTCGCTCGGCGCGCAAACGATCGTCCTCACCGAATTTCCCGATTCCGCACCCTACCCCGCGCAAAGTTCGTCCTGCGATCTGTGGTTCCAGCATTGCGCGATCGTGGTCGACGACATGCGAGCCGTGCATGACGAGGTCATGCGGCGTGGCGGCACCGCGATCACGCAACACGGCCCGCAAACCTTGCCGCCCTCCACGGGCGCGGTGACCTGCTTCAAGTTCCGCGATCCCGATGGCCACGCCCTCGAGTTGATCGCCTTCCCGCCGGGCGCGGGCGATCCTTGCTGGCAGTCGGTTCCATCCGCAGGGCCGACGCTCGGCATGGACCACAGCGCGATCAGCGTGCGCGATGTCGAACGCAGCCTCCGCTTTTACGAACTGCTCGGACTGCACGTCGCCGCGCGCGGCGTGAACCGCGGCTCGGCGCAGGACAGGCTCGACGACCTGGCCGACGTCGAAGTGGATGTGGTCGCGATGCAGGCGGCCGTCCGCACACCGCACCTCGAATTGCTGTGCTACCGGCAGCCGCAGGGCCGCGCAATATCATCGATCGCACTCACGGCCATCGCCGCCGACCGGCTTGTCTGGAAGGTCGAAGGCCTGGACGCATTGCTCGATGCCTTGCGCGATGCAGGCTTCGCAAACGCCATCATCGCCAGCGGCTTGGTCGAAGGCGCACTCGTCGCGATGCTCCGCGATCCCGATGGGCACGTGATGGTTCTGAGCGGCTAGTCAACCGGCGGCTTTCGCTGCGCGGCGGCTTTCGCTGCGGCAGCCGGATGATCGGGGTACTGCTGGATCAGCGCACGCGTGACACCATTGGTCCAGCCGAACCCATCCTGGACCTCGTACTCGCCGCCGCCGCCGGGCTGGATGGCGCGCAGATCGTACTTCTCCACGAACTTGCCGGTTTGCATGTACACGCGGGCGACGGTGTCCAGCCAGCGGGTCGCGATGTCATCCGCGAGCGCATCCTCGCCGTAGCGCTTCAATCCCTGGATGGCGATCCATTGCAGCGGTGCCCATCCATTCGGCTGGTCCCATTGCTGGCCGTTCTTGATCGTCGTGGTGGCAAGGCCGCCCGGATCGAGCAACTCGCCACGAATCGTTGCGGCCACGCCCTGCGCCTGCCCTGCCGAAGCCAGGCCGCAGAACAGCGGCGTCGCCGTGGCGGCGTTGATCCGCTCACGCGGCTGCTTCTTCTCCCAGTCGTAATCCAGATAGGCCTTCCGTTTCGCATTCCAGAAGAACTTGTCGATGGCTTTGGCGCGCGCTTCGGCGGCATCGTGGAAATACACGGCGCTCACGGGATCGCCCGCGCGTTCGCTGAAGTCCGCGATCACGGTTTCCAGCTTGTGCAAAAAGCAGTTGAGGTCCACCGGCAGCAGCCTGGTGATCCGCACCGTCGCAAGGTCCTGCGGATCCTCGAACCAGCGCGACGAGAAGTCCCAGCCGGAGGCACCGACCGATCGCGTTTCACGGAAGACTTCCGCCGGCCGTCGCCCGGATTTGCGTGCGGTGAGGACGTCTTCCCGGTAGCCCGCTTCGCGCGGCGTGTCCCGATCGTCCCAGTAGCGATTGAGCAGGCTGCCGTCGTCGAGGCGCACCACGCGATCGTGCTGTTCGCCGGCATCGAGATAGCCCGCGCCGGACATCCAGTAGGCGTATTCCTTGCGCAGGGCCGGCAGGAACTGAGTCGCACAGCGGAACTGATGCTGCTCGAACAGCTCGAAGACATAAGCGAACAGCGGAGGCTGCGAACGACTTCGGTAATACGTTCGATTGCCGTTGGGCACGTGGCCGCAGGTTTCGGTGAGGTAGGCAAAGTCCTCGGCCATGTCCTGCATCAGGTCGCGCCGGCCGCTTGCAGCCAGCCCGAGCATCGTGAAAGTCGTGTCCCAGTAGTAGAACTCCGAGAAGCGGCCACCCGGCATCACGTAGGTACGCGGCAACGGCAGCAGTGACGAGAACGCCGGATGTTGCTCGGGTTTGCGCGCGAGTACGTCCCACAACGCATCAATGTGCTCCTTCAGGGGGCGGCCTTTCGGCGCCACGCAGGCTTTCGAATCGGGCTTCTGCTCGGTGAAATTGGCATGCACGAAGCGCTTCAGATCGAACCCGGCACGCTGGCGGTGGCTGCGGTATTCCGACAGGATTTCCTCCGGATCGCGATTGGGCGAGCAGTCCGCAAAGATCTTGCCGTCCGGATACACACGCCGCATCTGCACTTCGGCGAACAGCTCCTGGTAGCGAACATCCGGCGTGAGCGGATCCGCACGGGGTACCGAGTCGACATCCCACTCGGCGCCGTGGGAAAGCTCGCCGTTCAAGAAGCCGTCTCGAGTGATTCCGATTTCGCTCATGTCGTGCCCTAGGGATGCATCGGAAGGGTCATCCGGCTCGCGAGGCTCGCCATGATCCAGACGGTGCCGCCGATCATGATGATCAACAGCACCGCCGAAAACAGGATCAGCTGCAGGTCTTCGCGCCGCTGCTTGAATCCGATGTGCAGGAAGAACCGGAAGTGCACGATCATCTGCACCAGCGCCAGCGCGCCGATCACGTAGAAGACCGACAGCCTCGGCAGCACGTGCCAGTGCACCACTGCGAACGCCGCCAGCGTCAGCAGCAGCGCCAGGCCGATGCCCCAGACGTACGAACGGAATTCGCGACGCTCCTGCGCCGGATCCGGCCGGCCGTCCTCATCGTGCGTGTGTTCGGTCATGCCAGCCCCGCGAGGTAAACCACCGAGAAGATCGCGATCCAGACGATGTCGAGGAAGTGCCAGAACAGCGCCAGCCGCATGATGCCGAGCTTGGTTCGCGTGTCGAGTCCGTAACGCGCGACCTGGCCCACGAGCGCGACCAGCCAGATGCAACCACTGGTGACGTGCAATCCGTGCAAGGGCACAAGATCGAAAAAGCTGGACAGGAATCCGCTGCGTTCGGGCGCGCCGCCCTTCGCGATCATGCTGATGAAGTCATGGGCTTCGAGCCCCAGGAAAGCCAATCCCAGTAGCAGCGTCACCAGCAGCCACCCCACCAGCCGTCGCGTGCCGTGTTTGTATTTCATCGCAAGCGAAGCCATCCCGAATGCAAAGCTGCTGGCCAGCAGCAGCAGCGTTTCGGCGAAGGCGCTGCGGAGGTCGTACAGGTCCTTCGGCCCGGGTCCGCCTGCGGTGGCATGGATGGAGGCCACGTAACTCGAGAACACCAATCCGAACAGGATGGCGTCGCTCATCAGGAACACCCAGAAGCCGAACACCGTCGTTTCCGCGACCGGCTCCGTGTGCGGATGCGCATCGCCGAGATTCAAGCCGGGATATTTGGCGTTTTCCGTGCTCATGACGCGGCCCGCACGGCGCTCTCGTCGGCCAGGCCCTGGTTGGAGGGCGTTGCTTCGTCCGCGCGCGTGATCGGCGTGGCAGCGTGGACCCGTTCCAGCCAGCGCTCGTATTCGGCCTTCACCTGCGCGGCAGGAATGGTCTTCGTGATATCGCGGGCAAAGCCGCGCGCGATCATCGTCGCGAACGTGCCCAGCGTCGCCAGGACCACCAGCCACCAGATGTGCCACACCAGCCCGAATGCGATCGCGAATCCCAGTGCACCGATCACCGGACCCATCGCCGCGTTCCTTGGCAACGCGATGTCCAGGTACTCGTCGGGCGCGCGGTAGGCCGCGCCCACTTCCTTGGCTGCCGTGAATGCATCGCGATCGTTGACGACCGGAATCACCGGGAAGTTGTATTCCGGCGGCGGCGCCGGGCACGCCCATTCCAGGCTGCGTCCGTCCCACGGATCGCCGGCGGGCACGCGGTTCTCGTCACGGTGCCTGATCGACACCCACAGCTGGATCACCAGCGCAGCCAACGCAACACCGATCAACAGCGCACCGGCGAACGCCACCAGCTCCAGCGGAACGTAAGCAGCTTGCGTGTAGGCGACCGTGCGGCGCGGCAGGCCCATGATGCCGAGCGCATACAGCGGAAAGAACGCCAGCATGAAGCCGAGCGTCCAGCAGCATGCCGAGAAGATGCCCCAGCGCTCGTTCAGGCGAAACCCGAACGCCTTGGGAAACCAGAAGTGGTAGCCCGCCAGCATGCCGAACAGCACGCCCGGCACTGCCACGTTGTGGAAATGCGCCACCAGGAACACGGTGTTGTGCACCTGGTAGTCAATGCTCGGATTGGCGAGGATGATCCCGCTCATGCCGCCCAGCACGAACAGCACGATGAAACCGATCGCGTAGATCATGGGCGCGGTGATCCGCACCCGGCCGCGGAACATCGTCCACATCCAGTCGTAGATCTTCACGCCGGTCGGAATGCCGATCAGCATCGAGGCGATGCCGTACACCGCGTTGATGCTGGCGCCCTGCCCCATGGTGAAGAAGTGGTGCACCCACACGGTGAACGACAGGATCGCGATGCACATGATCGCGAGCACCATGGACGGATACCCGAACAGCGCCTTGCCCGAGTAGGTGGAAAAGACTTCGGAATAGATGCCGAACGCGGGAATGATCAGGATGTAGACCTCCGGATGCCCGAAGATCCAGAACAGGTTGACGAAATGCATCATGTTTCCGCCAAGGTCATTGGTGAAAAAGTGGAAGCCGAGGTAACGATCCAGCGCGAGCTGCGCGGTGGCGACGGTCAGGGCCGGCATCGCGAAGATCATCAGGATTGACGTGCACAGCGCCGCCCAGGTGAACAGCGGCATCCGGAACAACTTCATGCCCGGCGCGCGTTCCTTGTAGATGGTCACGGCGAAGTTGATGCCGGTCAGCGTCGAGCCGAGGCCGGCCAGGCTCAATGACCAGATCCAGTAGTCCGGCCCGACGCCCGGCATGAAGCGGGCTTCCGTGTAGGGCGGGTAGCCGAACCAGCCGCCGGTCGAGAACCGGCCCAGCACCAGCGACGACATCACCAGCATCGCGCCGGCCGCGGTCAGCCACAGGCTGATCGAATTGAGCAACGGAAAGGACACGTCGCGCGCGCCGATCTGCAGCGGCATCACGTAGTTGATGAGTCCCGTCAGGAACGGCATGGCCATGAAGAAGATCATGATCGTGCCGTGGGTGGAGAACAGTTGCCCGAAATGCTCGGGCGAGAGGAACCCGCCGCCCAGGCCCCAACCCTGCTGCGCACGCATCAGGATCGCTTCGATGATCGCGCGCGCGAGCATCACGAACGCGATCACGATGTACATGATCCCGATCCTCTTGTGGTCGGTGCTGGTGAACCATTCCGCCCACAACCATCGCCACCTGCGGAAGTACGTGATCAGTCCGAGCACGATCACCGCACCGCCGACGGCCACGCACGCGGCGAATCCGGCAATGCTGCCGTTGATCAGGTTCTCCCTGGTCGGGTGCTGCACCATGTCGTAGAACGGCAGCGAGTGCATCGTCAGCCGACCGATCAATCCGTAGATCACCGCGTTCGCGCTCATGGCCGATCCCCGCCCTGCTTCCGCGTCGCCGCGATCACCTGTCCGGTTCCGTTGGGCTTGGGCGATTCGACCGGGCCGTTGCCCTGCATCGTCGCCTTGACCACCTTGGCGAACAGTCCGGGCGTCACGCCGGTCAGCCAGATGGCGCCCTGGTGCTGGGCTGCACTCGACAACGCATCCTGCAACTGCGCGCGCGTGGAGCGCTGCGAGATCGCCTTGAAAACGCGCGCATCCAGCCGAACGCCGTGGGCCTTCACGTCCCCGGTCCATGCCGCGAACGCATCGGGCGCCATCGCGACCGTGGTGAATTTCTGCTGATGGAAGCCGTTGCCGTTGTACATGGTGTTCTCGCCAAGAAAACGTCCGGGCCGGCTTGCTTCAAGGTTCAACTGCGTGACCATGCCGCCCATCGCGTAAATCTGGCTGCCCAGTTCCGGGATGAAAAACGACTGCATGACCGTCGCCGAGGTCAGGTGCAACGACACCGGGCGCCCGGCGGGCAAGGCCAGCGTGCCGATCGTGGCAATGCCTTGTTCGGGATAGATGAACAGCCACTTCCAGTCGTAGCCGATCACCTGCACCTGCAGCGCGGGTTCACGGGAGGCGAGCGGCTTGTAGGGGTTCAACCGGTGCGAATCGCGCCACACGAAAAATCCCAACCCGCACACGATCAGGATCGGGCCGACCCACGTGAAGGCAATCAGCGGCTTGGAGTCGTCCCACTTCGGCGTGTAGCGTGCGGCCTTGTTGCCGTATCTGTAACGCCAGAGAAAGAAAGGCAGCGCCAGGAAAATCGGCCCGGCCACGAACACCGCCATGATCCCGATCACCCAGTAGAAGTGCCAGCGCTGGGCATCGGCTACCGGCCCTTGCGGGTTGAGGAAACTCATGTGTTCGTTGCCGGCGCAGGCGCCGAGCATGAGCGTCATGCCGATGAGGGCCATGCAGCGGGTGGCCATCTGCAACCGTGCGCGTGTCCGCCGCCGCAGCACTCGCCGTGCAAGGCGACGCGCCTTCGACTTCGGTCCGCTTGTGGAACTACGACCGCCCAACCTTGTGCTTCCCTGCACCTCCGGCACGAATCCCGTCACCTTTGCGCGGTATGGGAACTTCGTGTCACGACAGCCATCGGAACGCGGAAACTGCCCACTCGCTTCAGTCGCTGGTTCGTCATGGCGAAAGAACTGACCGTGTCAGAGGCGAAGTGATGCGACCGTGAGATGCGCGTGCACATTGCGATCCGGAATGGCGCGCAATCGTGAGGTGACGGGCTGCCTTACCGCGGCGCGAACTTCATTCCGGTTGCGAATGCCGCGACAGCCAGCATTGCGATCACGATCGCGAACGTCACGTGCGCGACCAGCAAATTTTTCCAACTTACCCGGAAGTATTACGAATGCAGGTACACGCGCCGCAGCGGTGCGCGCCGCGCACATGAAAGATGAGTGGCACAGCTCTTGCGATCCACCGCAGGTCATCGCGTCACGAGAGTCCAGCCATGTTCGCCCACAACAAACGCCTGCAATATTCCGTGCACGTTTCCGAGTGCAATCCGGCACTCGCAAATTTGATGCTCGAACAATTCGGCGGCCCGCAGGGCGAGCTGGCCGCGGCGATGCGCTATTTCACGCAAGCGGTCGGCGAGGACGATCCGGGCCGCAAGGACATGCTGCTGGATATCGCGACCGAAGAGCTGAGCCACCTCGAAGTGATCGGCACGATCGTGGCGATGCTCAACAAGGGCGCGAAAGGCGAGCTGGCCGAAGGCGTGAACTCGGAAGCGGAGCTGTTCCGCTCGCTGCAGGGCGCCGGCAACGATTCGCACGTGACCCAGATCCTCTACGGTGGCGGCCCTGCCCTCACCAACTCCGGCGGCCAGCTGTGGAACGCCGGCTACATCGACACCATCGGCGAGCCGACCGCGGACCTGCGCTCGAACATCGCCGCCGAGGCGCGCGCCAAGATCATCTACGAACGCCTGATCAACGTCACCGACGACCCGGGCGTCAAGGAAGCGCTCGGCTTCCTGATGACGCGCGAGATCTCGCACCAGCAATCCTTCGAGAAGGCGTTGTACGCGATCCAGCCGAACTTCCCGCCCGGCAAGCTGCCGGGCAGACCGCCGTACACCGACATGTACGTCAACACCTCGCAAGGCGACGGCGACATGCGCGGGCCGTGGAACAGCGACGAGAACTTCCAGTACGTCAGCAATGGCGAAACCTACCAGCCCATGGATGGCGGCGATGGCCTGCCTTCCGTGCAACTCACTGCGCGCCAGAAGGAATGCGTGCAGGCCATGCGGCAGCGAACGAAATCCGATCCGAAGGGGAATCCCACAACCGGCGCAGACCTTGGAGGCCATGCATGAACACGCATTACACACCCCGCGAACCCACGCGCACCACGCCGGGCATACACGGCGAGATCAGCAAGGCGAAGGAAGAACTCGCCGACTGGCTGCGCGACGCCCACGCCATGGAGATGCAGGCCGAGACCATGCTCAAGGGCCAGGCCGCGCGGCTGGAGAATTATCCGCAGCTGAAGGCCCGCATCGAACAGCACATCACCGAAACCCAGCGCCAGGCGCGCGACGTCGAGCAGTGTTTGAAATCCATGGGCGAGGACACTTCCGCGCTGAAGGACACCGGCGGCAAGGCCATGGCGATGATGCAGGCCATGGGCGGCGTGGTGATGGGCGACGAGGTGATCAAGGGCACGCTGGTCGGCTACTCCTTCGAGCACATGGAGATCGCCTCCTACACCGTGCTGATCGCGGCGGCCGAAGCGGCCGGCGAGCACGAAGTCGCGAGCGTGTGCGAGCGCATCCTCGGCGAGGAACAGGCGATGGCCGCATGGCTCAGCGCGCACACCCCGGAAGTCGTGCGGACTTATCTCTCGCGCAAAAGCAATCCGGACGTGCAGGCCAAGCGCTGATTGCGGCACCAAAAAGAAGCGCTCCCCGGATGGGGAGCGCTTTTGACGTCGGAGATTTTCCCACCCGGCCGTGGGCATCCTTGCCCACTCGATGGTGTTGAGGCCATCCGCTTCCTTGCGACCGGAAGGCGATTGTTTCGAAACGGGAGTGGACTGCGCGTGAACTTTTCCGCGTGAGTTGCTTCTCTTTTCTTCACCTGCCCCGGCGCAGCTGCGCGCGGCTACGAACATTCCGCGGCGCGCTTCAGCAGCAGCGCGCGTTCGCGTGCGTTCTGCGCGAGCGCCGCCGCGCGTTCGAATTCCGCGCGTGCTTCTTCGTTGCGGCCGAGCTTGCCGAGCAGGTCGCCGCGCACGCTCGGCAGCAGGTGGTAATTCTCCAGCAGCGGTTCGTCGCGCAGCGCGTCCACGATCTCCAGCCCGCGCGCCGGGCCTTGCGCCATCGCCACCGCGACCGCGCGATTGAGCTCGATCACCGGCGAAGGCGCGATCGCGGCGAGCTGCGCGTACAACTCCGCGATGCGGCGCCAGTCGGTCTGTTCTGCAACCAGTGCGCGCGCGTGGCACGCCGCGATCTTGGCCTGCAGCACATACACGCCCTGACCGCCGAGTTTCTCGGCGCGCGCCAGCGCCGCAAGCCCGCGGCGGATCAGCAGGCGATCCCACTGGGCGCGATTCTGGTCCAGCAGCAACACCGGTTCGCCACTCGCATCCACGCGCGCATGGATGCGAGAGGCCTGGATCTCCATCAGCGCGACCAGCCCGTGCACTTCCGGATCGTCCGGCATCAGCCCGGCCAGCACGCGGCCGAGCCGCAGCGCGTCTTCGCACAACGCCGGGCGCAGCCAGTCCTCGCCGGCGGTCGCGGTGTAGCCTTCGTTGAAGATCAGGTAGATCACTTCCAGCACGGCCGACAGGCGCTCGGCGCGTTCTTCCGCGCGCGGCACCTCGAACGGCACCTGCGCCTTCGACAGCGTGCGCTTGGCGCGCACGATGCGCTGCGCGATCGTCGGCTCGGGAACGAGATACGCACGCGCGATCTCCGCGGTGGTGAGGCCGCCGAGCAGCCGCAGCGTGAGCGCCACGCGCGCCTCGACCGACAGCACCGGATGGCACGCGGTGAAGATCAGCCGCAGCAGGTCGTCGCCGATGTCGTCGTCGAGGTCCATGGCGGATTCCAGGCCGTGGTCGTCCTGCCCCGCTTCCATCTCGTAGCCGATCTGCTCGTGCTTGCGATCGAGCAGCTTGTTGCGACGGAGCTGGTCGATCGCGCGATGCCTGGCCGTGGTCATCAGCCAGGCGCCGGGATTGTCCGGCACGCCGGTTTCCGGCCAGCGTTCCAGCGCGGTCACCAGCGCCTCCTGTGCAAGATCTTCGGCCTGGCCCACGTCGCGCAGCATCCGCGCCAGGCCCGCGATCAGCTTCGGCGATTCGATGCGCCAGATAGCCTCGATGCTGCGATGGATGTCGGTCGCCATGGCCGCCGATCACAGCAGCATCGGCGATCCCCGGCAAGTAGGGCGGGCATTGACCGCCATGGCGGACGGTGTCCGCCCTACTTCACGTAGCAGGGCGCCAACTCGCGCACTTCCACCGTCGCGTATCCCACTGCCGGGCACTCCTTCGCGATCTCGACGGCCTCTTCCTTCGTCTCGCAATCGAGCAGGAAGAAGCCACCCACCATCTCCTTGGATTCGGCGAAGGGGCCGTCCACGATGGTGCGCTTGCCGCCGCGAGTGCTCAGGCGCACGCCATCGCGATCCGGCCGCAACGCCTCGGCGGTTTGCAGCAGGCCGCGCTTGCGAAGATCGTCGCGCCAGCCCGACATGCTTTCGTACAGGGCCTGTCCTTCGGCCTCCGTGCGCCGGTCGCGATCGCCGCGTTGCTCCATGATCAGCAGCAGATAAGCCATGCCCGCGCTCCGTTTGCCTAGAGGAAGCGAAGCATACGGGATCAACCCTCCCGGGCGCAGTTGACCATCCAGGGAATCCCGAAACGATCCACCAGCATGCCCCAGGCTTCCGAGAAGAAGGTCTTGTCCAGTGGCACCTGCACCTGGCCCCCTGCGGCCAGCGCGCCGAAGATGCGCTTCGCCTCGGCTGTCGAACCCACGTTCACGCACACGAAAAACCCTTCCACCTTCGTATACGGATGTTGCGGCGGGCAAGCGTCCGAGCCCATCAGCCGCTGCTCGCCGAACTTCAGGCAGGCGTGGATCACGCGATCGGCGATCGCCGGGTTGCCATCGCCGCCGGGCGCGTCGCCGTAGTGCATCAGCATCTCGATCTCGCCGCGCAGCGTTTGCGCATAGAACGTGAAGGCGGCTTCGCAATCGCCGTCGAAGAACAGGTAGGGATTCACGAACATGGGTATCTCCTCGTCCCGGCGGATTGCCGGTCTTCAGGATGACGACGAGCGACGGACGTCCGGTTCGACAACCGCTTTCGCGTGTTCCTCACGCGCGGTTGAGCCGTCCCGTGCTATTCCAGATGGCGAGCCTGAATGCAGGCGCGCTCGTCACCAAGGAGGGTCATCATGCAAAGCAAGGCATTGCCGTTCGCGCTGCTGTCCGCGCTGGGTCTGGGCCTCGCGGCATCCGCCGCATCGGCCGCGCCCGAGATCAAGTGCCACATGGACTTCACCCTGAGCGGCTGGTCCATCATCTATCAGACCGCCGATGGCACCGGCACCGTCACCTGCGACAACGGCACTTCGATGCCGGTGAAGATCGATGCCAAGGGCGGTGGTTTGACCGTCGGCAAGTACAAGCTCACCGACGGCCGCGCGACCTTCAGCCACGTCACCGACATCCAGCAGATCCTCGGCAGCTATGCCACCGCCAATGCGCACGCGGGCGTGGTGCACAGCGGCCATGCCGCGGCGATGACCAAGGGCAACGTGTCCATGTCGCTGACCGGAAACGGCCAGGGTTGGGACATCGGCGCAGGCTTCGAGAGCTTCAGCATTTCAAAGGCGAAGTGATCGCGTAGGTTGGGGTGAGCGTCTTTTGCGAACCCCAACATGGACTGCGTGCGTTGTTGGGTTCTGCCCGGAGCATGTCCGGGCTCAACCCAACCTGCGTTCGCCTTATCTCGTCTTCGATTTCTTCGGCTCCGGCGGCGGCCCGCGCACGATCAGGTACACCGCGTACACCACGATCGCCACGCCGACCAGCGCGAGGAACACGATCGGGATGTCGTAGACGCTGCCCTTGTGCATCGCGCTCATCGCGATCGTGCCGAGTGCCGCCACGCCCATGCGGATGAACCCCATCAGCGACGATGCCGCGCCCGCGGTGTCGCCGAACGGCGCCATCGCCTTCGCGGTGCTCACCGGCACCACCAGCCCCACCCCGACGAAGCAGAACGCGATCGACGAGAGGTACTCGCCGAAACTGCCGTGGCCGTCCGCGAGCACCGCCACGGCCAGCAGCGCCAGCGCGCCGATCAGCACCACGGCCAAACCTGCCGCGATGATCCACAGGTTCGGCACGCGGTTGGTCAGCAGCGCACACGAACCCGCGCCGATCACGAATGCGACCAGGATCGCGCCGGCGACGATGGCGATCGCGCTGCTGCCCATGCCGAGCACGTTGATCACCAGGTCCGGCGCGCCGATCAGCGCGGTGTAGACCACGCCCACGCACAAGCCGCCGAGCACGACGTAGAACAGGAAGCCGCGCGTGGTCACGACATCCTTGCCGTTGCGCCACAGGCGCGCGAATTCCAATGCACGCTTGTCGAGATTGCGATTGGTTTCCGGAAGGTAGTACCAGACCAGGCCGCCGAGCAGCAGCGACAATCCGACCAGCACCGCGAAGTTCGCATGCCAGCCGAACGCGTGCGCGACATACGTTCCCACCACCGGGCCGATCGCCGGCGCGATCGCGAAGGCCGCGTTGAGCTTGGCATAGACGCGTTGCCGCCGGTCCGCGGAAAACGCATCGCGCACCGCGGCATCGGCGATCACGCCGCCCGCGCATGCGCCCACGCCCTGCACCAGCCGGCCCGCGATCAGCGGCCAGACCGAAAAACTCACCATGCACAGGGCCGCGCCGAGGATCAGGATCACCGCGCCGACCAGCATCACCGGGCGCCGCCCGAAGCGATCCGACGCGGGTCCATAGACGAGCTGGCTGATCGACGAGCCGACCAGGTATGACGACATCGTGAACTGCACCATGCCGTAGTTGGCGTGCAGCGCCTTCGCCATTGCCGGCATCGCCGGCGTGTATTCGGTGTCGCCGAACGGCCCGACCGCCATCATGAACGCCAGCAACGACAAGGCCGGCAGTACGGCACGCCCGCCCGCGGATCGCGCGGCCACGCTCACCCAAAGCTCCGGAAACCCCTCTCCCTCCGGGAGAGGGGCAGGGGTGAGGGTTCGGGAGTATCGGGACGTCGCGCCATTACCGAACCCTCATCGGGCCTTCGTGCTCTGCGGATTTTTCTTCGTCGAGGAGAGGGAGAGATTTCCAAACCGGTTTCATCCAGCAGCAAAAGGCTTCGAATCCAGTGTTCATTGCGTTCATCCTCGGACCACCCTGCTCCATGTAATGTGATGACGAACTCTGTCTCCCCCGCAGCGAGCCACGGATGGAAGCGCGCGAAAACGAATCGGTGACCGAACAGGTCATTGTCCCCGCGATCAAGCTGCGCGACTGGTTCCGCCGCGACGTCAAGCGGCCGCTGGAGAACCTCGTCGGCGGTCGCAAGCGCCTGCGCGTGGTCGCGCTGCTCGCCTGCGTGCTGGCGCTGGACGCCGCCGACAAGGCGACCGTCGGCGCGGTCGCCGCGCAGCTTGAACACGACCTGCACATCGACAACCTGCAGATCGGCTTGCTGGTCGCGGTTTCCACCGGCATCAGCGCAATCACCACGCTGCCTTTCGGCACGCTGGTGGATCGCGTGCACCGCGGCAGGCTGCTGACCGTCGCGATCGGGTTGTGGTCGCTGGCGATGATCGCGGCAGGCGCGTCGGTGTCGTATTCGATGTTGCTGATCACGCGCCTTGGGCTGGGCGCGGTCGTCGCGCTGGCCTCGCCCGCCATCGCCTCGCTCACCGGCGATTTCTTCCACCCCGCCGAGCGCGGACGCATATACGGCTACATCCTCGCCGGCGAACTGATCGGCGTGGCGTTCGGCTTCCTGATTTCCGGCAACGTCGCCGCGATCCTGTCGTGGCGCGCCTCGTTCTGGATCCTCGCATTCCTCGGACTGATCCTGGCGGTGGTGATCTGGAAGATGCTGCCGGAACCGCGGCGCGGCGGGCAGAACCCGATCCCGGACAAGACGCGGCAGCAGGACCCGAACCGCAGCGATGTCCCGGAGAACGAAGTCGAGGAAATCGTCGAGGAGCGCGACATCGAACCGCATGAGGAGCTGATCCTGCACAGCGATCCGCTCGGGATGTCGGTGTGGGATGCGGTGCGCTACGTGCTTTCGATCCGCACCTACCGCACGCTGATCATCGCCTCGGCACTCGGCTACTTCTACTTCACCGGCCTGCGCACCTTCGCGATCGTGTTCGTGCGCGGGCGTTTCGGTCTCGCGCAGGCGACCGCGAGCACGTTTTCCGTTGGCGTGGGACTCGGCGCGATCGTCGGCGTGCTGGTCGCGGGCACATTGGCCGACCGGATGATCGACCACGGCAAGCTGACCGGCCGCATCCTCGTCGGCGCGTTCGCCTACCTGCTCGCGGCTTGCGCGCTGGTGCCGGGCCTGCTGACGACCTCGCTGTGGGTCGCCTCGCCGTTCTTCTTCCTCGCCGCCGCGGGTTTGGGCGGCGCCAATCCGGCGGTCGACGCGGCGCGGCTGGACATCATGCACTCGCGACTATGGGGCCGTGCCGAAGGCGTGCGCTCCACCCTGCTCTACATCTTCCAGGCGATCGCGCCGCCGCTGTTCGGATGGGTGTCCGGCGTGCTCGGCGGCCACGCAGGCGGCGGCAGCGGGCGACCGGGCGCCGAGCAAGGCAACGCCACCGGCCTCGATTTCACCCTCCTGATCATGCTGATCACGCTGGCGGCCGCAGGCGTGGTGATGTTCCGCGCCTTGAAAACCTATCCGCGCGACGTCGCCACTGCGATTGCGTCGGAACAGGCCGCGCCGCAGGAGGAAGCAAAAGATCCGAGGGATCAACACGCCCCGCACAAAACGTAGTCACGCGTAGGGCGGAACCCGCGCAGCGGCTTCCGCCGAATGGACTTCACCGTAGGGCGGAATCCGCGTAGCGGCTTCCGCCGAATGCCTCCGCATGCCAACTGCGCGGCGCATGATCAATCACCGCCCGGCACATTCAATCCCACGTCTCCGGCCCAATCGAGCGGATACACACCGCGTTCAACGAGCCGATGAAAACTCGAATGCGGCCAATCCCTCACGCGGCTCACCCAACCATGCTTCACCGGATTGATGTGCACATAATCCATGTGCCGCCGGAAATCCTCTTCGTCGCGGATCATGTGCTCCCAGTAGCGTCGTTGCCAGATGCCGCGTTCGCCGCGGGCGTACCGCACATCGGAGCGGAATTCAATCTTCGGCAGGTGGCGCGAGAACCGCGTCTTGAGCAACCGCCACCGCATCGCGTAATCGGCATCGCCTTCCGGCAACGTCCAGATGCAATGCATGTGTTCCGGCAGGATCACCCAGGCGTCAATACGGAACGCGTGCAGTTGCTTGACCCGCGCGACGCATTCCCGCAGCAAGGCAACGTTCCGCGTCAGCAGATCATTGCCCCGCCGCTCCAGCAGGTTCACCGTGAAAAACCAGGTGGCACCCTTGACGTCCGCACGCCGGTAGTCAGGCATCAGGCGACCCCATTTGCAGGCATTCGGCGGAAGCCGCTACGCGGATTCCGCCCTACGCACGCAGGCTGCCATCAGCTTTCGGCCTCCGCTCGCATTGCTTTTGTTGCCGCCAGTTTGAACCGACGAACGCCCGCATCCCTCATCAACCCGGCCTTGGATAGTGCGGCGTCGTATCGTTCTTGGGTAATGGTGTTTTCGGTACCAATGTAAACGCTGCGATTGGCAGGTTTGCCACCCGCAACGGGGTATGTGACCTGAAAATAGTATTGAATGATAGTTTGGCCATTCCGAATCCGTTTCGCGGGACCGGATACCCCGACTGGAAGGTCGTTTGACTTATTTCGATTCTGATGAGCGCGAATGCCCGTTGGCGCGGCCAATTTCAGCATTCGTCGTTTGAGCTCTTCGGTGGCTGCTTCAAGTGCCTGCTTGGCACCGGTTCCGTCCGCTGTGTGGTCGGCAAAAAACATCCATCGACCAAACCGCAATTGCCAGCCGTGCGTGTGCTGATGATCGAGCCGCACGATATTGCTAGGAACCTCGAACGCTTCACCGAATGCGGTAATTAATCTGCGAAGCTTCATATCTTCCCCCAAGCTTCATGGCAGCATAGCGCGGTAGTTCGCGTAGGGCGGAATCCGCGCAGCGGCTTCCGCCGAATGACTTCAGATAATTCCCCGCCGCGATCTTCCCACCCGGACCCCTGCCCGGCAACCGCGTTCGCCTGCACGCAGGCTCCTGCAACGGCTCGGTCAGGCGATCGCCTTGTCCACCACGTCCTGCGCTTCTTCGAGCAGCGCCTGCAGGTGTGATTCGTCGCGGAAGCTCTCGGCGTAGATCTTGTAGATGTCCTCGGTGCCGGAGGGGCGCGCGGCGAACCAGCCGCTCTTCGCGACCACTTTGATGCCGCCGATCGACGCGTCGTTGCCGGGCGCGCGGTCGAGCACGCGCTCGATCTTCTCGCCGGCAATATTGTCCAGCTTGATTTCGTCGCGCGACAGTTTGGAAAGTTTCTTCTTCTGTGCCGGTGTGGCCTTGGCGTCCACGCGGTTGCTGAGCGGCGTGCCGAGTTCGCGCGTGAGCGCCTGATACAGCTCGCCCGGATCGCGCTGCGCGCGCGCGGTCATTTCGGCGGCGAGCAGCGCGGCGACGATGCCGTCTTTGTCGGTGGTCCACACCGAACCGTCGCGGCGCAGGAACGAGGCGCCCGCGCTCTCCTCGCAACCGAAGCCGAGCGAGCCGTCGAACAGGCCGTCCGCAAACCACTTGAAGCCCACCGGCGTTTCGTAAAGCTCACGGCCGGTGCGGCGCGCGACGCGATCCAGCAGCGAGGTGCTGACCACCGTCTTGCCGAGCTTCGCGTTGCGCGGCCATTGCGGGCGATGGCCGAACAGGTAGGCGCTGGCAACGCTGAGATAGCTGTTGGGCAGCATCAGTCCCGCGCTGCGCGCGACCACGCCGTGGCGGTCGTGGTCGGTGTCGCAGGCGAACGCGACGTCGTACTTGTCTTTCAACGCGATCAGCCGCTGCATCGCGTACTTTGACGACGGATCCATGCGGATCTTGCCGTCCCAGTCCACGGTCATGAACGCGAACTGCGGATCCACCGTTTCGCTGACGACGGAAAGATCGATGCTGTAGCGCTCCGCGATCGGCGCCCAGTAATGCACGCCCGCGCCGCCCAGCGGGTCCACGCCGAAATGCAGGCCCGATTCGCGGATCACGTCGAAATCAATTGCATTGCGCAGGTCGGACACGTACGCGTCGAGGTAATCGTGTTCGCGCGTGGTGTCCGCGCGACGCGCCTGTTCGATGGTTACGCGCTTTACGCCTTCCAGCTTCTTTTCCAGGTAGGCATTGGCGCGCTGCTCGATCCAGCCGGTGATCTTGGTGTCCGCCGGGCCGCCGTTGACCGGGTTGTACTTGAAGCCGCCGTTGTCGGGCGGATTGTGCGAGGGCGTGACCACGATCCCGTCGGCGAGGCCGGACTTGCGGCCGCGGTTGTGCGTGAGGATCGCGTGCGAGATCGCGGGCGTGGGCGTGAACTCGCCACCCTTCGCGATCAATGTCGTCACGCCGTTCGCGGCCAGGACTTCCAGCGCATTATCGCTTGCCAGCTGCGACAGCGCGTGCGTGTCAATGCCGAGGAACAGCGGGCCGGTGACCTGCTCCTTCGCGCGGAAGTCGCAGATCGCCTGCGTGATCGCGAGGATGTGCCATTCGTTGAAGCTGCATTCCAGCGACGAACCGCGATGGCCCGAAGTGCCGAACGCCACGCGCTGCGAAGGCACGGACGGGTCCGGGCGTTTATCCGCATAGGCGTCCAGCAGCTTGCCGATATCCACCAGCAATGATTTTGGAGCCGGCTTGCCGGCCAGGGGTGAGATCTTCTCGCTCATGTTCTATCGCGCCCTGCTTTTGCACATCATTCCAGCAAATGTGGTCGTCCCGAACGGGGTGACGAGCGAAAGCCAGATCGTAGGGCGGGCACCGCCCGCCTTCGACTGCCTCGTACCGGCGGACGATGTCCCTACTACTTCGACTGCCTCGTACCGGCGGACCTTGTCCGCCCTACCCAATTCACATCTGTATTTCCTGCTTCCGCCATTTCCGATAACGCCGGATCAACGCATTGGTCGAGCTGTCGTGATCCAGCTCCGGCTCGTCGGCACCGAGTTGGGGGATCACTTTCTTCGCCAGCTGCTTGCCGAGTTCCACGCCCCACTGATCGAAGGAATCGATGTTCCAGATCGCGCCCTGCACGAACACGCTGTGCTCGTACAGCGCGACCAGTGTGCCGAGCGAATACGGCGTCAGGCGTTGCGCGAGGATCGTGTTGCTCGGCCGGTTGCCTTCGCACACGCGATGTGGCGCGAGTTTCGGCGGCGAGCCTTCCGCGCGCACCTGCTCCAGCGTCTTGCCGAACGCCAACGCTTCCGATTGTGCGAACACGTTCGCCATCAGCAGGTCGTGCTGGTCGTTCAAGGTGTTCAGCGTCTGGCAGAAACCGATGAAGTCGCACGGGATCAGCCGCGTGCCCTGGTGAATCAACTGGTAGAACGAATGCTGGCCGTTGGTGCCCGGCTCGCCCCAGTAGATCGGGCCGGTCGCGTAATCCACGCGCCTGCCGTCGAGCGTGACGTGCTTGCCGTTGCTCTCCATGGTCAGTTGCTGGAGATAGGCCGGGAAGCGCTTCAGGTATTGCGCGTACGGCAGCACGGCCACCGTCTGCGCACCGAAGAAGTCGCTGTACCAGATCGAAATCAGGCCCATCAGCATCGGCAGATTGCGTTCCGCCGGCGTGTTCCTGAAATGCTCGTCCATGGCATGGAAGCCGGCGAGCATGTCCTCGAAACCATCCGGGCCGATCGCCAGCATCGTGGACAGGCCGATCGCGGAATCCATCGAATAGCGGCCGCCGACCCAGTCCCAGAAGCCGAACATGTTGTCGGTGTCGATGCCGAACTTCTCGACTTCCTTTTCGTTGGTCGAGACCGCGACGAAGTGTTTCGCGACCGCCGCCTCGTTGCCGCCGAACTGCTGCAGGCACCATTGCCGCGCGGCGTGCGCGTTGGTGAGCGTCTCCAGCGTGGTAAAGGTCTTGGAGCAGATGATGAACAGCGTTTCTTCCGCGCTGAGGTCGCGCGTGGCCTCGACGAAATCGGTCGGGTCCACGTTGGAGACGAAGCGGAACGTCATGTCGCGGCGGCTGTAATCGCGCAGCGCCTCAAAGGCCATCACCGGCCCGAGGTCCGAGCCGCCGATGCCGATGCTGATCACGTTGCGGATCCGCTTGCCGGAATGGCCCTTCCACTCGCCATCGCGCACCTTGCTGCAGAACGCGGCCATGCGATCCAGCACGCCGTGCACTTCCGGGACGACGTTTGCGCCATCCACCAGGATGCGTTCATTGCGGGGTGCGCGCAGCGCGACGTGCAGCACCGCGCGCCGCTCGGTTTCATTGATCTTGTCGCCGCGGAACATCGCGTCGCGGCGATCGAACACGCCGCGGGCCTGTGCGAGCTGCCGCAACAGTCGCAGGGTTTCACCCGTGACGAGGTTCTTCGAGTAATCGAGGTACAGCCCCGCGCCCTCGGCGACGAGGCGGGTGCCGCGCCGGGCGTCGGCGTC
>DASSEW010000017.1:0-8468 GCA_035695065.1 Rhodanobacteraceae bacterium | reverse complement strand
TTGAGTGAAGCGGATTGCCGGATGAGCGGTAACTGACAAGCGCCAACCGACAACCGTACACTTGCGGAATGCCTTCGCAACTTGTCCGCATCGCCACCCGCAAGAGCCCGCTCGCGCTGTGGCAGGCCGAGCACGTCGCCGCGCGCCTGCGCGCGTCGCATCCGGATTTGCAGGTGGAACTGGTGCCGCTGTCCACGCGCGGCGACGAGGTGCTGGATCGCTCGCTCGCGGCCATTGGCGGCAAGGGCTTGTTTCTGAAGGAGCTGGAGATCGCGCTCGCGGAACATCGCGCCGACATCGCGGTGCATTCGCTGAAGGACATGCCGGCGAACCTGGAACCGGGCTTCGCGATCGGCGCGGTGCTCGCGCGCGCGGACTGCGCCGATGCTTTCGTCAGCAACGATTTCGATTCACTGGACGGCTTGCCGCAAGGCGCGCGCGTGGGCACCTCGTCCTTGCGTCGCGCCGCGCAGTTGCGGGCACGGCGGCCGGACCTGGAGATCGCCGATCTGCGTGGCAACGTGGGTACGCGGCTGGCGAAACTGGACGCGGGCGACTACGCGGCCATCGTGCTGGCTGCGGCGGGCTTGCAGCGACTGCAACTGGATGCTCGCATCCGCGTGCGGCTGGCGCCGCCGGAATGGTTGCCCGCGCCGGGGCAGGGTGCGATCGCCGTGGAAACGCGCGCGGATGACTCCCGCATCGCCGGTCTGCTTGCGCCGCTGGAGGACGCCGGCACCCGCCGCACCACCGCGGCGGAACGCGCGCTCAATGCGGCGCTGGGTGGCGATTGCACGCTGCCGCTCGGCGCGTGGTGCGAGATCGAAGGCGCTTCGCTGCGCCTGCACGGCATGCTGGGCGATGCCCGCAACGGCCGTGTGCTGCGCGCCGAAGCGCGTGGCGCGGATCCGCAATCGCTGGGCAACGAAGTCGCGCGGCTGCTGCGCGAGCAGGGTGGCGAAGCGCTATTGCCGATGAAGAATTGAAAATCGGCCGTCATTCCCGCGTAAGCGGGAATCCAGCGACTCCTTCGAGGACGAGCAAAGACACTGGATTCCGGGTTCCGCGCTGCGCGCGGCCCCCGGAATGACGACGATGTTTATGCCCGCACCGAGTGCCGTCCCCTACTTCGACCCGCTGAAGCTGTACACCAGGTTCGTGGTGAACAGCTGGTCCGAGTGCTCCGCGCCCGGCGCGATCTCGCTGTTGTAACGCGTTTCGTAACCGAGCTTCAGCGCCAGCGCCTTGGTCATGCTGACCGCCAGCCCCGCATCGTTCTGATAGAACGTGTTCTTCGTGCCCGACTCGGTCAACAGCGTGTCTTCAAAGCTGGTGTTGTCGGTGATGCGGTGCTTGAAGTTCACCAGCCCGCGGCCGATCGCCTGGGTTTCGACCGCCGGTCGCAATTGCGTCACCGTCGGCGGCGTGGTCGCGGTGTTGACCTGGGTCAGGTATTGCGGTTGCGAGCGCTTGTAGCCGGGGCCGATCTCGAACGACAGCTCGCTGCGGGCATCCTTCAGCGCGATGTACCCGAAGCCCAGCGACGCGACCTGCTCCCAGCGATTGGCGGCGAAGTCGTCGTGGTCGTAGCGCAGCGCGCCCACCAGGTAACTGCGCGGATTGAACTTGTAGCCGCTGGAGGCGCCGGCTTCGAAGCGGTTGGCGGTCGTATCGAAGCTGCTGTTGTAGCCGGTGGTCACGCCGTCCACCACGACCGGCGTTTTGATTTCGCCCTTGGCGCGCAGCATGTTCAGGAAGAAATCGTCTTTCCAGGTGTCGTCCTGGTAGCCGAGCGTCAGCTTGGCATTGAGGTTCTCCGAATGCGTGTTGCCGCGCGAGGAGGCGAACCCGAATTCACCGCTGCCGCTCCATTTTCCGACGGCGGCATCCGCGGCATGGGCCGCAAACGGCAGGGACAGCGCGGCGGCGAGCGCGACGGCGAGTGTGGGCAGCAAGCGGGACATCTTCTTTCCTCGAAGCATTCACGTCGGAACAATTGCGACCCTGAATGGTCGCAAAAGTTCGCGCGCGGTGCCGCAAGTTTCAGCCTGAAACGCGAGCCGGTTCACGCTGTTCGGGAAAGTACGATGCTACGACGTGCCGCGCCTGCGCGAAGAACAGCCAGCGTTCAATGAACAATCCGAGGACGCACGCCACGGCGGCCAGCGGCGCCAGCCAGATTTGCGCGGAGGCCCAGGCCAGGCTCAGCGCGATCGCGATGATCGGCAGCAACGCCAGCAGTGCCAGTGCATACCGTTGCAATGCGCGCGCGTGCTTGCGCGCGACCACGAAGGCCATTTCGCGGGTGAGGTAATTGCCTTCGGTGGTCGGCCCTTCGAAGGCGCGCACCGCGCCAAGGCGATCCAGTCCGGTGGCGTGGCCGGCGGGGATGGCCGGTGCGGCGGCGATCGACATCCAGTAAGAGGTCTTCAAACCGGCAACGACCAGCGCCACGGCCAGCAAGGCCAGCGCAAACGGCAAGGCGAGCAGGCCCGGATTGAACGCGAGATAGGCCCACAGCCAGAGCCCGCCGGACAGCAAACCGGCGAGCAGGTACACCGGGAGCACGCGCGGATCGCGCCATGCGGCGATCGGTTTCAGCGTCGTGTAGATGCGCGCGGTGCAGAACAGCGTGGCCAGCGCGCACACGCACAGCGCCGCGCCGGCGATGCGGGTCGGGATGAAATGGTGATCGCCGCGGGCCAGTCCGGCAACGGCGAGCATCGGCAGGTAGGTCGCCATGGACGCCAGGCCCTCGCGCGACAGCCAGGAGGAATCCCATTGCGAGAACGCGCGCCACGCGCGACCCGGTCTGCCGAGGTGCAAGGTGGATGCGAGCAAGCCGACGCTGGCGAACACGAATCCGATGGCCAGCGGCCCCAGCACATTGCCGCGACCGGGCGGGTACACGCCGATCGCCAGCGCGCCGCCCAGCAAGGCCCACAGGCCGAAGCCCGCGCCTGCCAGCACGGTGAAGAAGATCACGGACAACGCGGGTTTCATGATCGCATCTCCCACAATGCGTTCATCGCGACAGCGCCTTGTCCAGCCATCTGAGCAACGGCGGCAGCTGTGCGGGATCCACAGTTTCCTCTTGCAACATCGGGGCCGGCATGTGCGATCCGTCACGCCGCGGCCGCGGCGGCAGGTACTTGTTGACCGGCTTGTAGCCGAATTCCGGCATCAGGTCGTAGCCGCCGCGCTCGGCGACCAGTTTTGAAATCGCCGAATCCGGATCGCCGATGTCGCCGAAATGGCGCGCGCGGGTGGGGCAGGCCTTCACGCACGCAGGCTGGCGGTCTTCCTCTTCCAGCGTTTCGTTGTAGATGCGATCCACGCACAGCGTGCACTTCTGCATGGTGCCTTTCTGCTCGCTGATCTCGCGCGCACCGTACGGGCACGCCCACGCGCACAACTGGCAGCCGATGCACTTGTCCTCGTCCACCAGCACGATGCCGTCCTCGGCGCGCTTGTAGCTCGCGCCGGTGGGGCACACCGTCACGCAATCGGGCGTCTCGCAGTGCAGGCACGAGCGGGGGAAATGGACGATTTGCGGCGTAGAGGATTGCCCGCCCCCTCCCACTCGCGCTGCGCGCTCGTTTCCCTCCCCCGCGTGCGGGGGAGGGTTGGGGTGGGGGCGTTCGGCAGGACGCGTCACTTCATAGGTATGAACCCGATTCACCCACACTCCGACCGGATCGTTCCCGTACGGGTCCGAGTCCGGCAGCGGCCCGAACTGGCCGCCGTCGTTCCACTCCTTGCACGCCACCGCGCAGGCATGGCAGCCCACGCAGGTGTCGAGATCGATCACCAGGCCGAGTTTTTTCTTCGAAGGAGGAGGGAGTGCGGTCATGCTGGATCAAAACGGCCACATTTTCGGGATGATGTACATCGACAATCCGCAGAACAGCGCGATCAGCGGGATGCCGACCTTCATGAAATCGGTGAAGCGGTAGCCGCCGGCGTAATAGACCATGGTGTTGGTCGGATAGCCCACCGGCGTCGCGAACGAGGTCGCGGCCGCGAACGCCACGGCGACGATGAACGGATGCGGATCGGCGTGGACCGCCTTCGCGACCGTCACCGCGATGCCGATCATCAGCACCACCGACGGATTGTGGCCCATCAGTTCGGTCAGCAGTGCGGTGAGCAGATAGACCATAAGCAGCGCGGCGAGCGGGCCATGGTCACCGACCAGGCTGACGCCCACGTCCACCACGTATTTCGAAAGTCCCGTCTTCTCGATCGCGATGCCGAGCGGCAGGATCGCGCCGAGCAGGATGATGATCTTCCAGTCCATCGCTTCGTACACGTCCTTGCGGCCGAAGCAGCGCGTCAGCGCCATGGCCACCACGCCGCAGATCGCGGCGATCGGGATCGAGAGCAGGCGCAACCCGGACACCACGACCACGCCGACCATGATCGCCACCGCGACCAGCGCCTTGTAGGGCGGCCGGCGCGCGTCGTCGCGTTCGTTGAGGATGATGAAGCGGTCATCCGCGCGCAGCTTGCTGACGACGGTTTCGGGAACCAGCAGCATCAGCACGTCGCCGACTTCGAGCGGGATGCGGCTCATCTTTTCGCGCAGCACGTGGCCGCGGCGGTGGATCGCCAGCACGGTGGCGTCGTAGCGCGATTGCAGGTCCAGTTCGGGCAGCGTGCGCGCCTCCATCGGGCTGGCCGGCGTGACCAGCACCTCCATCAGCACCCGCGCTTCGCCGTCGTCGCGTGAATGCTTGAACTCCGGATCGATCTCCAGCCGCGCCTGCCTGCGGAATTCCTCCAGCCGTTCCCATTCGCCGCGCATCAGCAGCACGTCGCCGACCTGCAGCTTCTGCGTGCGCGGCGACCACATGTGTTCCTCACCGCGCAGCAGTTCCAGCGGATACACGCCGTGCTTCTCGCCCAGCCGCGCTTCGGCGATGGTCTGCCCGACCAGGGCGGAATCGGACATGACTTTCAACTCGGTCACGTACTTGCCGACCTGCATGATCTCCGGCATCTCGGTGTCGATCTGCCGCGGCAGCAGCCAGCGGCCGATCACCATCAGGTAGATGATGCCGGCGACGGCCAGCAGCACGCCCAACTTGGTGAACTCGAACACGCCGAGCGGCGCGAGGCCGTGTTTCTGCGAGAGCGAATCCACCAGCAGGTTGGAAGAGGTGCCGATCAGCGTGCACACGCCGCCCATCTGCGCGGCGTAAGCCATCGGCATCAGCACGCGCGCGGGCGAGGTGCCGGTGCGCGCGCACACGCGCAACGCCAGCGGCAGGAAGGTCGCGACCAGCGCCACGTTCTTGATGAACGCGCCGAGCGGCGCGATCGCCAGCATCACGCCCAGCGTCAGCAGCCACGGCTTCTTGATGCGCGAAAGCAGGCGGATCAGCGGTTCCAGCGCGCCGGAGCGCTCGATGCCCATCGACAGCGCGAACATCGCCGCGACCGTCACCGTGGCCTCGTTGCTGAAGCCAGAAAGCGCTTCCTCCGGCGTGACGATACCCAGCACCATCAGCAACGAGAGCGCGATCAGCGCGACGATGTCGATGCGCACTTTCTCGCTGGCGAACAACGCCATCGCGAAGAAGATGATCGCCGCCGTGGCCCAGGCCTGCCACGTCATGCGGCGTCGCTCCGTGCGTCGGGTGCGCTGTTCGCTGCGTCGTCGTGCAACTCGACGCGATGGCCGGGTTCCTGCGGTTGCGGGTCGCGCTCCAGCCGCACGCGCAGGTCGAACCACGCGGCCTGGCCGGTGACCGGATCGGCATTGCTGTATTCGCCGCGCGCATCACGTTCGCCGATCAGGTCGTTCAGCAGGAAACCGTCCACGAATTCCGGTGCGTTGCGGCCGAGCTTCCATGCGCCACGTTTCTTGCCGAGTGCGTTCCAGGTCCACAGCGTGCCCGGCGCCGTCGCTGCGTGCGCGCGCACCTGCACGCGGATGCGGCCGCGCGGCGACACAATCCACGCCCACTCGT
Organism: Rhodanobacteraceae bacterium; assembly: GCA_035695065.1. GTDB lineage: Bacteria > Pseudomonadota > Gammaproteobacteria > Xanthomonadales > Rhodanobacteraceae > 66-474. Next base: position 2,493 of record DASSEW010000017.1, on the reverse strand, counting down.
TGTCGTCGATGCCGTGCTCAGCCAGTGTGCGCGGATTGGCGTACAGGTAATTGCGCGTGGCGATCTGGCGCAGCCAGCGGTTCTGCGAACCCCACGAGTGATACATAAACATCGGGCGCTGGGTGATGGCGTGGAGGGGATAATTGCCTTTCCCTTCTCCCTCCGGGAGAAGGTGGCGCGCAGCGCCGGATGAGGGTTCGGCCTGCCGGAAACCTTGGCGTGATACCGAACCCTCACCCCCCCTTCGGGCACCCTCTCCCGAAGGGAGAGGGGAATCAGTGTCGCTTTGAGACGAGTACCACATCGGCACGGGGTCAAAGAACCGCTCCACCCGCGCGCGTTCGCGTTCCGGCGGCTGCACCGCGCCGTGGCCCTGTGCGGCAAGCCGGAAGCGTTGCAGCGTTTCGCAATACAGCTGCAAGGTGATCGGTTCAGTGCTGCCGACAAAGCCCATGCCCTGCGCCCATTGCAGGTAATCGCGATTGGCGAAGCGGTAGAACGCGCCGCGTTCGGGCACGCGCGATTCCCAGTGGCAGCCGTGTTCGCGGTAACGATCCAGTTGTTCCGGATTCGGCGCGCCCCTGCCTTCGCTCGCGCCGTCCGCGCCGCGCCAGCCGGCGAGCATGCCGACGCCCGGCGCGCGTTCGTGCCGCACCATGTAATCGGCAAAGTCCTGATACTTCGCATTGCCGCGTTCGTCCACCAGGTTCGGCAATTTCAGCCGCGCGCCCAGTTCCAGCAGCACGTCCTGGAACGGCCGCACGTCGCGATCGGGTTGCACCACCGGCGTGCGGATCGCGTCCGCCGCCGCGTCGGCGTCGGAAATCGGACGATCCAGCAGGCTGATGCAGTCGTGGCGTTCGAGATAAGTGGTATCGGGCAGCACCAGATCGGCGAACGCCACCGTTTCCGAATCGTAGGCGTCCACGTAGATGATGCGCGGAATCTTGTACTCGCCACCTGCATCGCGCTCGCACAGCAGCTTGCGCGTGTGCGCGGTATCCATCGCCGAGTTCCAGCCCATGTTGGCCATGAACAGGAATAGCGTGTCTATCTTGTATGGATCACCGGCGATCGCATTGCGGATGACCGACTGCAACATGCCGTGCGCGGCCAGCGGATACGCCCACGAGAAGGCGTGGTCAATCCGGCGCGGCGCGCCATTCTCATCCACCAGCAGGTCTTCGGGTGAAGCCGGGTAGCCCAGCGGATTGCCGTTGAGCGTACCGTCCGGCTTGCGCGCGGTGGCGGGCCGGTTGGCCGGCGGTGCGGACTTCGGATATGGCGGCTGGTAGCGGAAGCTGCCGGGGGCATCAATCGCGCCCAGCAGCATCTGCAGCACGTGCAGCGTGCGGCAGGTGTGGAAACCGTTGGCGTGCGCGGCGATGCCGCGCATCGCGTGCATCGACACCGGGCGGCCGGTCATGGTTTCATGTTCGCGGCCGTGGGTGTCGGTCCACGCGATCGGCAGTTCGATCGCTTCGTCGAAGGCGGTGCGCGCGAGTTCGGATGCGAGGCGGCGGATCGTCGCCGCATCCACGCCGCAGCGTTGCGCGACGTTCTCCGGCGCGTACGCGTCGGAAAGAAATCGCTCGGCCAGCAGCTGGAAAGCGGGCACGGCCTTGCGGCCATCGGACAGGGTGACTTCGCCGGCGATTGCTGGCGTGATACCCGTGGCATCGGCGCAAGCAACACCCCCACCCTGACCCTCCCCCGTAAACGGGGGAAGGTCGGGATGGGGGGACGATTTGCCGGAACGATTCCAGCAAAGCGGGCGCCCTTCCGCGTCGCGCGCAATCAGGCCATCATCCGGCGCACCCGGCGCGCGGATCACCAGATGGTGCGCGTTGGTGTAGCGCACCAGGTATTCGAAATCCACGCGGTCGTGGATCAGCAGTTCTCGGATCAGCGCGCCGGCGAGCAGCCCGTCGGTGCCCGGGTTGATCGCAAGCCATTCGTCGGCGATGGCGCCGTAGCCCGAGCGCACCGGGTTCACCACCACGATCTTGGCGCCGCGCGCTTTCAGCTTTCCCAGGCCGAGCTTGATCGGGTTGGAGTCGTGGTCCTCGGCGACGCCCCACAGCATCAGGTACTTCGTGCGATCCCAGTCCGGTTCGCCGAATTCCCAGAACGAGCCGCCGAAGGTGTACATGCCGGCCGCGGCCATGTTCACCGAGCAGAAGCCGCCGTGCGCGGCGTAATTGATCGTGCCGAACTGCTGGGCCCACCAGCCGGTCAGCGCCTGGCTCTGGTCGCGGCCGGTGAAGAAGGCGAGTTCGTCGGGATTGCGCGCGCGGATGTCGGCGAGCCACTTCGTGGCGATGTCGAGCGCTTCGTCCCATTCGATCTCGCGGAACTTGCGCTCGCCGCGCTCGCCCGTGCGCAGCAGCGGCTTGCGCAGCCGCGCCGGTGAGTAATGCTGCATGATGCCGGACGAACCCTTGGCGCAGATCACGCCGCGGTTGACCGGGTGCTTCGGATTGCGATCGATGT
>DASSEW010000016.1:0-10573 GCA_035695065.1 Rhodanobacteraceae bacterium | reverse complement strand
CCGGTGCCGGTGTACCGATCTTCAATTCGTTGCCCGCAAGCGCCGGCTGCGCGAACGGCAACGCCAGCCCCAGCGCGATCATCGCGAGCACCAAGCAGCGCATCAGAACGCCATGCTCAGGCCGAGCGTGGCAGCCCAGCGCGGGAACAATTGATAGCCGTCCAGGTGGCTGTACACCGGCACCTGCACGAAACCGTAGGCCTGCAAGTCGCCGCGCAGGCTCACGCTGATGCCGGGGCTGAGGTACGCGACCGTGCCGGCCGTGTTGGGACGATCGGCCAGCGCGCCCTGATCGGCGCTCTTGTGCAGCAGGTTCAATTGCAATTGCGGCACCCAGTTGGCGTGCGCCTCGTAGCGCAGGCCGACATTGACCGACATCTGGTTGCCGGGCCGGAAATCCACGCCGGGCGTATCCATGCGGTGCGCGACCGCGGCCTGGAACTGGCCGTTGGCGAAGGCATCGAAATCCTGGCTGACCGGCTGGTACCAGTACGCGCCGACGATCGCATCGGTGCTGCCGGTGCCGGCCTGCAGGCTGGCATCCAGCGCTTCGCCGCGCAGCGGGCCGCTGTTGAAGAACACCGGATGGCCGGTCACCACGCCGTCCTCGTTCCCGCCGCCGTAGCGGCCGGTCGGCAACTTCACGCCGGCCAGCACGCCGAAGTTGTGGGTGGGCAGGAAGCCCTGGTAGCTCGCGATCAGTTTCAAATCGCCGATGCCGGACACGCGCGCGCCGCTCAGTTGGTCGGGCGCGATCTCGGCAGGCGTGAACGGCGGCGGCTGCTCGCCGTAGGTCGTGTGGTCGCGGCGCACATACGGCAACACCGCGGAAAAGCCCCAGTCGGCATTCGGGTGATAGCTGATGCCCAGATTGATGTAACGATTGAGCGTGTCCTTTTCGATCTCGCTGGCATCGGCAGAGGGATCGGAAGGATCATCCACGATCTGCGCAGGCGATGCGCTGCCGCTGCCTTGGCGCAATTCATCCTGATTCAGGAACGCGTATTCGAGGTTGATGCGCCAGCCCGCCTGCGCGGAATAGCCGGTGGCGGCGTCGGTGCTGAGCGTGCAACCGCAGGTGGCGCAGGCGTGTGCGATCGGCGGAATCAGCAGCGACGACAAGGTCGCGACGACAACCCCGGGAAGAACGAAGGCTTTCCCTCGCACGCAGCCACCTCAATCTGATTGGTCCTCTGCGCATTTTCGCCAACGATGCGCGGCAGACCATGATCGCCATCAAGTCCAGCCTGCATTTTAGCGGCTGACGCACGGCGAACCATGAGCATATGGTGAAAGCTCAGTGGGCGTGCTGCTGCCGCCGCGCCCGCCGTTCGGCGCGCCGCTGCTTGCGGCGCTCGGACATTCGCGCGAACACCAGGTACAGCGCGGGCGTGGAAAGCAGGGTGAGCGCCTGCGAAACGATCAGGCCGCCCAGCATCGCGATGCCGAGCGGCCGGCGCAGGTCGGCGCCGGCGCCGATGCCGATCGCCAGCGGCAGCGAAGCGAGGATCGCCACCATCGTCGTCATCATGATCGGCCGGAAGCGCACCAGGCAGGCTTCGCGGATCGCGTCCAGCGGTGTCACGCCGCGCCGCTGCGCGGCCAGCGCGAAGTCGATCATCATGATCGCGTTCTTCTTCACCAGGCCGATCAGCAGCACCAGCGCCATCATCGCGACGATCGACAACTCGGTGTTGGTCAGCAGCAGCGCCAGCAACGCGCCGACGCCGGCCGAGGGCAGGGTGGAGAGGATCGTCACCGGATGGATCAGGCTCTCGTAGAGCATGCCGAGCACGATGTACACCGCGAGGATCGCGCCGAGCAGCAGCAGCGGCATGTCGCTCTGCGATTGCTGGAAGCGGCGGAACTGGTCGCCCAGGCTCAGGCTGATGTCGCCGGGCATGCGCATGCCGGAGATGGTCTTCTGGATCTCCCTGGTCGCCTGGCCCATGCTGACGCCGGGCGCGAGGTTGAAACTGAGATCCATGGTGGTGAACTGGTCCTGGTGCGTGATCTCCACCGGCGCCAGCCCCGATTCCTGGTGCGCGACCGCGACGATCGGAACCATCGCGCCGGAATTCGAGCGCACGTAGATGCGATTCAACGCTTCCGGTGTCGCCGACTCCGCGGCAGCGGCGGTCAGCACCACCGCGTACTGGTTCGTGTCGGAATAGATCGTCGAGATCTGCCGCTGGCCGAATGCGTTGTAGAGCGCCTCGTCGATCGCCGCGACCGACACGCCCAGCGCGCTCGCCTTGTCGCGGTCGATGATCATGTTCTGGCGCAGGCCGGCTTCGTCCACGTCGCTGCCGACGTCGCGGAACATCGGGTTCTTCTGCAACTGCGTTTCGAGCTTCGGCAGCCACACCTGCAATTCGGCGAGGTCGTTGCCTTTCAGCGACACCTGGTATTCCGCGCCCTGGTTCTGGCCGCCACCGCCGCTCGGCAGATCCTGGTGCGGGCGCAGGCGAAGGTTGAGATCAGGGAATTGCGCGGCCTTCGCCGACAGCCGCGCCAGCACGTCCTGCGTGGTTTCGCTGCGGCCGTGGCCGAGCGGTTTCAGCTGGATGCTGAACCAGCCACTGGTGCCGCGGCGTCCGCTGCCGAGGCTTGCGCCGACGTACTCGACGGCTGGATCGGACAGCAGCATGTGCGCGATGCGCTGCTCGCGCTGCTCCATGTCGGAGAACGAAAGCGTGGAGCCCGCGGTGACGCGGCCCCACATCAGGCCGGTGTCCTGCGGCGGGAAGAAGCCCGCCTTGACCGCGCCAAACAGGAAGATCGTCACGCCGACCAGCACCAGCGGCATCAGCGCCAGCAGGCGCGGGTGCCGCAGCGTCCAGTCCAGCGCGCGGGTGTAGACCGCGGTCATCGCCGCATGCCCGCGATCGAGCGCGCTGCCGATCCGTGAAATCTTTTCTTCGCGCTGGCGCGAGAGGAACACGCCGCACAGCGATGGCGTGAGTGTCAGCGAGACGATGGCCGAGACCGCGATCGCCGCGATCAAGGTCACGGTGAACTCGCGGAAGAACATGCCGATCATGCCGCTCGCGAACAGCAGCGGCAGGAACACCGCGATCAGGGACAACGTGATCGCCACGATGGTGAAGCCGATCTCGCGCGCACCCAGCAGCGCGGCCTCGCGTTTCGAGTGGCCCGCATCCACGTAGCGGATGATGTTCTCGATCACCACGATCGCGTCGTCCACCACGAAGGCCACCGCGATCACCAGTGCCAGCAGCGACAGGTTGTCCAGCGTGTAGCCCATCACGTACATCACGACGAAGGCGCCGGTCAGCGACACCGGCAGCGCGGTCGCGGCGATCAGGGTCGGCGCGGTGCGGCGCAGGAACAGCGCCATCGTCAGGATCACCATGCCGAGCGAAATCAGCAGCGTGATCTCGACATCGTCCACCGAAGCGCGGATGGTCGGCGTGCCGTCGAAGTAGGGCGTCAGTTGCGTGCCGGGCGGCAGCAGCTGGCGCAGCCGCGGCAGTTCGGCGTGCACGCCGTCCACGGTCGCGATCACGTTCGCGTCGGGGCGTTTGTAGACGTCGATCTCGATCGATCGCTTGCCGTTGAACCAAGCCGCCTGGTACTGGTCTTCCGCGCCCTGGTACACGTGCGCGATGTCGCGCAGGTAGATCGGCACGCCGTTGTGGACGGCGACGACGAGGTTGGCGAAATCCTCCGGCGTGTGCAGCTGGTCGTTGGCCGTGACGATCAGCCGCGTGCGGCCGTCGGAGAGAAAGCCTTGCGGCGAGGTGACGTTGGCGGCGGTCAGCGCGTTGCGCAGTTCGTTGGTGGACAGGCCGATCGCGTCCAGCGCACGCAGGTCCACGTCCACCCGGATCGCCGGCTGCGCGCTGCCCGACACTTCCACCGAGGCCACGCCCGGCAGCTGCGCAAGGCGCGGCTGCAGCAGCGTCTGCGCATCATCGAACAGCGCCGACAGCGGTTCGGTGTCGGACGTCAGCGCGATCTGGATGATCGGATCGTCGTTCGGGTTGATCTTCTGGTACGTCGGCGGTTGCGGCAGCCCGGCGGGCAGGTCCGGCGCGGCGGCGTTGATCGCGGCCTGCACGTCGCGCGCGGCGGCATCCAGGTTGACCCCGCCCTGGAAGATGATGAAGACGGTCGCGTTGCCCTCGGAGCTGTGCGAGCGCATCGAGTCGATGCCGGGAATCTGGCCGAGGTGGCGCTCCAGCGGCGAAGCCACGGTGGATGCCATCGTCGCCGCATCCGCGCCCGGCTCGCTGGCCTGCACGAAGATTGCCGGGAAGCTGAGCTGCGGCAGCGCGCTGATGCCCAGCAGCGCGTAGCAGATGATGCCCGCGACCAGCACGCCCGCGGCCAGCAGCGAAGTGCCGATCGGACGCTTGATGAAGGGCGTGGAGAGGCTCATGGCGAAACGGCGGGGGCCACGGGCGCGGAGCGAGGGCGCTCCGCGCCAGCCGATTCGACTTTTGCGGCCTCGCTGCTCATCCCTCGCGCCTCATCCCTCATGCGCCACCTGCGCCGCTCCACCGAGCCGCAGCCTGATCCAGCCGTGGAAGCGCTCCATGTAGAGGTAGATCACCGGCGTGGTGTAGAGCGTGACCAGTTGCGAGAGCAGCAGGCCGCCGACGATGGAGACGCCCAGCGGCCGGCGCAGTTCCGAACCGATGCCGGTGCCGAGCGCCAGCGGCAGCGCACCCAGCAGCGCGGCCATCGTGGTCATCATGATCGGGCGGAAGCGCAGCAGGCAGGCGCGACGGATCGAATCGTGCGGCGACAGGCCCTCGCGCTGTGCGGTGATCGCGAAGTCGATCATCATGATCGCGTTCTTCTTGACGATGCCGATCAGCAGCACGATGCCGACGATGCCGTCCACCGACAGGCTCATGCCGCACAGCATCAGCGCCAGCAACGCGCCGACGCCGGCCGGCGGCAGCGTCGAGATGATCGTCGCCGGGTGGATGTAGCTCTCGTACAGCACGCCCAGCACGATGTAGATCACCACCACCGCCGCGAGGATCAGCAGCAGCTCGTTGCCGATCGAGGACGAGAACTCCGCCGCCGCGCCGACGAATTCGCCGCGCACCTGCGGCGGGAAGTTCAGTTGCGCGACTTGCGTGTTGATCGCGCTCACCGCCTGCGAGAGCGAATAGCCCGGCGCGAGGTTGAACGAGATCGTCACCGCCGGCAGCTGGTTCTGGTGGCTGACCACCAGCGGTGCGTTGGTGACGGTCGCGGTCGCGAGCGTCGACAGCGGCACGGTGTTGCCGCCGCCGATCGGAATGCCGACGTTGCCCTGGCCGATGCCGGTCGCGGTCGATGAATTGGAAGACTTCGCCTGGCCGAGGCTGGTTGCGTTGCTGCCGGTGAGGGCGCCGCTCGCGCCGTTGCTGCGCACCGCCAGCATGTTCATCAGGTCCGAGCGGTTGCGGAATTGCGGCGCCACCTCCAGCACCACGCGGTACTGGTTCAACTCGGTGAAGATGGTCGAGATCTGGCGCTGGCCGAAGGCGTCGTAGAGCGTGTCGTCGATCGTCTGCACCGGCACGCCGAGGCGGCTGGCCGCGTTGCGATCGATGTGCAGATTCAGCGCATTGCCGTTGTCGGCGAGGTTGTTGCTGACGTCGGCCAGCGCTGGCTGCGCGCGCAGCGCGGTCGTCAACTGCTGCGCGTAACCGGACAGTTCCGACGCATTCACGTCCGACAGCGTGTACTGGTATTCGGTCGGCGCGACGCGCGTGTCCAGCGTGATATCCTGCACCGGTTTCAGGTACAGCGCGGCGCCCGGGATGTCCGCGACCTCGCGTTGCAGGCGCGGAAGGATCGTGTCGAGCCCGGCGCGATCGCCGCGATCCTTCAGCACGATGCTGAGCTGGCCCTGGCTCAGGATCGGGTTGATCGAACCGGCGCCGATGAATGCGGATACGCCCGCGACCGCGGGATCGGCGCGCAATTTCGCGGCGATCTGCTCGGTCACCTGTTCCATCGCGGGGAACGCGATGTTGTCGTCGGCCTGCACCACGCCGGTGATCAGCCCGGTGTCCTGCTGCGGCAGCAGGCCTTTCGGAATCGCGACGTAGAGCAGGATCGTCACGACCACCGACAGCGTGGCGATCAGCATGATCAGGCGCGGGCGCGCCAGCGACCAGTCCAGCGTGCGCTCGTACACGCCGAGCATGCGGCTGAACAGCGTCGGCTTGCCGTGCGCGGCTTCCGTGTCGTCCACCGGCACCGAGCCGTGGTCGAGCAGGTAGGCGCACATCATCGGCGTCAGCGTCAGCGACACCAGCATCGAAATCGCCACAGCGATGGTCAGCACCCACGCGAACTCGTGGAACAGCCGGCCGGTCACGCCCGGCATCAGCAGCAGCGGCAGGAACACCGCGACCAGCGAAACGGTCAGCGACACCACGGTGAAGCCGATCTCGCGCGCGCCGATCTCGGCGGCGGTTTTCGAGTCCTTGCCCTGCTCGATGTAGCGCACGATGTTCTCGATCATCACGATCGCATCGTCCACCACGAATCCGGTGGCGACCGTCAGCGCCATCAGTGAAAGATTGTCGAGCGAGAATCCGGCCGCGGCCATCACCGCGAAGGTGCCGAGCAGCGACAGCGGCACCGCGACGGACGGAATCACCGTCGCCCACAGGCGGCGCAGGAATACGAAGATCACCGCGATCACCAGCACCACGGTGACCAGCAGGGTGAACTCGACGTCGCGCACCGACGCGCGGATGGTGACGGTACGGTCGGCGAACACGTCCAGGTGCACGTCCGCCGGCAGCACCGCGCGCAGCGAGGGCAGGGTCTGCTTGATCTGCGCGACGGTGTTGACGATGTTCGCACCCGGTTGGCGGCGGATGTCCAGCAGCACCGCCGGCTTGCCGTTCGCCCAGGCCGCGAGCTGGTCGTTCTCCACGCCATTGGTGACGGTCGCGACATCGCTCAATCGAACCGGTGCACCGTTCTTGTAGCTGATGATCGCGTTGGCGTACTGCTGCGCGTCCTGCAACTGGTCGTTGGTGCCGATCGAATAGGTCTGCACCGCGCCGTTGAGCGTGCCCTTGGCGGCATTGACGTTGGCCTGCGTCAGCGCGCTGCGCACGTCTTCCAAGGTAAGGCCGAGGTTCGCAAGCTTCGACGGATCGACCTGCACGCGCACCGCCGGGCGCACATTGCCGGCGATCGAGACCAGGCCCACGCCCGGAACCTGCGACAGCTTCTGCGCGATGATCGAATCGGCGTAGTCGTTGACGTCGCGCAGCGGGCGGCTGTCGGAATACAGCGCCAGCGTGAGGATCGGCGCGTCGGCCGGGTTGACGCGGTTGTAGACCGGCGGGTAAGGCAGGCTGCTCGGCAGGCGCGCGGCGCGCAGTGCCGATTGCACGTCCTGCGCGGCGACGTCGATGTCGCGGTCCATCGCGAACTGCAGGATGATCGTGGAGAGGCCCGCCGATGAATCCGAACTCATCATGGTGAGTCCGGAGATCTGCCCCAGCTGGCGTTCCAGCGGCGTGGTCACCAGCGTGGACATCGTGGTGGCGGATGCGCCCGGATAGGTCGTGGTCACCACCAGGCTCGGCGCCTCGATTTCCGGCAGCGCCGAAACCGGCAGCTCGCGATAGCCGATGATGCCCAGCAGCAGCACCGCCAGCATCAGCAGCGATGTGGCGATGGGTCGGCGGATGAAGAGGGTGGAGAAGCCCATTGGGTTTGCAATTCGAGTGGAGCAACAACCATCCGTCATTCCGGACGCCGCATCGCGGCCATCCGGAATCCAGTGCCTTTACCCGATGTGATCGAAAGACACTGGATTCCGGGTCCTGCCCGTTGGGCAGCCCCGGAATGACGGCGTGAGAAATATCGGCGAGCGACCCGTCAGGCTCATCAGTGTCGTCCGCGCCCGCCACCTTGCTGCGCGGCTTTCTTGATCTGTTCGGCGGTCGGCGCCTTCGGTTCCTCGCCCGGCCGCATCGGCGTGACCTTGCTGCCTTCCTTCAGGCGGAACTGGCCTTCGGTCACCACCAGGTCGCCGGCTTGCAAGCCCGAACCGATCATCTCGTGGGTGTCGTCGGCTTCGCCGGCCACCGTCACCGTCTGCATCTTCACCGTCGGTGCGTTCGCATTGCCGCCATGCGCGTCGGCGCCATTGCCGCCGCGGTGTCCGCGATGCGGCGTTGGCGCGCTGGCTCCCGCAGCGGGCGCGCCATTCGCGCCGTGGTCGACGAGCAGGTACACGTAATCGCCATTGGGCCCGCGCTGCACCGCCGCGGTCGGCACCACCAGCGCGTTCTGCACCGTGCCGACCTGCATGCGCAGGTTGACGAACTGGCCGGGCCAGAGCTCGTTGGAATGATTCGGAAACTCCGCCTTCAACTTGAAGGTGGAGGTGTTGGGATCGATCTGGTTGTCGACCACCTTCAGCACGCCGCCGCTGGCCGTGATCTTGCCGGTGGTGGGATCGGTGACGACCAGCGGCAACGGAGCCTGCGCCTGCGCGGCGCGCACCTGGTCCAGGTATTTGCCCGCGAGCGTGAAGATCACATTGATCGGATGCAGTTGCGTGATCACCACGATCGGCGTGGTCGTGGTGACCACGTTGCCCGGGTCCACCTGGCGGATGCCGGCCAGGCCGTCGATCGGCGAGAGCACCTTGGTATAACCCAGCTGCACCTGCGCATCGCGGATGCTCGCTTCGTCGGCGGCCACCGCGGCGCTCAACTGGCGCACGGTGTTCGCCTGCGTGATGCGATCGATCTCGGCGACGTACTGCTTGTATTGCGGTTGCTCGCTGCGCTTGAGGTTGGCCTGCGCGGTTGCCAGTTGCGCGGCATCCTGCGACTTCTTGGCTTGCGCCTGGTCGTATTGCGCCTGCAGCGTGCGCGGATCGATTTCCGCGATCACGTCGCCCTCCTTGACCGGCTGGCCTTCGGTGAAATCGAGGCTCAGCAATTTGCCGCCAACCTGCGGCAACACCGTCACCGTATTCAGCGCCTGCACGGTGCCATTGGCGGTGAGGTACACCGGCACGCTTTCACGCACGGCAGGCACCACCGTCACCGGCACCGGCGCGTTGTTGTCTTCGCCGGCGTAACCGGCACTGCGGTGCGTCAGGCGCCAGGCGATCACGCCGATGATGACGGCGACGATCGCGATCAGTATCCATTTGCCGCGCGACATGCGGGGTCCTTCGAATCAAACCCAGGGAAGCAGCTTAGCCAAACCGCATGAACGGCCGGCGACGGGAGAAAGCCCGCTGCATCCTTACGTTAACGCAAATGCCCACGCGTGGTTGCCATGACTTGTGGCAGATACCAGGGGCCCCGCCATTGCGGCGGGGCCCGGTCGATCTTCAACGTTCGGTCAGGACCGTCGGAATCCCTTGCGCGGGTTCCGGGATCACGGTCTCCGCGGCGTGCTGCGCGTGTTGCTGGTCCAGCTTGCGAATCAGCGGCAACACGCCGAGCGCGATCACCGTGCAGACGATGCCGGCGACGCCGAGGCCGTTGAACAGCTTGGTGTAGATCGGCATCATCTGGACCGGATCGGTGATGGATTCCGGCACGCTGGCGAAGGTCGCCACCACGCCGCCCAAGTATTGCGAGACGCCGGACGCGACGAAGTAGGCGCCCATCATGAAGCCGCCCATCCGCGCCGGCACGTAGCGCGCCACGAACGCGAGCCCCAGGCCGCTGGTCAGCAATTCACCCAGCGAGCCGAACCCGTAGCCGCCCACCATCACCCACTGACTGGTCTTGCCGGGCGAAGTGGTGAAATAGCCGGCGGCTCCGTAGATGAAGAAGCCGACCGCCACGGCGGCGAAACCCAGCGCGAACTTGGCCGCGATCGAGAGATCCTTGCCGCGGCGGGCGAAGTGCGTGTAGGTGATCGCGAGGATCGGGCTGAGCGCGAAGATCCACAACGGGTTGAGTGCCTGGAACTGCGCCGGATCCCAGTTGAACAGGTGCACGCCGAAGATGTTGAAGGAAGGATCCACGCTGCGCAGCGCGAACAGGTTCAGCGAGGTGGACATCTGCTGATAGAAGATGAAGAAGAACACCGTCTCGATCACCAGGATCAGTGCGATGATCAACCCGGGCTTTTCGGAGCGGCTGCTCTTGGCGATCAGATACCCAAAAATCGCCAGCACGCACGCGCCGGCGACGTAGACGAAGATCTTCGCGACCGTGCCGTACTTCAGGATGAAGGCCGAAAGGAACACCACCGCCGCGCCGCCGGCCAGCACCGCCAGCAGCTTCCACATCTCGAACGGCTCGCGATCGGGCTCGGAGCCGATGTGGTTGAGCGTGTGCCGCATCACCGCGTAATTGCCCAGGCCCACAAGCAAGCCCGCCGCGCACACCGCGAACGCAATGTGCCAGCCGAGCCCGTCGCCGAACAGGTGCGAGGCGCCGGAGCCGAGCACCGCCAACTGTCCGTCGTAGGGCGCGTTGAAATAATTCTTGATGACAGGCGTCAGCAGCATCGAGAAGGTCGAGCCGATGTTGACCGCCATGTAGTAGAGCGTGAATGCGCTATCGATCTTGGTGTCGTCGCCTTCGTAGATCTTGCGCAC
>DASSEW010000015.1:0-42136 GCA_035695065.1 Rhodanobacteraceae bacterium | reverse complement strand
ATTGCGGACGGCTCGTGTCGCGCTGCTCGCTGGCGGCGGACTGCGGCGGCGAATCGGCCTGCAGCTTGTCGGGCCCGGCAGCGGGCTTGGCCGCCTCGGACTCATCCTCGCCATGCAGTGCCTTCTTGAACCCGCGCACGGCGTTGCCGAGGTCGGGGCCCATCCTGGCCAGCTTGCCGGTGCCGAAGATCAGCAGCACCACGACCAGCAGGATGATCCAGTGCCAGAAACTCTCAAATCCGAACATGGTGAACCTCTGGGGAGCGAAGGAGCGGCGGCGGTCGCGACCGCTCTGGATTCAACGCATTAGCTATGACGAAGTGTACTCCAGGGGAGGTTTGAAGGATGTTCGGCCGGTTCTCACTCCGCCGGCGGCTGGGAAACTTCCTCCAGCTCGTCGCGGAAGTGCACCACCGGCGCGGGCACGTCCGACACCCCATCCTCGAAGATCCGCCGTGGCGTGATGCCGGGGCCGTAGATGGCGGCGTCGGCATCGTCGTCGATGCGCAGCGCGGCGCCGTCGAGCGACATGCCGGCGAACAGGCCGCGTGAGCGCGAATACGAATAGATCTCCGCCTGCATCGCCGCGTCGGTGGACGCATTCAGGTTGCGACCGACCGGGCCGGCGGCGGCATGCGCCTCGGCACCGATGGTGAACTTGCCGTTGACGATCGAATCCACCCCGCGGCGGGTGCGGAACACCAGCACCACGTCGGTCGAGGACACGCCGGCCTGGAATCCCACGCTGCCGCCGGTCAGCGACAGGAACACGGGATTGGACCAGGTGCCGTCCGGCGATTTCACCGCGATCACCCCGTCGCCGTGCCGACCCCCGAACACCAGACCCACCTTGAGCACGTTGGGGATCACCGCGATCGCGTAGGCGTCGCGCAGCAGGTCGCGGGGAATGGATTTGTCCGGCGCCTGCATGATGTCGCGCAGCACGCGCGTGGCGGTCTGCGCGCGGGCGATCGGAGTTTCGGACGCGTGAGCGCCGAAAGCGGGAACGAGCAAGGCGAGCAACATGGTCAACGCGCGTGCGATTCGATTCGACATAGACCCTCCAAACGGCCGCGATATTCCGCGGCATCTTCAACCAAGGCGACGCGCAGTCTGGGCGCGAGCTGCCCACTCCGCGCTTAACGCCCGCCCTGCTGTGGCAGACTGCGCATCTCGCCCGGAGTTCCTCGCATCGGATGGCGCGCTATCTCGCCCCCGCACATCGCAGTCACGATCGCGCACACGGCGCGGCAGTGCTGCTGGTCAACCTCGGCACGCCGACCGCGCCGACGCCGCGTGCCTTGCGCCGGTACCTGGCCGAATTCCTCTCCGATCCGCGCGTGGTGGAACTGCCGCGCGCGTTGTGGCGGCTGATCCTGCACGGCTACGTGCTGCGCGTGCGGCCGCGCCGTTCGGCCGAGGCGTACGCCAAGGTGTGGACGGACGAAGGCTCGCCGCTGGCGGTGTTCAGCGCACAACTGGCACAGGCGGTCGGCAGCGAGATCGCAAAGCACGCGCCCGATGTTCGCGTGGAGTTGGCGATGCGCTACGGCGCGCCGTCCGTGCGCGACACGATCATCCGCCTGCAGGACGAAGGCGTCCAGCGCGTGCTGGTGCTGCCGCTGTATCCGCAATATTCGGGCGCGGTGACGGGCTCGGTGCTGGACGCGCTGGCCGACACGATCAAGCTGCTGCGCTGGCCGCCGGCGCTGCGCACCGTCAATGACTACCACGACGATGCGGGGTACCTGGCCGCGTTGTCCGCCAGCGTGCTGGCGCACTGGGCGCAGCATGGCCGCGCGCAGAAACTGCTGCTCTCGTTCCACGGCTTGCCGGAAGCCAGCGTGCGCGCGGGCGATCCGTACTTCCATCAGTGCCATCAGACCGCCCGCCGACTGCGCGAGGCGCTGGGAATGGTGGAGGACGAGATGATCGTCGCCTTCCAGTCACGCGTCGGCGCGCAGAAGTGGTTGCATCCGTATACCGATGAAACCGTGGCCGCGCTGCCGAAGCAGGGCGTGAAGACGCTGGACGTGCTGTGCCCCGGCTTCGCGGTGGATTGCCTGGAAACCCTGGAAGAAGTCGCGTTGCGCTATCGCGCGAGTTTCCTCACCCATGGTGGCGAGCGCTTCGCCTACATCCTCGCGCTGAATGCCACGCCGTCACACGCAAGCGTGCTGGCGCAACTGGCGCTGAAGAATCTGCAGGGTTGGCTGGAACCGGCACGCCGAGAGTAGGGCGGGCATTGCCCGCCTCTTTGGCGGACGGTGTCCGCCCTACGAGGCCCGCGCGAAAATGAAGGTTTTGAGGAAGGCGCGAATGCGATGCGCGAACTCTCATGGAATCTCCCGTTCGGTCCACTGGCCGCGCTGGAATGGGGCGAACCGGATGCACCGCCGCTGCTGGCGCTGCACGGTTGGCTGGATAATGCGGCGAGTTTCGCCGCGCTCGCGCCCTTGCTCGCGAAAGATTTCCGCGTGATCGCGCTGGACATGCCCGGCCACGGCCGCAGCGCGCATCTGCCGCCCGGTGTCACGCGCTATCACGTGGCGGATTACGTGGACCACGCATTGAATGCGGCCGATGCGTTGCAACTGCCACGTTTCAATTTGCTCGGACATTCGCTCGGCGCGGGCGTGGCGAGCCTCACCGCGGCGGCGGCACCGGCACGCGTCGAAAAGCTTGCGTTGATCGAAGGGCTCGGCCCGCTGGCCGACGACGGCGCGCAGACCCTGCAACGCTGGCGTGATGCGGAAGCGCAGCGCAGCGTCGGCCGGCGCGCACCGCGCGTGTTCGCAAGTACGGACGAAGCGCTCGCCGCGCGCGTGGCGGTCGGCGACCTGGGCGCCGACGAAGCGCGCGCGCTGGTGCTGCGCGGCCTGCGCGAAGTCGAAGGCGGTTACGCGTGGAGCAGCGATGCGCGCCTTCGCCTGCCGACGCCGCTGCGCATAGACGAACTGCAGTTGCGGCGCCTGCTTGCGGGCATCGAGTCGCCCACGTTGTTGCTGCTCGCCGACCCGGAAACACCGTACCTGCCGCGCGCCACGATGGAAGCACGCGCGGCCTGCATGCGCGACATCCGCATCGAGCGGATCGCCGGAAGACACCACCTGCATGTGCAGCATCCGCGGGAAGTGGCGGAGCGGCTCATCGCGTTTATGTAGGGGGGCAGTGCCCGCCCTACGCGGAAACGGCGAGCCCATGCGGGTCAGCCGTAGGGCGGACACCGTCCGCCGATCCCGATGTGGCGGACAGTGCCCGCCCTACGCCGAAATCGCCAATCTTTCGCTGCGATAAATGTTCGCGGTGATGAATCCCGCGATCAGTGCGGCAGCGAACCCGCACACCAGCGCGATGCCGATGTCGCCCATGCCGATGGTGCGCCCGCGCAGCAGTTCGCTGATGCCGATCTGCTGGCCGAGCAGCGGTACCGCGTACATCCAGGTCGCGGGCTTGACCGGCATGAAACTCATCAGCATCGACGGCACGATCGGCAGGATCATCAGCAAGCTGAGGTATGTCTGCGCCTCGCGATAGCTCTTGGCGAATGCGGCGACCAGCGTCTGCAGGACCGCGAACAGCGCCAGCAGCGGCAGCTCCAGCAGGAGCACCTTGCCGATGAATGCTGCGCCCAGGTCGAACGACATGCCGAGCTTTTCCGCCGGCATGAAATGTCCGGCGACGGCGAAGCCGATCACGCACAGCACCAGGCTGGCCAGCGAGAACGCGCCGATTGCGCCGAGCTTGCCGGCGAGGATGCGCCAGCGCGCCACCGGATTGGCGAACAGCGGTTCCAGCGACTGCCGCTCGCGCTCGCCGGCGGTGAGGTCGATGGCGAGGTACATGCCGCCGACGAAAATCGCGATCACGAAGAAATACGGCAGGATGCCGAACACCAGGCCCGAACGCGATTGCGGCGTGGACTGGTCGCGATCGCTGACGACCAGCGGCGTGTCGAGCCCGGGCGACAGGCCGCGCGCGACCAGCCGCATCGCGCCCTGCTCGCGGCCGTATTGCTTGAGCATGCCTTCCAGCCGTTCGCGCGGCGTGCTGGTGCCGGTCTGCGAGGCGTCGTAGATCAGCTCGACCTGCGCCGGTTCACCCGATTTCCAAGCCTTGCCGTAAGCGGCAGGAATGCGCAGCACCACGTCCGCGTCGCGATCGCGCACCGCGGCTTCGGGATCACCGACCGCAGGTTGCGGATCGAGCCCCTGCTGCTTCAACGCATCGATCAGGTTGGGCGCGTACTGCGCTCCGACCACCGGCACTTTCAGCGGTCCCTCGGCTTTCGACAGCTCGTGGTTGATCTGCACGTTCATAAGCACCACGAACATGACCGGCCCGAACAGCGGCGCGTAGATCAGCGCGCTCATCACCGTGCGCTTGTCGCGCAGGTTCTCGCGCACTTCCTTCCACCACACGGTCAGCATCGCGTTCATGCGGCAGTCTCCCGTGCTCCGGCGTTTCCGCGATTTGAAATATTCATGCGGCGAGTCCCTCTTCGCTGCCGATGATCTTCACGAAGGCATCCTCCAGGTTCGCTTCGCCGGTCTGCGCGCGCAGCGCGTCGGGCGTTTCGTCGGCGACCACGCGGCCACGCGCGATCACCACGATGCGGTCGCACAGCGCGGCGACCTCCTGCATGATGTGGCTGGAGAACAGCACGCAGCGGCCCTCGTCTTTCAGGTGCTGCATGAAGCGGCGCAGCCCGCGGGTGCTCATCACGTCCAGGCCGTTGGTCGGTTCGTCCAGGATGATGTTCTTCGGATCGTGCGCCAGCGCGCGCGCGATCGCGGTCTTGACGCGCTGGCCCTGCGAGAAGCCCTCGGTGCGGCGATCGAGGATGTCACGCATCTCCAGTGCTTCGCTCAGCGCATCGCGGCGCGCGTGCATGGTCGCCTCATCGATCCCGTGCAGGCGCGCGAAGTACTCGATGTTCTCGCGGGCGGTCAGCCGCTTGTACAGCCCGCGCGCATCCGGCAACACGCCGAGCACGCGCCGCACCGCGACCGGATCGCGCGCGGCGTCCATGCCGTCCACCAGCACCTGGCCGGAATCCGGCTGCATCAGCGTGTAGAGCATGCGCAACGTGGTGGTCTTGCCGGCGCCGTTGGGCCCGAGCAGGCCGGTGATCTCGCCGTCGCGCGCGCTGAACGACACGCCGTCCACCGCCCTCACTTCGCCGAAGGCCTTGTGCAGGTCTTTGACTTCAATCATGGCGCGGCTCCATTGAAATTGACGAATGCCGGAATCGGCCCGATCTGCTTCACGCAGGCGGCGTCCAGCTTCTTCGGCTGCAGATCGGTGACGAACCGGTCCACCAGCTTCGGCACGCAGCCGCGCATCAGGATGCTGTGGCCCATGCCGGCAGCGACCAGCGATCGCGCATCGCTCAACCCTTGCAGCACTTCGTCGGCGTAGCGCGGCGGCGTGACCGGATCGCGCTCGCCCGACAACAGCAGGGTCGGAATGGACGACTTGAATGGCGCATGGAAATCGGCCGGGCGTGTGCCGTGCGGCCACACCGCGCATTCGGCCTTGATGCCGTCCACGATTTCGCCGCCGAGGATCGTGTCGGCGTCCGCCGGATCCGTCTTCAGCAGATCGGCATCCTCCGCGCAGATCACCGACAGCTGCATGCCGTTGTTCATCGCCGAATCCAGGCTGCCCGCGAGGATCTGCGCCTGGCCCATCAGCGGCGTGTAGTTGCCTTGCGCCGCCTGCGCCACGGTCAGTGGCAGCAAGGCGGCGGTTTCCGCGTTGTAGGAGAACATCCGCGCCACGCCGGCGAGCGTGTCGGCGGTGACCGGTTTGTGCGTGGCCTCGAACGATTTCGGATCCGGGAACGTCGCCTGCGCCGGTTGCGCGCGCAGCTTGTCGTGCAGCGCATGCAGCGCCGCATAGGGATCACCGAACGCGGCCTTGCACGCGGGCGTGGCGACGCACGACTGCGATTGCAGTTTCAGCGCGCGCTCCAGGTTGGTGGCGAAGTCCGCGCCGAGCACCAGCTGGTTGGGCACGACGCCATCCAGCACGATGCTGCGCACCGCGTCCGGATGCGCGTGCGCGTACTGCTGCGCCATGCGGGTTCCGTAGGAGATGCCGACGAGATCGAGTTTCGGCGCACCCAGCGCCTGTCGCACCGCTTCCAGATCGGCGACCGCATCCGTGGTCGTGTAATGGCGCGGATCGGCTGTCTTCTCCACTTCCGCAAGGCACTGCGCGGTCTGCTCGCGCGTGCGCTGGGCGTCGAACGGCTCATCGGCGCTGGCCTTGATCGCCTTGGCTGCCTGCGGGCAATCCAGCGGGTGCGAACCGCCGGTGCCGCGCTGGTCCAGCAGCAGGATGTCGTGGTGCTTGCGCAGCGGCGCGAACGCGGGCGCGATCTGCGCGTAGCCTTCAGTGGCGGCTTCGCCCGGGCCGCCGGCGAGATACACGACCAGATCCTTCGCCGCGACCTGCGCATCGCTTTTCACGATCGCGAGCTTCAGGCCGATCTTGCGCGAATGCGGGTCGGCGCGGTTCTCCGGCACCTCGACAGGCGCGCAATAGGCCGCGGTGGTGACCGCGCTGCCCGGTGTCTTCAACGCGCACCGCTTGAGCGTCAGGCTGCCGAGCTTCAGCACGTCCACCGGCTGCGCGCCGCTGGGCGTGGGCGCCTGTACCGGCGGCGGCTCCGGCGGATGGGCCTGCGCGCGATGGCGCGCGTGCAACATCGGAACCATGATCGCGACGGCGATCGCCACCACCACGCCGGTGCGTGCATTGCCAGCTTTCATCGTGCCTGTCCCCTCGCGTTCACTTCTCGCCGTCCAGGAAAATCGTTTCGATTCGCGAACCGAACAGGCGCGCGATCTTGAATGCCAACGGCAGGCTCGGGTCGTACTTGCCGGTCTCGATGGCGTTGATCGTCTGCCGCGAGACGTCCAGCCGCTCGCCGAGTTCGGCCTGCGACCAGGCGTGCTTCTCGCGAAGTTCGCGAACGCGGTTCTTCATCAGCAATCCCAGAAACTCCAGCTGCCGGTGAAGTGCCATTTCAATCCCATCCGGGCGAACGAATAGATCAGGCCCAAGGCCGGAAACACCCAGAACAGCTCGCTGCCGTCGCCCTGCCATACCTTGGCCATCGCCAGAAAGCTCGCGACCAGCGCGCCCGTGCCGACCAGCGCCGTCGCCACGCCGAGCGCCACCAGGTGAAGACGCTGGTCCAGCTCGTCCGCCTGCATCACGCGCCGTGCCATCAGCACGATCACGCACGCCACCGGCACCAGCGGGCTCAATGCAAACACCACTTTCCAGGCCACGCCGGGCGCCGCCTTGGCGTGCGGCCACAACCACAGCATCAGGGCGATATACACCGCCATGAGCGCGAGCACGTACGCGTTGTAACGTTTCAGGCTGAGGCGAGCCATGTGCATCCCCCGATCCGCCCTGTCAAGTTTGCTTGACAGCGAGATTAGGGGCTCCTGCCCGGGCTGTCAAGCTTCCTTTACAGAGCTTGTTGACCTAGGGCGGACATCGTCCGCCGCGGCGGGCAGTGCCCGCCCTACTCGTCATAAGCAGCCGCTAAGCAGCCCAAGGCACGCTTGGAAGATGCGTGCCAGAAACTTCGCATGGGTGCTCGCGTCCGCGCTGCTGGCCGGCTGCGCGACCTATCGGCCGTTGCCGCTGGACAACGCGCAGCGCCAACAGAAACTCGCGGACATCACGGTACCCGCCGCGTCCATGCCGGTGCCTGCGTTGCGCGAGCACCGCTTCGATCCCTCCGACGGACTGGACGTCACCGAGGTGGCGATGCTGGCGGTGGCCAACAATCCGGAGTTGCGTTCGCAACGCGATGACGAAGGCATCGCGCGCGCCCAGGCATTCGCCGCCGGCCTGCTGCCCGATCCGCAGGTCAGTTACGAGCGCGATCGTCCCGACCCGCATCAATCCGAAAACACCACGGCGTTCAATCTCGGACTGACCTGGAACCTCGGCGACCTGCTGACGCGCTCGGCGCGCGTGGCTTCCGCGAGAGCCGGCACGCGCCAGGTGCATCTGGACCTGCTCTGGAACGAGTGGCAGACGATCGCCAAGGCGCGCGCGCAGTTCGACAAGGTGTATTCGCTCACCGGACTGGTGGCGCGCCTGCAAGCCGAACACGATGCGCTCGCGCCGATCAAGCAGTACGTGGAGCGTGCACTGAAAGCCGGAGACCTCACCTACGACAGCGCCAGCGCCGGCCTGAACGCGGCGGCCGACGTGGACAAGCGGTTGGTGGATGCGCAGGGCCAACTCGACCAGGCACAACACGACCTGCACAACCTGCTGGGCCTGGACGAATCGGTGCCGCTGCATCTGACCGGCGCGCCCTACAAGGTCGAGCCCGATCCCGCGGAGGCGAAGCAGGCGCTCGCGGAGATGACCCGCCACCGCCCCGACCTGCTCGCGCTGCAGGCCGGCTACGAATCACAGCAGCAGAAATTGCGTGCGGCGGTGCTGGCGCAGTTTCCGGCGATCACGGTCGGCTTCGTGCGGGCGCGCGACACCAGCGACATCCACACTTCCGGATTGTCGGTCAGCCTGTCGCTGCCGCTGTTCGACGGCAATCGCGGCAACATCGCGATCGAGCGCGCCACCCGGCAGAAGCTGCACGACGAATACGAATCGCGCGTGCAGGCCGACCGCAACAACGTCGTGCTGCTGCTGAAGCAGGTGCAAGGCTTCGATGCGCAGTTCCCCGCGCTGCGTGCGCACGCCGAGCAACTGGCGCGAGCGCGCGATGCCGCGCAGCGCGCCTTCGACAACGGCCTGCTGGACTGGCCGACCTATCTTTCCATCCGCGCCAGTTCACTGACCGCAGATACCGACCTGCTCACGCTGCAGCAGACCGCCGACGAGCAGGCGATCGCGCTGGATGCGCTGGTCGGTGCGTGGCCCGATGCGTCGAAAGACCAAAAGCCGTGATCCGCGAATCAATGCAAATGAAAGCCATGAAGATCAAGACCCGCCACCCTGCTGCTTGTCCGCCTTCATGGGCGCTCATCGGCGGACTGATGTTGCTGCTGGCCGCCTGCTCAGGCGGCACCTCGTCCGACGAAGCGGCGCAGGCGCCGGTCGCGGTGGGCAGCACGATGCCGGTGCGCCAAGCCTTCAACAACTATGTCGAAGCCTACGGCACCTTGAGCGGCGACACGCGTCGCGCGCAAGCATTGACGCTACCGCAGGCCGGGCAGATCGTGGCGGCCGAGGTCACGCCGGGACGGCGCGTGCACAAGGGTCAGCCGCTGCTGCGCATCGCCACCGATCCGAGCACGGTCAGCACCTACCAGCAGGCCGTGAACACGGTGAATCAGGCGCGCGATGAACTCGCGCGCACGCAGCGGCTGCATGACGAGAAGCTCGCCACCAATTCGCAACTGGACACCGCGCGCAAGGCGCTGGCCGATGCGCAATCCGCACTGGCTGCGCAAGCCAAGCTCGGCGGTGCGCAGGCGGTCACCACGCTGGAGGCGCCTGCCGACGGCGTGGTCACCGCGCTGGACGTGCAACTGGGCGAGCGCGTGGCCGCGGGCGCGAAACTCATCGAGTTCACGCCTCAGGGCGCGCTCGCCGCGCTGCTCGGCGTGGAGCCGCAGCAGGCTTCGCGCATCCACCCCGGGATGCCGGCGGTGCTCAATGCGGTGTATGGCAACACGGCGCTGCACGGCAACGTCGTCAGCGTGGCCGATGCGGTGGATCCGCAATCGCACCTCGTGGAAGTGCTGGCGAGCGTCAACGATCCGGCAGGATTGGCCGCGGGCAGCGCGCTCTCCGGCAAGATCGCCGTGGCCCAGCTCCAGGCCTGGGCGGTGCCACGGGACGCGCTGTTGAACGATGAGAAGGGCATTTACATTTTCCAGATCGAGCGCGGCAAGGCGCAACGCGTGGACGTGCAGGTCGTCTCGCCCGCGGGCGATCCGGTCGGCGTGCAGGGCAAGCTGGATGCACACGCGCCAGTGGTGACGCTCGGTGCGTATGAGTTGTCCGATGGCGATGCGGTGAAGACCGCGCAATGAGCGCCCGCATGACGGCCACGCTGTGGATGCATGCGCATCGGCGCTCGCTGCTGTTCCTGTGCCTGATCCTGGCGCTGGGCGGCGTGATGGCTGCGCTGACCCTGCCGGTGTCGCTGTTCCCGGATGTGTCGTTCCCGCGCGTGCGCGTGACGCTCGACGCCGGCGACCGCCCGGCCGACCAGATGGTGGTCGCGGTGACCACGCCGGTGGAAGAAGCGATCCGCCGCGTGCGCGGCGTGCGCGACGTGCGCTCGGCCACCAGCCGGGGCAGCGCCGAGATCAACGTCACCTTCGACTGGGGCGAGGACATGAGCCGCGCCTTCCTCGACGTCAACGCCGCCGCCGGTGAAGTGCTGGCGGATCTGCCCAGTGGCACGCGCATTTCGACCGAACGCCTCGATCCGACCGTCTTCCCGATCCTCGCCTACAGCCTGCGTTCGAAGGCGCTTTCGCCCACGCAGTTGTACGACCTCGCGCAATACCAGTTGCGGCCGCTGCTCTCCGGTGTGAACGGGGTGGCGCGCGTCAACGTGCAGGGCGGCGCGATCGGCGAATACCACATCGACGTGGACGCCGACAAACTGCGCGCGCAGGGACTGACGATGGACGACGTGGTGCGCGCGGTCGGCCGCGCGGCCGACATCTCCGCGCTGGGCCGGCTCACCGATCATTACAAGCTGTTCCTGATGCTGGCCGACAACCAGCCGACCAGCATCCAGGCGTTAGGCAACATCGTGCTGCGCGCGGATACGCATGGCGTGGTGAAGGTCGCCGATGTCGCGAAGGTGGCACTGGGCGAACAGCCGCAGTGGGTGCGCGTGAACGCGGACGGCCAGCCGGCGGTGCTGATGCAGGTCTACCAGCAGCCGGCGGCGAATAGCGTGCAGATGGTGGCCGACGTCAAGGCGCGGCTGGACGGCTACAAGTCGCAGATCCCGAAGGGCGTGAAGATCGCGGCCTGGTACGACCAGACGCAGCTGGTGCGCGGCGCCGCGGGCAGCGTGCGCGATGCAATCCTGATCGGCATCGTGCTGGCGGGTTTGGTGCTGTTCGTGTTCCTGCGCAACACGCGGGTGATCTTCATCGCGATGCTGGTGGTGCCGGGCACGCTGGCGATCACCGTGCTGCTGCTGTCCGTGCTGCACATGAGCTTCAACATGATGACGCTCGGCGGCATGGCCGCGGCGGTCGGGTTGATCATCGACGACGTGATCGTGATGCTGGAGCACATCATGCGCCGGCTGGGCAGCGCAGCCGGCCACGTGCACGAGCGCATCGCCGGCGCGGCGTGGGAATTCACGCGGCCGCTGACCGGATCGTCGCTCGCCACCATCGTGATCTTCCTGCCGCTGGCCTTCCTCACCGGCGTGACCGGCGCGTTCTTCAAGGCGTTGTCGCTGACGATGGCGAGCGCACTGGTGATTTCCTATCTGCTCGCATGGGTGGCGGTGCCGCTGCTGGCGGAGCGCTTCATCGACGAGCGCCACGCGCGTGAACATCCGCCCGGCCGCTTCGCGCAACGCACGCTGCACGGCTACGAGCGCGCGTTGCAGCGCGTGCTGGGCAAGCCCGCGCTGCTGCTGCTCGGCGTGATCCCGCTGCTCATCCTGGGCTTCATCGCCTACAAGTCGGTCGGCACCGGCTTCATGCCGCACATGGACGAGGGCGGCTTCATCCTGGATTACGTCGCACCGCCCAGTACTTCGCTCGAGGAGACCAATCGCCTGCTGACGAAAGTCGAGGCGATCATCCAGGCCAATCCGTACGTGGACACCTATTCGAGGCGTACCGGATTGCAACTGGGTGGCGGGTTGACCGAAGCCAACACCGGCGATTTTTTCATCCGTTTGAAAAGTGGCCATCGCCCGCCGATCGACGACGTGATGGACGACATCCGCACCAAGGTGGAGCGCCAGGTGCCGGGGCTGGACATCGATCTCGCGCAATTGATGGAAGACCTGATCGGCGATCTCACCGAAGTGCCGGAGCCGATCGAAGTGAAGTTGTACGCGGACGATCCGGCGGTGCTGGACGCGACCGCGAAGAAAGTCGCCGCGCAACTGGGCAAGATCAACGGCGTCGTCGGCGTGCTGGACGGCGTCGTGCCCGCCGGCGACGCGCTGCAGGTGCAGGTGGATCCGGTCAAGGCAGCGCTGGCCGGCGTGGACCCGCAGAGCGTGGCCGACCAGGTTTCCGCGGCCGTGGCCGGCACGCAGGCCGCCGAACTGCCGCAGGGACCGAAGATGATCGGCGTGCGCGTGTGGCTGCCGCCATCTTCGCGCGCGCGCATCGAGCAACTGGAGCAGTTGCCGATCAGCGATGGCAACGGCCACGTGTTCCCGCTGTCGCACGTCGCGACCCTGCACGTGCAGCACGGGCAGCCGGAGATCGATCGCGAGAACCTGAAGCGCATGGTCGCCGTGACCGGACGCATCAGCGGCCGCGACCTGGGTTCCACCATCGTCGACGTGCGCAAGGTGCTGGACGCGCGCGGTGAATTGCCGCCCGGCATGTATTACCAGCTCGGCGGTTTGTACCAGCAGCAGCAGCAGGCGTTCCACGGGCTGGAGCTGGTGCTGCTCGCGGCGATCGCGCTGGTGTTCACGCTGCTGCTGTTCATCTACGAAAGTTTCCGCGTGGCGATTTCGGTGCTGCTGATGCCGCTGCTGGCGATCTGCGCGGTGTTCATCGGCCTGTGGATCACCGGCATCGAACTCAACATTTCCGCGATGATGGGCATGACCATGATCGTCGGCATCGTCACCGAGATCGCGATCTTCTATTTCTCCGAGTACCAGGAACTCGAGCGCGAACAGGCGGAAACCTGGCGCGAGGATCCCAGGCGCGCGCAACGGCAGGCGCTGCTGGAAGCCGGCCGTAATCGCATGCGCCCGATCCTGATGTCCACGATCGCGGCGATCCTCACCCTGCTGCCGCTGGCGCTGGCGATCGGCCAGGGTTCGCAGATGCAGCAGCCGCTGGCGATCGCGATCATCGCCGGCATGCTGGTGCAGGTGCCGCTGGTGCTGTTGGCGATGCCGGCGCTGTATGCACTGCTGACGCGTCGCTCACATCGCTAGCACCGCTTCGCGAGATTCGTTACGCGGATCTGAACCCGTGTTGTTCTCCACGGCATGCCCACGCGCTGGCTAAGCGAGGGCAAAGGCGCGCCGCGCACGATCGAGTCGATTGTATAGAAAGGAGAACACCATGATTCGAAATTCGACCTTGATGATCGCCGTAGCCATTGCGTTGGGCGCCAGCACCGTCGCTGCCGCGGCGGAACTGGATGCCGAGGATCGCGCTGAAGCCGCCGCCGTGGTCCACGCGTCGGTGACGCCGACGCACGCCGTGCAGATTGCGGAGCAAGCGGGTGGGCGCGCGTATGCCTTCGGCTTCGAAGCAGGCAAGCAGGGCAACTGGTACGAAGTCGACGTGCTGCGCAACCACGCACCGACGGAAGTGCGGATTGATCCGGACAACGGCAAGGTGCTGGGAACCAGCAAGGCCAAGGGCGAGGATGCAAAAGGCGCACACGCCCTGGACCAGAGCAAGCTGAGCCTCTCCATGGCGCTGGCGCAGGCCGAGCGCGTGGGCAACGGCACGGCGATGGAAGCCACATCAATGGGCAGCGGCTCCAACGCGCACGTGGTCGTGGATGTGGTGCAGCAGGGCCAGAACGTCGCGCACTACAAAGTCTCCATGCACGACGGGCAGATCAAGGCCGCGCAAACCAAACAGAGCGCCGGCTGATCACGCATCGGGGCATCCGCGCGCGACGGGTGCCCCGCTCCACTCGCTCGATCATTTCACCACGATCGTCCCCACCATCTGCGGATGGATCGAGCAGAAGTAGGTATAGGTGCCGGGCCTGGCAAACGTGGTGTGATAGCTGTCGCCGGTGTCGAGCCCGGGCGATTGCGGGAACTGCCCGCCGGCACTGACCACCACGTGCGGCTCCTCGTCCTTGTTGGTCCAGGTGACCTGCGCGCCGACCGGCACGGTCAGTCGCGCGGGCATGAACTGGAAATTGCGGATCTCCACCTTGTAGGCGGTCGCGGTCTTCGCCGGCTGCGCCGGCGCAACGGCGAGCGGCAGCGCGAGCATAGCGAGCAGCAGGAATTTCTTGAACATGATCGATCCTCGCGATGCGTGCGCGCTCAGCCGAGCGCGACGTCGGTGACGGCAATGGCTTGCGAACCGCGCACGTGGCGCACGTCGCGTAAACCGAGATAGCGGTGCAACTGTCCGGGCGGCACGCTCTGTAGCGGGCCCGGCGCCGGGCCCTCGCCGGGCGCGGGCTGCGGGTACGCGGTCGAACGCGCGGTGTAGAACGTGACCTGGCCTTCCACCTTCTGCTGGATCTGGTGGATGTGCCCGTTCAACACCGTCACCGAACCGAAGCGCTTCAGCAGGTCCAGTGCCTGCCCGGCATCCTGCGTGCCCCAGTCCCAGGCGAGGTACAGCGACCACATTGGCATGTGCGCGAACACCACGATCGGCGTACTGTCCGCGAGGCTCGCGACATCCTGTTTCAGCCAGGCGATCTGTTCCGGGCCGAGATAGCCGAGCCCGCCGGCCTGCAGGTTCAGCACGTTGACCAGGGCGATGAAATGCACGCCGTGATGATCGAAGCTGTACCAGCCGTTGCCGCCGGCGCCTGCGCCGAAGCGCGCGAAGAACGCCTTGCCGTTGTCGCCGATCACGTCATGCTCGCCGGGGATGAAGAACACCTTCGTTTTCGCTTCCTTCAGCACCTCGGCCACGGTGTCGAACTGATCGGGTTTCGAAAGATGGGTGAGGTCGCCGGTGTGCATGACGAAATCCGGCCGGCGCGGCTGCGCATTGATCTGAGCGATGGTTTCGCGCAAGGTGGCAACCGGATCGGGATTGGGCGCCTTGTGGAAGCCGATATGGCTGTCGCTGATCTGCACGAAACTGAAGGTGGCGTCCTTCGCGCCGGCCACGCGATGCGCGCCGGCGGCCAGCGTGGTGGCGTTCGCCACGCCGCCCTTCATCAGCCAGAGCGCGCCCGCGCCCGCCCAGGCCATGCATTCCAGGAATTCGCGCCGCGAAGGCGCCTTGTCGTGTTCGTGATCGCTCATGAGGGTGTGCCCGTGGGTGAGGAATGGAACCGCTTGCCGGGTGCGATACCGGCAAGGCGCGGCGTTTATTCCCGCCCTGCCGTTGCGGGAATAAATCCGCGGCAGCGGCGGTCTTGGGCTCGATGGATGCCCCGCACCTCGCGCTCGCAGAACCACCCCGCATGAACGCACGCGCGCGCTTCGAGGCCGAAGTGATGCGGCACCTGGATGCCGCCTTCAATCTCGCGCGCTGGCTGGCGCGCAACGACGCGGATGCGCAGGACGTCACCCAGGAAGCCATGCTGCGCGCGTTCCGCTATTTCGAAGGGTTCCGCGGCGGCGATGCGCGGGTGTGGCTGCTCACCATCGTGCGCAACACCTTCTACAGCATGCGCAGCGGCGCCCCGCGCGAACACCTGCTGGAAGACTTCAAGGAAACCGTGCAACAACGCCCTGACGAAGACACGCCCGATCCGGAAGCGCTGCTGTTGCGGGCGGCCGATGCGCGCGCCGTGCGGCAGGCGCTGGAGACCCTGCCTTCGGAGTATCGCGAGGTGCTGGTGCTGCGCGAATTCGAGGAGTGTTCCTACAAGGAGATCGCCGCGATCACGCAACTGAAGATCGGCACGGTCATGTCGCGGCTGGCGCGCGGACGCGAACGCCTGGCCGCCGCGCTCACCGCTGAGGCATCGCCATGAATTGTCCGGAAGCACGCATGCTGCTGCACGCCTACCTCGACGACGAGCTGGACGCACCGCGCAGCGCGGAAGTGGCGCGGCATCTCGCCGGATGCGAAGCGTGCGGCGCGCGGTATCGCAGCTTGGAAGCGCTGCAGCAGTCGCTGCGCGCACCGGGGTTGTATCAACACGCGCCGGCCGACCTGGCCTCGCGCATCCGGGCGCAGCTGCCGAACGCCGATGCGAATCCGCGCAACCATCGGCGCCACCGGCAATGGCCGGTGTTGAGCGCCGCGCTCGCTGCCTTGTTGCTGATCGCAGTCGGCGTGGCGAGCTGGCAGGCCGTGCAACTTCATTCGCCCGATGACAACGCGCTTATTGCGGAAGCCGTATCCGACCACCAGCGCTCGCTGTTGGCCGAGCACCTGATCGACGTGCGCTCGTCCGACCAGCACACGGTGAAACCCTGGTTCGATGGCAAGCTGGAGTTCTCGCCGCAGGTGAAGGATCTGCGCGCGCAGGGCTTCGAGCTGATCGGCGGGCGTCTGGACGTGCTGGATGGCCGGCGCGTGGCGGCGCTGGTGTACAAGCGTCATCTGCATATGATCAACGTGTTCGAATGGCCGTCCGATTCGAAGCCGGACGACATCGATTCGCCCGGCCGCGACGGCTATCGCGTGATCGGCTGGACGCAGGGCGGCATGCGCTTCCTGGCCGTTTCCGACACCTCGGACCTGCCGACCTTCGTGGAGGATTTCCACACCGCGCCGATGCTTGCGAACGAGCCGCGCTGAAAGTCGCGGCGCGAGCCGCCGTCAGCGGCTCACGCTGTCGCGTGGGTTAAAGCCGCTCGATGAAATCCTCGATTGCCGCATCGAGCTTCTCGGGCTGGTCAAACATCGCGTAATGGCGCGAGGGCGAGATCGACAGCACCTGCGCGTCGCGCGCGCCGGCCAGCAGGTTCTTGTAATGCTCGGCTTTTCCCGCTTCGGTGAATTGCATCGGCGGCTTGTTGTAATCCGGCGCGTAATACGGCGAGATGAGCAGCACAGGCACGCGGATGTTCTTCAGGCCCGGACGCAGATCCATGGTCGGAGCTTCCCGCATGTATTGCGCGACGATCGTCTGGTCGCTGCGACTGTTGAGTGCCGCATAGCGCACCGCCATGACCGGATCGAGCATGCTCTGGCGCATCTCCTCGACCTGCTGCGCCTTCCGCTGCTGCGGCGTGGGCCTGGCGATGGACTCCGAAAATTGTTTGGCGAACGCTTCGCGCTCGGCGGGCGTCGCGTCCTCCATGCCCGGAAAGATCGGCGGCGCATCCACCGAGATCACGCCGGAGATCAGCGTCGGGTGCAGTTCGGCGAAGCGGATCGAAACGCCGCCGCCGAGGCTGTGGCCGATCAGCACCGGCTTTTCGATGTGTCGGCTTTTGACCAGTCTGGCCAGCGAGGCATCGGCCTGGTCGAACAGGCCGCTGCGATGCTTCGGCGCAGGCACGTCGTCGAACCCCGCCAACGTCACCGCGTAGATCACGTGATCGCGGCGGAAGCGCTCGATCTCGCGGCGCCACACCCATGAGCCGCCTTCGGTGGGAGGAACAAGGATCAGCGGGCGCCCGTGATGGCCGTAACGCTGCACGCGCAAGGTGCCGACAGTGAAGGTTTCCGCGGCGGGCGGAGCTTCCAGCGATTCGTCGCGGACCGTCGAAGCGGTGCCGGCGAGAGATGCAGGCGTTGCGTTTGCGAAGTCCTGAGCGAATGGCGCGGCGAGCGCAAGCGAAAGAACGGCGGCAACAACGCGATCACGCGTGGACATGACGGCCCTCCCCAGTGCCGATCAGGTCGCAAGAAGCTAGCCTCGGCGCGGATGTCCGTCAATCGATTCTCGTGGCGAGCCGGCATGGACAAGGTCACTTCATCTCGCGGCCACAAACCGCGACAATGGGCGGTCACGTCTCGGAGAACCCAGATGCCAGCATTCCAGCCCGTGCCGCCCAGTGGCGGCGAGAAGATCACCATTGCGAACGGCAAGTTGAACGTGCCGGACCGCCCGGTCATTCCCTTCATCGAAGGCGACGGCACCGGCCCCGACATCTGGCGCGCCTCGGTGCGCGTGCTGGATGCGGCGGTGAAGAAGGCGTACGGCGGCAACCGCCAGTTGATGTGGATGGAAGTGCTGGCCGGCGAGAAAGCCTTCAACGAGACCGGCAACTGGTTGCCCGACGAAACCGTTGCGGCCTGCCGCGATTACCTCGTCTCGATCAAGGGCCCGCTGACCACGCCGGTCGGCGGCGGCATCCGCTCGCTGAACGTCGCGCTGCGGCAGATGCTGGATCTCTATTGCTGCGTGCGTCCGGTGCGCTGGTTCGCGGGCGTGCCTTCACCGGTGAAGAAGCCCGAAGACGTGGACATGGTGATCTACCGCGAGAACACCGAAGACATCTACGCGGGCATCGAGTGGACCGGCGGCAGCGAGGAAGCGAAGGCGGTGCTCGAATTCATGCAGCAGAAATTCCCCAAGCTCGCCGACAAGATCCGCTTCGGCACGCAGGCGAAGGTGGATGCGTGGCAGCAGCAACTGGAAAGCATCGGCGCGCCGCACCGTGATCTCTCCGTGGACGTCGGCATCGGCATCAAGCCGGTCAGCCGGCTCGGCACCGAGCGGCTGGTGCACAGCGCGATCGCGTATGCCATCGCCAACGGCCGCAAGTCGGTGACGCTGGTGCACAAGGGCAACATCATGAAGTTCACCGAAGGCGCGTTCCGCGACTGGGGCTACCAGGTCGCGCGCGATTTCTTCGGCGCAGTGGAACTGGATGGCGGCCCGTGGCACGTGATCCCGGAAGGCAAGCCGGGCGCGGGCATCGTGATCAAGGACGCGATCGCCGATGCGTTCCTGCAGCAGATCCTGACCCGCGCGAAAGAGTACGACGTGATCGCCACGCTCAACCTCAACGGCGACTACATCTCCGACGCGCTGGCCGCGGAAGTCGGCGGCATCGGCATCGCGCCGGGCGGCAACATCAATTACGTCAGCGGCCACGCGGTGTTCGAAGCGACGCATGGCACCGCACCGAAGTACGCCGGCCAGGACAAGGTCAATCCGGGCTCGGTGATCCTGTCCGGTGAAATGATGCTGCGCTACATGGGCTGGACCGAAGCCGCGGATGCGATCATCGCGGCGATGGACAGGGTGATCACGGCCAAGACCGTCACCTACGACTTCGCGCGCATGATGGAAGGCGCGAAGGAAGTGAAGTGCTCGCAGTTCGGCGATGCGCTGATCGCGGCAATGTAATCCGGCCTGCAGAGCCGACGGGAAAAAGAACGGCGCGGATTGCTCCGCGCCGTTCGGCTTGCGCATCCATGCGCGCGTGCGGCCCTCCTTGGCCGCGCATCCACATCCTCCCTGATGCGGGGTACGGCCCTCCGTGGCCGCACTCCCTATTTTTCATCGCCCATCAAATTCGCCGGCGCCCGAACAGCAGCGACGCGATGAACAGGATGATGAAGATGATGAACAGGATCTTGGCGATCCAGGCGGCGGTACCGGCAACGCCGAAGAAGCCGAAGAATCCCGCTATCAGCGCGATGATCAGAAAAACGATGGCGTAGTACAGCATGGCAACCCTCCGTGTCCTCCGTCCGCGGCGCGGACGGCGCGCCTGCATCCCGCAGGTTCTTGGGAGCATATCCAGAGCACGTCAGCGTCACGTGACGAGAGTTGATGCTGGTTAAAATCACGCGATGATCGTGCTGTTCAACAAGCCGTTCGGGGTGCTGTGCCAGTTCACCGACCGCAGCCACCCGCCGCGGCGCACGCTGGCGGAATTCGGCTTGCCGCCGGATGTGTACGCGGCAGGGAGATTGGACTACGACAGCGAAGGGCTGGTGCTGTTGACCGATGATGGCGCGCTGGTTCATCGCGTGACCGATCCGCGCAGGCACTGGCCGAAAACGTACCTCGTGCAAGTCGAAGGCATTCCCGGCGACGCGGCTTTGCAGGAATTGCGTGCAGGCGTCGAACTGGAAGACGGTCGCACGCGACCGGCGCAGGCACGCGCACTGGAATGCGCACCATCGTGGGTGTGGCCACGCGATCCACCGGTGCGCTTCCGCAAGACGGTGCCGGACTCATGGATCGAACTTACGCTGCGCGAAGGCCGGAACCGGCAGGTACGGCGCATGACGGCGGCGGTCGGATGTCCGACGCTGCGCCTGATCCGCACGCAAGTCGGCGAATACAGACTGGACGGGCTCACGCCCGGCGAGTCGCGCGTCGTCGAGATCGAACCTGCGACGGCTTCGCCACGCCACGGGCCCGTTCGCAACGCAGGAAGGAAGACATCGCGATGAGCTTCAAGGATCACTTCTCCGGACACGCTTCGCTGTATGCACAGGCGCGACCGCATTATCCGGATGCGCTGTTCGACTGGATCGCGCACACCGCGCCTTCGCGTGAATGCGCGTGGGACGTGGGCTGCGGCAACGGTCAGGCCAGCGTCGCGCTCGCAGGAAGTTTCGAGCGGGTGATCGCCACCGATCCCAGCGCGCAGCAAATCGGCAATGCCGAACCGCATCCGCGCGTTGAATACCGGGTGGAGCCGGGCGAACGCACCTCGATCGCTGACCACAGCGTGGACGCGGTCACCGTCGCGCAGGCGCTGCACTGGTTCGACCTGCCGCGCTTCGTGAAAGAAGTGCAACGCGTGGCCAGGCCCGGCGCGCTGTTCGCGGCCTGGACCTACGCCGGCTGCAACGTCACGCCGCAAGTGGATGCGGTGATCGCGCTTCTCTACGACGACATGCTGGGCGCGTACTGGCCGCCGGAACGCAGGCTGGTGGATGAAGGCTACGCGTCCCTGGCACTGCCGTTCGAACCCGTGCAGGCGCCCGCATTCGAAATGCGCATGGACTGGAACGCGGAGCAGCTGCTCGCGTATCTCTCCTCGTGGTCGGCCGCGCAGCGTTTCCATGCGGCGACCGGTCGCGACGCGATTGCAGAAATCGCGGGCGCGCTGCGCGACGCCTGGGGCGATCCGCGACAAACGCGCAGCGTGCGCTGGAACCTCGGCATGCGCGTAGGACGGATTTCCTGATTCTTCAGCGGCGATTCCGCTTCACGCTCCGACCCGGAAAAGAAAGAGCCGGCGCTTGCGCGCCGGCCCTGAAGTGCTGCGTGGAGCGGGCGATTACCAGCCGAAGCCGACACCCGCGCCGACCGAGCTCTCGCCGTTGCTCACCGATCCGCCGATGGTGAACGTCGCCTGCGGCGCGATCTTGCGCTGGTAGCCGACCGACAACGCCGACTGGCCGTTGCTGTTGCCGTAACCGACACCGACGCGGTTGTCGGAATCGATGCCCGCCGCCGAAGCCGCCATCTGCACCATCGCCGTGCTCATCGCCGAGATCCGGTCGATGCGCTTGTCCTGCTGGTCGAAGCGGGCGTTGGTCTGCTGCTCGAAGCTGTCCAGCTGGGTCTGCACACCGGAAACCGCCGTGTCGGTATAGGCCTTCGCCGAGGAGAGCGTGGTGGCGCTCTGTGCATCGGTGTAGGTCTTGG
This sequence comes from Rhodanobacteraceae bacterium, assembly GCA_035695065.1. GTDB lineage: Bacteria > Pseudomonadota > Gammaproteobacteria > Xanthomonadales > Rhodanobacteraceae > 66-474. The sequence continues at coordinate 20,770 of DASSEW010000015.1, read as the reverse complement.
CCGAGCTCAACGCCTCCGCCGTCTGCGTGTCGGTGTAGGTATTGGCCGAGCTCAATGTCGCCGCGGCCGAAGCCGACACATCCGCCGTCGTCGCTGCAGCGCTGCTGGTCGTGCTGGAAGCGCTCGACGTGCTGCCGCTCGACTGCACGCCCGCCGACTCCTGCGGCACGGACACACTGCCGCCGGTGCTGGTCACAGAGGCCGATGCGGCCTGCAAGGATTCCATCTGCTTGGAGAGCGTCTGGATCTCGGCGGCCATGCTCTCCACCTGCGCGCTGGCCGCCGCAGTGGTTGCACTAGCGGTGTAGTGGGCCTGCAGGTACTCCAGGTTCACGGCATCATGCGCCTGCGTCGGATCGGCAACGTTGGTGATGCGGCGGTAATTGCTCGCCGAGCCGACCGAGAAGGTGTTCACCTGATTGGCTATGGAGCCCCAACCGACCGCGACACTGTTGTTCGACAGCGCCTGCGAGTCGCTTCCCACCGCAGTGGCATCAGTGCCGTAGGCCTTCGCATGTGAGCCAAATGCGACGGCATAGGCGGCCAGCGCTTGACTGTTTACGCCAATCGAAGTGGCAAACGAACCTGATGCATAAGCCTGATAGCCAAGGGCCGTTGAGGCCAAGCCGCTGGAGGTGGTTACCGAACCAACCGCCACGCTGTTCTGGCCGGATGCGACAGCGGTAAAGCCGTCAGCCGTCGAACCGTCACCCGAAGCAACACTGCGCGCGCCGGTTGCGGTGCCGACATTACCAGTGGCTTTGCTCACATTGCCCACTGCCGTGCTATTGGACGTGGCCGCCGTGGCATTCGGGCCCACCGCCGTTGCAAACGAGCCCGAGGCTTGGGAAGCGTAACCTTCGGCAACTGCTGCCAAGCCGCTGGACTGGCTCAGTGCACCCATGGAGACGCTGTTCTGGCCCGAAGCATTGGCCCCAAAACCATTCGCCGTGGAACCGGAGCCGCTCGCAACGCTGCTGACGCCCGTAGCGGTGCCGTTCGTGCCCGAGGCGGCGCTCGAGTTGCCCAGCGCGACGCTGGCAGCCCCAGTGGCATTGGCCTTCCTGCCCACTGCAGTGGCCTTGTAGCCGGAAGCAGAGGAATAGCTGCCGAGCGCGGTGGCATGGGCGCCGCTGGCCTTCGCTCCGCCGCCGAACGCCGACGCATAACGACCCGACGCTGAGCTGTACTCGCCCACCGCCGTGCCGCTGTATCCGGCAGCAACGGCATGGGAGCCAATCGCCGTAGCAAAACTTCTGGTGTCGTAACCGCCAGCCGTCGCATAGTCGCCGATGGCAATGCTATGCCCTCCGTTGGCCGTCGCGTTGTTGCCCACCGCCGTGCTGAAGTAGCCGGTCACATTGGCGTGGTACCCGACCGCGGTCGCGTTCCGCATGGACGCGTAGCTGCCTTGGCCGATCGCCGTGCTGCCTTCCCCGGCAGCTTGGGCACCCTCGCCGAAGGCGCTGCTGCCCAAAGCGGATGCACTGGCGTTCGGGCCAGCGGCTACCGAATCAAAGCCGGTCGCAGAAGCCTTGTCGCTGCCGTCGTTCGCACCGTTTGCTTTGAAGTAGTCGCTCTCGAAGTTGGCCGCCCCGATGGCAGATGTCATCTGCTCGACGGTCACCGCATCGTGTGCCTGCGTGCCATCTGCGACATTGGTGATCTGACGCTCAGCACCCGGTGCGCCGACCGAGATGGTATTGGCGCGATCCACGATCGAACCCGCGCCCAGCGCGACACTGTTGGCGAAACCGGCGTCACTGGAACCACTGCCGATTGCGACACTGTAATCGCCCTTGGCCTGCGCATTGTTGCCGAAGGCAGAGGATTGCAATCCGCCCGCGTATGCGTTGCTGCCCACGGCCGTGCTGTTGTCGCCGAACGCATTGGCCGTGTCGCCGACCGCGGTGGAGGACAGGCCTGTTGCCGCCGCAAACGGGCCCGCCGCGAGGCTGTAGTCGCCCTGCGCGATGCTGGTGTCACCCACTGCCGTCGACGAAAGCCCCGACGCCGTCGAGTTGCTGCCGATCGCAATAGCGTTGTACGAACCCGACGCCACGCTGTTGTAACCCACGGCAATGGCATTCGACCCGCTGGCCGTAGCAAAGGAACCCAGTGCGGAAGCGCCGTCGGCCGTGGCGTAGGCATGCCTGCCTACCGCCGTGGCATTGAAGCCCGACGCGTAGGCGCTGCGACCGACCGCGATCGAGTCAATGCCCGTAGCCGCCGAGTAGTAACCAACACCAAGGCTATTGGTCGCGCTGGCGATGGCCTTCTCGCCGATGGCGATGGAACGGTCACCGCTGGCAGTCGCGTATTTGCCGATTGCATTGCTGGCGTAACCGCTGGCCGAAGCCTTTGATCCAATAGCCGTGGCGAAAACGTTGCTCGCGTCGGCAAACAAGCCCAAGGCCGTGGAGGCGGGACCGCTGGCTTGTGAGTACGCGCCAATCGCCACGCCAACCGACCCGCTGGCGTTGGCCTTGTACCCCATTGCCAGGCTGTAACCGCCGGTCGCCTGCGCACCATTGCCGACCGCCGTATTCGAGCCGCCGGAAGACGAGCCCGCATAGGCCCCGGTGCCCATGGCGATATTGCTGCCGTTGGTGGAGCTGTTGTAGGCCGCAGTGTGCGCGCCATTGCCGAGGGCGATGTCGTTGGCATTGCCGGCGTAGCTGTGGTTGCCCAAGGCAGTGCTGTAATTGCCAACCGCCTTCGAATAATTGCCCAGAGCCATGCTGTAGCGGCCACTTGCACTGGCGCCATAGCCGAATGCCGCCGATTCATAACCGGACGCGCTCGATCGATTGCCGACCGCCAGGCTGTACTCACCGCTCGCGTTGGATGCATAACCGAACGCGGAAGAATCGGAACCGGAAGCCTTGGCCGCATTGCCGACGGCCGTGCTGTACCCACCCGTCGCGCTCGCGTTCGTCCCCAAAGCCGTGTCGCGACCCAGCAACGAACCCGCGAACGCGCCATTGCCGATGGCGATGCTGGAGCCGTTGGTGGAGCCGGCATAGGTACTTGAACCATTGCCGATGGCGATGTCGCTGGCGCCATGGGCCGTGGCGTGATCACCCATCGCAACCGAGCTGGCCCCGAACGCCGCGGCGTAGTTGCCGGAGGCCAAGCTGTAATCGCCGGCCGCATTCGACTCGGTGCCGAACGCGGAGGCCGAATTGCCGACCGCACTGCTGTTGAAGCCCACCGCCGTCGCACCCGTTCCGAGCGTGCTGGCGTTGTAGCCGGCCGCGAAGGAGTTGTCTCCGGTTGCGACCGCGTTCGGGCCGATCGCGATGGTGTTGGTGCCGATCACCTGCGCGTCCGCCAACGTCGAGTTGGCGCGGAAGTACTTGATGCCTTCGCCGTTCGTGATGCCGTTGATCGCGTCCACCAGCGGCATGATCTGGCCGACATTCACCGCATCCGTCAACGCCGTACCGGCCGCGACATTGGTGATCTGGCGTTCCGCACCCGGCGCGCCAACTGACACTTCACCCACGCTCGTGACCGTCTGCGGGTTGAAGTTGGGATCGCCAATGTTCGGATCGCTGTTCGGGATGTAGAGCGGATTCACGTAGAGCGGATTGCTCGCAGCCGTCACCGCACCGCGGCCATCCGCCGCACCCGAACCCAGCGCCACGCTGTTGGCGAAGCCTGCAGTGCTGGCACCGTTACCGATCGCCACGCCATTCATCGCGTCTGCCGTCGCACCGTTACCGAATGCCGCGCTGTAGCCGCCCGTCGCGCGCGCACCGTTGCCCAACGCGCTATCCGAGCCGGAGGCCGAACCCGCGTAGGCACCGTTGCCGATCGCGACGCCATTGTTGCCAAAGGCCGGATTGGCGTTACTGCCCGTCGCGGCGCCGTTGCCGATCGCCACTGCGTTGCTGCCACCGCCATAGGCACCACTGCCGAGGCCAACACTGTTGTTGCCACGGACCAGGGCACCACCGATCGCGCTGCTGCTGGTACCCGAAGCGTACGAGCCGTAACCGAAGGCCGAGCTGTTGTTGCCGCGCGCTTGCGAGGCATCACCCACGGCAGTGCTGTTGGTTCCGACCGCAAACGATCCGGTACCCATCGCTATGGCGCTTGCGGCGTAAGCTTCCGCGCCGTTGCCGATGGCCACCGCATCCTGCATGGTTGCCTTGGCGCCGAAGCCGAACGCAGTGCTGTATCCGCCGGTTGCTCGGGCACCGTTGCCCATGGCGATATCGGAGCCGGCGGTCGACCCCGCGTAGGTGCCGTTGCCGATCGCTATGCTGGAACCATTCGACGTCCCGGCATAGGTGTTGGCACCGTTGCCGATCGCGATGTCGCTGTTGTTGCTGGCCGAAGACAGATTGCCGACCGCCACCGAATACTCACCCGTGGCATGGGCGATGTTGCCGAATGCCGAGCTGTAGCCGCCGGCTGCGCTCGAACCTTGGCCGACCGCGGTCGCGAAATCACCATCCGCGGCTGCGGTGAAGCCGACCGCCGTGCTCTTGTTGCCAGCCGCCCTGGAGTGGCTGCCGAGCGCCGTGCCGTAGCGGCCCGTTGCGTAAGCGGTGTTGCCGAATGCCGACCCTTCGTATCCGGAGGCCTTGGCATAGTCGCCCACCGCGGTGCTGTAGCCGCCCGTCGCACTTGCGTGATCGCCCACCGCGGTGTCCGAACCGTAGGTCGAGTTGGCATAGGCACTATTGCCAATGGCGACATTCGAGCCCGGGGAGCTGCCCGGCAAGCCAGTGGAAGCGCCGTTGCCGACCGCGATGTCGTTGGCGTTGCCGGCGAAGGCCGTGCTGCCGCCAGCGAAGCTGCTGTCGCCTGCCGCGTAGGCGCTGTCACCCACCGCTGTCGCGGAGGTGCCGGTTGCTGCTGCGAACGGTCCGGCCGCCAGGCTGTAGTCGCCTTCGGCGATGCTGGTATCTCCCAGCGCAACCGAGGAAATGCCGGAAGAAGTCGAGTTGGAACCGATCGCGATGCCCGAGTAGTTGCTCACCTTGGCGAAATACCCTATCGCAACGCTCTGCGTGGCCGCAGCACCGGTGTAGGCCTTGAAGCCTTCCGCGATCGAGTGGCCGCCTATCGCATAGGCGTCCGCGCCTAGCGCGGTAGCGATATAGCCGCTTGCCTTGGCACCCACACCAAGAGCCGTGGTGCCACCGTTGTTCGCGGTCGCACCGATGCCCACGGCCGTCGAATACAGACCCGTCGCCGAGCTGTATGCACCCAGTGCCGTCGCACCCACGTTGTCGGCATGGGATCTGAAGCCGGCCGCCAGAGACAACGGCCCCTTGGCATACGACTGGCCACCGAACGCCGCGGCGCTGCCGCCGTAGCCGTTCGCATAGCTCGCAGCGCCTACGGCCGTGTCCCCCATATTCATTGCCGTGGCTTGTTCGCCAACCGCCGTGCTGTACTTGCCCTGCGCGAGCGAGTTCGCGCCAAGCGCTGTCGAATACTTGTTCATCGCCTTTGCGTTGGCGCCCAGCGCGGTGGCGTACTTGTTGGTTGCATTCGCACCGCTACCGACCGCCGTCGCCGGGCCGCTTGCGTAAGCATCCGCACCGTTGGCAACGGAATTCTGACCGATCGCCACATCCCCCGTGTTCAAGGCTTGGGCGTTGTCGCCCATTGCCGCGCTGTAGTTTCCGATCGCCTTCGCACCATTGCCAAACGCACTGCTGCTGGTTCCGACTGCGAGCGCGCTGTCGCCGATGGCCGCTGAATAGTCGCCGACCGAGTTTGCTCCATGGCCTTCAGCAATCGAGTAATTGCCCACCGAGGTGGTGCCGTTACCGATCGCGACGCTGTAGTTGCCCACCGCGGTGCTGTTGGAGCCGAACACGGCGGAGTCTTCGCCGACCGCGGTAACGGCGCTACCGGCAGCAACCGAGCTTGCGCCCAGTGCGACCGCCGCGTTGCCGAAGGCACTGCTGCGATAGCCGATGGCGTTGCTGGCGTCGCCCACTGCCGTGCTGTAGCCGCCAATGGCCACGGCGCCGGTGCCCATCGCCAGATCCGAGCCGTAGCTCGAACCGGCATGCGCGCCGTTGCCGATGGCGATGCTGCTGCCGTTGCTGGTGCCGGCGTAGGTGTTCGCGCCATTGCCGAGCGCGATGTCGTTCGTGCCGTTTGCAGCGGCCTGGTCGCCGGCTGCCAGACTGTTGTCGCCCACCGCGCTCGACTTATAACCGAACGCGGAAGAGTTCAAGCCGCTGGCCGTGCTGTCCTGGCCGATCGCGGTCGAGTTGTCGGCCGATGCATTGGCGCCTTCGCCGAACGCGGAGGCCGAATTGCCGGCTGCGCTGCTGTTGTAACCGACGGCGGTCGCACCGGTACCCGCCGAGCTGGCCTTGTAACCCGCCGCGAAGGACGAGTTGCCGCCGGCCACCGCGAGCGGACCGATCGCGATCGTGTTGGTACCCAGTGCTTGCGCGTCGCCCAATGTGGAATTGGCGCGGAAGTACGTGATGCCTTCGCCGATGTTGATGCCGTTGATCGCATCCACCAGCGGCATGATCTGGCCTACGTTCACTGCATCCGTCAGCGCCGTGCCGGCCGCGACGTTGGTGATCTGACGCTCGTTGCCTGGCGTACCGACCGAGACCTCGCCCACGCTGGTGACGGTGGTCGGGTTGAAGTTCGGGTTGCTGCCGTACGCACCTTGCAGCACGCCTGGCGGCAGATACGTCGGCTGGATGTGCAGCGGGTTGTTCGCGCCGCTCACCGCGCCCACGCCGTCGGCCGAGGCTGCGCCCAATGCGACGCTGTTGCTGAAGCCGGCCGTGCTGGCGCCGTTGCCGATCGCCACGCCCATGTCGGAATTGGCGACCGCACCGGTACCGATCGAGATCGCATTGGCAGCGTTGTAGGCACCCGCCGAAGCGCCGTTGCCGATCGCGATGTTGGAGCCGTTGGTGGTTCCGGCGTAGGTATTGGCACTGTTGCCGAGCGCGATGTCGGAGGCACCGTTTGCGTATGCGCTACGGCCTATCGCCGTGCTGTCGATGCCATTCGCGTGGGAGAAAGCACCCACCGCAGTTCCGTACTGGCCTCTGGCGCTTGACTTGTCTCCGAGCGCCGTCGCCTGGGTCGTCGCGTAAGCCTGATAGCCGAACGCGGAAGCCCAGTTGCCGTTGGCATTCGCGCCGGGGCCGACTGCTGCGGAACCATAGCCGGTCGCAGTGGAGTGATTACCCACCGCGACACTGTAGCCGCCCGTTGCACTGGCGGACCCGCCCAGGGCCGTGTCGCCGCCGTATGCCGATTGCGCCCTGGCATTGCTGCCCAGCGCTACGCTCTCGCCCGTGCTGCCGGCGTATCCGCGGGCACTCGCACCCGTGGAGTACGCGACGGCACTGTTGCCGATTGCGGTGCTGTCAATGCCGCTCGCCGACGCCGACGCGCCCATGGCGATACTGTAGCCGCCGGTTGCGCTCGCGGCATTGCCGATCGCGATGTCCGACCCGGTCGCGCTGCCTGCGAAGGCACTGGTGCCCATCGCGATGTTCGAGCCGTTGGAGGTGCCGGCGTAGGTGCTGGCGCCAGTGCCCGAGGCGATGTCGTTCGTATTGTTCGCCACGGCGCCGTAACCCGTCGCGAGACTGTTGTCGCCCTTCGCATACGCACCCGTGCCGAACGCGGAAGCATCCGCGCCGGCCGCGATGGCATTGCTGCCCACCGCGGTGCTGAATGCACCATATGCGCCTGCGGTATTGCCGACGGCGGTGGAATACGCGCCTCGCGCCAAAGCCGAATAGCCCGACGCCAAGCTGAAGTCACCGCTGGCCTGCGACAAGGCGCCCGCAGCGGTCGAGCCCTGGCCGGAGGCCAAGGAATGCGAACCTACCGCCGTGGCGTTGTAATTCGAAGCGCCCGCGAAGTAACCCATCGCAACGGCGCTGGTTCCGGCAGTCGTCGTGTAGGCATGGAAACCCACCGCAGTGGAAGATCCGCCAGCTGCGGTCGCACGCGGACCGATAGCGGATGCGCCGCGCGCCGTGGCGTTGCTGTCCTTGCCGAACGCGGTGGCATCGATGTCAGTAGCGTTGGAGCGCAGGCCGAACGCAACGGAGTATTCGCCGCTGGCATTCGATTCAAAGCCGGCCGCGGTGCCTTGCAGACCCGCCGCGCTGCTCAAGCCACCGAGCGCCGTACTTTCACTGCCGCTTGCGCTCGCCTGCTGGCCAACCGCGGTTGATACAAAGCCGGACGCAACGGAACTGGTGCCGAACGCATTCGAATAATTGCCCGTGGCTTGAGCATTCAATCCCACGGCATTGGAGGACTTCCCGCTCGCCAGCGCGACATAACCGATGGCGGTGCTGTAATTGCCGCTCGCTTTCGCCTTGTCGCCGAACGCCGAGGAATATTGGCCGCTCGCCGCGCTGTTGGAACCGAAAGCCGAGCCATACAAGCCGCTGGCGGAGGCGTTGACGCCCACCGCCGCACCATCCACGCCGGTCACGCTGGAGCCGGAGCCGATGGCGATACCTTGCGTGGCAACGGCTGCGTAGCCGGAGTTGTAGCCCCCGGTTCCGGTAGCCGCAACGTTGGCGCCGTTGCCGATCGCCACGCCGTTGTCGCTGAGGCTGGCCGCACCATTGCCCACGGCCACCGAACTCGTGCCCGCCGCATTGGCCGAAGATCCCAAAGCCGCGCTATGGTTGCCGCTGGCGTGAGAGAAGAAACCCGCCGCTGTAGAGTAGTCGCCTGTCGCGTAAGCCTGCTGCCCCAATGCGGTGGATGCGCGGCCACCGGCTTGGCTCAACGTGCCAACCGCGACCGAGAAGCTGTTACTGGCCGAGGAGTGGAAGCCGATAGCGACATCCGATTCGGTGGTTGCACTCGCGTCGGTGCCCACTGCGGTGCTGTAGGCGCCCGTTGCACTGGTCTTGTTGCCCAAGGCAGTGCTGTAGCCGCCGGTGGCCGTAGCGCCCCCGCCCACCGCGGTATCGCTGCCGAAAGCCGAAGCGGCACGAGCGCCATCGCCCAGCGCGACCGCGGAGCCGGTGCCGTAGCCGCCGCCGAAGGGCAGCGAAGCCGGAGTGCTTGCATAGGCGTTGTTGCCGATCGCGACGGCGCTGGTGCCAACCGCATGGGCCCCATTGCCGCCGGCGAAGCTATTGTCCCCGCTGGCTACGCTGTTGTAGCCCGTCGCGGTGCTGTTGACGCCCGACGCCGAGCTGTCCTGGCCCAATGCAGTGGCATTGGTGTTGACCGCCGATGCGCCGTCGCCGAACGCGGAAGCCGACACCCCATAGGCGTGCGCACCGGTGCCGACCGCGGTGGAATAGTCGCCGTTGGCATAGGCATTCGCGCCGGCGGCCGTCGCGTCGGTACCGTTGACCTTCGCGTTGTCGGTGCCGTCGTTCAGGCCGTTGGCCTTGAAGTAGTTGCTGGTTTCGGTGGCGAGCACATCCACCGCGTACAGCTGCGAGCCGTTCACCGCATCGGTGCTGGTCGCGCTGAGCTGGCCCGCAGCGACGTTGGTGATCTGGCGCTCGTTGCCGGCCGTGCCGACGCTGACCACGCTGGTCGGCGCACCGCCGGCGAAGTTCTGCACCTGGCCGTTGATGGTCACGCTCGGCGTTGCATTCGGCGCCGCAGTGACCGAGCCCGAACCCAGAGCCACGTCGTTGGCATTGTTGGCGGTGGAGTTGGAACCCAGCGCCACACTGCCGGCGCCCACCGCATCGGCGGTGTCGCCCAGCGCGAGCGAACCTGCCGCTGCAGCCGTGGACAGGTTGCCCAGTGCAACCGAACCCTGGCCCACCGCGGTATTGCCTTCGCCTTCCGCGACCGCGCCTTGGCCGAGCGCCGAATTGTTGTCGCCCACCGCCACCGCACCGAGCCCGGTCGCGGTGTTCGGATCGCCAATGGCGACCGCGCCGTTGCCGGTCGCGGTATTGCCCGCGCCGATCGAAACGGCCTGGCCGCCGTTGGCGGTGGCGGCATTGCCGATCGCCACCGCGCTGCTGCTGGTCGCGATCGCATTCAGGCCGATCGCCACGGCGGAAGCCGCGGTCGCCTGCGCGCCATTGCCGGCGGCGAACGTGTTGGCCGCATTGGCCAGCGAAGCATTGCCGAGCGCGATGCTCTGCGCGCCGCTCGCCTTGGCAGTGCTGCCCGCGGCGAGACTGTTGGCGCCGCCGGCGTTGGCCTTGTAGCCGATCGCCGTGCTGTCGGTGGCGTTGGCTTGCGCGTGATCGCCGAAAGCGGAAGCGCTGTTGGCATTCGCCGACGCGTAGTTGCCGATTGCCGCTGCGTTGTTGGCGTTCGCCGCGGCCGCGTTCACGCTGGCGTGATTGCCCAGCGCGATGGAATCGTCAGCCGTGTAGGCGCTGTAGTTGCCGCCATAGCCACCGCTGCTGGCGCTGACGGTGGCGTTGGTCCCAATCGCAACTGCGTTGCTCGCACTGGTCGTGGCAAAGGTGTTGTTGAGCGTGACTGCGGCGTTCTGGCCCAGCGCGATCGCACTGGTACCGGCGGCATTGGAGAAACGACCCACGGCAATGCTGTCATCGCCCGCGGCGCTGGCCGCCGTGCCGAGTGCAGTGGCGGAATTGCCAGCCGCGGACGTATAAGAACCCAATGCAACACCGTCGCGACCGGCTGAGGAGGAACGACGGCCGATTGCCGTGCTGTTATCCCCTGCTGCCGTGCTGTTGTTCCCGAACGCGCTGGCGTTGAAGCCGCTGGCGGTGGCGCTCGCGCCGACCGCAGTGCTGGCGACATTCGACACGCGTGCATTCTGGCCCAGCGCGGTACCGAAGGTGGCCGCAGCGGACGTGTAGGCACCAAGACCCAGCGCCGTGCTGTATGCGCCTGCGGATCTGGCGTCCACTCCGATCGCGATGCTCTCACTGCCGCTCGCAGTAGCCGTCCCGCCAATCGCGGTGGCGACAAAGCCACTGGAATTGGCGTAGTCACCCAACGCCGTGCTGAATTGACCGCTCGCGTTGGCATGATTGCCGATGGCGGTGGTCCGGATCTGGGTGGCTTGTGCGCCATAGCCGAAAGCGGCGCTCCACTGGCCGGAAGCCGTGGTCACGGTGCCATCAGCGATGGCGCCTTGGCCCGAAGCGGTCGCGTGCGACCCGATCGCCTCCGAGTTGGCGTTGGATGCCGTTGCATACCAACCCATCGCATTACTGTGGAAACCGCTTGCGTTGGAGCGGTCGCCGATCGCGTTGGCGCTGTAGTTGCTGGCCGTGGACAGATCGCCCAGCGCGGTGCTGAACCGACCGGAAGCAAGGGCGCTCGCGCCTACGGCCGTAGCAAGCTGATCGGTCGCCTGCGCGTGGTAGCCCGTGGCGGTGCTGAAGTTGGCGGACGCGGTGGCGTTGTGGCCCACGGCCGTGCCTTCATTGCCGACTGCACTCGAATATTCGCCGATGGAGATGCTGTTGGTGCCGTAAGCGTTGGCGTGATTGCCGGCGGCAAAGGCGTCAATGCCACCCGCGCTGGCAGAATTGCCGAAGGCGGCGCTGTTGGCGCCGCTCGCTTTCGCGTTCGGCCCTGCGGCTACGGAATCGGAGCCGGTCGCGGAAGCATTGTCGGTCCCGTTGTTGGCGCCATTAGCCTGGAAGTAATTGGTGCCGGTGGCATCGATGCTCTGCAACGTGCTGTTCAATGCACTCAGGGCGCTGCCGACATCGTTGTAGTTGGTGGAAACGCCATTGGTATTCTGGATGGCGTAGGTCGGCGCCGAGACGCCCGAACCCGCCGTATAGGTGGAGCCGCCGCCCAATGCAGACGCGACGGAAGTGCCCAGGGCTGCGACATCGCTATTGGTGGTAAACAATTGCGAACCGTTCACTGCATCGGTGCTGGTCGCGCTCAGCGAACCGGCCGCGACGTGGGTGAGGGTGCGGTTGAGATCGGAACCGAACGGTGCGCCCGTATACGGATTGGCATCGGCGGCAGAGTGGCCGAACGAAACCTGGTTGGCTCCCGCCGCCACGGAATAGGCACCCACCGCAACGCTGTTGACGCCGGAGGCCACCGAAACGTCACCCAACGCGGTGCCGGCCACACCGGTCGCATACGAGTTGCTGCCGACGGCAGTCCCGTTCTTGGCACTTGCCTTCGAATAATTTCCGAGCGCGGTGGCGTTGAAGCCGCTCGCATTGGCGCCCGCACCGAAAGCCGCGGAATAGGCGGCAGAGGCTTGGGCACCATTGCCCATGGCGGTGCCGTCATACCCGGTCACCCGTGCGCCATTGCCCACCGCCACGCCTTTGGTGGAAGCGAGCACGCTGCCGTTATTGGGTCCGTTGACCCCAGTGGCCTTGACATAGGCACCATTGCCGATCGCCACGCCATTGGCGCTGTAGTCATGCGCGCCATTGCCCATCGCCACCCCGTTGCTGCCGCTCGCGGCCGCACCGGTGCCTTCGGCGATCGAATTGATGCCGGTGGCACTGGACCGGACGCCCAGCGCAACCGCGCCGCTGGCGCTTCCCGCGCCGCTTGCCACGCCGTTCCCCGCCACTGCATTCAAGCCGATGGCAATGGCGGCATAGCTGGTCGCACTGGCACCCTGGCCGAACGCACTGCCACTGACGGCAGTAGCTGAAACATTGGCGTCCAACCCCAAAGCGGTGCTTCCCGTCGCGGATGCTGTCGCGCCCGGGCCAGCTGCGGTGGAATTGCTGCCGGCTGCCGAAGCGTAGTTGGTGCCGAGCGAATCGTTGGCTTTGAAGTAATTATCTGTGGCGGCCGTGCTGGTCTGCAGCGCGCTGATCGCGCTGGTATTGGCGGCGACGTTTTGATTCGTCGTGTACAGCTGCCCGCCATTAACCGCATCGGTGCTGCCGGCCGCGACGCTGCCATTGGCCACATGGGTCAGGGTGCGGTTGAGCGCGGAACCGAAGGCCAGGCCCGTTTTCGGATCCAGGTCGGTCGCGGAGTGACCGAACGAAACCTGGTTGGCCGCGCTGTTGATCGAATTGGCGCCGAGCGCCACCGAGTTGGCGAAGCCTGAGGTGCTTGCGTGATAACCAAACGCAGCGGCGTTACCACCAGTGGCCGTGGCCCAGCCTCCCACCGCAGTGGAGCTGCCGCCATTCGCAAACGCCTGATATCCGAACGCGCTGTCGCCCGTGCCGCCCGCGTAGGCGCTGTAGCCGATCGCCGTGGTGTACGCGCCCGCCGCGTTGGCGTTGAGACCGCAACCCAGCGAGTCACTGCCACCAGCAGTTGCACCGGTGCAGCCGACAGCCGCAAACGCCATCGGCGCCGAGATCGCCAGCAACACCGCCAGCGCAAGCTGCGCCAGGCGCGTGCCCGCCGCGCGTCCCGTTCCTGCCGACCCACCCACGCTCTTGCTGGTCGCCAGTTCCGATGCGACGACCACCTGATTGAGGGACTTGTTCCAGACGAGGCTATAAATCTTCTTGTTCATGATCGGCTCTCAGATGAGATTGGACAGCGCGCTTAAATGCGGGAGTTTTCTTGCGGGCACGACGAAATCCGCGCGGACGCGTGGCCCGCACGGACGTGAATTGGAGTGACGGCTGGAGAAAGCGCGGACGGCTGTCCGCACTTGGGATCAGGTTTTTGCACGCATCAGACCCCCCTGAGTCTGTTGCAGTATCCGTGGGGCGAAGTCCTTGATTCCCCGATAAATGACGCGTGCGATCGGGCGATCGCATCCGTCCCCTCGTTCCCAGCCTCCTTGCTGCCAGCTGAATAGCTGAAGCCAGAGCGTAACAGAACCGTGAAGGGCATCACAATCCTGCATCGCAGCAATTCACAAAAAACAAGTGTGAATTGCACGGAGGCCTTGACAGGCCTCGTTGGCGGGCCCGGAGGCCTCAGGAATTCGGGCGTGGCAGGCCGAAGAAACTGCGTGCCGCAGCGGTGGCGTTCGCGGCGGTGGTTTCGGCAGGTTCACCGCGATCGCGCGCGACTTCCTCGCAGATGTGCTTGAGGTACATCGGTTCGTTGCGGCGATCCGAAGGCTGCGGGCGCACGGTGCGCGGCAGCAGGTACGGCGCGTCGGTTTCCAGCAGCAGGCGATCGGCCGGGATCTCGCGCACGAATTCGCGCAGGTGCGTGCCGCGGCGCTCGTCGCAGATCCAGCCGGTGATGCCGATGTGGCAATCCAGTTCGAGGTAGTCGAACAGCGCCTCGCGGGTGTCGGTGAAGCAATGCACCACCGCCGCGGGCACCTTGTCGCGCACGGTTTTGAGCAGCGCGAGGAAATCCGAGTGCGCATCGCGCTGGTGCAGGAACAGCGGCTTATTCGTTTCCATCGCGATCGCCAGCTGCTTCTCGAACGCGGCGAGCTGGGCCGCGCGCGGCGAGTAGTTGCGATGGTAGTCCAACCCGGTTTCGCCGACGGCTTTGACTTCAGGTTCCCGCTGTAGCGAGCGCAGCAATGCATCGGTGTCCGCATCGTAATCGCTCGCATGATGCGGATGCACGCCGGCCGTGGCGAAAAGTAGGTTCGGATGCGCGCGCGCCAGTTTCAACGCGTCTTCGCTGCCTTCCCTGGATGCGCCGGTCACGACCATCTGCTCGACGCCGTGTTGTTTCGCGCGCGCGAGCACGTCGTCGAAGTCGTGGCGGAACGATTCGTGGGTGAGGTTGGCGCCGATGTCGATGAGGTGCATGTCGGGAACGGAAACGGGAAACGGGAAACGGGAAACGGGAAAGCGTAGCAAACCTCGCCGTCATTCCGGGGCCGTTCGCGGGTATCGCGAATGGAACCCGGAATCCATTTTGATCTTGATGTGCCATGTAGAAGCAAATGGATTCCGGCCTGCGCCGGAATGACGAGCCAAGAATCCGTACGATGAATCCGGTCGCGTGCGGGCGCGCTCCTACAATGCGCCGATGGCTCGCACCCAATCCGGATTTCCCATTACCCCACTGCTCCCCGCGATCCGCGACTCGTTGCGCGAACACCCGCGGCTGGTGCTGGAAGCGCCGCCGGGCGCGGGCAAGACCACGCAGGTTCCGCCGGCGCTGCTGGACGAACCGTGGCTGCAAGAGAAAAAGATCATCCTGCTGGAGCCGCGCCGCATCGCCGCACGCGCGGCGGCGGAATTCATGGCCCGGCAATTCGGCGAAGCGGTCGGGCAGACAGTCGGTTACCGCATCCGTTTCGAATCGCGCGTGTCGGCACAAACGCGCATCGAAGTGGTCACCGAAGGCATCCTGACTCGCATGTTGCAGGATGACCCGGAACTGCCGGGTGTCGGCGCGATCCTGTTCGACGAATTCCACGAGCGGCATCTGCAGGGCGACCTCGGCGCGGCGCTGGCGCTGGACGTGCAGGCTTCGCTCCGGCCCGAGCTGCGGCTCGTCATCATGTCGGCAACGCTGGAAGGCGAGCGCGTGGCGCAGTGGCTGCAGGCGCCGGTGGTCCGGAGCGAAGGCCGCGCATTTCCGGTGCGCATCGAACATCCGCCCGCGCGACGCGGCGAGGACGAAAATACGCAGGTGCGCCGCGCGGTGGAGCAGGCGTTGCGGGAAACCGAAGGCGACGTGCTGGTGTTCCTGCCTGGGCGGAGGGAGATCGCGCGGGCACAACGGGTTCTTTCCGACGCTGCTTTTGTTCCTTCCTTTCCCCGTTTACGGGGGAAGGTGCCCCTGCTTGTATCAAAGCAGGGGCGGACGGGGGCAGAATCCTCGCGTCATTCCCCCCACCCCAACCGCCCCCCGCCAGTGGGGGAGGGAGCAGATCCCGCCAGCCCGAACGTCGAAATCCTTCCCCTCCATGGCGAACTCTCGCTCGCCGAACAGCACGCCGCGTTGTCGCCGGCCGATCCCGGTACGCGTCGCGTGATCCTCGCCACCAACGTCGCCGAATCCAGCGTGACGCTGCCGGGCATCCGCGCTGTCGTGGACACAGGGCTCGCGCGCGAGCCGCGCTTCGATCCGAATTCCGGCTTCACCCGGTTGCAGACGGTGAACATCTCGCAGGCTTCGGCCGACCAGCGCGCCGGCCGCGCGGGCCGTGTCGCACCGGGTGTCGCATACCGCCTGTGGCCGCAATCGCAACGGCTCGAGTCTTCCCGCACGCCGGAGATCGCGCAGGCGGAATTGTCATCGCTGACGCTGGAACTCGCCGCCTGGGGCGTCGGCGAGGATGCGCAGAACGCACTGCGCTGGATGGATCCGCCGCCGCCCGGCGCGCTCGCGCAGGCGCGCGAACTGCTGCGACGGCTCGGCGCAGTGGACGCTTCATCGCGGATTACCCAGCTCGGCCGCGCGATGCTGCGGCTCGGCGCGCAACCGCGACTCGCTGCCGCGGCGTTGCGTGCGGCGGAAACCCAGCGCGCACTCGTGGCCGATCTGCTCGCCCTGCTGGAAGCGCGTTCGCCCTTGCGCGGTGCGTTCAATGACGATCTCCGTGCGTCGCTGGCCGCGCTGCATGTGTGGCGCGATGGTGGCGGACGCGTGCAGAACGCGGACGCTGGCGCACTCGCATCCATCGAACAATCCGCGCGCGGCTGGCGCAAGCGTCTGGAAGTGCGCAGCGCGCCCAGCGGGGTGCCGGACGCGCTCACCGTCGGCAATCTTCTGCTGCACGCGTTTCCGGATCGCGCGGCAAAACAGGATGAACGCGATCCACGTCGTTATGTCCTGGCGAACGGGCGCGGCGCGCGGCTGCACGAGGAATCCGTGCTGTTCGGCGAATCGTGGCTGGTGATCGTCGAGGCACGTTTCGAGTCGCGCGACAGCCTGGTGCTGAATGCCGCGCCGTTCGATCCGGCGCTGCTGGCGCGCGATTACGGCTCGCGCATGGTGCGCGAGCGCGCGGTGCGCTGGAATTCCGAACGTGAGGTGGTGGAAGCGTTTGAGGAAGAACGTTTCGATGCGATCGTGCTGTCGCGCAAGAGCGTGCCGGTCGGTGCGGGAGATGCGTTGCCCGCGCTGCTGGCGCAGGTCCGCGCGCGCGGTTTGCAGGCACTGCCGTGGTCGGAGATGGCGATGCGCTTGCGTGAACGCATAGCGTGGTTGCGCGAAACCATGCCGGATGCGGGCTTTCCGAATGTGTCCGATTCGGCGCTGCTCGATGCGCTGGAACGCTGGCTCGCGCCCGCGCTGCACGGCAAGCGCAAGCTGGATGCATTGTCCTCTGCGGAATTGTCGGACGCGTTTCTGTCACTGCTCGACTGGCCACAACGCAAGCTGCTCGACGAACAGGCGCCGGATGCGATCACGGTGCCGAGCGGGATGGCGCGCCGGATCGAATACACGGATGACGGCCCGGTGCTCGCCGTGAAGCTGCAGGAACTGTTCGGATTGGCCGACACGCCGCGCGTTGCGAACGGGCGCGTGTCGGTGACGTTGCACCTGCTCTCGCCCGGAGGCCGTCCGATCCAGGTCACGCAAGACCTGCGCAGCTTCTGGGAACGCACCTACCCGGAAGTGAAAAAGGAATTGAAGGGCCGCTATCCGAAACACCCCTGGCCCGACGACCCGTGGACGGCAACACCCACGCATCGCGCCAAGCCGCGGACGTAGGCGGACATCGTCCGCCGGCGGGCAATGCCCGCCCTACTTGTCGGCCGGCGGCGAGCGCTCGAAGCTTCCGGCGAAGCCGGGGAATTCCACCGGGCTTTCCCAGCCGTCCTGGCTGACGGCCGAGACGCCGAAGTAGTAGTCGTCGATGTTGATGCCCTTCAGCACGGCGGTGGTGGCGCTGCCGGCGTCATACGAGTGCTGCCATTGCGGTGCGGTCGTTTCGCGCCACCAGACTTTGTACGTGGCGGCGCCCGGCGAAGGCTTCCACGCGACCGTGGTGTCGTAAGCTAGTGCGCCCTTGATCGTCACGTCCTGCGGCGGCATCGGCGCGCTCGCCATCGCGGCCATCGTCAACGCGTTCACGCGCGTCACGTTCGCGAGGTAATCGAAATCCACGTGGTCGATCGTGTCGCCGTAGTGGATGCCGTTCTCGACGCGGATGTCCTGGTGCTGGTGCGTGTAGTCCTCCTGCGATTCGGTGACGCGCACCGCGGGAAAACCCTGTTCCAGGAACGCGACCTGGTCGCCACCGCGGCCGTAGCGATCGGTTCGATAAACCATCCGCACATGGAAGTCGCCGAGATACTGGTTCGCCAGCGCGGCCATGTAGCGCGCGATGTTGCGCGAGGGCGAATCCACGCCGCCGCCGTGGTAGCGGCGATAGCGCGCCTGCTCCAGCGTCTCGTTGGATTTGGTCCCTTCGGAAAACACCCGCACGGTGTGCGGGTCGTACTGGCCGTCGCCGCCGCGCGGGCTGCCGACGATGTCGTTGTTGAGGTTCGCCTCGACGTTCCAGTGATGATCCACTGCGTACTGCGCGATGATCTTGCCGCCGTACAACCCTTGCTCTTCGCCGGAGTCGGCCGAATACACCAGGGTCGCCGCGAACTTGTACTTCGACAGCACGCGCGCGGCTTCGATCAGCGCGGATACGCCGGACGCGTCATCGTCCGCGCCGGGTGCATCGCCGGTCGCGTCCATCACGTCGGTGCGACGCGAATCCAGATGCCCGGTGATCACGATCACGCGATCGGGATCCGACACGCCGCGCTGGATCGCCACCACGTCCATCACTTCCACGCCCTTTGGCGGCGTGCGTTCGCCGGTGAACACTTTCGACGGCGTGACCACTTCGAGGCAGCCGCCGCAATCCTTCGAAATGGATTCGAATTTCGATTTCACCCAGCGCCGCGCCGCGCCGATACCTCGCGCGTTCGATTTTGTATCAGACAAGGTGCTGCGGGTGCCGAAGCCGACGAGTTTCGCATCGATGTCGTGCAACGACTTCGCGGAAACCGCTTGCGCGATCGCGCGCAGCTCCGGATGCGTGTTGGCCGGCGGCGGGTTCGAAGCGGGCGCATCGGCGAGTGCGGGGAGCGACAGGGCGAACGCCGCGGCGGCGATCGTGGCGTGGATTCGAAGCGTGCGCATGGCGGATTTCCTGCGGCGGGATCATGCAAGCCTAACCCTTCGTGGCGTGATGCGCAGGCAAAACCATGCAGGACTTTCGTCATACGTGCGCTGCAACATGCCGTTTGTGTGCGCAGGCCTTAGACTGGTCGTTTCACGTAAGAACTTGCTTGCAGGCGACTGTCGCCGGCAAGCCGGCTCCTACGTCGATTGCGCCCATCGCAAGGAGAGCTCTATGCGCCGCATCGTTGTGTCCGCCTTCATCGCCGCCGCGTGCTGTGCGGCTTCCGCGCAAGCCGCGCAAACGCCGCCCGCATCCGGCAACAGCGCAGGTTCGCAGACCGCACCGTTCAGCCCGGCGATCACCGCGCAGGGCTTCCGCGATTACGACAAGGCGATTTCTTCCGATTTCATGGAAGGCCGCAAGCCCGGAACCGAAGGCGCCAAGCGCGCGACCGGCTACATCGTCGAGCAGTTCAAGAAGCTCGGGCTTGAACCCGGCAACCACGGCTCGTGGTTCCAGACCGTGCCGACGGTTTCGGCCACGGTGCAGGGCAAGAACACGTTGAAGTTGAATGTCAGCGAAGGCGGCGGCACGCAATCGTTCGCCTACGGCACCGACATGGTCGCCTACGATCCGCAGGACAAGCCGCACGTTTCGATCAAGGACTCGCCGGTCGTGTACCTGGGTTATGGCGTGGACGCGCCGGAGTACCAGTGGAACGACTACGCCGGCCAGAACGTGAAGGGCAAGACGGTGATCGTGCTGGTCAACGATCCGGGGTTCGGCGACCACGATCCGGACCTGTTCAAGGGTCGCGCCATGACCTACTACGGCCGCTGGACCTACAAGTACGAGCAATGCGCGCGCGCCGGCGCGGCGATGTGCATCATCGTGCACGATACCGAAGCAGCGGGTTATCCGTGGACGGTGGTGAAGAACAGCTGGACCGGCCCGCAACTCAGCCTGCCGGCATCCGAAGATCCGGCGCCGCGCGTGCCGGTCGCGGCCTGGATCACGACCGATGGCGCGCGCCGCCTCTTCGCCAAGGCCGGCCTCGATTTCGACAAGCTGAAAGCCGCTGCCGACCACCGCGGCTTCAAGCCGGTCGCGTTGGACGCCAAGGCGTCGATCAGCTTCGACAGCAGCATCGAACACGGCAGCGCCGACAACGTGCTCGGGCTGGTGAAGGGCACGAAGTATCCCGACCAGGTCGTCGTGTATTCGGCGCACTGGGATCACTTCGGCCGCGATCCGAAACTCAAGGGCGACCAGATCTTCAATGGCGCGATCGACAACGGCACCGGCATTTCGGCGCTGCTGGAAATCGCCGGCGCGTTCGCGAAGCAGAAGCCCGAGCGCAGCGTGCTGTTCCTCGCCGACACGCTGGAGGAGTCCGGCCTGCTCGGCTCGCTGTACTACACGATGCATCCGGTGTTTCCGCTGGACAAGACCGTCGCCGACATCAACATGGATGCGATGGACGTGATCGGCCCGACGAAGAACATGCAGATCATCGGCAGCGGCCAGTCGCAACTCGAAGACATGCTGAAAGCCACGCTGAAGAAGCAGGGCCGCTACGCAAGCCCCGATGCCACGCCGGAGAACGGCTTCTACTTCCGCTCCGACCATTTCAGCTTCGCCAAGGCCGGCGTGCCCGCGCTGATGAGCCAGACCGGCAACGACAAGGTCGACGGCGGCACCGCCGCGGGCAACGCCGCGCTCGCCGACTACACCGCGCACCATTACCACACGCCGCAGGACAACTTCGATCCGAACTGGGATTTTTCGGGTGTGGCCGAAGACACGCAGGCACTGTACGAAGTCGGCCATGAACTCGCCGACAGCCAACAGTGGCCGCAGTGGAACACCGACAGC
>DASSEW010000014.1:0-46529 GCA_035695065.1 Rhodanobacteraceae bacterium | reverse complement strand
TCGCGCATCGCGTTCTTCAGCGCGCTGTGGAAGGCGTGCGTGTCGAGGCCGACCTCGCGCTGGTTGACGATGGACTTCTTGTGCCGGTGCAGGTACTCGATCGGGTCCTCGATGGTCAGGATGTGACCCGAACTGTTGGTGTTGCGGTAGTCGATCATCGAGGCCAGCGTGGTCGACTTGCCGGAGCCGGTGGAGCCCACCACCAGCACCAGTCCGCGCGGTTCCATGATGATCTGCTTGTAGATCTGCGGAAGCAGCAGCTGCTCGATCGAGGGCACTTCGCTCTTGATCGAGCGGATGACCAGGCCGACTTCGCCGCGCTGCTTGAACACGTTGACGCGGAAGCGGCCGACGTCCTTCACCGCGATCGCCATGTTCAATTCCAGGTCGCGCTCGAACTGCGGCACCTGGCCTTCGTCCATCAGCGAGTAGGCGATCTTCTTGGCCATGCCCGAGGGCAGGCCGGTGTTGCCGAGCGGATAGAGCTTGCCCTCGACCTTGATGTGTACCGGCGCGCCGGTGGACAGGAACATGTCCGAGGCGCCTTTGTCCATCATCAGTTTGAGGAAATAGCCGATGTCCATTGATGTCTTCCCGATGCTGACCATCGTCCGTGCAAAAGCATTGCCAACCGCGGGGGCCGGCACATTGCGTTGCAATGGGGTCTGGCGCGCCCGAGAATA
Source organism: Rhodanobacteraceae bacterium (assembly GCA_035695065.1). Taxonomy (GTDB): domain Bacteria; phylum Pseudomonadota; class Gammaproteobacteria; order Xanthomonadales; family Rhodanobacteraceae; genus 66-474. The sequence continues at coordinate 45,846 of DASSEW010000014.1, read as the reverse complement.
GGGACACGCTCCCCTGCTTGGCAGGTTTATGGCACGCACTCGCACAAAAATCCATCGGCTGGTTCCGCTTTTTGCAATCATTGCCTTGGCCGGCTGCGCCACCGCGCCGCCGCCGACGGGACTGATGCAGCGCGCCGACGCCCAGATCCGTGCCGCGCAGGCTGCCGGCGCCGCCCAACTGGCGCCCGATGAGTTCGCGGAAGCACAACGCCGCTTCGCCTTCGCGCAGCAGTCCATCGCCCAAGGCAACAACGAGCAGGCGGCGGCCAGCGCCGAAGAAGCCGAAGCTGCGGCGGAAACCTCGCGCGCCCGCGCGCGCGCGGCGGCGCTCGAGAACAAGATCCAGAACCAGCGCCAGGTCAACGCGCAGTTGCAGGCGGACCTGGAACAGCGCCAGGCGGAAGCCGCGCAGGCACAGGCGGGCGCGAGTGCGCCGGCCAGCGGTGGTTCGACGCAGGAATTGCCGCCGATCCAGCTGGGCGCGCCGCCCGAGCAGAATCCCGCGCCGGTACCGGCGACTTCGGCGGGCATGATGCCGGTACCGGCCAGCAGTGATGGTGGGTACGACAACAACGCGCAGGGGGGCACACGCTGATGAGCGCGCGAATTCTTGTTGCGGTGTGCGTGCTCGCATTGGCCGCGGTTGCGCCGACGTTTGCCCACGCGGCATCGAGCGACGCCGACGCGGATCGCCTGAGTGCGCAGCTGGATCAATTGAACGCCGACCCCACCCTCGGCAATCTTGCCCTGGGCGAGCAGGCGCGCGCGCGCGAGGCGATCACCGCATTGCGCGACGCCGGAAAGCGCGAGCGTCCGCACTACGTGTTCATGGCCGAACAGCGGGTGGCGCTGGCGCAGGCCGCAGCGCAGGCCGCGGCGGACCAGAACGTGCTGGACCAGCTCAGCCGCGAGCATGACCACATCATGCTGGAAGCGAGCCAGGCCGAAGCGGCGGCAGCGCGCGCCGAGCTGGCGCGGCAACGGTTGCAATACCAGGCCGCCGTCGAACAGGCGCAGATGCTGCAGCAGCAGGGTGCGGCCTCCGCAGCCCAGGCGCAGCAGGCGCAGGCCGAAGCCGAGCAGGCGAAGAAACTGGCCGCGGCGCAGGCGCGGGCGGCTGCGCTGGCGCGCAAGGAAGCCAGCCTGGCCGAAGCGGCCACGCGTGCGCTGCGCGGCGGCAGCTCATCGGAATCGGCGGGTTCCGGCGGCAGCGGGCGGATGCACCTCTCGGACAGTTCGTTCAGCGCCGGCGGCAGCGAGCTTTCCGCTTCGCGTGCAAGCCGGCTGGCGAAGTTTGCGAAAGATCACGCCGGGCAGTCCATCCGGATCGTGCCCCGCGCGGCGGCGGGTATGCGGGTGCTGGCCGGGCGCCGGGCCGTGGCAGTACGCGACGCGCTGGTCGCCGGCGGAGCCAATCCGGCGGACATCCACATCCGCCCGGTCGCCGGCGGCGACAAGGGCGCCAGCGTGGAAGTGGAGGCGGGTGGCTGATTCAAGTTGCTGATCCTCTTGGCTATTCTGTCCGGAACCCAAGCGCGATGCGGGTTTCCGCCGGCGCTTGCCAAGGCCTCCCTGGAGGAGTAGCGTCGCAGATGGACAAGGGTCCCGCGCCGGGAACGACCTGGCCACGGGTTCACCTCGCTGCACTCATCGAGCGAGCCGCCGATCCATGAATTCCGCACATTCCAATCGCCCGCGCACCGCTCAAGCGGCGCGCGGCGCGATTGCTCGTGCGCGGCCCAATGACCCTGCCTTTTTGAGAAGTGCTGCCCCGAGCCCTGGGCTGCGGCGGCTGCCCACGCGCCGGGAATGCGCATAACGGAGGTTCTGCAATGTTCGAATCGAAGAGAGATGACGTCGAAGCACTGATGAAGGCGGACCCCGAGTTCCGCCGCCTTTTTCTGCATCACAAGGAGTTGGACAGCAAGGTTCGCGACGCGGAGCTCGGCGTGCTGCCGGTGGATGACACCACCTTGAATGGCATGAAGCGCGAAAAGTTGTACGCCAAGGATCGCTTGACGCGAATGTGGGACAGGCGCTTGAGCGCTGCACATTGACCCTCTCCGGCCCGCCACAAGCGGGCCGGTTGCTGTTGAGCCATCTGGAACCCGCTGCGCCCGGCGGCTCGCGACGGTTCGGGCGCTGATGTGAGCGGTATCCAGTATCATTCCCGGCTGCGCAACGTCGCGCCGGAGCCTTCATGATCGTCAACAGCGTCCTCGAGCTGATCGGCCGCACCCCGATGGTGCGGGCGCAGCATCTCGACGTGGGTCCGTGCGAGTTGTTCCTGAAGCTCGAGAGTGCCAATCCGGGCGGCTCGATCAAGGATCGCATCGGGCTTTCGATGATCGAAGGCGCCGAGCGCGCGGGCAAGATCAAGCCCGGCGCCACGCTGGTCGAAGGCACCGCCGGCAACACCGGCCTGGGGCTGGCACTCGTCGCGCAGCAGAAGGGTTACAAGCTCATCCTGGTCGTGCCCGACAAGATGAGCCGCGAGAAGATCTTCAACCTCAAGGCGATGGGCGCGGACGTGGTGCTGACGCGCTCCGACGTCGCCAAGGGCCATCCCGAGTATTACCAGGATCTCGCCGCGAAGATCGCGCAGGACACGCCCGGCGCGTACTTCATCAACCAGTTCGGCAATCCCGATAATCCGGCCGCGCACGAGGCGACGACGGGTCCGGAAATCCTCGAACAGATGGATGGACGGGTGGATGCGATCGTGTTCGGCTGCGGCTCGTCAGGCACGATGACCGGGCTGTCGCACTACTTCGAAAAGGCTTCGCCGCAAACGGAATTCATTCTCGCCGACCCGGTCGGGTCGATCCTCGCGCAATACATCAACGAAGGCACGCTCAGCACCAAGTCCGCGAGCTGGATGGTCGAAGGCATCGGCGAGGACTTCCTGCCCGGCATCAGTGATTTCTCGCGGGTGAAGAAGGCCTACGCGATCAGCGACAAGGAGAGCTTCCTCACCGCGCGCGAACTGCTGAAGAAGGAAGGCATCCTCGGCGGTTCATCCACCGGCACCCTGCTCGCCGCCGCGCTGCGCTACTGCCGCGAGCAGCAGCAACCGAAACGCGTGGTCACGCTGGTGTGCGACACCGGCAACAAGTACCTGTCCAAGCTCTACAACGACTACTGGATGCTGGACAACGGCTTCCTCGACCGCCAGCCGACCGGCGATCTGCGCGACCTGATCCTGCGTCCGTACGCGCAGCGCGACACCGTGGTGGTCGGCCCGAACGAACTGCTGGTGACGGCGTACAACCGCATGAAGTTGTATGACGTGTCGCAGTTGCCGGTAATGGACGGCGAGAAGATCGTCGGTATCCTCGACGAATCGGACCTGCTGATCCACGTTTACGGCGACGAAACGAAATTCCGCGACACCGTTTCGACCGCGATGGTCAGCCGCCTGGACCTGCTGCCGGTACAGTCGCCGATCGAGTCGCTGCTGCCGATCTTCGAAAGCGGTCGCGTCGCGATCGTGATGGATGGCGACAAATTCCTCGGGCTGATCACCCGAATTGACCTGCTGAATTACCTGCGGCGACGTACCGGTTGAAACATACACACAGGACTTGCATGAGTGACGGACGAGCCACCGCCGAAGACATACGCTACGCGTACAGGTTGTTGCTGGGGCGCGAACCGGACGAAGGCGGCTTTCAAGAGTTCAAAAAGCTGGTGGATGATCAAGCCTTGACTCCTTTGGATCTGGCGGTACGAGTCATGGACTCGCTTGAATTCGCTAGCAAGCATCCCTCCTTTTCGCGCGGCGTTTCTGGCAGCGGCCTCCCTGAACTCGTCGCCACGAGGCAAATATGTCGCGCTTGCACGCAAGCGCAACTTGAATCACCGGAGTTCCAGACTTGGGCAAGGCGGCTCGGCGAAAGGCCTGGACACCTGCACCGAAAAATATGGGAATGGTGCTTCATCATCCAGGTGTTGCAAGAGCGCGGCATGCTGCGCAGCGGACGAAAGGGACTCGGCTTTGCCGTCGGTACGGAACCGCTGGCGTCGCTGTTCGCGAGTTTTGGATGTGAAATCCTGGCTTCCGACATAGGCGAGGATCTGGCCCAGCAGGCAGGTTGGGTTGACACCAACCAACACGCGTCCGGTCTGTCCCAGCTCAATCTGCGAGGTCTGTGCGAAGGCGAACAGTTCGACAGGCAGGTGAAGTTCCGCGAAGTGGACATGCGGCAAATCCCTGAGCAACTAGGAGACTTCGATTTCCTGTGGTCGTCCTGCGCTCTGGAGCACCTGGGCAGCTTGGATCGCGGAATTGAATTCGTCGAAAACGCCATGCGTTGCCTCAGGCCAGGCGGCATCGCCGTCCACACAACAGAAATCAATTGCGATTCCGACGAAGAAACCCTGGAGACCGGACATTCCGTCATTTACCGCAGGCACGACTTGACGCGGCTCGCGCGTGAATTGCAGCGCAATGGCCATGATGTCGAACCCTTGGATTTTTCCTTGGGAGTCGGCCCCGCGGATCGCGTGGTAGACGAACCTCCTTATACCGGCGAGACCCATCTCAAATTAAGAATCGGAAAGTTTGCGTCCACCTCTTTCGGATTGATCGTCAGAGCTGGAGGACCAACTTCGTCGAGCCAAACCGATGAGCAATGAATCGAAAATGATTGATTATCGCGAGCTTGTGAGCCGCTATTCATTCGCGGAACACGCGGAGAGGGCGAACCGATATTTCGCGTCCCTCGACACCGACGCGGTTATCACCAAAAAACCGTTTGCGGATCCCGAGGAAGCGGCGGAGCTATGCGCCGGCATTGGTGCGCTCTTGAGGGGATTGCGCATTTTCCCGGGTGCGCGCGTGCTCGATTTCGGAGCCGGTACGTGTTGGCTTTCCAGAATTTTCGCCATGCTGGGCTGCGAGGTGACCGCCACGGATGTATCCGCGCAGGCGCTGGAGTTGGGCAGGAGGGTCAATGACGGCGATCTGATAGCCTCTCGCCTGTCGATCGATTACGTACCGCTTTCCGAATCCAAATTGCCATTTGCTGATGGAACCTTCGACAGGGTTATCTGCTTCGATGCCTTGCACCATGTCCCCGACCAGCTGGGAGCCATCGCGGAATTCGCTCGGGTACTCAAGGACGGCGGCATCGCCGCGCTGCACGAACCCGGTCCGGAGCATTCCCGACATCCTCAATCACAATACGAGATGCGCAATCACGGCGTCATAGAAGGCGACATACGGGTCGAGGCGCTGTTTTCCAAAGCACGAGCACATGGCTTCAGCGGGGCCAAATTGGCTGTTTTCTCCGTCGCACCTGTTTTTTCGGATCTCGACGGGTTCAACGACTTCCTGGCGGATTCATCCCTGAGTTCCCCAGTTGCGTGCGCTCTTGGTCAAACAGTGCGAGACAGCTTTCTCGCCCGACGGGTGTTTTTCCTCGAGAAAGGCGACTCGAGCGCTCACATGGACAGTCGTTCTAGGGCTGGCTTGCATACCGCCTTCAATTTCAAGGTGGAACACCTCACGGGTGCTGTCCGCGTGTTCGGCCAAGTGAGGAACACGGGGCCGGTTACGTGGCTGCCTTCCGGATCTGGTCTCGGGGAGGTCAATCTGGGTGTTCATCTGAATGGGCCCGACGGGCGTGTAATCCAATTCGATTACGCCCGTCGTCCTGTTTCGTCGCACATCGTGCGCCCGGGTGAGGCGGTGATGATGGATGTGAGCGTGCCCTATCCCGGCATTGCCGGCGAATGCTCGTTGGTCTTCGACCTGGTTGCGGAGGGGGTCTCGTGGTTCGAACTGAACGGGGGGGACACGGTCACGGTCGACATTAGCAAGCAGCCGCGCGGATGCCCGGCTTCCGGAGAATGACATTGAGTGACCATCGAAAGCAGCACGCCCTCGCTACCCGCGCCATCCACGCCGGCCAGTCGCCCGACCCGAGCACCGGCGCGATCATGACGCCGATTTACGCGACGTCCACCTACGTGCAGAAGAGCCCGGGCGTGCATCAGGGCTTCGAATATTCGCGCACGCAAAACCCGACGCGCATGGCCTGGGAGCGCTGCGTGGCGGATCTGGAAGGCGGCGTGGCCGGCTTCGCGTTCGCCTCCGGCATGGCGACCACCGCGACCGTGCTCGACCTGCTCGATTCGGGCAGCCACGTGATCGCGATGGACGATCTCTACGGCGGCAGTTACCGGCTGTTCGAACGCGTGCGTCGTCGCAGCGCGGGACTGGACTTCAGCTTCGTGGATCTGAACGACGCGAATGCGCTGAGGGCCGCGCTGAAGCCGAATACGCGCATGATCTGGGCGGAGACGCCGACCAACCCGATGCTGAAACTGGTGGACCTGAAGAAGGTCGCCGCGTTCGCCGACAAGCACGGCCTGATCCTGGTCGTGGACAACACGTTCTGCTCGCCGATGGTGCAGCGGCCGCTCGAACTCGGCGCGCACCTGGTGGTGCATTCGGCGACCAAATACCTCAACGGCCATTCCGACATGGTCGGCGGCGTCGCGATCGCCGCGAGCAAGGAGCTTGCAGAGCGCATGGCCTTCCTGCAGAACTCGGTCGGCGCGGTGGCAGGGCCATTCGATGCATTCCTCGCCTTGCGCGGCGTCAAGACGCTTGCCTTGCGCATGCGCGCGCATTGCGCGAGCGCGCTGGAGCTTGCGCAATGGCTGGAAAAACACCCGGCGGTGGAACGCGTGATTTATCCGGGCTTGAAATCCCACCCGCAGCACGCGCTGGCGAAGCGCCAGATGGACGGCTTCGGCGGCATCGTCACGATCGTGGTCAAGGGCGGGTTGAAGAAAGCGCGCCGCGTACTTGAGCGCTGTGAATTGTTCGCGCTCGCGGAATCGCTGGGCGGCGTGGAAAGCCTGATCGAGCACCCGGCAATCATGACCCATGCTTCGGTGCCGCCCGCCAACCGCAAGCGCCTGGGCATCAGCGACGGCCTGATCCGGTTGTCGGTGGGCGTGGAAGATGTGGCGGATTTGCGCGCGGAACTCGAACGCGCTCTGGCCTGACGTCCTCGAACTCATGAACGGGTGGCGAAGCGGCGCAGCTGCGATCCTGCGGTTCATCACGTATGCGCGCCGTTGGCGGATGGTAGCCGCGGTCTACGCGCGTCTGCCCGCGCCTTGGAAAGTGAGTGTCTCGCGCAGGTTGTTGCGCTCGGCGATCGGGGTGGACCAAATTGCCGAGGCAGAATCAAATATGCCGCCTGTTGCAGCGCCGCGGCGGCACCTCGACCCGCGATTCGCCGGACAGGGTGTCAATCTCTGCGGCCATGTCCGCAGTGAATTCGGGCTCGGGGAATGCGTGCGGCTGTTCGCGCGGACCTTCGCGGAAGCGGGATTTCCGTTTTCCCTGCTCAATTTCGAGTTGCCGATTCCCGCTGGCGAGAGCGATCGTTCGCTGGATAGCTGGTTGTCGGCGTCCGCCGAACATGCTGCGAGCGTCTACTTCATCAATCCGGACCAGATGTTGCGCGCGCGCGATGAGCTGACGTTGCAGAAGCGCCAGGGGCGCTACCTGATCGGATACTGGTTCTGGGAGCTCGAGCACTTTCCTGCCCCGTGGATCGATGCGCTGGAACTTGTGGACGAGGTGTGGGTGGCCAGCTCGTTCGTGCAACGCGCTGTTTCCGCGGTGACACAGAAGCCGGTAATGCGCATGCCGCTTCCCGTCGATCTGCCCTCCATCAAGCCTGATCGGGAGAAGTTCGGACTGGGTGCAGGCAAGTTTGTCTTTCTGTTTACCTTCGACTATCACTCGTACCGGCAACGCAAGAATCCGGAGGCGGTGATCGCCGCGTTCCAGGCCGCCTTCCCGCTGGAGCGGGACGATGTTCGACTGCTGATCAAGACCGTCAATGCAGAGCGCGTGGCGGACGCGCATTTGCGATTGGTGGGCGCTGCGCGTGGCGATCCCAGGATCCAGTTCAGGGATGAACATCTGCGTCGCGACGAGATGTACCGGTTGATTGCATCCGCAGACGCGTATGTTTCCTTGCATCGCTCCGAGGGCTTCGGGCTGGGCATGGCGGAAGCGATGTATTTCGGCAAGCCGGTTGTTGCCACCCGCTACTCGGGGAACCTGGATTTCATGGCGGACGACGTTGCATGCCTTGTGGACTGCACCATGGTGGAGGTGCCGCCCGAAGCATATCCGCACTGGCGGGGACAGCAGTGGGCACGGCCTGACCTGCAGCACGCGGCAACCCATATGCGCCGCCTGGCCGATGACCCCGTTGCATCGCGCGCACTGGGCGCTGCCGCAGCCGCGCGAATTCGGCGACAATACGCCGCCCCTGCACGTGGTTCGGCAGCGATCAGCCGGCTGCAGGCCATCACAGTGCCGCGCGCCGCGCCCGCTATCCCTGGAACGCCCCGACCATGAAAGACATGCTCCTCGCACTATGGCGATACCGGCATTTCATTCTCGGCGCGATCAGGAATGATTTGCGCACCCGGTTCAACCGCAGCAGGCTCGGTGCGATCTGGTTGATCCTGCAGCCACTTGCGCAGAGCGCGATCTACGCGCTGATCCTGTCCCGTGTGCTTGCAGCCAGACTGCCGGGCGCCACCAACCGCTATGCCTATGTGATTTATCTGCTCGCCGGCATGTTGTGCTGGTCGCTTTTCGCCGAAGTGGTGACGCGCTGCCTGACGATCTTCGTGGACAACGCCAACCTGATGAAGAAGATCGTATTCCCCCGCATGTGTCTGCCATTGGTGGTGTCCGGCTCTGCGCTGGCGAATAACCTGTTCCTGCTCGCGGCAACCCTCCTCATTTACGTCCTGATCGGGCACGAACCGATGCTGGCGTGGCTATGGCTGCCGGTGTTGATTGCGATCACGCTTGCATTTGCGTTGGGGCTCGGACTGGTGCTCGGCGTGCTCAACGTATTCGTCCGGGACGTGGCGCAGGTCATGGTGGTTGTGCTTCAGCTCTGGTTCTGGCTGACGCCCGTGGTTTACATGGTCAATGTGTTGCCGGGCAGGGCAACCGCGCTGATGCACCTCAATCCGATGTTCCAGATGGTCACCGCGTTCCAACGCACGTTGTTGTGGGGAGAGACGCCGAGTATCAAGGGATTGGTCGGAGTGGTCATCGTGGCCCTGGTTCTGCTCGGCATGGCCCTGACACTGTTCCGCAGGTCTTCGCCGGACATGGTGGACGTGCTGTGAGCGCTCCGGTGCTGAAAATCGAAGGTGTCGGGAAGGCCTTTCGCGAATACCGGATGGAATGGCAACGCATGCTGGGCTGGTTCGGCTGGAATCAGTCGCCCGCGAGCGAGCATTGGGTGCTGCGTAATGTCAATTTCGAGGTACAGGCAGGCGAGGCGGTCGGCATCGTCGGCCAGAACGGCGCCGGCAAGAGCACGCTCCTGAAATTGATCACGGGCACGCTGCGTCCCAGCGAGGGCACCATCCGCATCGGGGGGCGCATCGCGGCAATCCTCGAGCTGGGCATGGGCTTCAACCCGGATCTGACCGGTCGGCAGAACGCGCGTTATGCCTCGGGCCTGATGGGGATGAGCGCGGCGCAGATTGATGCGGTAATGCCCTACATCGAGGAGTTCGCCGAGATCGGCGATTATTTCGATCAGCCGATCCGCACCTATTCCTCCGGCATGCAGATGCGTGTCGCCTTCAGCGTTGTGACCGCGGTACGGCCGGAAATCCTGATCGTGGACGAGGCCTTGTCAGTGGGTGATGCGTATTTCGCGCACAAGAGCATGGCGCGTATCCGCGAGTTCCGCGAGCAGGGCACGACCCTGCTGATCGTTTCTCACGATCCTGGCGCCGTTCAGTCGCTGTGCGATCGTGCGATCCTGCTCGATCGTGGCGTGTTGCTCAAGGACGGCGCGCCCCAGGAAGTCATGGATTTCTATAACGCGCTGATCGCCGCCAAGGAAAACGAGAACGTGCAGGTCACCCGCCATGGGAGCGGCAAGGCGCAGACCACTTCCGGCACCGGTGAAGCGACGGTCGAATCCATTGCATTGTTCAATCAGGCCGGCGAGCCGGTGGAATTCGTCAACGTCGGTGAAGCGGTCGAGCTGCGCGTGCGCGTGGTGGTGCACGGGCCCATCCCGCGGCTCGTATTTGGTTACATGATCAAGGATCGATTGGGCCAGCCTGTATTTGGCACCAACACCTTCTATACCGGGCAAGCGCTTGAGAACCTCGAAGCGGGTCAGGTCGTGGACTATACGATCGCTTTTCCGATGAACTTCGGGCCGGGCAGCTATTCGGTTTCCACCGCGCTGGTGAGTTCGGATACCCACTTGGTGAACAATTACGAGTGGAAGGATCTCGCATTGATGTTCACGGTCGCGAATGCCGATCACCCGCGATTCGTCGGTTGTGCCTGGGTTCCCCCCGCCATCGCGGTGAGCCTCCCGTCATGACCTTTATTTCCTACGCGCAGAACTGCGAAGACGTGATGCTGTTGCGCGCGCTGCGTCATGTCGAAAAGGGGTTCTACATCGATGTCGGTGCGCAGGATCCGATCGAGGATTCGGTCACCAAGGTGTTCTACGATCGTGGCTGGCACGGGATCAATCTGGAGCCTGTGGACCACTGGTACCGCAAGCTGCTTCGGGATCGCCCGCGCGACATCAACTTGCGCATGGCGGCTTCGGATCACCACGGCAGCATCCGCTTCTATGAAGTCGCTGATACCGGCTTGTCGACCGGCGATTCGGATTTCGCCGCCCACCACAAAGGTGGTGGCCGCGCAGTAGCCGAGTATGAGGTCGAGTGCCGCACGCTCAATGAAATCTGCGAAGAGCATCGGGTTGGCACCATCCATTTCCTGAAAATAGATGTGGAGGGTGCCGAGGCGGCCGTACTGCGCGGACTGTCGCTGGATCGGATTCGTCCGTGGATCATCGTGATCGAGGCGATGCTGCCCAATTCGCAGGTTCCGGCGTGGGCAGACTGGCACCCGCTGCTGCAAGAGCGCGGATACAACTGCGTATACGAGGACGGGCTCAATCGCTTCTACGTTGCGACCGAACATTCGGGGCTGAAGGAGGCTTTTCGATTTCCGCCGAACATCATGGACGATTATGTACCGCGCCGTACCGATGCAGCGTTGAGGTATCTGCATGACGAGAACGCACGTCGCGAATCCGCCTTGGACGACCTGCGAGCGGCACTCCAGCAGTCGTCCATTGCGCGAGGCGAGCTGGAAGCGGCTCTCGCCGGGCTGCGCGCGGAAGTGGATCAGTTGCACGGCAAGCTGAGTGCGATGGCCGTGGCATCGGCCGGCCAGCGCGAGGAGATACTTGCGCGCGACCGGATCATCGCACACTCGGCTGAAGTCATCGAGGCGTTGCACAACAGCACGTCTTGGCGGATTACCGCCCCATTGAGATGGTCGAGCAGTGTGCTGAGGCGTGGCTTGGGGCGTACCTTGCGCCCAGTTGCGCTTTTGTTGCGTCCTGCGCTGCAGGTCCTTGCCAGGGTGCCGTGGCTGCATGAATTCATCATGCGCATCTCCGGCGCGGATTCGCGGATTGCCACGCGCATCCGCTGGTACTTGCTGGGCCCCCCGGTGCCACCGGAATCCCTGCCGGATCCTATTCGCAACGAACAGATGACGCGATCGGCCGCCCGCGTGCTGGGCGAAATAAAAAAGCGCAAGCACGCCACTGTCCGGAACGGGAGGGGATAAGCCGATGCATCTGGTCCTGGATTTACAGGCTTGCCAGTCCCCCGAAAGCCGCAGGCGCGGCATCGGCCGGTTTTCGATGTCTCTCGCAAGGGCCATCTGCGCAGAACCGCGCGACCACATCGTCACGGTTCTGTTGAATGAGGCCATGGGCGAAGCCGTGGAAGACATACGCGCACAATTCGATGGATTGGTGCCGCAATCACGAATCTGCACCTGGGCATCGGTGTCTCCCACGGCCTATGCCTACCCCGAAAACCGATTTCGACGGAGGGCCTCCGAGGTGCTCCGCCTCGAAGTGTTGAAAAGCCTGAAACCGGATGTGGTCCATGTCTCCAGTTTGTTCGAAGGTATGGCTGACAACGTCGTCGCCACTGTTCCGGGGCACCCGGGCTACCACACGGCGGTAACTCTTTACGATCTGATTCCGCTGGCTCACCAGGACGCCTATCTGGACCACCCGGTTGTGCGCGAGTGGTACATGGAAAAGGTCGAATCGCTTCGCCGCAGCGACATGCTGCTCGGTATCTCCGAGTTCGCGTGCGGGGAAGCGCGCGAGTTCCTTGATGTTCCCGGCGACCAACTGGTCAATATTTCTGGTGCGGCGGATGCGATCTTCCGGCGCCTGGAGGACTCTGCCACCGTGCGCGCGGAAGTGATGCCGCGATTCGGGCTGAAGAAGCCATTCATCATGTATGCGGGGGGGTTCGATCCGCGCAAGAACATCGCGGGCCTGATCCGCGCATTTGCCCTGCTCCCTCCGCAAGTGCGATCGGTGTACCAGCTTGCCATCGTGGGAGGAGCGCCGGAATCCGAGCGCCAGAAATTGATCGTGCAAATGGCAGAAGCAGGCGTGCAATCCGATGAGGTGGTGTTTACCGGATACGTCTCAGATCCCGAACTCGTGAAGCTTTACAACGCGTGCGATCTGTACGCCTTCCCGTCTCTGCAGGAGGGCTTCGGGTTGCCGGCGCTGGAAGCCATGTCGTGCGGCGCAATTGTGATCGGCTCCAATACCTCCAGTCTTCCGGAGGTCATCGGGCGAACCGACGCGCTGTTCGATCCGCGCGATGACGAAGCGATTTGCCGGAAGATGTCGGAGGCGCTGACCAACCCTGCTTTTCGTGAAAGTCTGTGGGAGCACGCCTTGCATCAGCCCGCGAAGTTCTCGTGGCGTGAGTCGGCGCGGCGTGCGTGGGATGCCTTTGAAGCGACTGCCAAGTCACGTGTTGCAGCGAGTGGACAGGTGAGTGGAAAGATCAGAGGGAAGGCCAACGGCAGGACGGCATACCTGCCCGCGCCAGGTCGAACCAGGGCGCTCGCCCACTCAAGGGGCGTAACGGTTTTTGCAGACCGGGGTTGCGAGGGAACTCCGTTTTCCAAGCGGCGCACACTGGAGCGGTTCCGGCTTGAGCGCAATCGGTTCCCAAATGTTGTCGTTGAGCTGGCCGATCATCCGTATTGTGCCAAGAGCCTGGCGCTCGCCGCGGAAGGAGGGGCCGATCTGCTGTTGAACGAGCCGGCGCTCGGCAACATGCTGCAGGCTTTGTCCTCGCAATTTCCGCAGTTGCTGGTCGAGGTGCTTTACCGCTCGGGTGGCTATCCCGCGTTGCGTTCTGCCGTCGCATCGGGATTTTCTGCTGAAGAGCTGACTCGGCTGGTGACCTCCGAGGGCCTCGCAGCATTGGGAGCTTGCCAGGTCAAAGCGGGAATGGAAGCCACGGTGGAGCATTGCGGAGCGACTGCCTGGCGTGATCGCGTGCGCAGGCTTCTGGCGGAGATGGAAAGACTGGAAGGATCCGGCCTTGCTTCCGAGCAGGACTGGTTGAGTGTCGCCAACGCGATTTCACGCAATTTTCTGGATCGAAGCGATGGCAAGCAATGGTTGGTTGATATTTCCAACCTTTGCGTCCGCGATGCGGGAACCGGCATCCAGCGCGTAGTACGACATGTGCTCGATGAGTTGATCGCCGATCCGCCACGTGGCTTCCGGATCGAGCCGATTTACCTGGATGACGACGGTGTGTTTCGCTATGCGCGCAATTACTGTGCAGCGCGGTACTTTCCCGATTTCGTGTTGCCCGCCGATGAACCGGTAGAGTTTGGCAACGATGACGTCTATCTCGGGCTCGACCTGATCGCGCACAAGATTCCGGCATACATCCACCTTTTCCGTGAATTGCGCAATCGCGGCGTCAGGCAGTACTACGTCGTGTATGACCTTTTGCCGTTGCTGCGGCCGGATTGCTTCGAACCGCATCTGCTTCCGATATTCCGCGCCTGGTATGAGGCGGTGGGCGAAATCGCTGATGGATTGATTTGCATTTCCCAATCCGTGGCGAAAGAGCTGAAGCACTGGCTGGATCAGGCACTCCCCCCGCGCAAGCGCGCCTTGGGAATTGGCTATTTCCATCTGGGAGCCGATCTGGCGCCTGACGTGGCGCCAACGGAAGCGGCGAACTTGCCCGCCGCAGTGAGCGCACGGCCTACCATCCTGATGGTCGGCACCATCGAGCCCCGGAAAGGTCATCTTCAAGCGTTGCGCGCGTTCGAACGCCTGTGGGCAAACGGCTTGCAAGTCAATTTGCTGATCATCGGGCGGCCGGGATGGCTGAGCGAAGAAACCATCCAGCAGCTGAGGTCCCATCCCGAACGCGACCAGCGACTATGGTGGATGGAGGATGCGGATGACGCAGTGTTGCGCACCGCTTACCAGCAGGCGTCCGCTCTGCTGATGGCATCGGAAGGCGAAGGCTATGGCTTGCCATTGATAGAAGCCGCGCGGCATGGCTTGGACTTGATCGTCCGCGACCTTCCGGTTTTCCGGGAAGTCGCCGGTCAACATGCGTTCTACTTCTCCGGATTCGGGCCGGTTGCGCTTGCGGAGGCGGTCGAGGCGTGGCTGCAACTGAAACGGGATGATGAGGCACCGCAATCAGTTGAAATGCGGTGGTCGACCTGGCGCGAGGCGACTGCGCAGCTCGTGGATGTCGTTCGAAGCGAGAATTGGATCGACAGCTGGCAGGCGGGATCCGTTCGGCGTCATTCGGCCTGCGACTATCGGCTCGTGAGCGAAGTCGGGCAGCTCATTCGCGGCAAGCTGCACACGACGGGCAGCTCCGGCTTGCTTCTGAGTACCCCATCGGCCCTGCTGGGCGCCGGCCGATATCGTGTGCGGGTACTTGGTGGGTGGAGCAAGGAGGTCGGTTCTGCTTTCATCGAGGTTGCTACGGGCGCGGAGGGTTCACGCGCCGACCGGCAGCCGCTGCAGCGGTGCATCGGAGATGCGGCGCAGACGCTTGCCGAAATGGATTTGACCTTGAGACTTGATGCGCCGGAATTCCAGATCCGCATTTCCGTTGATGGTGAAGCCGCGCTCTGGATCGAGGAGATCGAGATCGAGCCGTGGTGCATTGAAACCAAAACGCGCTCAGGTGGCGCCGCCGACGCGAATGGCGCATCGGGACTGGCGTCCTTTGCATCACACGATAAAACTGCATTTTCCAACTCGGGGATTTCTGCGTGAAAACGGCATTGATTACCGGCATTACCGGTCAGGACGGCGCTTATCTGGCGCAATTGCTGCTGGACAAGGGCTATCGCGTACATGGTGCGTACAGGCGCACCAGTTCGGTCAACTTCTGGCGGATCGAAGAGCTCGGAATCTCACAGCATCCGAACCTCGTGCTCGCGGAATATGACCTGACGGATTCCGGCTCGAGCTTGCGGCTGCTGCAGTCCTCGCAGGCCGATGAGGTGTACAACCTGGCGGCGCAGAGTTTCGTGGGAGTGTCCTTCGACCAGCCTATTACTACGGCAAAAATCACCGGATTGGGCGCATTGAACCTGCTTGAGGCGATACGCACGATCAAGCCCGATACGCGTTTTTACCAGGCGTCCACGTCCGAGATGTTCGGCAAGGTGCAGGCCGTGCCGCAAAGCGAAAGCACGCCGTTCTGGCCGCGCAGCCCATACGGCGTGGCCAAGCTGTTCGCGCACTGGGCGACGGTCAATTATCGCGAATCGTTCGGAATCTTCGGCGCGAGCGGCATCCTCTTCAATCACGAATCCCCACTGCGCGGCAAGGAATTCGTCACCCGCAAAATCACCGATGCCGTGGCACGCATCAAGCTCGGCAAACTCGATGCGCTGGAACTGGGGAACCTCGACGCGAAGCGCGACTGGGGTTTCGCGAAGGAATACGTGGAAGGCATGTGGTGCATGCTGCAAGCCGACAAGCCCGAGACCTACGTGTTGGCCACCGGGCGTACGGAAACGGTGCGTGATTTCGTCGAGATGGCGTTCAAGACCGCGGGGCTCCCCCTCGAATGGCGGGGCACGGGGATGCATGAGGTCGGAATTTGCACGACCAGCGGCAAGCCGGTAGTGCGAATCAATCCGAAATACTACCGTCCTGCAGAAGTGGAGCTGCTGATCGGCGATCCTTCGCGGGCACGCAACGAGCTTGACTGGCAGGCGCGGACGAGCCTGGAAGAGCTTTGCGCGATGATGGTCGAGGCGGACTTGCGGCGGATTGAACGTGGCGTCTCTTTCTGATCCACGCCGCCCACGGGCGCTGCTTACCGGCTATCACGGGTTTACCGGCCGCTATGTGGCGCGCGAGCTGGAGGCTGCCGGTTACGAAGTGATCGGGCTGGTGCACGACGGTGAGCCGGCCGCACCCGACGTGGTGCGCGCCAACCTGCTCGATCGGCGGGTGGTGCGCAGAGCCGTCGAACTCGCGTGCGCCGACGTGGTGGTGCACTTGGCCGCGATCTCGTTTGTTGCGCATGGCGATGCGGACGAGATCTATCGGGTGAACATCTCGGGCACGCGCAACCTGCTAGAGGCGCTCGCCTCGGCTGCGCATCCGCCTCGGATCGTGGTTCTGGCCAGCAGCGCGAACGTGTATGGAAATGCTCAGCAGAGCCCCATCGGGGAGGACACTCCACCCGCACCCGCCAACGACTACGCAGTGAGCAAACTGGCGATGGAGCAGATGGCGCGGCTGTGGATGGATCGCCTGCCGATCGTCGTGATGCGGCCCTTCAACTACACCGGCGTGGGCCAATCGGAGCAGTTCCTGATCCCCAAGATCGTGTCCCATTTTCGACGCGGCGAGCGTTCCATCGAACTCGGCAACATCCATGTCTGGCGGGACTTCAGCGACGTGCGAGATGTTGCTCGAGTCTACGCGGCGATCATCCGGGCAGCCCCGGTAGGGCAAACGTTCAACATCTGCTCGGGCCGTGCACATTCGCTTTCCGAGGTGCTCGATTCGATGGCGCAGATCGCAGGTTACGGCATCGAGGTCAAGGTCAATCCGGCTTTCATGCGGAGCAACGAAGTTGCAAGCCTGATCGGGTCGAATGCGCGTCTCGCGGCTGCTGCGGGGGTACGGCCATCAATACCGCTTCCGGAAACGCTCCAATGGATGTATACGACACCCTGAATCCATTACTGAGATCCCTGCATGGGTGTTCGCATGGATTTGGCTTCCGATAATCCTGCCGCGTCGCGGCGAACGTGGTCCGGGTACGCTGGCCTGCGTGTCGATCGAGCGCTGGAGCTCGCCGTCGCCTTTGTGCTCATCACGGGGCTGGGAGGGCTGCTGGCGACCATTGCGGGCGAGTTCCATGCGCCTCAGCTGCTGCTCGGCGCATTGCTGCTTTCTGGTGTTTACGCATATAGGACGCGCGAGCGGTGGCGTTGGCCGGGCCCTGCGCCGCGCTGGCGGCATGTCATCGCATTGCTGGTGCTCGCCCTGTTTTTCCGTGTGCCTGCATATCACTACGTCATGGGCGGCCAAGACGAAGGCGTTTACGTAAACGTCGCGCATTACATAAACCACACTGGTGGCATTCGGGTATATGACCGTGTCAAGCAGCAACTGGAAAACACTCCCTATCTGGATCTGTATGCAGCCGACAATCGAGTCTCTCCCGACGAGTATCTTGGGGGGGTATATACGAGGGATATGAAGAACTCCAAGCTGGAGTTCCAGTTCTACGATCAATTCCAGGTTTGGATGGCGCTATTCGACGGTTTGTTTGGGGCTGCATTTGGCGTTTACGCGCTGACCTTCTTTGCGCTTTTATCAATCGTTTTTTTCTATCGCTTGACCCTGCTGTTGACCGGCTCATATCAGGCCTCACTCGCAGCAGGAATTCTTCTGACGCTCAATCCCCTGCATGTCTTTTTTTCCAAGTTTCCGGTTACCGAGGTTCCTGCGCTTTGCTTCTCATTGATCGGATTTACTCTGCTTGCCGCACTATGGTCGGCTCCCGCTGCGCAACGCATCAGTCGCTGGCGGGTCCTTTCGGTATTGGCCTTTTTATGCCTCTTCACCACCCGCATCAGCGGATTCATGTACGTGCCATTCCTCATCGGAGCCGCAATTGTGAGCCTGCTCGCAGACGGGGACGCGGCGCGACGTGCCACCGTGCAACGTTGGGCGGCAGGAGTTGCCGTTGCCTACTTGATTTCCGTGGTGTACGGATTGACATGGGCCCATGCCTATTCCCATGACATTTATTCCCTCTCCTTTGAACCTCGACTAGGCGAGCATTGGAAATGGCTCGTCGCGCTCATTGCAATCGGGGGCTTGCTGATCTGGGGGGCAGCGGCGCTCGCCGCCAGATCGCGCATTCGGGAACGCGTGATGCGGCCTGTTTCAGCCCTCCTTGCGTGGCTGCCGCCGTTCGCAGTACTCGCGGCCTTGGCGCTAGGCGCCATCATGATCTATCGGCTTGGGTGGACCCAACGCTACCAAGGCGATCCTGGCCTGGATATCCAGTGGAGGCTGGCCGGAAGAGGGTGGGCGGGAGCTTCCGCTAGCAGCCTGTGGACGCTGATCGTATATCTCGGGCCGCCTTTGGTGCTTGCGTTTCTGTTCCTCATTTTCAAACGTAATCGAGACCCGCGAATTGGACTGCTGCGCTGGTTCGTGGCCGGGTTCTGGGTCTTCGCTCTGGTCATGCAATGGGTGATTCCCTACAGCCCCTACTACGCGCGGTATTTGCTGAGCGAATTGGTGCCGTACCTCATTCTCCTTGTGGTGTACGAATGGGGTTCGATGCGGCCTGGGCTTCTGCGGAAAGGTATGTCGCTGGTTGTTGCCTTCAGCATCGTGTACGCGGGCGCTCTATCCGCGACGCAGATCGGCAAGAGCGAAAACGACGGGGCCTACGCAGCGCTGGCCCGATTGACCTCAAGGATAGATCCGGGAGATCTCATTCTGCTGAGCATGAGTGGCCAGAACGGAATCACTCAAAGCGAATTGAAGACTCCGCTGCTCTATACCTTCCATCGACAGGTTGTGACTGTGGACCGGCCCAATCTGGCCAACGTGAACTACATCGCGGAGTTGAATTCCCTCTACGATGATGTCTATTTGATTTCCCCGGCGCCGCAGCCTCCCGATGGCTTCGTGTTGATGGACAGCGTTCGGTTCAAGGTGTGGGCATTCAAGCCGTCGCACAGCTTTCCGCACAAGCTCATCCCAATGCGGGATGTGGTCCTTCACCTATATCGGCTGGACCATTTACGCGTTCCGGCAGGAACAGCGATTTCGCTCGCAGCATGGACCGATTTCTTGCGAAGCGGGTGGAGCCCACCGGAGAGTTGGGGGATTTGGAGCCTGGGAACCGAGGCAGTGTTGGATTTCGATACGGGGTTCCTTCCAGATCAGGGCCATGGGCTCCTGATCGACTTGCGAGCCAACGTGTTTGTGACGGCATCCCACCCTGTCCAGCGGATTGAAGTGAGCATAGACGGCAAGTCCGTGGCGCACTACAAAGTGGCCTACCCCCAGACCAGCCTTGAAATGCGGATCCCGGTGAGTCAGGCCACGCTGGATTCGGCCAAGCAGTTCCAGATCGAATTCGCTCTGCCGGATGCCGTCAGCCCCCGTTCGCTCGGCATGAGCGCGGATGCGCGCCAGATTGCCTTGGGGCTGGTGTCAGCCCGGTTTGAGCCCCGGACGCCTGTCGTGCCCGGCAATGCCCAGAATCTCTGATGCTGGAGCTGCAGGCGCGATCACGCGCGCCCGTACACATCCTCCAGCCGCACAATGTCATCCTCACCTAAATAATCCCCGGACTGTACCTCGATCAGCTCCAGTGGTTCGGTGCCGGTGTTGCGCAGGCGGTGCACTGCGCCGACCGGCAAATAGGTGCTCTGGTTTTCGCTGAGCGAAAAGACTTCGTCGTTGCGGGTGACCTCGGCCGTGCCGGAAACCACGATCCAGTGTTCGGCGCGGTGGTGGTGTTTCTGCAAACTGAGCGCGGCACCGGGCTTGACCATGATGCGCTTGACCTGGAAGCGCTCCCCCATGTCCAGCGAATCGTAGCTGCCCCAGGGCCGGTACACCTTGCGGTGGAACAGGTGCTCGGGCCGCCCGTCCGCCTTCAGTCGATCCACCAGGCGCTTCACCTCCTGCACCCGCTCGCGCGGCGCAATCAGCACCGCGTCCGGCGTATCGATCACGACCAGATCGCGAACGCCCAGCGCGGCCACCATTCGGCGCTCGGCCGCACGGACCAGGCAATCCCTTGAATCCATTGCGACCACGTCGCCTTCGAAGCGGTTGCCGTCCGCGTCGCGTTCGGAAGCGGACCACAATGCGGCCCACGAACCGATGTCACTCCATGCACAGCTCACCGGGACCACGGCGGCACGATCGGTTTTCTCCATCACCGCATAATCGACGGAATCGCCCGGAACGGCGGCGAAGCGTTCCTTGTCGAAGCGCACGAAATCCAGATCCGCGCGAGCAGTGGCGAATGCCGCTTCGGCGGCATCTGCCATTGCCGGTGCATGCCGGTGCAGTGCCTCCAGATAGCGGCGTGCGCGGAACATGAACATGCCGGAGTTCCAGTCGTACTCGCCGGACTGCACGTACGCGGTTGCCGTGGCGAGATCAGGCTTCTCCACGAACCGTTCGACCCTGTAGGTCGAGTCGCTCAGCGCGGCACCGCGACGGATGTAGCCGAAGCCCGTCTCCGGCAGTTCCGGACGGATGCCGAACGTGACCAACCAATCTTCCCGCGCCATTTCCAGCGCACGCCGCGCTGCAGCTTCGAAACTGGAGACATCGCCGATCAGATGGTCGGCCGGAAGTACCAACAGGATTGCATCGGGATCGGCCTTGCAGGCATGCAGCGCCGCCAGCGCGATCGCCGGCGCGGTATTGCGGGGCGCAGGTTCCAGCAGGATG
The DNA here is from genome assembly GCA_035695065.1 of Rhodanobacteraceae bacterium. GTDB lineage: Bacteria > Pseudomonadota > Gammaproteobacteria > Xanthomonadales > Rhodanobacteraceae > 66-474. The sequence continues at coordinate 24,949 of DASSEW010000014.1, read as the reverse complement.
GATGCGTTCTCGAATCCCAATTCGCGCATTTGTTCCGCCACGAGGAAGCGATGATCATCGCTGCACACCACGATCGGCGGAGCGGCCTGCAGGACGCGTGTGCGCTGCAGCGTCTGCTGGAACAGCGACTCGCTGCCCGCCAGTGGAAGGAATTGCTTCGGAAGATTCTGGCGTGAAAGCGGCCACAGGCGGGTACCGCTGCCGCCGCTCAGGATCACTGGCACAAACACGATCTGTTTCTCCTCGCGTCCCCTACAAGGGACTCTTGTTGATGGGTTCATCCCGAAGCTCGGGCGCGGCATTCCGCTGTTCCCGCGAATCGATTTGGCCGGTCGCCGGTCTTGCGGCCGACTCGAGTGAATCGGCGGTGCTGCGTTCGCCGTGTTGGATGTGCTGCAAGCGCAGGTGCACACGCTCCAGCAACTTGCGATTTGTCGCGATCAGGTCGGCGATCAATCCCATCATGAAAAGCAGGCCGCCGATGATCAGGCACACGGCCGTCAGGATCAGCGACTGGATGTGCCCGGAGCCGTCGCCGATCGCGTAATGCACCAGGAAACGTGCGCCCGCCGCGAGCCCGACCAGCCACAGCACTGCGCCGCTCCAGAAGAACAGGCTCAGCGGCCGATAGATCACGAACACGCGCAGGATGGTGACCAGCGACCGCCGCACGTAGCTGGAGATGCTCCGCACCAGCCGCGAGGGACGCAGGTCGGGGTTGGTGCGGATCGGCACCGATACCACCGAGAGATTGCTCAGGCCTGCCTGGATGATCGTTTCCAGCGTGTAGGTGTAGGCATTGAACACGTTGAGCCGCATGGCTGCTTCGCGCGAAAGGGCACGAAAGCCGCTCGGTGCATCGGCGACCGAAGTCTTGCTGGCCACGCGCACCGCCCAACTGCCGAAATGCTGGAGCTTCTTCTTGATCCAGCTGAAGTGCTCGGTATCGGCGATCGGCCGCGCGCCGATCACCATGTCGGCACGGTGCTCCAGGATCGGCTGCACCAGTTTCGGAATGTCCGCCGCTTCGTACTGGTTGTCCGCATCGGTGTTGACGATCACGTCCGCGCCCACGCGCAGCGCCGCATCCATGCCGGTCATGAACGCCGCCGCAAGTCCGCGATTGACCGGGTGCCGCACCACGTGATCCACGCCGCAGCGTTGCGCGATCGCGGCCGTGTCGTCGGTCGAGCCATCATCCACGACCAGCCACTCCACCGCGTCGAAGCCGGGCACCTGCCGCGGCAGGTGCGCAAGCGCGATCGCCAGCGTGCCGGACTCGTTGAGGCAGGGGATTTGGATGATCAGCTTCATGCAGCGGGGGCCATGGACAATTCCGCGCGCATTATGACGCGAGATCGACGCGTGTCGCCTCGAATGACCCCAGCGCTTCCGGATTCGCCAGCGCCTCGGTGTTCTTCACCGGCTCGCCGTGGATGGCGGCGCGCACGGCGAGTTCGCTGATCTTGCCCGAACGCGTGCGCGGGATGTCCGTGACGGCGAGGATTTTCGCCGGCACGTGGCGGGGCGTGGTGTTGGCGCGGATCTGCCGTTTGATCCGCTCGCGCAGCTCATCGTCGAGCTGCGTGCCCTCGCGCAGGCGCACGAACAGGATCACGCGCTCGTCGCCCTGCCAGCGCTGGCCGACCGCGACGGATTCCAGCACTTCCGGCAATTGTTCCACCTGCCGATAGATCTCCGCGGTGCCGATGCGCACGCCGCCGGGATTGAGCGTCGCATCCGAGCGACCGTAGATGATGATGCCGTCATGTTGTGTCAGTTCGGCGCGATCACCGTGGCACCAAACGCCCGACACTTTCGAGAAGTACGCCGCGCGATATTTTTCGCCGTCGGGATCGTTCCAGAACGATACCGGCATCGAGGGGAACGGCGCGGTGCAGGCAAGTTCGCCAGGCTGTCCGCGCACCGGCTTGCCTTCGTCGTCCAGGATTTCGACCTTCATGCCCAGCCCGCGGCATTGCAACTCGCCACGGTACACGGGCAGCAGCGGATTGCCGAGCGCGAAGCAGGAGATGATGTCGGTGCCGCCGGAAATCGAAGACAGCAGTACGCGTTCCTTCACGTCGCGATACACGTAATCGAAACTCTCCGGCGAAAGCGGCGAGCCGGTGGAGAGGATGGTCTTGAGCGAAAGCAGCTTGTGCGTCTCGCGCGGCTTCACGCCCATCTTGGCGGTGGCGTCAATCCACTTGGCACTCGTACCGAAGATGCTGATGCCGACTTCGTCGGCGAGATTCCACAGCGCATTGCCGCCCGGATGCGTGGGCGAACCGTCGTACAGCACCACGGTCGCACCCACCGCGAGCGATGAGACCAGCCAGTTCCACATCATCCAGCCGCAGGTCGTGTAATAGAAGATGCGGTCTTCGCGTTTCAGGTCCGTGTGCAGCACCAGTTCCTTCAGGTGCTGGAGCAGCGTGCCGCCGGCGCCGTGCACGATGCACTTGGGCGCGCCGGTGGTGCCGGATGAATACATGATGTAGAGCGGATGATCGAATGCGGTCGGCACGAATTCCAGCGCATGATCTCCGTTGCCCGCGAACTCATCCCAGCTTGTCGCGCCGCGCAAGCCGTCCAGTTGCAGCGGTTCGCCGGAGTAGGGGATCACCACGCAGCGCTCGATCGAGGGGATCGCCGCCAGCACCTCGCGCACTTTCGCCAGGCAATCGTGGCGCTTGCCGCCGTAGGGGTAAGCGTCGGCGCAGAACAGCACCTTCGGTTCGATCTGCCCGAAGCGGTCCACCACGCCATTCACGCCGAAGTCCGGCGAACACGAAGACCAGATCGCACCCAGCGACGTCGCGGCCAGCATCGCGATGATGGTTTCCGGCAGGTTCGGCAGGAAGCCGGCGACGCGATCGCCTGTCACCACGCCCGCGTTCTTCAGCGCGTGCGCCACGCGCCCGACCTGTGCGTGCAGCTGCGAATAGCTCAAATCGCGCGCATGGCCCCATTCGTTGCGGAAAACGAGCGCGGGCTTGTCGTCCTTGAAGCGCAGCAGGTTTTGCGCGAAGTTCAGCCGCACGTTCGGAAACCAGCGTGCGCCGGCCATGGCCTCGGCATCCACCAGCGCCGGTTCCAGGTCGCCTGAAGCGCGCACGCCGCAGAATTCCCACACGCAGGGCCAGAACGCTTCCGGATGGCGGATCGAGTAGTCGTACAACGGTGCGTAACGCCGGATATCCTCGTTCCCGGTCCGTTCGCGCACGAAGCGGGCGAAGCGCTCGAGGTTGGCGCGGGCCACGCGCTCGGGACCGGGCTGCCAAAGCGGAAGATCAGGGGTCATCAGCCGAGGTAAGTTGCTGGAAGTGCGAGAATTGTAGCGGATGTCCCCATCTGTGATCGCGCTCGCAGGCATCACACGCACCTTTAACACGATCGTGGCGGGGGCGCCCCTAGACTCGCTTGCTCCTCTTTTCTCCACGCGACCTTCATCATGCAAACTCGCTTGCTCATCGCTTCCGCCGCGCTGACTGCGGTGGTGGGCCTTTCCGCTTCCATTGCCGTTTCTCTGGCGAATTCGCATTCGGATTCGCCGAAAGCGGCCGCCATCTCCAGCACGGATGCGGGACATCCTGCGGCCGCTCCGGCGGGAACCGGCGCAGCGCACGCGGGCCAGCGTATTGCGCTTGCAGCAGCTCATGCCAATGCGGGTCGCGCGCAGAGTGCTGCGTTAGCGCCCAGCACCTTGTCGTCTTCCACGCCCACGTTGATCACTGTCCAGGGCGGTGCGCACGAACTGGCGCGCGGTGCGCAGAAAGCCGTGCCGGTTGCGGTCAATGAAGAACACGCGATGCAGGCCATCTTCAAGGGCGGCATGTGGTTGCCGAATGCGACCGGCGGGCGTGAGTACGCCAAGTACGATCATCATCTGATCCACGACAACGGCGACTGGACCTGGGTGGGCAAGGTGCAGACCGATCACGGTATGCAGTCGGCGGTGATCACTTTCGGCAAGGATGCCGTGTTTGGCTTGATCCCGCAGGCAAGCGGCAATGCACTGCGCCTCGTGACGGCTGATGGCCAGGAGCTGCTGGTGCAGACCGACGGCGCGAAGATGGCGGCATCGGCCTTGAGCCGGCAGTTGTACGCACGCCAGGACTTCAAGGTGCCCAGCCGCAAGGCGGAGAGCTCGGCAAAGCGCGCCGCGTCGGCATCCGCGCGCACCAGCTCGGCTTCCGCACAGCAGGTGACCAGCGCGGCTACAACCAGCAGCGGTCCGACGATTGACGTCATGGTGGCTTACACGCCCGGCATCGTCAGCGCGTACGGCACCACTTCCGCCGCGCTCACCCGCATCAACAACCTGGTGGACATCACCAATCAGGCTTATTCGGACAGCGGCGTCAGCCAGCGCATCCGGCTGGTGTACACCATGCAGGTGAGCTACACCGATACCAATGACAATACTCAGGCGCTGGATGATCTCACCGGCAACGACGGCAAGGGCAATAGCGTGCCGATTCCTTCTTCACTGCAAGGCGTCGCCAATGCACGCGCCCAGTATGGCGCGGACCTGGTGGTGTTGTTGCGCCACTTCAACGATGCCGGCAACAGCGGTTGCGGCGTCGGCTGGCTGATTGGTGCCGGCCAGCAGCAGATCATTCCTTCGGAAGACAACGCCTTCGGTTACTCGGTAGTGCAGGACGGCCAGGATGGCGGTTACTACTGCCTCGATACCACCTTCGCCCACGAACTAGGCCACAACATGGGTTCGGCGCACGATCGCGCGCATGCCGACCAGCCGGGTGCGTACTCGTATTCATATGGCTACGTCGGAAATGGCACGGACGGCTTCGCCACCATCATGGCCTACGGCAGCGACACGCAGACGCCGGTCAACTACTTCTCGAACCCGGACATCGCCAAGTGCCAGAACACGGCCTGCGGCGTGGCGGACACCTCGACCAGCTCCGCAGATAACGTCCACAGCCTCAACAACACGGCATCGCTGATCGCGCAATTCGAGCCGACGAAGGTGGCCACCGACGCCGGAGTCCCACCGGGCCAGGCGATCGCCGCCGATGTGAATGGGGACGGAAAAACCGACTTGCTCTGGCGCCAGACCGTCTCGGCAAAGTTTGCTTATTGGCTGATGAATGGCCCCGTTGTGGCACTTCACTCGCCGACGGCGTCGGTCAATTCCAGCTTCTCCCTCGTGGGGGCGGGTGACTTCTTCGGAAACGGAGGTCCCGATGATCTGGTCTGGACGAATGACGACAGCATCTGGATGTGGGTCGGTGGGGCCAATGGCTTCGGGTATCAGCGGGTAGGGAGCCGCCCATCAGGTTGGAACATCATCGGAGTCGCCGATATCAATGGTGATCATAAAGCGGATTTGATTTGGCGTAACTCGACCAGCGGAAAAATTGCCTATTGGCTGATGAGTGGTGCTGTCCCGACGCTGAAGTCGCCGACTCTTGCGATCTCGCAGGACTACCACGTTGCCGCAATAGGCGACTTCGATGGCGATGGCAAGGCAGATCTCGTCGTGACGAATGGATTGCAGATCATCCTGCTGCACAGCACCGACACCGGTTTCGTGCAACAGCCGATCTCCAGCCAGCCGGGGAGCGACTGGCAAATTGTCGGAGCGGGTGACGTGGATGGTGATGGCAAGGCGGACCTGCTTTGGCGTAACACATCCACCGGAAGCCTTGCATACTGGCTGATGAATGGATCCACGGTGCTCAAAGCGTCACCTGCATTTGCGGCCCCGAAGAGCTTTTCCATCTCCGCGATCGGAGATTTCAATGGAGATGGAAAGGCGGACATAGTCTGGTCGAACGGCAGCATCCTTTCCATGTGGATTGGAAACGGCTCGGGATTTTCAATTGCCAATTTCTCCAGTCAGCCTGTGGGCTGGAAGACCATTGCGCCGCCAGCTGGCAACTAGGCTGCTCTCGCCGTTACTCGTGAACATGGGATCGACACGAGTGGACAGGAGTCACGTGGCTCCTGTTCATTTCAATACTTCCAGCTCGAACAGGATTGAGGCCATGGGGATGTATTTGCTGAGCAGGTTGTCCGTCAGCACTGGCGCTCGCGAGAGCATCCTGTAGAGGAAAGGCAGCTTGTACGGTGTGTATGCGCGGGACAGGATCTTGAATCTGCACGTGGTGTATTCACCGTACACCGAGCTGTCCGAAGTGAACAGATCGAAGCTGCGCCACGCAAATCCGCGTCGATGCGTGATGTCTTCATAAAGGCAGGCGCTGCGGAAATGCGGAACACGGATACTGATGCGGCAACCGGCCCGTCCGATCCGATGGAGTTCCTGCATGACGCCGAAGATGTTCTCCAGATGTTCGATGATGTTCATGCACCGGATTTCATCGAATTCGTCATCGGCGAAAGGATAAGGGGTCTGGTCGAGATCATGCCGGACGTCCACCTTGCTGGCGAACCGATCCACATTGATCGCGCCGTCCATGTAATCGGCGCCACATCCCATGTTGAGAACGCGTGGCGCACGCGCTGGGGCATGCAAGGGTTCGCTTCGCTTGTCTGACGAGGCCTCGATCATTGGTTGCTCCGTCCGGACAGCAGTTCGGAATAGAGCTGCAGGTGGGCGTCCATCGCCCGGTCCTCGGTAAACACCTTGAGCGCTCGTTCGCGCCCTTGCCGGCCCATGCGCTGTGCCAGGCCAGGTTCCGCACGCAAGGTGCTGCAGGCGCGTGCAAGTGCCGCGACATCTTCCACGGGTTCCAACAGCCCGGTTTCGCCATGCACGACGACGTCGCGCAATCCGGAAACGTCGAATGCCACGACCGGCTTGCCGCAGGCCATGCCTTCCAGGGCGGTATAGCCGAAGCCTTCATGTCGGCTCAGTGAAACGACGATATCTGCAGAGCGATATGCGCTCACGAGCTGGCCCTTGGTCAATCTGCTGGCAAACCTCAAGCTGGCACCCGCTGCCGACACGCGAGGTGCCTCACCGCGCAGCCCTGCCACGACCGTAACTTGGAAGTCCTTTCCCAAAGCGTCGCAAAACGGCCCGATCAAATCTCCTCCCTTGCGGCGGCTCATATTGCCGACAATGAGAACGTGCGTATTCTCCCGGATCCCTCCGACAGGGCAGGCGCCTGGTGAAAATTCCTCCGTATCCACCCACAGAGGGATTGCACGAATGTCGTGGACATCAAAGTCCTCGCGAACCTCTCGGCGCGTGGACTCACTGATCGCAACAGCGGCATCCGCTGCACGGAACGAAGCGCGCTCGAAGCGGCGCACCAAGTGATCATGGAAGAAAGCTTGCTGGAGAGATTTCCAGTCCGGATAACCTCGTCCTGCTACGCAATGCAGAGCTGTTGCCACAAGCGGAGTCGGTTTGCGGCGGAATGCGAACGCGATCCAGCTGTTGGCATTGACAATATCAGTGTTTCGCGGCGCCGGCTCGCGGCATAGTGCCCAGGGACAGTACTGATATACATGCGGAAACCATTGCACAACCGGCTCCACGCCTCGCGAACGTAGTCCATCGGCCAGCCGTTCGACGTATACGTCCGAACCGCTGCGTGCGCGAACGCTCGGTAGCCAGACTCTCATCGGTCAGATCTTCGATGGGCAACTATGCTTGTACTGTTTGTTCGCATCATCAGCACGTCCTTGCGTTTGGGGGCATGAACCTTGCGCGCCATGCAATGTAGGAGACGAAGCCCGCCACCATCGCAAGATGGGTCAGGTAAGTCGCTGCTACCGCCCCGCGCCAATCCCAACCCAGTACAAGCACGATCGTGGCGCCCACGTTGAATAGCGCACCTGCGAGCTCCACGGCGCCCGTCGCGCGTTCGTATCCCGAGGTCGCGGCCAGCGTTCGAACCACGATCCAGCAAGTCATGGTCAGCGGGACTGCGGACAACGCATGTGCAATCGGTACGGTGTCCCTGTAGCTATCGCCAAGTATCAACGGGAGCAGGGAGGCGGCCAGGTACACACCCGCGCAGAGTGCGGACGCTGCCATAAGCGTAAGCGCAATCTTGCCTGCTGACGCCCTCAGCGCGTGCCGCAGGCCGTGTTGTCCCTGGCGAAACAAGACTGGCAACAAGCGCTCAACGCCCGCCGAAACTGGCAACAGGAAAACATCCACCAGCCGGTAGGCGAGCGTATAAACGCCCGCCGTGGCGGTGGACGCCAGCCGTGCCAGCACCACCTTGTCCGCGTCACCGTGCACCCGCGACGACGCAGTCGCCACCGCGAAGCCCAAGCCGGAGAGCCCATCCTGGAAAAGCGGCAAACGCGTGCGCAGATTGCCCCGCAAGCGCCATGCCCAGGCGCCGAAGACCGCGACGCACGCCAGAGCCCCGGTGGAAAACGATACCCAGGCCCACGACATCAGGCCAAGCGTTCCGGTCAGTACCAGCAGTGCGGCAATCGCTACGCGCAAAGCCGGCAGGAAGCAAACGACGAATACCATGCTGCCGTAGCGCTCCAGCGCCTGCATGATGCGCATCGCAATATCGATCGTTGCGTAGAACAGCAGCTCACCGAGAACGATCAACGTGATGGCGAGAGGCTTCACGTTGTGCGGAATGACAAACCATGCGCACGCGAGACTTGCCGCTGCCAGCAAGGGGAGCGACGCGGCTATCCAGATCAGCGTGCGATTCAGGCTCTCCGCGTAAGGCAGCTTCGCATGCGCCACGTCACGCACGTGCAGCGGCCCCGCACCGAAACCACTGAACATCGCAAAAAAGGAAGCCAGGCTCGCCGCGGCAGCGTAGCCGCCGAAATCGCTCGGCCCGAGCGCGCGAGCCAGCAATACGACGAGAATGCTGAGCAGCAGAGATCGAAATCCGAATCCGAAGACTACCGCTAGATAGCTACGGTTGAGCATGCAATTTCGCGTGGCGGCCGATTCAGCCGGGAAGACCGGTTTGATGCCCCCCGACCCGGGGCGAGAGGCGCTCGAATTCTGCGAGATAATCGTCCGCAACGCGATCCCATGTGAAGCAGTCGGCTACCGTCTGCCGCGCCCGGATTGCGAATCCTCGGCGATCCTGCTCGTTCCAGTTCGAGATCGCATTGATGCGGGCGGCGAAGCCGCTGGCATCGAGCGGCTCGACCAGGAAGCCGGTAATCCCGTCGATGACCGCTTCCGCCAGTCCTCCAAGTTTGGATGCGACGACCGGCGTACCCACCGCGGAGGATTCCAGCGCCGACAGTCCGAAGCCTTCGTTTTGTCCCGAAAGGTGGGCAGGCAGGTTGGGCATGATGCAGGCGATCACCTCGGTGCGCAGCTGAGGCAATGAATCGCGGGGCAGGGTTCCGAGATAACGTGCTCGCGGACAGGCGCTTACTGCATCCATTTCCGCTTGATCCCAGGCAGGGCCGGCGACCAGCAGTGTGATATGCGGATCCAGCTTCGGCATGACCTCGGCAATGAACCAGGCAAGTCCCTTGCAACGCATCAGCCGTCCGGCGAAAAGTATGGATTTCTCCGGCGACGGGTTCTCTGCTGGTACAGGAATTTGTCGGGTAGCCAGCGGAATCCGTGCTGTCCGCCGAAAACCGAGTGAGGTCGCAACCTCGCGGGTATCCGAACTGTTGGCGACCAACAGGTCAGTGCTCCGCGCGAAGAGCTTCAGCGCCACTTTGTAAATGATCGAGCCGACATTCCTGCGCAGCGCGTAGTAGACATCGTTTCCGTGGGCCGCGACCACGGTGGCCAAGCCGCTGCCGCGGACACGCAGCTTGGCAAGCCATGCCAAGGGAGTGAGCACTGCATCCCCAAGCAAAACGACATCCACCTCGGGGGCATTACGCAAAACCGCCGCGGAGGCTTTCGCGAAAAATCGCAACAGGGCGAAAAGGCCGGGCCTGCCGAGGATCGGCGGGTCGGGCCTGAAGAGGATCAATTCATCGCATTTCGGCTTGAGCGCGAGAAAGAGTTCTTCTGCAAAGACCTCCATGCCACCCACCGAGGGCGGAAATTTGCGGGTGACGAAGAGGATTCGCATCAAGCTCGCTCAGACCGCCGCTTCCAGCTCCGGCACGATCTTGAACAGGTCGCCGACCAGGCCGTAGTCGGCGATCTCGAAGATCGGGGCATCGGGATCCTTGTTGATCGCGACGATGGTACCGGCGTCCTTGATGCCGGTGAGGTGCTGGATGGCGCCGGAGATGCCGATCGCCATGTACAGCTCAGGCGCGATGATCTTGCCGGTCTGTCCGACCTGCAGGTCATTCGGCACGTAGCCGGCGTCCACGGCCGCGCGCGAGGCGCCGACCGCCGCATGCATCTTGTCGGCGAGCCTGTAGATAATCTCGAAGTTCTCCTTCGAGCCCACGCCGCGGCCGCCCGACACCACGCGTTGCGCGCTCTGCAGGTCCGGCCGATCGCTGCTTGCCTGCTGCAGGCCGACGAAGCGCGTGTGCGTCGGCAGCTCGACATCCAGGTTCAACGCTTCGATTGGCGTGGCATTGCCGGATTCGGTAGCCGCCGGCCATGAAGCCGTGCGCACGGTGCCGACCACGATCGTGCCGTTCGGCGTTTCAACGTCAACAATGGCATTGCCGGCGTAGATCGGCCGCTTGAATTTGTGCGCGCCGTCCACAGCCATGATGTCGCTGACCTGGCCCACGCCCAGCAGCGCGGCGGCGCGCGGCGCGACGTCCTTGCCGAAGGTGGTGGACGGTGCCAGCACATGCGTGTAGCCGTTGCGCACTGCGGCCGCGATCTGTGGCGCGAACACGGCCGCCAGCCCATGCGCGTTTTCGGCGCGCGCGACGGTCAGCACTTTCGAGACGCCTTCCAGCTTCGCGGCGGCCGCCGCGATTGCGTCCGGCGCATCGGCGAGTACCAGCACGTCAATGGAATCAGGATTCATCGCGCGCGCGCAGGTGACGCAGCGCGCGGTCGCGGTATTGAGTTGGCCGTTCAAGTGTTCGGCAACGATCAGGACTTTGCTCATCACACCAATCCTTTCTGCTTCAGCGCGGCCACCAGCTCGGCGACATCCTTCACCATCACGCCGCGCGAGCGTTTCTGCGGCGCCGTGTAGTGCGTGGTCTTGATTTCGCCACCATGTTCGATGCCGAGTGACGCCAGTTCGATCGTTTCGATCGGCTTGGACTTGGCCTTCATGATGTCGGGCAGCTTAATGAAGCGTGGCTCGTTCAGGCGCAGGTCCGTGGTGATCACTGCGGGCAGGTCCACTGCCAGTGTTTCCAGACCGGCGTCCACTTCGCGCGTGACGCGCGCGGTTTCACCGTTGATCTCCAGCTTGGACGCGAACGTCGCCTGCGGTCGGTTCCACAACGCGGCCAGCATCTGGCCGGTCTGGTTGCAGTCGTCGTCGATCGCCTGCTTGCCGAGGATCACCAGGCCGGGCTGTTCCTTCTCGATCAGCTTGAGGAAAGCGCGCGCGGCGGCCAGCGGCTGCACGGGCTCGTTCGTCACGACGTGGATGGCGCGATTGGCGCCCATCGCCAGGCCGTTGCGCAGGTGTGGTTGCGCGTCCGCCGGTGCAATCGTGGCGATCACCACGTCGGTGGCGATGCCTTTCTCGCGCAGGCGCAGCGCTTCTTCCAGCGCGATGTCGTCGAATGGATTGGCGGACAGCTTGACGCCTTCGGTGACCACGCCGGAGCCATCCGGCTTCACCTGGATGCGCACGTTGTAATCCACCACGCGCTTGTAGCCGACCAGAATCTTCATCGTCCTCGGGCCTTGCGAACGAAACGGCACATTGTAACCGAGGCCGCCGGCCCGTTCCGCTGCGAGGTCAGCGGCAGCACCCGGATGGAACCGTTCGCGTTGAGCCCTTCGACAAGCTCAGGACAGGCTACGTGAGCGTGGCGAACGAAGTCGAAACGCGGTTGTCCTTCGACTCCGGCCCTGCGGGCCTACGCTCAGGACGAACGGAGTTGAACCAACTCGCCGAGTCAGCCCGCGTGACCCAAGATCGCGCGCGCGAAGCGTTCCGCCGAACCGGATGCGTGGTCGAGGAACACCGAGGGCTCGGTGAGTTCCAGTTCCAGCAGGCGCGGCGCGCCGGTTTCGTCGCGGATCAGGTCCACGCGTGCGTACAGCAGCGGGCGTTCTAAGGGAATGGCAGCGAGTGCGCGTTGTGCCATTTCGCGTTCGGCATCCGAAGGTTCGCGCGGCGTGATCTCCTCGACCGCGAACAGGCCGCGCGCCGCTTCCGCGCCGCGCTTCAAAAGCGGACCCTTGCGGATCGCGTGGCTGTATTCGCCGTTGAAGAACAGCAGCGCGGTTTCGCCGTGCACGTCCACGCTGGGCAGATACGGCTGCATCAGCGCGCTGCGTCCGGCGTCCAGCAGGCGCTTCAGATGCGCCAGCATGTCGGTGCGGGAGTTGCGCGCGTGCCTCTGCGCATCTTTGGAGCCAGCGCCCACGCTGGGCTTGATCACGACATCTTCCGCGTACGGATGAGCCTGCAGGAATCCGGACAGCGCGCGCTGCGCATCCTCGCCCGGCTCCACGAACGCGCTCGGCACCACCGGCACGCCGGCGCGTTCCAACACGCTGAGGTAATGCTTGTCCGTATTCCAGCGCACCACCTCGGGTGGATTCAGCAGCCGCGCCTGTGTGGAAGCACGCTCGATCCATTCCAGGAATGCCGGCAGGCGCCTCGCGTAATCCCAGGTCGAGCGCAACAGCGCAAGATCGAATGAAGACCATTCGATTTTCGGATCATCCCAGCGCGCGATCGTGACCCGCACGCCGGCCATTTCCAGCGCGCGCCGCAGGGGCGGCAGGTCTTCATCCAGCTTGCGCGCGCCGCGTGCACTGACCAGGGCAATGTGTGGACTGTCCATCGTGCATCCATAACACGATCGGCCTTCGCGCGCATCGCGCTTCAGGCGGGTTGCAGGTCCACGTAAAGCAGGCGCCAATCCAGCACCACGCGATCCCGCTCATGACGGAAACCGACGTGTTCCTGCAAGGCTTCGCGCAGCGCCGCGGAAGGGCAATCCACCACCCCGAACAATCCGCCGCAGAATTCCAGCATCTGTTGCTCGCTTTCGAACGCCCACGGACAGGGCAGTTCGCCGATGCGCGCGACCTTGCCGAGCGTCGCGAACCATGCAGGATCATGCGGCAGATACAGCCCCGCGTGGCCGGTGACGTTGTAGCGGCCGACGAATCCGTCGAGGAACCGCGTGAGGCCGGAGCCCCGCTGCACGTCCGCCAGATGCAGCGTGCCGTGCGGATGCAGATGCGTCAGCAGATTGCCGATGAAGTCGGCCTGGTCTTCGATGTGATGCAGCGCGGCGAGGCAGACGATGTGATCGAACGCGCCGTGATTCCATCGTTGCGACGGATCGAAGACGGGCACGCCGTTGCCGAAACCGGCGGTGAGTTCTAGGCTCACCAGTTCCACGTCGCGCGGAAGGTGCCGGCGCAGGTAGCCGCCGCCGGCGGGAATGTCGAGCACGCGCTGGCCCGCCTGCGGCGCGGAGCCCTCGAACAGTCGCGTGAACTCGTCATTGCGCGCGTCCGGGCAGCGCAGCATCGCGGCGTGGTAGGCGTCCCCGCGTTGGGCGAAGATTTCGCCGTATTCGAGATTCATGCGACCTCGGTCGTGCGCGCCGGATGCCGCCAGCGCGCCGGATCGAACAGCAGTGACGCGAGTGCATCGTGGATGCGCGCGATCGGCGCGTCCCAGCAGTTCGGCGACGGGCTGGTGTTGTTGAGCACGTCCATCATCGCGTTGGCTTCGAAGATCAGCAGCGAACCATCCGGGCGCAGGTTGCAGTCAATGCCGAAGTAATCCATGTCCAGCGCATCGGCGATCCGGCGCACGCGCTCGCGCAGTTGCGGCAGCAGTTCGGCGTCGAAATTCGCCAGTGCGGAAATTTCTTCTTCCGCAATTGCGACGCGGCGGTCATGCACGTGCACCAGCCAGTCGTCGGCGATGATCAGGTGGCGCAGGAAGATTTCCTCGCCCACCACGATCACGCGCAGCTTGCGATAGCAGCCATCCGCGTCCCGGCAGTCCACGTATTCGGTGAGATACAGCTCGCGCCCGCCCCAGGGCAGGTCGCGCAATGCCGCCCTGGCTTGCGAAGCCTTGTCGAGCCTGACCGTCGCGCTGCCGCGGTGGGTTCCGGCCACGCGCACGATCAGCGGCCAGCGCAGGCCGTGCTGTTTCGCGACGCGCGCGATGTCGGCCGGCTCTTCGATGCGAAACCGGATCGTGCGCGGCATCAGCACGCCTTGGATGCCCGCGAGCTTTTCCGCGACACCATCGCGCGAGGTGCCCAGCACCGCATCCGGGTGATTGAAGCAGGTCGCGCCGGCGGCTTCGACGTGTTTGCGCAACATGTGCAGGGCGACGGACGAGAGGTCCGGATCCGCCACCGCGTTGATCACCGGCGCGCGGCGCAGTTCCACCGGCATGCGGATCGGCACTTCGGGCCCGAAGAACACGCGCAACAGCCGCTGCTTGAACCGGGGCGCGAGGTGGGTGGCGAGCCGGCTGTTGCCGAGGAAGTTGTAGCCGAGCCCGCCGTCGCCGCGCGCGAAGACCGACACCATGCGGTCGTCGGGAATGCCCATCATCAGCGGCAGGAGCGCCGCGGGCGCAGTGTTCACGTGTTGCCTCCCCTGATAACGCGCCTGCCGCCGCGTCTTACAAATTCTGGTAATTGGGTCCCGAGCCACCTTCCGGCGGCACCCAATTGATGATCTCGTACGGATCCTTGATGTCGCAGGTCTTGCAGTGCACGCAGTTGGCGGCATTGATCTGCAGCCGCTTGCCGGTATCGTCCTGCACGATCTCGTATACCGCGGCCGGGCAGAAGCGCGTGCACGGGTTGTCGTATTCGACCGAGCAGCGGTCGATGCAGATGCTGGTGTCGAGCACGTGCAGGTGCACGGGCTGGTCCTCGTCGTGTTCGGTCGCGGCGAAATACACGCCGGCCAGGCGGTCGCGCGGCGGCAGGTCGCGTTGCACGTAGTCGCGCTCCGGAGACTCGTATTCGCCGACTTTTTCCAGCGAGCACCAGTCCGGCTTGTTCTTGAGCGTCCACGGCGAACGCCCGCCGGTGACGGTTTCCCATGCGGCGTTCAACAGGCCGAACCACAGGCCCTTCTTGAAACCGGGCTTGATGTTGCGCACGCGCTTCAGTTCCGACATCGCTTCCGATGCGCGGAGCTTCGCGTCGAAACCTTCCGCCTTGAAATCGTTGGCGACGAGATGTTCGGCGGCGAGCATCGCGCTCCGGATCGCCTGGTGCGTGCCCTTGATCTTGGGCACGTTGAGCAGGCCCGCAGTGTCGCCGATCAGGATCGCGCCTGGCATCTCCACCTTCGGCAACGACTGCCAGCCGCCGGTGACGATCGCACGCGCGCCGGCCGAAAGGATGCTGCCGCCTTCCAGCAGCGGTTTCACGGTCGGATGGTTCTTCCATTGCTGGAAGGCTTCCCACGGCTTGTATTCGGGATCGCGGTAATCGAGGCCGCTGACGTAACCGAGCGCGATGCGATCCTGGTCCAGGTGATAAAGGAAACTGCCGCCGTAAGTGCTGGTGTCGGCCGGCCAGCCGATCGTGTGCACGATCTTGCCGGGCGACACGCGTCCGGCCGGCACGTGCCACAGTTCCTTGATGCCGATCGAGTAGCCCTGCGGATCGGAATCCTTCGCAAGGTCGAAGCGCTTGATCAACTGCTTGGTCAGGCTGCCGCGCGCGCCCTCGGCGAGCACGGTGACCCTGGCCTTGATGTCCACGCCCTGCGTGTAGTTCGGCTTGTGCGAACCGTCCTTCGCCACGCCCATGTCGCCGATGCGCACGCCCGCGACCGCGCCGCGTTCGTCGTAGATGTTGTCCACCGCGGCGAAGCCGGGGAACACTTCCACGCCGAGCGCTTCGGCCTGCGGCGCCAGCCACGCGCACAGCGCGCCCAGCGAGACGATGAAGTTGCCGTGGTTCTTCATCCCCGGCGGCAGCGGCAGCCGGCGCGCGCCGGTTTTCGACAGCAGCCAGAACTCGTCGTGCGTGGCCGGGATGCAGATCGGCGGCGGCGCCTTGCGCCAGTCGGGCAGCAGCGCATCCAGCGGGCCGGGTTCGATCACCGCGCCGGACAGGATCTGCGCGCCGACCGTCGAGGCTTTCTCGATCACGCACACCGACGTGTCCGGCCGCAGTTGCTTCAAGCGGATCGCGAAGGCGAGCCCGGCCGGGCCGGCGCCGACCACGACCACGTCGTATTCCATCACTTCTCTTTCGCTCATGGCATGGATTGTCGCGGGTAACGCGTGAGCGGGCAATTCGACATGCGCTTTTGACTTCACTCGGCCATAATCGGAGCGCACGAGGGAGGCGCAATGGACGCAGCAACGGATTCGATCCCGCCGCAGTCGGCTCGTGATGCCGGCCTGTGCCGCAACCTGCACTGGCTGGCCATCGGCCGGCTGAAGCCGCGCGAGCTGAGCGAGATCTACCTGGAAGCCATCGCCCGGCGCGATCCGCAGTTGCATGCCTTCCTCGACGTGCGGCCCGCGCTGGTGCGCGAGCAGGCCGCCGCCGCCGAGAATCGCCGCCGCGAGGGACCGATCGGGCGACTGGACGGCATTCCCATCGCGGTCAAGGACAACCTCGACATCGCCGGCCTGCCGACCACGGCGGGGTTGGCTTCACGCAAGTCGCGCATCGCGCAGCTGGATGCGCACGCGGTCGGTCGCCTGCGCGCGGCCGGCGCGGTGCTGATCGGCAAGACCAATCTCGACGAGGGCGCGCTCGGCGCGTCCACCAACAATCCGCATTTCGGGCCGACCCACAATCCGCATCGGCATGGCTACACCGCCGGCGGATCGTCCGGCGGTTCGGCCGCGGCGGTCGCGGCCGGCCTGGCAGTCGCCGCGCTGGGTTCCGACACGCTGGGTTCGGTGCGCATCCCCGCGAGCTACTGCGGCGTGTGTGCGCTGAAACCCACGCACGGTGAAATCTCCGCGCGCGGCCTGGTGCCCGCCGCACGCCGGCTGGACGCAGTGGGCGTGATCGCGCGCGAAGTGGGCGACCTCGCGGTGCTGCTGCACGTGCTCGCCGGCTACGACGCCGACGACCCGCGTTCGCGCCGTCGCCGCGTCGCGTTGTCGCTCCCCGATTGGGAGCCGGGCGAGCTGCGCACGGGCGTGCTGCCGGACCTCGAAGCGATCGGCGTGCAACCCGCGGTGGTCGAAGTGTTCGACGCCGCACTGGTGAAGCTGCGCCATGAACTCGGCACCCGCCGCGTGCTGGATTTCTCCGACTGGCATTGGCAGAAGATGCGTCGCGCCGGCTTGCTGCTGATGGAAGCGGAAATGTGCCGCACCTTCGCCGACGACCTGGATGAAGCATCGCCCACGTTCCGCGCGATGCTCGATTACGCGGCGCGCAAGTCGGCCAGCGATTACGTCGCTGCCGACGTGCTGCTGGATGCCTCGACGCTGAAGGCGCGGCGGGTGTTCGCGCAGGTGGACGTGGTGGTGTTGCCGACCACGCCGCAGGGCGCGTTCCCGCTGGACCAGCCGGCGCCCGATTCGCAGGCCGATCTCACCGCCTTCGCCAGCCTCGCCGCGTGCCCGGCGGTCAGCATTCCGATGGGAACCTTGCCGGACGGCATGCCGATCGGCATGCAGTTCGTCGGCGCGCCGGGTTCGGACCTGCGTTTGCTGGAACTGGCGGAAGTGTGCGCGGCAAGGCTGGATGCGGCGCCGGCGTTTCCGGTGGAATCGCCGCGCTAGTGGATGCTCGGCGTCCGGAATGACGTTATTTGGCGGCGCCTCGCTTCGCCCAATCCTGCTGCCCCTGCGCGAGCGTCCACTCCACCACCTGCGCGCTCAGTTGATCGCTGGCCTGACCGAAAGCCTGCACCACCTGCGGAATCGCAACGCCCGACGGCGTGGCGGTGACTTCGAAACTGCGCGCGGCCAGCACGTCGCGTGAACCGCCGCGGCGCAATTGGGCATCGAAGCGGATCACCACGACCGGCGCGCCGTTGCGGTATTCGGACTCGAACGCGCGCAGGTCGCCGCCCAGCACGAAATCCGCGCTCAGCGAATCCGCTTCGCTGGTCACCGCGGGCAGGCGATGCGTGGCGAGGAATGCATCCACCAGTCGTTCGCGCAGCAGCACCGGCGCGGGATCGGCCCACTGCGCGCCCTTGTAGACGGTGACCTTGCCGGGCTCGGGCATCACCACGATGCCGTTGCCCGACAGCATGCCGGTCGCTTCCGGCGTGTCCACGCGCAGTTGCCATGGGAGCTGCGGCCCGTTGTTCCCGGATGCGGGCTGCGTGGCGTGCGGCAACACGTAGATGTCCGGCGATTCGTTGGGCGGCAGGATCGAGCACGCGCCGAGCAACGCCATCGCGCAGGCCAGCAGCCAGATCCTCGAACGCTGGACGATCTTCATTCGCACGCTCCCTGTCACTTGTGGCCCGGATCGAACGCCTTCGGCTTGTCGCGCCCGAGGATGTAGCCGGCCGGATTGCTCTGCAGCTTGTTGGTCAACGCGCGCACGTCCTTCAGCGTGCCACGCAGCTCGCGCAGCGCGGGGCCCAGTTCCGCCACGCCCTGCAGGCCCGATTGCAGCGAACCGCGGTTCTCGCTGAGCAACTTGTCCAGGGTGTCGGAGGTGTGCTGCAACGAGACCAGTGCCGCGTGTGCGCTGTCCAGCGTGGCCTTGCCCTGGTTGCTCACCAGCGCATTGGTGTTCTTCAGCGTTTCGTTCAGTTGCTTCGATGCCTCGGCCGCTTGCTGCAGCAACGTGCGCAGGTCGGCGCGTTCGTCGGCCACCGCACCGGTGACCTGATCCAGGTGCGCCAGCGTGCGGTTGATGTGCTCGATGTTGTCCTGCGACAGCAGCGCATTGGCCTTGTTGAGGATGCCATTGATGCTGGTGATGATGTCCGCGCCGGACGAGAGCAATTGCGTGAGTGCGGAGCTTTCGGAAGGAATCTTCGGCACCGGGTTGTCCGTCGTCGGCAACAGCAGCGGCGTGTTCGGCTTGCCGCCGGTCAACTGGATGAAGGCCACGCCGGTGAGTCCGAGCAATCCGAGCTTGGCGGTGGTGTCCACCTTGATCGGCGTGTCGGCGGCCACGCGGATGCGCGCGATCACCTTGCGCGGATCGCTCGGGTCGAGGCTCAGGCGGCTGACCTCGCCGACCTGGATGCCGTTGTACTGCACCGCGCCGCCGCGCGAGAGACCGGTTACCGCTTCGGTGAACACGATGTCGTAATAGTGGTACTGGCGGTTGACGCTGGTCTTGGCCAGCCACAGCGCGAAGAACACGCCGGCCACGATCACCAGCAGGGTGAACGCGCCGATCAGGACGTGGTGGGCCTTGGTTTCCATCTGCGCCTATCCTAGGGATGCTTCGATCCATTTGCATCTGCAAAATGCGGGTAGGGCGGACACAGACCGCCGCGGTGGACAATGCCCGCCCTACGTGTGCGCGGCTTCCGCGGCGCGACCGCGCGGACCGCCGAAGTATTCGCGTATCCACGGGTCGTCGAAACGTTCGACGCGATCCAGCCGGTCCACGACGATCACGCGCTTGTGCGCGAGCACCGCCACGCGGTCGCAGATGGTGTGCAGCGAATCCAGGTCGTGCGTGTTCATCAGCACGGTCAGGCCGAGTGCATCGCGCAGCGCCTTGATCAGCGCGTCGAAACCCGCCGCCGCGATCGGATCGAGGCCGGAAGTCGGCTCGTCCAGGAACAGGATTTCGGGATCCAGCGCCAGCGCGCGCGCGAGCGCCGCGCGCTTGCGGGTGCCGCCGGAGAGTTCGGACGGATATTTCTGGCGCACGTCCACCGGCAAGCCGACCAGCGCCACCTTCAACGCCGACACGCGCTGCGCGTCATGCAGGGACAATTTGGTGTGTTCCAGCAGCGGCACGCGGATGTTCTCGCTCACGGTCAGCGAGGAGAACAGCGCGCCATCCTGGAACAGCACGCCGAAGCGGCGCTCGATCGCGATGCGGCGTGGTTCGTCCAGCGCGTGTAGATCCTGCCCGAACACACGCACGATGCCGGCGTCCGGCCGGCGCAGGCCGAGGATCGTGCGCAGCAGCACCGACTTGCCGGTGCCCGAACCGCCGACCACGCCGAGGATCTCGCCGCGGTGCACGTCCAGATCGAGTCCGTCGTGCACGACCTGTTCGCCGAACTGCGTGCGCAGGCCGCGCACTTCGATCACGGTCTCGTTGCCGCCGCGTTCGTTGATGGCGGCCTTCACCAGCCCATCTCCATGAAGAACAGCGCGGCCAGCGCATCCACCAGGATCACCATGAAGATGGATTGCACCACGCTGGAGGTCGTGCGCTGGCCCACCGATTCGGCGCTGCCGGCGACCTTGAAGCCTTCGAGGCAGCCGATGGTGCCGATCAGGAACGCGAAAATCGGCGCCTTGGACAGGCCGACCCAGAAATGCCGCATCTCGGTGTCGGCGAGGAACACCGAGGTGAACATGGTGGGCGTGATGTCCAGCGCCAGCGCGCACACCGCCATGCCGCCGAGCAGCCCCGCGATCATCGCAAGGAAGGTGAGCAGCGGCAGCATCGTGACCAGCGCCATCACCCGCGGCAGCACGAGCTGCTCGATCGGATCGAGGCCCATGGTGCGCATCGCGTCGATTTCCTCGCCGACCTTCATCGAGCCGATCTGCGCGGTGAAGGCGCTGGCGGTGCGCCCGGCCAGCAGGATCGCGGTCAGCAGTACGGCGAGTTCGCGCAGGATCGAATACGAGACCAGGTCCACGGTGAATACGGTGGCGCCGTACTGCTGCAAGGCGGTCGCGCCGAGGAAGGCGATCACCGCGCCGATCAGGAACGAGAGCAGCACGACGATCGGCACGGCATCCAGGCCGGTCTGCTCCATGTGGTAGATCAGCGATGTGACGCGCCAACGCCGCGGCCGGAAGAGGGTGCGTGCGAAAGTCTCGAGCGTCAGGCCGACGAAGCCGAGCAGGCCCAGCCCGAGTTTCCAGGCATCCTCGACCGCCGCGCCGACGCGCGCGACCATGTCCACGAAGCCGTAATCCGGCGGCGGCTTGGGCCGTTGCGCGTAGATTTCCGCGACCGCCTCGCTCACCGTGTCCAGCAGCGCGCGCAGCTCGCGCGGCACGTCGCGGTCGTGTTCGGCCAGCCATTGCAGGCAGCGCGGCCCCAGCGCGACGGCGATCAGGCCGGCGCCGGCCGTGTCGATGCGCGCGACGTCGTTGAAGTCCACGTCCGGGGTTTCCGGAAGGTGCGGCTTCAATGCATTCAACTTGGCTTCCAGCTCGGCGAAGTGCGCCAGCGTCCAGTCGCCGCTGAACCGCAGCACCGGCTCGGCACCGCCTTCCTGGCGCCACTCGACGTCGCCGGTTCGGGTATCGCTGCGCTCCATGCCGGACAAATTATCAGTTTCTCGCCGGGATCGGCGATAATCCCGCTTTTACCTCCGGCCGGGCCCGCATGAGCAAGCAGACGATCTTGAACGCCACCCACCGCGCCGCCGGCGCGAAGATGGTGGACTTCGGCGGCTGGGACATGCCGCTCAACTACGGTTCGCAGATCGAGGAACACCATGCGGTGCGCCGCGACGCGGGCATGTTCGACGTCTCGCACATGACCGTGGTGGACCTGCACGGCGCGCGCTGCCGCGAGTTCCTGCGCCACCTGCTCGCCAACAGCGTGGACAAGCTCAAAGTGCCGGGCAAGGCGCTGTATTCGTGCATGTTGAACGAGCGCGGCGGCGTGATCGACGACCTGATCGTGTACTTCCTCTCAGAAGATTTCTTCCGCACGGTGGTGAACGCCTCGACCCGCGACAAGGACCTCGCCTGGATCGAAAAGCAGGCCAAGGCCTTCGACGTGTCGGTGACCGAGCGCGCCGATCTCGCCATGATCGCGGTGCAGGGGCCGAACGCGCGCGCCAAGGTGTTGGCGCTGCTGAATGCGGAGGATCGCCCGCGCATCGAGAAACTCGGCAAGTTCGTCGCCGCGGAAGCGCGCGGCCCGGACGGCATGGAGTTGTTCGTGGCGCGCACCGGCTACACCGGCGAGGACGGCTTCGAGATCATGCTGCCGGAAGCGCAGGCGGCCGCATTGTGGAATGCGCTGGCCGCTTCCGGGGTCGTCCCGGCAGGCCTGGGCGCGCGCGACACGCTGCGCCTGGAAGCGGGCATGAATCTCTATGGCCAGGACATGGAAGAGGACATCACGCCCTGGGAAGCGGGCCTGGCCTGGACGGTGGCGCTGGACGGGAACCGCGAGTTCATCGGCCGCGCCGCGCTTGAAAAACAGAAAGCGGAAGGCGTGCCGCGCGAGCTGGTCGGGCTGGTGCTGGAGGACAAGGGCGTGCTGCGCCACGGCCAGCGCGTGCTGACCGACAAGGGGGAAGGCGAAATCCTCTCCGGCATCTTTTCGCCGACGCTGGGCAAATCCATCGCTTTCGCGCGCGTGCCCGCCGGTGCGCGCGAGAACCTGCGCGTGGACATCCGCGGTCGCGAGCTGCCGGTGCGGGTGGTCAAATACCCGTTCGTGAGAGACGGCAAGGCGTGCCTGTGACGATTGGACTGCGCGCCCGACGCTTATAGAATCTCCTGACTGCACACGAGTGACGAGCCATGAGCGAGATACCCGGTGATCTGAAATTCCTGAAGTCCCACGAGTGGGCGCGCGTCGAAGACGCCGACCAGGTGCGCATCGGTATCTCCGATCACGCGCAGGGCCAGCTCGGCGATTTGGTTTATGTCGAGTTGCCGAACGTCGGCGACCATGTCGAGGCGGGCACCGCCTGCGCGGTGGTGGAATCGGTCAAGGCCGCTTCCGACGTCTACGCGCCGGTGAGCGGCGAAGTCATCGCGGTCAACGACATGCTCGGCGACAAACCCGAAACCATCAACGAAGACGCCTACGGCGACGGCTGGCTGTTCCTGATCAAGCCCGACGCGGATGCGAAGGATCAGATCGAGGAGCTGCTGGATCCTGATGCGTACGCCGAGTTGATCGAGGGCGACGAACATTAGAGCGGTTTGAAAAGCTGCTGCGCTCGGCATCTTGCGCGCCGGCGGTGCTCGGAATCCTCATGTATTGACATATACACTCCGGTTCCTGCGCTCCGGCGACGCGCAATCTGCCTTCGCTCGCGACGCTTTTGAAACCGCTCCCGGGCGAGCGTCGCTTATCTCTTTCCGATTCCCATCCCCATGCCTTTCATCCCCCATTCCGAAGCCGATGTGCAATCCATGCTCGCCGCGATCGGCGTCGAGCGCATCGAGGATCTGTTCGACGAGATTCCACAGGCGCTGAAAGTCGAAGCGCTGAAGAACGTGCCGGCCGGCTTGTCGGAAATGGAAGTCACGCGGTTGATGAAGGCGCGCGCGGCGATGGACGGCACGCCGCTGAACTTCGCCGGCGCGGGCGCGTACGAGCACCACATCCCGGCGGCGGTGTGGGCGATCGTGTCGCGCGGCGAATTTTATTCGGCGTATACGCCCTACCAGGCGGAGGCCAGCCAGGGCACGCTGCAGCTGATCTACGAATACCAGACGATGATGACGCGGCTGACCGGCATGGATGTCAGCAACGCGTCGCTGTACGACGGCGCCACCGCGCTGGCCGAGGCCGCGCTGATGGCCGAGCGCTGCGTCAGGAATGGGCCGCGCAGGATCCTGTTGCCGCGCTGCGTGCATCCGGCCTATCGCAAGACGCTGAAGACAATCGTCGAGCTGCAGGACATCGAAGTCGTCGAGTTCGATTTCTGCCATGAAGGCGCCGCTGCGGGCGGCGTCTCGCCGGAATGGATGGCGCAGCAGGACTTCGGCGCGTTCACCGCGCTGGTGATCCCGCAGCCCAACTTCTTCGGCGTGCTGGAAGACGTGGATGCGCTGACCGACTGGGCGCATTCGAAGGGCGCGCTGGTGATCGGCGTGGTCAACCCGATGTCGCTTTCCGTGCTGAAGGCGCCGGGACGCTGGGGCGGGAAAGGTGCGGACATCGTCTGCGGTGATGGCCAGCCGCTGGGTGTGCCGCTTTCATCCGGCGGGCCGTATTTCGGCATCCTCGCCTGCAAGCAGGCATTGGTGCGGCAGATGCCCGGCCGCATCGTCGGCCGCACCACCGACCTGGACGGACGCGAAGGCTTCGCACTCACCCTGCAGGCGCGCGAGCAGCACATCCGCCGCGCCAAGGCGACTTCCAACATCTGCACCAACCAGGGCTTGCTGGTGACCGCAGCGACCATTTACATGTCGATGCTCGGTCCGGAAGGTTTGCGCCGGGTCGCGAGCAACAGCATGGCGAACGCACGCGCGCTGCGCGAAAAATTGTGCGCCATTCCGGGCGTGCGGTCGCTGTTCGCGCGCGCGGGTTTCCACGAATTCGCGCTGCGTCTTCCGAAGCCCGCGAGTGACGTGATCGAGATGCTCGCGCGCAGGAACATCGTCGCCGGTTTTGCGCTCGGCGAAGACTATCCGGAGCTCGAGGACGCGCTGCTGGTTTGCGTGACCGAGACCAAGACGCGTGCCGATCTCGATCTTTTCGCCGCCGCGATGGCGGACGCGCTGAAATAAATTTTCCCGTCGTTCAGTCGCGGTTGCGATGCCGCGCGCGGCGCGCGCGCGGATGCGTGTGCAACAACGGGTGCGCCTGGGCGGAACGCCGCCATTTCGTGCGTCGAATGGCTGGGATGCAGGCGCAGTGCGGGTTGCAGCGGATCGCGCCGGCGTGCGCACGATCAAGCGTTTAGGTGTTTAGACGTCCGAACGTGATCGGATCGAGACGCTTCGAAGCGCGTGGCGGAAGCTTCGCCGACCCTGTGGACAGGTGACGCAAGTCCTTCATCCGACGCGAATAGTGATTGACAGCGCGTTTTTACAGGAATAGTTTCTGCGCCCGACGACATGCGTCTGAAGGAAATATGCCGGCTGCCAAGTACATCGAGCCTTACATCGAGCACGGTCACAAGAGTGACCAGGTGAAAAAAATC
>DASSEW010000013.1:0-4878 GCA_035695065.1 Rhodanobacteraceae bacterium | reverse complement strand
GATGCCCTTGTCCACCGCCGGGATGTATTCCTTGGGAACCACGCCGCCGACGATGCCGTTTTCGAACAGGTAACCCGCGCCGCGCTCCTGCGGTTCGATCTCCAGCACGACGTGGCCGTACTGGCCCTTGCCGCCGGACTGGCGCACGAACTTGCCTTCCTGGCGCACGGCCTTGCGGATCGTTTCGCGGTACGCGACCTGCGGCTTGCCGACGTTGGCCTCGACGTTGAACTCGCGCTTCATGCGGTCAACGATGATTTCCAGGTGCAGCTCGCCCATGCCACGGATGATGGTCTGGCCCGATTCCTCGTCGGTGTTGACGCGGAAACTCGGGTCTTCCTGCGCAAGGCGCGACAGCGCGATGCCCATCTTTTCCTGGTCGGCCTTGGTCTTCGGCTCCACCGCCATCGCGATCACCGGATCCGGGAACACCATGCGCTCGAGCGTGATCACGTGATCGGTCGCGCACAGCGTGTCACCGGTGGTGACGTCCTTCAGGCCCACCGCCGCGGCGATGTCGCCCGCGCGCACTTCCTTGATCTCGTTGCGCTCGGCAGCGTGCATCTGCAGGATGCGGCCGACGCGCTCCTTCTTCGACTTCACCGGGTTGTAGATGGTGTCGCCGGAGTTGAGCGTGCCCGAATAGACGCGGAAGAACGTGAGCGAGCCGACGAACGGATCGGTCATGATCTTGAACGCGAGCGCCGAGAACGGCTGGTCGTCGCCGGCCTGGCGGCTGGCTTCGTGCTCGTTCTCGTCGATGCCCTTCACCGGCGGACGATCCGACGGCGCCGGCAGCAACTGGATGACGGCATCCAGCATCGCCTGCACGCCCTTGTTCTTGAACGCAGTGCCGCAGTAGACCGGGATGATCGCGTTCGCCAGCGTGCCGGCGCGGATGCCTGCGATGATCTCGGCCTCGGAGAGGTCGCCCCCTTCGAGGTACTTGTTCATCAGCTCTTCGGACGTTTCCGCGGCCGACTCGACCATGTGCTCGCGCGCCTTGGCCGCCTTGTCGGCAAGGTTGGCCGGGATATCGCGATATTCGAACTTGGTGCCCTGCGATTCGGCGTCCCAGTAGATCGCCTTCATCTTGACCAGGTCCACCACGCCTTCGAAGTTCTCCTCGGCGCCAATCGGCACCTGCATCGGCACCGGGCGCGCATTGAGGCGCGACTTCAGTTGCGCGACCACCTTGTCGAAATTGGCGCCGGTGCGGTCCATCTTGTTGACGAACGCAAGCCGCGGCACGCCGTACTTGTTGGCCTGGCGCCACACGGTTTCCGACTGCGGCTGCACACCGCCGACCGCGCACAGCACGAACACCGCGCCGTCGAGCACGCGCAGGCTGCGCTCCACCTCAATGGTGAAGTCCACGTGCCCCGGGGTGTCGATGATGTTGAAGCGGTGCTCCGGCAGCGAATGGTCCATGCCCTTCCAGAAGCAGGTCGTCGCCGCGGAAGTGATGGTGATGCCGCGCTCCTGCTCCTGCTCCATCCAGTCCATCGTGGCCGCACCCTCGTGCACCTCGCCAATCTTGTGATTGACGCCGGTGTAGAAAAGGATGCGCTCGGTGGTCGTGGTCTTGCCGGCATCGATGTGGGCCATGATGCCGAAGTTCCGGTAGCGCTCGATTGGTGTGTTACGGGGCATGGTGTTCAATAAAAACCAGATTCATGTAGGGCGGGCTTCAACCCGCCATTTTGATGATGGGGCCGGCGGGTCAAGACCCGCCCTACGCTTACCAGCGGTAATGCGAGAAGGCCTTGTTGGCTTCCGCCATGCGATGCGTTTCCTCGCGCTTCTTGACCGCGCCACCGCGGTTTTCGGAAGCATCCAGCAGCTCGGCCGCCAGCTTGCGCGGCATCGAGGTCTCGCCGCGCTTGCGCGCCGCATCGATCGTCCAGCGCATCGCCAGCGCGGTGCGCCGCGAGGAACGCACTTCGACCGGCACCTGGTAGGTGGCGCCGCCGACGCGCCGCGACTTCACCTCGACCGCGGGCGCGACGTTGTTCAGCGCCTTCTCCACCAGCGCGACCGGTTCGGCGTGTTTCTGGCCGAGCTGCTCGAGAGCGCCATACACGATGGATTCGGCGACCGACTTCTTGCCGCTCTTCATCACCATGTTGATGAAACGCGCGATCAACTGGCTGCCGTGCTTGGGATCCGGCAGGGTGACGCGGGCGGGATGCGAACCTTTTCTTGACATGATTGATTAACCCTTCGGCCGCTTGGCGCCGTACTTGGAACGCGACTTGCGGCGCTTGGCAATGCCGGCGCAATCCAGCGAACCGCGCACGGTGTGGTAACGCACGCCCGGCAGGTCCTTGACGCGACCGCCGCGGATCAGCACCACCGAGTGCTCCTGCAGGTTGTGGCCTTCGCCGCCGATGTAGCTGATCACCTCGTAGCCGTTGGTGAGCCGCACCTTCGCCACCTTGCGCATCGCCGAGTTCGGCTTCTTCGGCGTGGTGGTGTACACGCGCGTGCACACGCCGCGCCGCTGCGGGCAGTTCTGCAGCGCGGGAGACGCGCTCTTGTAGGTCTTCGGGCTGCGCGGCTTGCGCACCAACTGGTTGACTGTCGCCATGCGATCTATGTCCCTTGGAAACACAAGGGCAGACCGGTGAAAACCGGCCTGCCCAGAAGCGGAAATTTAGCACGGAATCGCGAACCCGCACAAGCGTTCGCGTACCGGTCGGCTCCATGCGCTCGAACACGAAGCGCATCCATGCGCCTCATTTCGATGTGATCGGCTCGCCTTCGCGCGAACCTTCAAGTCCACCGCGAGCCACGGATGACTCGCCCGCGCATCGACACGCTTTTGTTTCTCATGTCGATGCGCGAAGCCAAATCCGGCGACGCCGGATTTGGCGTGTTCCGGCAAGTCCTGGACGGACTTGTCCGGAACTTCAACCAGGATCAGCCGTTGGTCGTTTCGGCGGCGGGCGGTTCCTCGAAAGCGCTGGACACGCCGGCCAGGGTCTCCATTTCCGACTCGGTGAGCCCGCCTGCCGTACCCTTGCGACGGGCATGATAGGCAAGGCCGGTTCCGGCCGGAATCAAGCGGCCAACTATAACGTTCTCCTTCAGCCCGCGCAAGTCGTCGCGCTTGCCGCGCACGGCCGCATCGGTCAGCACGCGGGTGGTTTCCTGGAACGAAGCCGCCGAAATGAACGATTCGGTTGCCAGCGAAGCCTTGGTGATCCCGAGCAGCACCGGCTCGAATTGCGCACCGCGTTCGTTGCGCGCTTCCGCCTTCTTGCTGGCTTCGAGCACCTGCGCGCGGTCGGCCTGCTCGCCGCGCAGGAACGTGGTGTCGCCCGCGTCGGTGATCTCCGCCTTGCGCAGCATCTGGCGGATGATCGCCTCGATGTGCTTGTCGTTGATCTTCACGCCCTGCAGGCGGTACACGTCCTGGATTTCCTTGACCAGGTACGCCGCCAGCGGCTCGACGCCGAGCAGACGCAGGATGTCGTGCGGATTGGGCTCGCCGTCCACCACCGTCTCGCCCTTCTCCACGTGCTCGCCTTCGAACACGATCACGTGGCGCCACTTCGGGATCAGCTCCTCGTGCTCGTTGCCCTCGGCGTCCTTGATGATCAGGCGCTGCTTGCCCTTGGTGTCCTTGCCGAAGCTGACCACGCCCGAACGCTCGGCCAGGATCGCCGGCTCCTTCGGCTTGCGCGCTTCGAACAGGTCCGCGACGCGCGGCAGACCGCCGGTGATATCGCGGGTCTTCGAGGTTTCCTGCGGGATACGCGCGACCACGTCGCCGACGCCCACTTCCGCGCCGTCCTGGATCGAGACGATCGCACCGGCCGGCAGGTAGTACTGCGCGGGAATGTCGGTGCCGGGCAGTTTCAGTTCCTTGCCCTTCTTGTCTTCCAGGCGCACGGTCGGGCGCAGGTCCTTGGCGGTCGTGCCGCGCCGCTTCGGATCGGTCACCACCGCCGACTCCAGGCCGGTGAGTTCATCGGTCTGCGCCTGCACGGTGACGCCATCGACGAAGTCGATGAAGCGCACGCGACCGGCCACTTCCGACACGATGGGATGGGTATGCGGATCCCAGTTCGCAACCGTCTGGCCTGCCTTGACCTCGGCGCCATCCTTGACCGAAATCGTCGCGCCGTAAGGCACCTTGTAGCGCTCACGCTCGCGGCCGTGCGCGTCGATCACGCTCACTTCGCCCGAACGCGACACCGCGACCAGGTGGCCCTGCGAGTGCTGCACGGTCTTGAGGTTGTTGAACTTCAGGTTGCCGGTGGTCTTCACCACCACGCTGTCCACCGCGGCCGCACGCGAAGCCGCGCCGCCGATGTGGAAGGTACGCATGGTGAGCTGGGTGCCCGGCTCGCCGATCGACTGCGCCGCGATCACCCCTACCGCTTCTCCAATGTTGACAAGATGGCCACGCGCGAGGTCGCGCCCGTAGCACAGTGCGCACACGCCGAACGGTGCGTCGCAGGTGATCGGCGAGCGCACCAGGATGCTCTGCACGCCGGCGGCGTCGAGCTTGTCGACCATCGCCTCGTCCAGCAGCGTGTTGCGGGTGACGATCGGCTGATCGTCGTTGCCGGGCGCGTACACGTCCTCGACCACCACGCGGCCGAGCACGCGGTCGCGCAGCGGCTCGACCACGTCGCCGCCTTCGACGATCGGCTGCATGGTCAGGCCGTTCTCGGTGCCGCAATCGTGCTCGGTCACCACCACGTCCTGCGCCACGTCCACCAGGCGGCGGGTCAGGTAACCCGAGTTGGCGGTCTTCAGCGCGGTATCGGCCAGGCCCTTGCGCGCGCCGTGGGTGGAGATGAAGTACTGCAGCACGTCCAGGCCTTCGCGGAAGTTCGCCTTGATCGGCGTCTCGATGATCGAGCC
>DASSEW010000012.1:0-13368 GCA_035695065.1 Rhodanobacteraceae bacterium | reverse complement strand
GATTGATCCTGGCTCCGTTATCCGACGGTTGATCAGGTGGCGCAGGGCGACATGTCCTCTCATGGCGTTAATCGGCCTGCTGCGAACGCCGGCGGGTCGCCAGACTCTGTCACAACGCCTTTACTCATTTTCCGGACACGGCCAGAAAGCGCGTGTCACAGATCTGGCACAGATTTGTCACGGAGGGATTGGCGCGCCCGAGAGGATTCGAACCTCCGACCCCTGCCTTCGGAGGGCAGTACTCTATCCAGCTGAGCTACGGGCGCGTGGTACAAGGCTTTTCGATTTTGGAATGGCCAGAAACGAGTTCAGGCCATGTGACGCTCCAGCCTCCCGATTTTACCTGCGAGTACCGCCTTCGGAGGGCGGTACTCTATCCAGCTGAGCTACGAGCGCGTGTTGCGGATTTTCGCATGAAACGCGCCGCGCCTCACCCGCCGGTTGCGAATCCCGGGTACAGGGTCATGCCGCCGTCCACGAACAGGGTGGCGCCGCAGACGTAGTCGGAGTCGTCGGAGGCGAGCCAGGCGGCGGCTTTGGCGATGTCCGCGGGGACGCCCACGCGCCCGTCCGGAATCAGTTTCAGCAGTGCGGCTTCGGCGTCGGGCGTGGCCCAGGCGTTGTGGTTGATCGGCGTCTTGATCGCGCCGGGTGCGATGGAGTTCACGCGGATCTTCTTCGGCGCCAGTTCCTGCGCGATCGATTTCATCAACAGCATGATGCCGCCCTTGGTGCTGGCGTAGTTGGCGTGCCCGGCCCACGGGATCACCTGGTGCACGGAGCTGGTGAAGATGATCTTGCCGAGCGCGCAGGACACGTCGCGCATGCCACGGCGGACGAATTCGCGCGTGGCTTCGCGCGCGCACAGGAAGGCGCCGGTGAGATTGACGCCGATCACCTGGTCCCACTGCTGCATCGTCATGTCCTCGAACTCCGAGTCGCGCTGGATGCCGGCGTTGCTGCACACGATGTCGAGCGTGCCGAATTGCTTCACCGCGTCGGCGAACATGCCGCGGACGTCGTCTTCCTTGCTGACATCGGCCTTGATCGCAATGGCCTTGCCGCCGCCGGCCGCGTTGATCTCGTCCACGATCCTCGAAGCGACTTCGGGCTGCACGACGTAGTTGACGACGACGTTGGCGCCGCGCGCGGCGAGCTCGCGCGCCATGCCTTCGCCGATGCCGGAGTTGGCGCCGGTGATAAGCGCGTTCTGGCCTTTGAGGTAGGGGTCGGTCCGTGTGGGCATGTGGGCTCCTTGTGGGTGAGAGTGGAATGCGCCGGCTCTTTCCCTCTCCCTTCGGGGAAAGCTGCCGTCCATGGCCAAGAGCTCCATGGTGGCGCGAAGCGCCGGGTGAGGGTTCGGTCTTGCCGCGACGTTCGCAAGATCCGAACCCTCACCCCAACCCCTCTCCCGGAGGGAGAGGGGCTTGAAACGCGCAGAGCTCCGTCGTCACCTGCGAGCAGGCTCCTACGAAGGCCGTGGTCGCGCACAGGTGCGCTCCTACAAAAAGCGTCGTCGCCTGCAAGCAGGCTCCTACGGGCGTGCATTTACATGTCCTGTTCCAGCCAGCCGCCCTCGAATCCGGCGCGCTGCAGGCCGGTGCGGATCGCGCTGCACTGGCGCATCAGGTTCCAGATCAACCCGCTGCGATGGTTCTCGATCATCAGCACGATCGGGCCCTGGTTCAGCGCGTAGTGCCAAGGCGAAACCCAGCCGCCATCGGCGGCGCCGTCGGGAAAGCCGGGGTTGAACGAGGCGTGGAAGCCGAATCCTTTCGGGCTGTGGCCGATCATGCCTTCCAGGTGGCGGACCGCCTGCAGCACGATCTCCGGTGCAAAGGGCAATGACGCGATCGCCGCCCACGGCGAGATCGTGCCGTCGTCGGGACCGAACGGTGCGCCGCGCGCGAGGTAACCGTAGAACGTGCGCTTGTGGTGATGGCCGCGCGCATCGGTGATGGTGATGCCGTGTTCCTCGCCCGGTCCGTCGCTGGCGGTGAAGCCCCAGCAGTTCTTGTCGTAGCCGGGGAATTCGTGCGGATTGCGCGCGGCGTATTCGCGCTGGATGTGCGTGGATTCGATGCTGTTGCGGAAATAGTCGCTGCCCTTGTCGCGCATGAATGCGTCGCGGATGCCGCGCAGGTCCAGCCAGATGTGCGAGAACTGGTGCAGGAACAGCGGGCCGCCGTACAACACGTCGCGCCCGTGGATGCGCCGCCAGCGGTAGGTCGACGTCCACGCGTCGTAGGCGTCGCGCTCCACGTTGAATTGCGGCGCGGCCAGTGCCAGCACGTACAGCAACAGCGCTTCGTTGTAGCCGAGCCAGCGCCACGGCAGGAATCCGGATTCCGGCTTCCAGCCCATCGTGATCGAAGGTCCACCGTTCTGTGCCCAGCGCCAATCCACGCGCGCGTAGATCGAATCCACGCGCTTGCGAAGTTCGCGTTCCTCCGGCGCGTCGCCCCTGAAGTACTGCGCCGAGAGCAGCAGGCCGGCGATGAGCAGCGCGGTGTCAATGGTGGAGAGTTCGCTTTCCCAGGCGCGCTTGCCGCTGTCGGCGTGCAGGAAGTGATAGAAGAATCCCTTGTAACCGACGCCGTCCGGCGCGCCGCCCTGGTCGGCGTTGTCGAAGAAGCGCGCGGCCAGCAGCGAATGCGACAGCGCGAGTTCGCGCGGCATCCAGCCGCGTTCGATGGCGACCGGATAACTCGACAGTGCGAAACCGACGGCGGCGATGCTGCACGGCGATTCCGGTTGCGTGGAATCCAGCACCAGCCCGGTGTCGGGATCCACGTGCTGCTCGAAGAAGTGGAAGGCCTTGCGCTGCAGGTCATCCAGCACCGCTTCGTCGGTGTCGCTTTCGCGATGGATGTGCTGGCGGCCACCGTCGTGCACCGCCGGTTGCGATTGCGCCGCGCGGGTGCGCACGCCGCGCAGGGTGGTCTGCTGTTCACTCACCACTGAACCGGGGCTGCGGCGTGCGCCGGCCTCGGTTTCCTCTTCGGCTTCGCGTTTGCGCATGCGATCCGCCTCCGTGATGATGCTCATTGCCCACCTTCCGAAAAGGGGTCAGGTTCATTTCCGTCATTGATTCTCGCGTATCGCCCGGTGCGCAACGATGAAAATGAACCTGACCCCTTTTCCCCCTTTTCGAAAGAGGCCGCGCCGAGCAGGTCGGCGGTGCTCGCGGCGAGCCGACCCACGCGCACCTCGATCAGGTGTTCGCGCCCATCATCGCGTAACGGCACGACGCCGTCCGCCAGTGGCGATTCGTCGCACAGCACCTGCGCGACCATGCTGCCGGCAGCGACGCGCTCGAACATCACGCGATACAGCGCTTCACCGTATCGGTATTCCAGCTCCCAGCTGCGCCAGTCTTCCGGCACGCACGGTGCGAAGGACAACGTGTCGCCGCGCCGTTGCACGCCGAGCAGCGATTCGACGAGCAGGCGGTACATCCATCCAGCCGAGCCGGTGTACCAGGTCCAGCCGCCGCGCCCGCCGTGTCCGGCAGCCATGTAGACGTCCGCTGCGAGCACGTAAGGTTCCACCATGTAGCGTTCGACCTGCTCCGGCGAACGCGTGTGGTTGAGCGGATTCAGCAGGCGCGCGATGCGCCAGGCTTCGTCGGCGCGGCCCTGCTGCGCCAGCGCCATCGCCAGCCACACCGCCGCGTGCGTGTACTGCCCGCCGTTTTCGCGCACGCCCGGCACGTAGCCCTTGATATATCCGGGGTCGAGCGACGAAGTGTCGAACGGCGGATCGAACAACTGCACCAGTCCCAGTTCGTCGCGCACCAGCATGCGCAGCGCGGCATCCAGCCCGCGCGTGGCGCGCACCGGGTCCGCCGCGCCCGACAACACCGCCCAGCTCTGGGGCAGCGAATCGATCCGGCATTCGTCGTTGGATTTCGATCCCAGCGGCGTGCCGTCGTCGAAATACGCGCGCCGGTACCAGGCGCCGTCCCAGCCGTGCTGCTCGATCGCGCGCGCGAGCGTGACAGTCGCCTCGCGCCAGCGCTGCGCGTGGTCGCGGTCACCGCGCGCCTCTGCGATGGAGGCGAAGCGCATCAGCACGTCGTGCAGGAAGAACGCCAGCCACACGCTTTCGCCGCGGCCAAGATGGCCGACGCGGTTCATGCCGTCGTTCCAGTCGCCACTGCCGATCAGCGGCAGGCCGTGCGCGCCGAAGCGCAGGCCGTGCCCGATCGCGCGCGCGCAATGTTCGTAGAGGCTGGCCGATTCCAGCGAAAGCTGGGCGACGTCGTAGCTGGATTCCTCGTCCTCGGTCAGCGGCCGGCCTTCGATGAACGGCGCGGCTTCGTCCAGCACCGAAACATCGCCGGTGGTCTCGATGTAGTGCGCGGCCGCGCGCGGTAGCCACAGGTAATCGTCGCTGATGCGCGTGCGCACGCCGCGGCCGGAAGGCGGATGCCACCAGTGCTGCACGTCGCCTTCGCGGAACTGCCGGCCGGCGCAGCGCAGCAGTTGCGTGCGGGCGAGATCCGGGCGCGTGTGCAGCAGCGCCATCGCGTCCTGCAACTGATCGCGGAAACCCCAGGCGCCGCCGGACTGGTGGTAACCGCTGCGCGCGAAGATCCGCGCGGCCATCGCCTGGTAAACCAGCCAGCCGTTGGCGAGCAGGTTGACCTCCGCTTCCGGCGTGCGCACCACGAGTTGTTCCAGTTGCGTGCGCCAGTGCTCGCGGACGCGCTGCAACTCCTCGCGCGCGGCAGCCGGATGGCCGAAGCGGCGGATCAGCGCGCGTACCTCCTCGATTTCGTCGCACGCGCCCAGTGCGAACACGATCTCGATTTCCTCGCCCGGCTGCAATCCGAACTCCGCGCGTTGCACCGAACACGGATCCAGCCCCGCGCCGATCGCGCCGTCGAGCTGTTGCGTCAGCATGCCGAGCGGCGATGAGAGGTCGCGATTGCGGCCGATGAAGGCGCGACGATCCGCGCTGCGCTGCAACGGTTGCGCGCACAGCGCGTGGAAGGCGATGCGATTCGAGAAGACGTCGTCGTAGAAATTGCCGGCCAGCAGCGCGCCGGACAGCGGATCCACCCGCGTGTGCACCTGCGGCGCGCTGCGCGCGCGCTGTTCGCCCAGCACCCATTCCACGTAGCCGGTGATCGAGATGCGGCGCGGGCGCGGACCGGCGTTGCGCAGTTTCAGCAGGCTCAGCTTCAGTGGCGCTTCGCGCGCGACGAACGTGGTGAGCTCGGTGGCGATATCCGAATGCGCGTGCTGCCAGCGCGTGTAGCCGAAGCCATGCGCGGCGAGATACGGATCGCCGCTGCGCGTGGGCAACGGTGTCGGCGACCAGAATTCGCCGCTCTCCTCGTCGCGCAGCCAGAACGCTTCGCCGGAAGCGTCGGTCAGCGGATCGTTGCGCCAGGGCGTCAATCGGAATTCGTGCGCATTGCCGGCGAAGCTGTAGGCGGAACCGGATTCGCTCACTACGCTGCCGAAGTGTTCGTTGGCGAGCACGTTGCACCACGGCGCCGGCGTGGTCGTGCCTTCCGGCAACCAGATCAGGTATTCGCGGCCGTCCTGCGAATGCGCGCCGAAGCCGTTGGAGCCGGACCATTCCCTGGGTTCTTCCAGTCGCGCGGAACCCGCGTGCGGCCTGCGCGGCGGGAGCAACGGCGGCGCGGTCGTCTCGCTCGCGGCCGCGGCGCGCTCGACCTGATCGCGCAGTCGGCCTTCGTTGCCGCTGTACACGCAGCGCGCGATCGCCAGCATCAGCGCGCGATCTTCGGAAGACAGGTGCTCGATGCGCCAGGCGTGCATGCGTCCCGGTCCGTCGCCCTTGCGCGATTCGAGGCTGGAATTGATCAGGTAAAGGATGTGGTCCTGCAACTCCTGCCGGTAACCCGAGAGTTCCTCGTTCCAGATCAGCAGGTCCGCGTGCACGCCGCGCGACTGCCACCAGCCATGCGCCTTGATCAGTTGCCGCACGAGATCCAGCTGCGAGGAGTTGGCGATGCGCACCAGCACGATCGGCAGGTCGCCGGAAATGCCATGCTTCCACAGTGCCGATTGCGTCGGCAGGCCGATCGGCGCACCGGCGCGCCGCGTGTCGCCCACGTACAGCAGCCGCGCGGCGATCTGTTCGTACAACTGCGCATCGCGCGCGCCGACGTTCAACTGCTTCATCACCACCTGCTCGTGCGTCCAGGCCAGTTCGAACACGCGCTCGTGCAGGTGCTTCTCGCGATACTTGACCGCCAGCGCGTGCGCAGCTTCGCGGCTGGGTGCGACGCCGGTGACCAGATCGATGCTGACGCTGCGACCCGGCGCGATCTGCACGCGGCGGCGGATCGCCATGCACGGATCCAGCACCGCGCCGGCGCCGTTGGCGAGCGGCTCGGTGCTTTCCATCGCCTGTGCGCGCGAGGCTTCGCGAAGACGGCCGAGGAAGCGCGCGCGGTCGGTTTCGAAACTGGCGTGGCCCTCCGTGCCGGCGCGCACGTTCATCTGGTGCAGCAGCCAGGGATTGGATTCATCCGCGCCGCGCGGTCGGCGCGAGGCGAACAGCGCATCCAGTTCCGGTGCGAGTTCGGTCTGCACGAACAACTTGCTGAAGGCAGGATGCGCGGAATCCGCCGCGCGCGTGTTGAGCGCGAGTTCCGCGTAGCTGGTGATCTCGATGGTGCGCGGGCGCGACGAGCGGTTGGTCAGGCGCACGCGCCGCAGTTCGACATCGTCCTCGGCCGACACCGCCACGCGCATCTCGCATTCGATGCCGTGATCCACGCGGCGGAATTCCGCGCGCGCCTGCAGGAACGTCGCCGAGAACTCCGCGCCTTCGGCCGGGCAGGGCTGGAACGTGGCGGACCAGCGCTGGCCGGATTCCACGTCGCGCAGGTAGCAGAACTGGCCGTCCGCGTCGCGCGTGCCGTCGCCCGACCAGCGGGTGAGGCAGATGTCGCCCCACGCGCTGTAACCCGCGCCGGTCTGGGTCAGCAGCACGTGGTAGCGGCCGTTGGAAAGCAGGTGCACGCGAGGGATGGCGGTGTCCATGCGCGTGAGCACCGCCGCCGCCGACTGCGCGCCGGCGCGCGGCTGCGTCGGTTCGCTCTCCAGCGCACCGGTGCGCACGGGCGCGACCGCGGGCATCTTCTCGCGCAGCAGGAGTTCGTAGGCGCGGAACATCGGCTCGCGCATGAAGCGCTTCTGCATCGGTCCGTCGTGCAAAAGATTGGAGAGCGCGAGGAAACTCATGCCGTGGTGGTGCACCATGAACGAGCGCACCATCGCGAACGGCTGGCCCGGCGCGACCCGGCCCTCGGTGTAATCCAGCGCCTCGTAGAAGCCGTAGCGCGTGAGTGCGCCGAGCGCGCGCAGTGATTGCAGGTTGCGCACTGCCGCTTCGGGTTCCAGCATCAAGGCCATCGCGCATGCATAAGGCGCGATCACCAGGTCGTCGCCCAGGCCCTGCTTCAAGCCGAGGCCCGGTACGCCGAAGGCGCGGTACTGGTAATTGAGGTGCGCATCGGTGACGTTGTAGGCCGACTCGGAAATGCCCCACGGCGCTTCCTGGCGCACGCCGTAGGCGATCTGCGCGTCCACCGCCGCGCGGCAGCTCGCATCCAGCAGGCTGCCGGCAAAACCTGGCATCAGCAGCTGCGGCATCAGGTATTCGAACATCGAGCCGCTCCACGACACCAGCGTGGGACGGCCGGCAGCGCGCGTCAGCATCCTTCCGAGCGCGAACCAGTGCGAAGCCGGTACCTGGTCCTGCGCGATCGCGATGTAGCTCGCCAGCCGCGCTTCGGAAGCGAGCAGGTCGTAGCGACCCGCGTCCAGCCGGTTGTGGTCGACGTCGTAGCCGATCGAGAACTGCTGCAACGCGCGATCCCACAGGAAGGCGAGATCCATCTCGCCCAGCTCCCGGCAGCGCGTCGCGAGTCCGCGACCTTGCGCGTGGCGCGCGCGCAGCGTGGCGCACATTTCTTCCAGTGCGGCGCACAGGTCCAGGCAGGATTTGTCCTGCGCAAATTCGTTTTGCGGCGAATGCAGCCGCTCCAGCACCTCGCCGGCGATGGCGAGCGCACGCCGCTGCGAAGGATTGCACTCCAGCTCGCGCAGCAGCGCGCGCACGCACTGGTCGTCGCTGCCCGAGTCGCCCAGGGTGAGCCACGGCGCGAGTTCTTCCAGCTCGTTCAAGGCCGCGCCGCACTGCTTGCGCAGGATCGTGGTCCAGCTTTTCAGTTCTTCCAGTTGCGTCAGCGGGGCGGCGAGTTGCGCCAGGTTCGCCGCCTCGTTCTCCACGCGCGCCAGCAACCCGTGCAGCACCGGCAGCGCGTCGCGGTTGGCGCAGGCGTGTTCGACCAGCGTATCCAGCGCGGCGAGCGTGGCGGTGAGTGCCAGCATCGCGTGCGGCTCGCCGATCACCGAGGCGCGTACGCAATCGGCGACGACCTGCGCCGTGTCGGTCAGCCCGCGTGACAGCCGCCGCGGCACCAGCGGTTCCTCGTGCAGGTGTTGCAGCGTGCAACCCAGCACCGCGAGACAGCCCATGAGGTTGCCGCTGTCCACGGTGGAAATGTAGTGCGGCGGCAGCGCGGCGAGCGTCTGCGTGTTGTACCAGTTGAAGAAGTGGCCGCGGTGGCGCGCGAGCTTGTCCATCGCCGCGAGCGTGTTGCGCGTGCGTGCCAGCAGTTCGTCGAGGCCGAGATAGCCGAAGTCGTACGCACTGAGGTTCGCGAGCAGCGCCATGCCGATGTTGGTCGGCGAAGTGCGGTGCGCGACCTTGGCGGCCGGATATTCCTGGTAGTTGTCCGGCGGCAGCCAGTTGCCCTCGGCGTTGACGAAGGTCTCGAACCAGTGCCACGTGCGCCGTGCCATGCCGCCGAGGAAGCGCAGCTCGTGCGCATCCAGTCCATGCCCGCGCGCGGCCGGGATGTGGCTCAAGGTCGCCGCGATCACCGGCGCGAAGAACCACAGGATCAGGAGCGGCGCGGCGGCGGCCAGCGCGCCCGGCGCGTGCGTCCACAGCACCAGCGTGCTGACGCCGGCGCACGCCGGCGCCACCCACATCAGCCGCGCAAACTCGCGCAAGCCGGATGCGTCCGAGTGCGTGGCGCTTTCCATCGTGGTCCATTCAAGCAGCCGCCTGCGCGTGAACAGCAGGCGGCCGGCGCTGCGCAGGATCGCGTCCAGGTTCAGGAACGCCTCGAACGGGATCACCGCGAGCGCGAAGCCGGTGCGCAGCAGCTGGTCCCAGCCGTTGCGCAGCGAGTCGCGCCAGTAACGCGACGCGGCGCGGCGCACGGCATTACGCGCCATCTGCGCCAGCGCGATGAACAGCGGCGGCGCCAGCAGGAACGCGATCACCACCAGCGTCCAGTACACCGGTCGCGGCGCCAGCGTCCAGCCGCGCAGCAGCAGCACCAGCATCGCGATCGGCACCAGCCCGCGGCGCAGGTTGTCGAGAATCTTCCAGCGATGATGGCCCTTCAGCATGTTGCGCAGGCCGCGCCGGCGCGGCCCGGGCACGATCGGCAGCAGCCATTGCACGATCTGCCAGTCGCCCCGCGTCCAGCGGTGCCGCCGCCGCGCCTCCACCGAATAGCGGTTCGGCTGGTGCTCGATCAGTTCGACGTCGCTGACCAGGCCGGTGCGTGCGTAGGAACCTTCCAGCAGGTCGTGCGACAGGATCAGGTCGTTCGGGAAGCGCGTGCCGACCGAGCGGCTGAACGCGTCGATGTCGTAGATGCCCTTGCCGACGAACGACGCTTCGCCGAACAGGTCCTGGTACACGTCCGACACCGCGTGCGTGTACGGATCCAGGCCGCTGTCGTCGGCATACAGGCGCGAGAAACGGCTGGCACGCCCTGGCGAACTGTTGACCGACACGCGCGGCTGCAGGATGCCGTAACCGGCAATCACCCGCCGCGAACCCTTGTGGAACCACGGCCGGTTCAACGGATGCGCCATCGTCTCGATCAACTTGCGTGCGGCCTGCGGCGGCAGCATGGTGTCGGCGTCCAGCGTGATCACGTAGCGCGCGCTTTGCAGCACGGCGAGGTCGCCGACGATGGTGCTGAAATTTTCCGGGTCGGCCCCGCGCAGCACGCGGTTCAGCTCGCCGAGCTTGCCGCGCTTGCGTTCGAAGCCCATCCACGCGCGCTCGCGTTCGTTCCATTCGCGCGGGCGGTGGAACAGGTGGAAGCGCGTGCTGCCTGGCAGC
Source organism: Rhodanobacteraceae bacterium (assembly GCA_035695065.1). Taxonomy (GTDB): domain Bacteria; phylum Pseudomonadota; class Gammaproteobacteria; order Xanthomonadales; family Rhodanobacteraceae; genus 66-474. Next base: position 3,168 of record DASSEW010000012.1, on the reverse strand, counting down.
GGATATTTTTCGTTGAGGCTTTCGATGCCGGCGATCGCAGCGGCGAGCAGCGCGTGGTCGCCGGGCATCTCGCGTTGCGGCGCATCCGTGAAATCGGTCAGCAGCGCGAAGTGCAGGTTCGGATCGCGGTTGCCGAGGTAGCGGATCTCCAGCAGGTCGAGCTGCTCGTCCAGCCCCGCTTCGCTGCCGAGCAGCCACGGCACCACCACCAGCGTACGGCAATCGGCGGGAATGCCGCCGCTGAAAGACATCCGCGGCAGCAGCTGCGGCGGTACCAACAGGCTGACCAGCCAGTTGACGATCGCGACGGCGGGATGGCTCGCCGCGACGAACAGCGCGACCAGCAGGGTGATGTCCAGCGGCAGCGGCAGCCCGTGCAAGCCGTTGTGCCCGGCCCCGAAGGTGATCGCGGCGGTGACGACCGCGATCGCGCCGAGGTAGGAGGTCGCCGGCCAGCGCCGCAGTGTCGTGGCGACGCGCGCCTCCGGCGGCGGCGTCACCTCGAGTTGCTTCTCGAACGCCGCGCGGCCCTTGCCGACCAGGTGATGGCCGACGTGCTGCACGCGCGGGTCGCCGGTAGCGCTGCTTGCCGCCTTCGCGGTCTCCACCGCGCGCTGCGCGACTTCGCTTTCACTCAAGCGCGCGCGACGCGCCAGTGCTTCCACCGCGCGCCGGTACAGGCCGCGGGTGGTGAAATCCATCTGGGCATACGTCTGGCTGGGGTCGCCATCGAGGATGCGGTCCACCGCGCTGACCGCCTCGATCACGTCCGACCAGTTGTGCCGCGCGACCAGTCTCAGGCTGTTGATGCAGTTGGCGATGGAAACCTGGTCGGCGGCCTGCGCACGGCTCTCGCCGTCGATCACTTCCGCCACGCCCAGGCCGCGCTGGTGCAGTTGCTGCTCGGCCCAGGTCAGCGCCAGCGCCAGCGAGGGGTGCTTGCCTTCCAGCAGGCGATAGAACTCCGCCGCCCACGCCGGCGTCACCGCCGGCAGCAGTCGCGCCATGTCGGCGACGTACATCAGCATGCCCGGCGCGTCCTTGTCGGCCTTCTCGATCAGGTATCCGGCCCAGTATTCGGCGCGCGCATATTCCTCCAGACGTTGCGCGATGGTGCGCGCGACGGTGGCGATGCGCTCGATCATTGCCATTCGCAACAGGCTCGGCCACGCCCACAGCTCCGCCAGCTGCAGCGTGATGGTCTGCTGGTACGCGTCGAGGAAGCGGCGCGCCTGCTCCGGTTCGATGCGGCCGTCGAGATGCGTGACGCACGCGCGCGCGATGCAGAGCATGCGCGGCACGCTCTCGCCGTTGTCGCCGGCGCGCGGCAGCTTGCGCAGGTCGGACGGCGAAAGACTCGCTGCCAGCTCGCGCAGTTGCGTACGGATCAGGTAGAAGTTGTCGAGCAGCCATTCGGCCGCGGGCTCGATGCGGCGTTGTTCGGAAACCGCGAGACGCGCGGCGGCGTAGGCGCGGCGCAGGCTGTTCTCGTGTTCCAGCAGCGCGCGCTTGAAATCAGGCAGGTTCTGCTGTGTCGCCGCGCCGCGTTGCCGGCTCGCCAGCTCGCATGCGCAGGTCTCCAGGTCGATCGCGCCATCCGGCGGCGGCATCGGCCCGGCCGCCGCCGTGCGCCGCGGCGCACGTGCGCCCCGGAATCGTTCCATCCATGCCGCGGCTGGCGTGCGAGCCATTCCGATCCTTCATCCGCCGCAATCCATGAATGTTACGTGACGGTATGTTGTCTCTTTGTTGAGAGTGGCTCAATGGGCCGAATACGCGACCGTGCTGAGCAGCGCCAGCGCCTGCTTGCGCGAATCGAGGCGCGTGTGTTGCACCACGATCGGCAGGTCCGATTCGAACACGCTGGAATAATCGGTGTCGCGCGGCACCGGCGCGGGATCGGTGAGGTCGTTGAACCGCAAATGCAACGTGCGCCTGGCGGGCACCGTCACCGCGTATGGTCCGACCGGATCGCGGTTGGAAAAATACAGGGTGATGCGCACCTGCGCGTCGCGATCATTCGCGTTGAGCAGGCAGGCGGTTTCGTGGCTCTCGAAGCGAGGATCGCCGCCACCCGTTCCGCCCGGCGGAATGTAACCCTCCGCAATGGCCCAGAATTTGTTGCCGATGGTCATGGTGGGCTCCTCGGGAATGTAGGGCGGGTTTCAACCCGCCGATGTGACGCTCATGGCGCGAAAGAACGGCGGGTCAAGACCCGCCCTACATGCGCTTGTGCTTGCGCGCGCCGAACCACATGCCCGTGCCCAGCGCGCTCGCGGCAAGCGCGCCGAGCCCGAGCGCGCGGCGGTTCTTCTCCACCCACAACGCCCATGACGAGCCGCGCGCGCGCGAATCGAAATCGCCGTGTGCGCCGGGATCGCCGTCCACGTCGACCGGCGAGAACAGGTTGTCGGCGCGCTTGTGGTCGTCGGGCTCCGGCGTCTGTTGGCCGCCCCACGCGGTGCGACCGAGGTATTTGTCCAGCAATCCGGGAATGAAGCGCTGGCCCCATTCGGCAAGCCACGTCGGCGCGCCCACCGGCACGTTGCGGCGCTTGTGGCTCGCTGCATAAAGAATCGCATCCGCCGCAACCTCCGGCTGGAAGATCGGCGGCACCGGCTGCGGGCGATGCGGCAGCTTGTTGCGCGCCCAGGAAAACTGCGGCGTGTTCAGGGCCGGCATCTGCACCGCGGTGACGTGGATGGCGCTCTGCTCATGGACAAGCTCGCAGCGCAGCGCATCCACGAAACCGGCGAGCGCGTGCTTGGCGCCGCAGTACGCCGACTGCAGCGGAATGCTGCGGTAGGCGAGTGCCGAACTCACCTGCACGATGGTGCCGCGGTTGCGCGTGCGCATGCGTTTCAGCGCAGCCATCGCGCCGTACACGCCGCCGAGGTAGGTGACTTCGGTGACGCGCTTGAATTCGTCGGGACCGATCTGGTTCACCGGCGCGAACACCGTGACCATCGCGTTGTTGACCCAGATGTCTATCGGACCGAGTTCGCTTTCAACGCGTTCCGCGGCGTCTTCCAACGCCTGCGCGTCGGCCACGTCAGCGGCGATCGCGATCGCGCTGCTGCCACCCAGTTCGAGTTCGCGCAGCGTGGCATCCAGACCGGATTGGCCTCGCGCGATCAGCGCGACCTTGGCGCCTTCGCGCGCGAATGC
>DASSEW010000011.1:0-21630 GCA_035695065.1 Rhodanobacteraceae bacterium | reverse complement strand
CGTGAAATGCCCGGACAGGAATTTCGCCACCGCGCGGCCGACGTCGGTCGGCTTGAAGCGGCGCGAATCCAGGATCACGTATTCGCGGTTCAGCAGCACCTGGATGATGCTGGCGTAGGTGGAAGGCCGGCCGATGCCGTATTCCTCCAGCGCCTTGACCAGCGACGCTTCCGAATAGCGCGGCGGCGGTTCGGTGAAATGCTGGTCGGTGACGATGTCGGACAGCGGCACCACGTCGCCGACCTGCAGCGCCGGCAACTTGCGCGCTTCCTCGTCGTCTTCGGATTTCGCATCACGGCCTTCCTCGTACACCGCGAGAAAGCCAAGGTCCACCACCGTGGTGCCGGTCGCACGGAACGCCGCATCGTGGCCGCATGGAAACTCGACGGCCACGGTGTTCAGGGTCGCCGGCTTCATCTGGCAGGCGACCGCGCGCTTCCAGATCAGTTCGTACAGCTTCAATTGATCGGGTGTCAGGTACGCCGCAACCGACTTCGGCGTGCGCAACGCGGAAGTGGGGCGGATCGCCTCGTGCGCTTCCTGCGCGTTCTTCGACTTGGCCTTGTAGACCATCGCGTGCTCGGGCAGGCCCTGCCTGCCGAATTCGCGTTCGATGGTCGCGCGCAACTCGCCGATCGCCTCGTTGGACAGATTGGTCGAGTCGGTACGCATGTAGGTGATCAGGCCGACGTTGCCTTCCGCGCCCAGCGCCACGCCTTCGTACAGGCCCTGCGCGATGCGCATGGTGCGGCTGGTGGAGAGGCCGAGCTTGCGCGCGGCTTCCTGCTGCAGCGTGGACGTGGTGAATGGCGCCGACGGACGGCGCTGGCGCTGCTTGCTCTGGACGTCGGCGACGGTGAGCGAACCGTTCCCGGCATTCAAGGTCGCCGCTTCAACGGTACTCGATTTCCGAGCTTCGGCGAGCAGCGAATCGCGCGCGGCATGTGCGTCGGTGGTGTTGGTGAGATCGAACTGCTCGAACTTCTTGCCCTTGAGCCGGACCAGCCGCGCGCTGAATGCGCCGTCAGGATGCGCGAGCTGCGCTTCCATCGTCCAGTATTCGCGTGGGCGAAAGGCTTCGATCTCCTCCTCGCGCTCGACGATCATCCGCAGCGCCGGCGACTGCACGCGGCCGGCAGACAGTCCGCGCTGCAACTTGCGCCACAGTACCGGCGAGAGATTGAAGCCGACCAGGTAGTCCAGCGCGCGCCGCGCCTGCTGCGCGTCCACCAAGTCGTGCGAAAGCTTGCGCGGATGCGCGACGGCTTCCTTGATCGCGCGCGGCGTGATTTCCGAGAACACCACGCGGTGCACGTCGCGATCCTCCAGCAAGCCGCGTTCGCGCAGGATCTCGCTGATGTGCCAGCTGATCGCCTCGCCTTCGCGGTCAAGATCGGTCGCCAGATAAATGGTGTCGGCGGCTTTCGCGGCTTTCGCGATCGCGTCCACGTGGCGCTCGTTCTTCTCGATCAGCGCGTAATCCATGGCGAAGCCGTGCTCGGGGTCCACCGCGCCTTCCTTGGGCACGAGGTCGCGCACGTGCCCGTAGGACGCCAGCACGTGGAAGTCCGGGCCGAGGTATTTGTTGATCGTCTTGGCCTTGGCGGGCGACTCGACGATGAGCAGGTTCTTGGCCATTCGCGATCCAAATCCGGGCCTGCCGCGGCCCGTTTCCTTATTTATAGTGGAGGCACGCCACCCCGCCCGCTGTCAAGCGGAGGGGACGAAAAGCTTTTGCCAGCGGCCATTTACGGCCGGCGCCACGGCCCCTTCCAGCTCCAGCAGGAGCAACATCGAGGACAGTTCGGCCGGTTTCAAGCCGGTCCGGGTGGCCAGTTCGTCCAGGCCGAGCGGGGTTTCGTCCAGCGCCGAAAGCAGGCGGGCGTAGTCCGGATCACGCTCGCGGGCCGGCGAACCGTCGTGTGAAGCCTCTTCCGGCGCGGTTTCCAGCCGCTCACGGAGCTGCGCACCCAGCGCCTGCGCACCGGGTGCAAGTGCCTCGATCACCTCGCGCGCGGTTTCGGTGAGCCGGGCGCCGTCGCGGATCAGCTTGTGGCAGCCGCGCGAGAGCGGGTTGTGGATCGAGCCGGGCAGGGCGAACACCTCCCGTCCCATCTCGCCGGCCAGCCGGGCGGTGATCAGCGAACCCGATTGCAGGCTGGCCTCGACCACCAGCGTGCCCAGCGCCAGCCCTGCGATCAGCCGGTTGCGTTGCGGGAAGTGTTCGGCGCGCGCGGGTGTACCGAGCGGATACTCGCTGACGATCGCGCCGCGTTGCGCGATCCGCGTGGCCAGCTCGCGATGCTTGCGCGGATAGACCAGGTCCGCGCCGGTGCCGATCACCGCGATCGTCGCGCCGTCTGCCTCCAGCGCGCCGCTGTGTGCGGCACCGTCGATGCCGTCAGCCATGCCGCTCGTGACGATCAGCCCGGCACGTGCGAAGGCCCTGGCGAATTCGCGCGCGTTCGCCATGCCCTGGGCGCTGGCGCTGCGCGCGCCGACCATTGCGACCTGCGCATGGAGCAGCAACCCCGGATCACCGACCACGAACAACGCGGCCGGGGGTTGCGGGATTTCCGCAAGCTGGGGCGGGAAATCCGGTTCGGTGCAGCGCAGCAGGTGATGATCGGGTTGCGAAAGCCAGGCGAGATCGGCACCCAGCCGCGCGGCGTCGGGCGCTTCGATCCAGTCCAGCGCTTCCGCGCTCAAGCCGCACTCGCCGCGCAGTCTTCGCGCGGAACCGCAGGCGCTCCCTGCGGAGCCCGCCCGCTCGATCAGCGCGCGCGTGCCCGCCTGCCCGACGCCGGGTGCTCGCAGCAGGGTGAGCCATGCTCGAAGGTCGTCTTCGCGTTCCATCCAGCGAGTTTACGGGCGGCACAAACGAAAACGGCGCGGTGATGAGCCGCGCCGTCGCGTAAGAAATGCCTGACCGCCTTACTGCGGCAGTTCCAGCGTGTCGTTGATATGGACCGGCTTGATGCCGTCCATGATCAGGCCGTAGCTGACGTGATCGAAAGTGCGGAACACCATCACGTGGCCGACGAATTCCGACGGCAGTTTCACGTGCGGGCCGAACGAACGCTTGCGGCTGTCACCGGCCACGTCGTCGGTGATCACGACGCCCGGCTGGTAGATCGCGAAGGTGGTGCCGTCGTTCACGCCGTCGGCGCTGCCGACCGAGAGCGCCACCACCGAATCGGGGCCTTCGCTCGAGGTGGAATCCATGCCGTTGGCGAATGCCATCACGCGCGCATAAGGCGGCAGGGAGGTTGCCGGATGCGGATAGAACATCGCGTCATAGGGAGCGTCATCCACCGGCAGCAGGCGGTCGCCCGGACGGATCTCCATCTTGGCGTTGGTCAGCAGGGTCGTCGCCGGATCGCCGCCTTTCAGCACGCGCACGGTGCCGATGATCTCGACCTCGGTGCCGATTTCGGTGCCGCGGCCCATCATGCCGTCGTTGCGGAAGTTCTCCTGCCAGGGACCTTCCTCCACTTCGACGTTGCTGTTGAGCAGATGGCCGACTTCGTACGGATACAGCCGCTGGCCCTTGTAGCGGCGATAGACGTGACTCGGGCGCGCCAACGCAAAACGCTCGCCCGGCGTGGCGTTCAGGCCACGCACGTAGACGAACTGGCCTTCGGAAGCGCGCGGCTGGTCCTCTTCCGAGGCCACCACGTACGGCGTGCGCGCCAGGTCGTGCGAGCTCATCACGCGCAGGTCGTGCAGGAACGGCTGGATCTGCGAAAGCGGCACGGCCGGAATCGGATTGGCTTCGACCTGTGCGCGTTGTGCGACGTGCAGGCGGCCGTCCACGCCGAGCTGCAGCACCTCGCCCGGATAGATCAGGTGCGGATTGTGGATCTGCTGGTTGACGTCCCAGATTTCGGGCCACAACCAGGGCTTCTGCAGGAATCGCGCGGAGATGCTCCAGAGCGTGTCGCCCTTCTGCACCGTGTAGGTGGAAGGATGGTCGGCGCGCAATTCCGCGGTCGCGGCGTAGGCGCCGAGGGTCACCAGCAGGCCGGCGGCGAGCGCAAGCGCTTTCTTAAACATAGGCGGCAATCCCCCGATCCCCAAGCGATTTTGGCCGAGTGTATATGAAACAAGCGTACAATGGGCATCCTAGCCACGCGGCAGGGTTGGATAACGCCAAACCGTCCGCAGTTTCGTAGGGCGGACATCGTCCGCCACCCAGCGGCGGGCAATGCCCGCCCACGGCAAACTTTATTTATGGCCAAGCTCGAAATACTCGAATTCCCCGACCTGCGCCTGCGCACCAAGGCGGTGCCGGTCAGCGTGTTCGACGCGGGCCTGAAGCAGCTCGCGGCCGACATGCTGGAAACCATGTACGCGGCGCCGGGCATCGGCCTGGCCGCCACGCAGGTGAACGTGCACCAGCGCCTGCTCGTCGTCGACGTGTCGGAAGAGCACAACGATGCGCGCGTGCTGGTCAATCCGGAAGTCCTGCACGCAGAAGGCCACCAGACCTATCAGGAGGGCTGCCTGTCGGTGCCTGGCATCTTCGCCGACGTCGAGCGCGCAGGATCGATCCGCGTGCGCGCGCAGGACCTGGACGGCAAGCCGTTCGAATTCGAAGCCGACGGGCTGCTGGCCGTGTGCATCCAGCACGAGATGGATCACCTGATCGGCAAGCTGTTCGTGGATTACCTCTCGCCGCTGAAGCGCGAGATGGTGAAGCGCAAGCTGGAGAAGGCGCGAAGACAAGCTGAACCGCAAGCAGCCTCCGCCTGAGGCCATGAGCGACCGTTCCTTGCGGCTGGTCTTCGCCGGCACGCCGGCGTTCGCGCTGCCCGGTTTGCGCGCGTGCATCGAATCCGGTGCGCAGGTCGCCGCCGTTTATACGCAGCCCGATCGTCCTGCGGGGCGTGGTCGCGCGCTGGCGATGAGCCCGGTGAAAGACGCTGCGCTGGCCGTGGGCATTCCGGTCGAGCAACCCGAGTCGTTGAAGGACGCCGCGGCACAACAGCGGCTGCGCGACTACGCGCCCGATCTCATGGTCGTGATCGCGTACGGCTTGATCCTGCCGAAGGCGGTGCTCGCGATTCCACGGCTGGGCTGCTGGAACGTCCATGCGTCGCTGCTGCCGCGTTGGCGCGGCGCCGCGCCGATCCAGCGCGCGATCCTGGCGGGCGACGCGGAAACCGGCGTGTGCCTGATGAGGATGGAGAAGGGCCTCGACACCGGCCCCGTGCTGCTGTCCGCGCGCACACCCATCCAGCCGTACGACACGGGTGGTTCGCTGCATGATCGGCTGGCCGAACTCGGCGCGCAGGTGCTGGCGGAGGGTTTGCAGCACGTGCTGCGAGGTGAAGTGTTGAAGGCGATGCCGCAGTCCGGCGAGGGCGTGACCTACGCGCACAAGCTGGACAAGGCCGAGGCGAAACTGGATCTTGCATCGAGCGCGATCGAACTGGAACGCAAGGTGCGCGCGTTCGATCCTTGGCCGGTGGCGGAAGCGGAGATCGCGGGCGAGCGCGCACGAATCTGGGCGGCGGAAGCCCGGGGCTCGGGACCCGTGACTCGTGGCTCGGCCAGGTCGGGCGAGATCGTGTCGGCATCCAGGCACGGCATTGATCTCGCGTGTGGTGAAGGCGTGCTGCGTGTAACCAAACTGCAACGGGCCGGCGGGCGCGTGATCAGCGCGGCCGACTATCTCAACGCGCGCGCGGAATTGCGCACTGCATGAACGACACGCGCGCACTCGCTGCGCAGGTGCTGGCCGCGGTCGCGCTCGATGGCCGTTCGTTGCGCGAAACATTGGCGCCGGCGCAAATGCAGCTCGCCGATCCACGCGATCGTGCGCTGCTGACCGCGATCGCGAACGAAGGCGCGCGCGCGTGGCCGCGTTACGATGCCGCGCTGGATCTGCTGCTCGACAAGCCGCTGCGCAAGCGCGAGCCGCTGGTGCATGCCTTGCTGATCGTGGGACTGGTGCAACTCGCAATCCTGCAGCTTCCGCCACACGCCGCGGTCGCAGCGACGGTGGAAGCGGCGAGAACGCTGCGCCGCCCGGCCTTCGCCAATCTGATCAATGCCGTGCTGCGCCGCTGGCTGCGCGAACGCGAAGTGCTCAATGCAAGGCTCGATCGCGATCCGGTCGCGCGCACCGCCCATCCGCGCTGGCTGGTCGAAGCGATCGCGCATGACTGGCCGCAGCAGGCCGAGCCGGTTCTCGCCGCAAACAACGCAGCATCGCCGCCGATGCTGCGCGTCAACGCGCGCAGAACAACACGCGAGGCGATGATCGCGGCCTTGCAGGTCCAACGCGTCGCGGCGAGCGCGCATCCGTTCCTGTGCGATGCGCTGGTGCTGGACGAACACGCCGACATCGCGCGCCTGCCGGAATTCAGGGAGGGCAAGCTGTCCGTGCAGGATGGCGCCGCGCAACTCGCCGCCGATCTGCTGGATGTGCGCAACGGCATGCGTGTGCTGGATGCCTGCGCCGCGCCCGGCGGCAAGGCCTGTCATCTGCTCGAACGCGCGGACATCCAATTGCTCGCGCTGGACCGGGAACCGCAACGCGTCATTCGCATCCGCGAGAACCTCGCGCGCCTGCACCTGCAATGCGAAGCGCGCGTCGGTGATGCCGCCGAACCCACGGCGTGGTGGGACGGCAAACCCTTCGATCGCATCCTGCTGGACGCGCCGTGCTCCGCCACCGGAGTGATCCGCCGGCATCCGGACATCAAGCTGCACCGGCGCGCGGACGACATTCCGGCGTTGGCGCAACAACAGCGCACCCTGCTGGATGCACTCTGGCCGCTGCTGCAACCGGGCGGGCGATTGCTCTACGCGACCTGCTCGATCCTGCGCGCGGAGAACGAGCACGTGATCGCCGATTTCCTGGGCGCGCGCGCGGATGCGCGAGAGCTGCCGATCGAACTGCCGGCCGGGCACGCCGCCGGTGCCGGATGGCAGATCCTGCCCGGCGATGGCGGGTTGGATGGCATGTACTATGCCGCGATCGGCAAGCGCTCCTGATTCCCCGATCCGCACCCATGACTCCGTTGTCCCGCGCCCGAGGCTGGCTGACACGCAATGCGCGCGTCGAGCTGATCGTGTTCTTCGCGTTCGCGCTGTTGCTGCTCGGGCTGGGCATCGGCTTGCGCGATCCGTGGCCTTCGGATGAACCGCGTTTCGCGCTGGTCGCGCGCGAAATGTTGCATAGCGGCCTGTGGCTGTTCCCGCATCGCGGCGTCGAGTTGTATTCGGACAAGCCGCCGCTGTTCATGTGGCTGGAGGCTTGCTGCTACTGGATCACTCGCGGCTGGCGCGGCTGGTTCCTGATTCCCTCGCTGCTCGCGGGCCTGGGCACGCTCGGCCTGGTGTACGACCTGGTGCGCCGGCAGTGGAGTCACCGCAGCGCGCTGCTCGCCGCGGGCCTGGTGCTGGTGAGCTTCGATTTCACCTTCCAGATGCGCGCCGCGCAGATCGACGCGCTGGAGGTGTTCTGGATCACGCTGGCGAATTACGGCCTGCTGCGGCACCTGCTGCTCGGGCCCAACTGGCGCTGGTACCTGGTCGGCTGCTTTGCCGCGGGACTCGGCGTGATCACCAAGGGCGTCGGCGTGCTGGCGCTGCTGATGTTCGCGCCGTACGCGTTCGCCTGCGCGCGCGGCTGGCGCAACGTGCACGCTGCGCGTGCACGCGATCCGCGCTGGTGGCTCGGCTTGCTGGCCTTCGTGGTCCCGGTGCTGGGCTGGGCGCTGCCGATGTTGTGGATCGTGCACGTCCACCACGATCCGGAATTCGCGCACTACGCGCACGACATCCTGCTCGGCCAGACCGTTTCGCGTTACGCGCACGCAACGCATCACCTGCACCCCTGGTATTACTACCTCGGCGTGGTCGCGTTCCAGTGGTTGCCGCTGTCGCTGGCGCTGCCGTGGGCCGTCCCTGCATGGGCGCGACGCTTGCGCATGAAGGACGCTCGCATCCTGCTGCCGCTGGCATGGGCGGTGATCGTGGTGGTGTTCTTCTCGATCAGCGCCGGCAAGCGCAATGTCTACATCCTGCCGGTGATGCCGATGGTCGCGGTTGCGCTCGCACCGCTGTTGCCGGGCATCGTGCGGCGGCGCGATTTCCGCATCGCGCTGTGGCTGATCGCGTTGCTGATCGCCGCGGCGATGCTCGCAGCCGGCGCGCTGATGCACACGGGCCACCTGCAATCGCTGACGCAGCGCGCGGCTTCGGCACTGGACGCCTCGCCCGCGCCGCTGGTGGCGATGATCCTCGGCATCGGCGCGGCCGGCGTGCTGATCGCGTTGCTGACGCGGCCGCGGCGCGCGCTGCTGACGTGGAGCGCGTTCGCGCTGGTGCTGTGGGGCACCTGGGGCCTGGTCGCGTATCCGCTGTTGAACGGCTATTCGTCCGCACGCGACGTGATGGCGCGCACCGCGAGCCTGGTGCCGCAGCAGGACCAGATCGCGCTGGTCGCGTGGAAGGAACAGAACCTGCTGATGCTGGATATGCTCGGGCGTTCGAGCGTCAACTGGGGCTTCCTGCTGCCGTGGCACGAGCAGCTCGAACACGCACTGGAATGGCAGCAGCAGGATCCCGCGCACCGCTGGATCTTCTCGCTGGGCGACGTGCTCGCACCCTGCGTGAAGATGGATCGTGCCATCCATGTCGGGCATGCCAATCGTCGCGAGTGGTATCTGTTCAGGCGCGACGCGGTGGTGCCGGGCTGCGTGCCACCGAAGAGCGATGATGCCGGACAGTTCGGCGCCTACGATCCGGACGCGGACGAGTGAGCGTTGCATGGAATCGCGGCGCGGCATCAACCTGATCGCATGGGACAACAAGGTCGGACTGTCCAGCGACCTGCGCCTGCTCGCCAGGGCGCTGGCCGCGGCCGGTTACGAAGTGCACTTCAGCACCTTGCGGCGCGGCAAGCTGCGCAAATGGACGCGGCCGCTGCGCATGCGCTTGCGCTGGATGGCAATGCGCGTTCGCGGTGAAAGCCGCTTCGATGCCAACCTGATGCTCGAGCGCATCCGCGTCGAGGATCTGCCGTTCGCGCGCTGCAACCTGTTCCTGCCGAACCCGGAGTGGTGCACGCCGGAAGACGTCGAAAAGCTTCCGCGCATGGATGGCGTGCTGGTGAAAACCGGTCACGCCGAAGCGATCTTCCGCGCGCTCGGGTGCCGCACCGCGCGGATCGGATTCACCAGCGCGGATCGGCTCGATGCTTCGGTTCCGCGCGAACGCACGTTTTGCCATCTGGCCGGCCGCAGTCCCTACAAGGGAACCGAACGGCTGCTGGCGTTGTGGCGCAGGCATCCGGAATGGCCCCGGCTCACCGTGCTCCAGAATCCGCGCAGCGCCAGGCCGGGCGCACCGGCGGCGAATATCGTGCATCGCATCGACTATGTGGACGACGCGGAACTGAAGCGGATGCAGAATGCGAATGCGTTCCACGTGTGCTGTTCGGAAACCGAAGGCTTCGGTCATTACATCGTTGAAGGCATGAGCGTGGGCGCCGTGGTGCTCACCACCGACGCACCGCCGATGAACGAGCTGGTCACGCCGGAACGCGGCGTGCTGGTCGACCACGACCAGACCGGGCGACAGCAGCTGGCGACGACTTATCGGATTTCGGAGAGCGCATTGGAGGCCGCGATCCAGCGATGCCTGGCTATGAGCGAATCGGAACGCACCGCGCTGGGGACACGCGCGCGCACGTGGTTCGAAAGCAATGACGCGGCGTTCGCCGGCCGCCTGCGGACGGCCATCGAAGCGATGCTCGCATCAGCCTGAAGTCGAACTCTCGCCTGCGCGTTGCAGCAGCATCAGCCGCGCGAATTTCTCGCGCGTGTAGTCGGCTTCCAGCGAGGCGAACAGCAGGCCGCGCCAGCCGTCGCGGAATCCACCGCGCAGGATGTAGCCGCGCAGGAAACGCCAGCGCGGATTGATGATCAGGTTGTACCAGCGCGCGCGCCGGCCGCGCGCGTGCATGTGCTGCGCCATCATCGTGGCGTAGCGGCGATAGCGCGCGAGCTGGTCGTCGAGCGAACGGTAGGCAACGTGTTCAAGGTCGCCGGCCAGTGTCTGCACCGGACCGTCCAGCACCACGTGCTCGTGGATTTCGCGACCGGCGTTCCAGCCGCCGCGGCGGCGGTCGAACAACCGCAGCACGCGATCGGGATACGCGTTGCCATGGCGCAGGAAGCGCCCGAAGTATTCGGTGGCGCGCGCGAAGCGGTAACCCGCCGCGCCGGCGAAGCCCTGGTCGCGTGCGGCTTCGATCGCGTCGCGCAGTGCGGGCGTGACGCGCTCATCGGCGTCCAGGCACAGCACCCAGTCGTGGCGCGCCTGCTTCACCGCGAAATCCTTCTGCGCGCGATAACCCTCGAAGGCGTGCTCGATCACGCGCGCGCCGGCGTGCGTCGCAATCTCGCGCGTGCCGTCGGCTGAACCCGAATCCACCACCACCACTTCGTCGCAGAACGCGAGCGAGGCGATGCACGCGCCGATCCGGTCGGCTTCGTTCAGCGTGATGATGCAGGCGGAAAGGCCGGGACGGTCGGGCATGGTTGGACGGGCAACTGCGGGCTCGCCGCAGTGTAGTGCCTCGGGAATGAGTGCAGTGGGATGAGAACCACGGCGAGTCCGCGTTACCCCGAAAGGTGGATGACAGACGGTTGCGCTGGAATGCGCCGGTGCAAGCCGCTCCCGCAAGTCTTCCGTCTGTCGCATCCGCTCCCGCGAGCGCGGGGGCCGCACCGCTGGTGGTGCGCTTCGGTGCGTTCGGCGACGTGGTGCTGCTGACGCCGCTGCTCGGCCTGCTGCACCGGCGTTACGGGCAACCGTGCCGGGTGCTCGGTTCCGGCGCCTGGCTGGCGCCGCTGCTGGCGGGCAATCCGGATGTGCAGGAGGTGCTGACCGTGCGCAGCCGCCGCCGGCCGTACTGGCTGGACCGCTCCCAGCAGCACCTGGTGAAGACGTTGCGCGCGCAGCCGCCCGGTCCCGTTTACATCTGCGACGACTACGCGCTCGAGAAGATCCATTGGCTGCTGGATCGCGCGGGCATTGCGCCGGAACGTTGCGTGTACGCCAACCCGGCTTGCATGTTGCGCAGCGAAGAGCACTGGATCGATCGCTGGCTGCGATTCGGCGCGATGACGCCGCAAGCGTTCGGTTCCGCCTGAGGCGACTCGCGTGGACGAGGGACAGACAGCCGGGCGCGCGCCACGTTTGTTCGTGAACGATGCCGATCGGAGCGACCTCGATGCATGGTTGCGGCGGCACGGCCTCGAACACAAGCAGCTGGTGCCGTTGCAGCCGGGGAACAAGCGCACTCTCAAGCGCGGCCGCGCCGGACAATTGGGCGACGAAAAGGCATGGCCTTCCGAACGCTGGGAAGCGTTGATCCGGCACGTGCTTGCGCGCGATCCGCAGATCCACGTGATCCTGTGCGGCGTTCCGGCCGAGCGCGTGGTGCTGCGCGCGATCGCGGACGCCGCGGATACCAGCCGCGTGCTGGAGGCGAGCGGCGAACTGCCGTTGCGCCGGTTGCTGGCCTTGCTGGAGCGCGCCTCCGGCATGATCTCGGTGGACACCGGCCCTGCGCATGCGGCTGCGGCCATGGGCTGCCCGTTGATCGTGCTGTACGGCGCGCACCCGCCGGCGCAATGGTTGCCGCGCAGCCCGGTCGGCAGCCCGGTGATCGGCCTGGGCGGCCCGCCGCAGCGCCACCGCGTTTCGGAAATCGCGCTGGAAGAAGTGCAGGCGGCATGGGATAGACTGCCGCTGCGCGTTTCCGCCTGAGGATCTCGATGCGCCCGCTGGTGATCCGCTTCGGCCGCCTCGGCGACATGATCCTGCTCGCGCCGTTGCTGGCGGAACTGCATCGCCGCTACGGCGAGCGCTGCGTGGTGTTCGGGCCGGGGCCGTGGTCACGGGATCTGTACGCGGGCCATCCCGACGTGGGCGACGTCCTGCAGGTGAACGCGCGGCATCGTCCGCTGCCGCTCAGCCCGCAACGCTGGCGCATGGTGCAGGCGCTGCGGCGCGAACGCGATTCACCCGTCTACGTGTGCGAAACCGAACCGCGCGCGCTCGACAAGATCCGGCGCATGCTGGCGCTGGCGCGCGTGGATAGAAGGCACTGCCTGTTCATCACCGATTTCGCGACTTCAAACGACGAGCACTGGGTCGACCGGCTGCTGCGTTTCGCCGCCCGGACGCCCGCGGCGCTGATGGAGGCGCGGCGCGCAGATGCGCGCGTGATGCAGGACCGCGGCCCGGTTTGACGGGTCGGCTAAACTTGCGCGCTGGTTTCCCTGCGACCGTCGCTGATCGCCGGGATCGCACAGCGGCCCGTGGCCGCACTCTCAACAAGGCAGCATCACTTGGCCGGCGATTCCTATACCCGATCCGAACACCTGCGCGCGCTGCTGTGGTGGCTGCCGCTGTGGCTCGCCGTGGCGCTGATCTCGATCTTCATGCAAGGCCCGATGCCGTTGTATTCGACGCGCACGCTGAGCGTGGCCTGGGACATGTGGCTGCACCACCAGTTCTGGGTGCCGCATATCAACGGCGCGCCGTACAGCCAGAAGGTGCCGCTGCTGTTCTGGATGATCCACGCCGGCTGGGCGGCGTTCGGCGTCAACGACATCTGGCCGCGCGTGCTGGAAGTGTTGATCGGCGCGGCGCAGTTGATCCTGGCGCAGGTGCTGGCGCGGCGGCTGTTTCCGAAACATCCGTGGATCGCGCGCGCCACGCCGTGGATGCTGCTGGGCCTGAGCTTCGCGTTCCTGTTCGGCCTGCAGATCATGTACGAGGTGCTGCTGAGCGTGTGGGTGCTCGGCGCGCTGTTGTGTCTTGCACCGGCGCCGAGCCGCGCATCGCCGCGCTGGATCGGCCTCGCGATCTGCATCGGCCTCGGCCTGCTCACCAAGGGTCCGGTGATGGCGCTGCACGTGGTGTTCGTGTGGTTGCTCGGGCCGTGGTGGAACCTTTACGCGCGCGAGCAACGCGCGCGCTGGTACGGCTTCGGACTGCTCGGGTTCATCGGCGGCTTCGCGATGCTGGCGGCGTGGGTGATCCCGGCCATCCACATCGGCGGTCCGGCGTACGCGAACGAGCTGCTGTTCAAGCAGACCGCCGGGCGCGTGGTGGAAGCCTTCGATCACGCGCGCCCGTTCTGGTGGTACCTGCCCTGGCTGCCCGCGGTGCTGTTCCCGTTCATCGGCTGGCCGCGGATGTGGGCCGCGGTGCTGGGCCTGCGGGCGCCGGTCGAATCCGGGTTGCGCATGGCCATCGCCTGGATGGTGCCGGTGTTCATCGTGTTCTGCTGCATCAGCGGCAAGCAGACCTATTACCTGATCCCGGAACTGCCCGCCGCGGCGATGTTCATGGCGTTCGCGATCGCGCGCCTGCGCGATCGCAACGGCGCGATCGCACGCGACGCGAAGTGGGGCCCGTGGCCCCTGGCGCTGGGTGCCTTCGCGCTGGCGATCCTGTTGTTCGCGCTGCCGTGGCTCGTCACCAGCGGACGCGTCAACGGGCACTGGTTGCGCGACCTGTCCGGCGCCAGCGCGCCGTTCGGCGTGTTGTACCTGCTGCTCGGAATCCTGATGCTGGTACGCGGGCGCGGCGAACTGCGCCGCATCGCTTTCGCCAGCCTGGTCGGCACCGCCGCGGCTTACGGCCTGTTCGCGCTCACTTTGTATCCGGCGTTCAACCTGAAGCCGGTGTCGCAATTGCTGGCGCGCGCGCAGGAACAGGGCCGCGCGATCGGCAACCTCGACGTGTACGAGGGGCAGTTCCACTTCCTCGGCCGGCTGGAGCAGCCGATCGATCGCCTCTACGAAGGCCCCGGTTTGCAACAATGGGCGAAGGCGCACCCGCGCGGCCTGATCGTGGAGTACCCGAGCAACCTGACCGGGATGGACCTGCGCTATCCGGTGTTCGTGCAGCCGTTCCGCTCGGTGTGGCTGGTGGTGTGGGACGCGCCGACGCTCGCTGCCTTGCGCCGCGGCGAGAAGCCGCCGGAACCTTCGCATCCGACGGCGTTGTATCCGCAGGATTACTGGCGCTACCAGCATATGTAGGGCGGGCAACGCCCGCCGGTAGTCTCCTTGGTCGGCAGGCGGACAATGTCCGCCCTACGATGCGCCTTCACTCGCGTGTGCATGCGTGGCGCGCGAGAATGCGCGCATGAACGAGAGCCTGATCGCCAACCTGCGTACGCAACTGGGCGGCCCGCGCGACGGCCCCATGCTGCGCTACTCGCTGGGCAACGCGCTGCTGTCGGCGGGCGATGCCGCGCAGGCGGTCGTGCAATTGCGCGAGGCGCTCACGTTCGATCCCGAATACTCCGCGGCCTGGAAGGCGCTGGGCAAGGCGCAGCTTGCGATCGGCGACACCAACGCGGCGGCGGAGGCCTGGCGCGAGGGCATCGGCGTGGCCGATCGCCGCGGCGACGTGCAGGCGGCAAAGGAGATGGCCGTGTTTCTGAAGCGAATCGAAAAGCAGGGGATTGGGGCGCGTAGATCGGCTGGTCGCTAACCGGACCTGCGCGTCGCCTGATTGCGCGCCACCCAATACGGATCCGGCTCGTTCGGATCGGGGCGATCGGACCAGCGCTTGTAAGTCCACTGATATTGCGTGAAAGCGAGTTCGACGCATTCCTGCACGCCGCGATTGAGTGCGCTGCACGCGACGCGCAGGTCGGCATCGGCAATGCCTTGCGGCGCTGCGCGGAAATGGATCCGGAACCCCGCGCCGTGCGCCAGACGTTCGGCGAATGCGAACAGCACGGTCGCGCCGGTGCGTTGCGCGATGCGCGGCAACAGCACCATGGTGTCGGCCTCCACGCCGAAGAACGGCGCGAACTGGCCCTCGCCGCGCTTGGGTTGCTGGTCGGGGAGGATGCCGATGACACCGCCGGCGCTGAGCCGCTTGTAGAGCGCGCGCACGCCGGCGCCGTCGGCGCGCACCTGTTCGGGCGCGAGTTCACCGCGCGCGCGGCGCAGCAGCGGTTCGAAGGACGGGTTGTTCGGCGGACGGTAGAGAATCGCGAGTGGCGTGCGGCTGCACAGCCAGTAATTCAGCAGTTCCCAGCAGCCGAGGTGCGGCGCGGCAATGATCAGGCCGCGCCCGGACTGCAGCGCGGCGTCGAACAGTTCCTGGCCGCGCACTTCGCGTACCAGCCGCAATGCCCGGCGTGCACCGCGGCCCCACACCGCGGCGAGTTCGGTCGCCGCGCGGCCGGTTTCGATCAGGCACGCATGGGTGAGTGTCGCGCGCGCATCGTCGTCAAGATCCGGACGCGCGAAGCGCATGTTCACTTCCGTGTGAACGCGTTCGCGCGCACGCTTGCGCCACCACAATCCCTGTCCGATCGCGGCGCCCAATGCGTGCAGCGCGCGCAGCGGCAACAGCCCGAGCACGCGCAGTGAAGCCCAGGTCAGCGCGACGTACCAGCGCATCAGTTCATCGCTCCCATCGGATGCGCGGTGCGGTAGATGTCCGGCAATCCGCTGCCCGGCCGCGGCTTGAAGCGCTTGTAGTTCCACTGGTACTGCGTGAACGCGGTTTCCACGCAGCCTGCGACCGCCGTATTCAATGCGGCGCACGCCACGTCGAGGTTCGGGTCGCGCAGCGCATCGGGCGGCTCGCGAAAATGGATCGCGTAGCCCGCCGCTTTCGGCAATCGCTCGACGAACAGCATCAGCACGTTCGCGCCGGTGCGTGCGGCCAGGCGCGGCAGCAGGGTCATGGTCAGCGCCGGCACGCCGAAGAACGGTGCGATTACGCCGCCGCTGCGCGGCACGTGGTCGGGCATGATCGACACCACGCCGCCGCTGCCCAGATGCCGGAACACGCGGCGCACGCCGGAATCGTCGATCGGGAACTGGATGGACGCGCCGCCTTCGCGCAAGCGACGCAGCAGCAGTTCGAGCTGCGGGTAGCGCGGCTGGGTGTAGAACGTGGCGAACGGCGTGCGCGCGCCGATCCAGTAGTTGGCGACTTCCCAGCTGCCGAGATGCGGCGCGCACAGGATCAATCCTTTTCCAGAAGCAAGCGCCGCGTCGAACAGCTCGCCGCCGTGCACCTGGCGAACGCGCGCGAGCGTAGGTTGCGCGCGGCCCCAGATGCCGAACACTTCGATCAGTGACTTGCCGGTCTCGATCAGGCAGGCGCGCGCGAGTCGGGCGCGCTCGCGTGATTCCATCTGCGGACGCACGCGGGCCAGGTTCGCTTCCACGATCTTCCGCTTGCGCGAATGCGCGATCCAGAACAGCCAGCCCAGCGCCGCGCCGAGCGCCTGCAGCACCCGCAGCGGCAGGCGCGAAGCCGCGCGAAGTATCGCGTAGAGGAGGAGCGTGTACCAACGCATTGCGCGAGTGTAGCGATGGAGCAGGGAATAGGGGCGAGTGCCGAGGGCGCCACGCTGACGCGCCCGAGATGGATGCCGGGCGTTACGTTGCTCGTCATCCCGGCGAAAGCCGGGATCCATTTTGCTTTTTGGAAGAAGAAGCAATGGATTCCGGGTTCCGTTCGCGATGGGCGCGAACGGCCCCGGACAAATTCGTCTGGAACGAATTTGAACGACCGTAGGTCGGCCCGCAGGGCAAAGTCCATGGACGGACTTTGATGACGACATTGTTGTTACGCTTTCACCGCTCACCGCTCACCGCTCACCGCTCACCGCTCACCGCTCACCGCTCACCGCTCACCGCTCACCGCTCACCGCTCACCGCTCACCGCTCACCGCTCACCGCTCACCGCACACATGATCTGCCTCCTCCAGCGCGTCACTTCCGCTCGCGTCGAAGTCGCCGGCCAAACCGTCGGCGCGATCGGCGAGGGCCTGCTGGTGCTGGTCGCGGTGGAACCGCAGGACGGCGAACCGCAGGTCAGGCGCATGTGCGAGCGCCTGCTCGGGTATCGCGTGTTCGCGGACGAGGCGGGTCGGATGAACCGCTCCCTGGCCGAGATCCGCGGCGGCCTGCTGCTGGTGCCGCAGTTCACGCTGGCTGCGGATACCGCCAAGGGCATGCGGCCGAGTTTCACCTCGGCGGCTTCACCCGAACACGGGCGCAAGTGGTTCGAGCGACTGGTGGCGCTTGCGCGCGTGTCGCACGCAACGGTTGAAACCGGCCGCTTCGGGGCGCATATGCAGGTGCATCTGGTGAACGACGGGCCGGTGACGTTCCGCCTGCAAGCGTAGGACGGACATCGTTCGCCGCTGCCGAATGCCTGGCGGGCAATGTCCGCCCTACTCAGGCCGAGGTCGCCGCGATGCCAACCGGCAACTCGCCTTGCGCGTTTCTTGCATGGAAGTTTTGCCCCGCCGCGGCGCTCCGGTGCGGGCACCAATGCATTGAAATCTGGTCAAAAGATCGCCAAATACGTTAAAATAGACGGTTCACGTTCTCGCGGTGCCCCATGGAAAACCTCCCCCAGCAGCAATCCGAAATCAAGCAGTTGATCACCAAGGGCCGTGAGCAGGGCTACCTGACTTACGCCGAGGTCAACGATCACCTGCCGGACGACATCGTCGATCCGGAGCAGATCGAAGACATCATCGGCATGATCAACGGCATGGGCATCGAGGTGCATGAAGTCGCGCCCGATACCGAAATGCTGCTGCCGGACGCGCCGAGCAACACCGAAGACGACGAAACCGCGACCGAGGAAGCCGTCGCGATGTTGTCCGCGGTGGACGCCGAAGTCGGCCGCACCACCGATCCGGTGCGCATGTACATGCGCGAAATGGGCACGGTGGAACTGCTGACCCGCGAAGGCGAAATCGCCATCGCCAAGCGCATCGAGGAAGGCCTGAACCAGGTGCAGACTGCGCTGGCCAGCTTCCCGTGGGCGATCGGCCTGCTGCTGGAGGAATACGACCAGCACCTGGACGGCAAGCGCCGCATGAGCGAGATCATCGCCGGCTTCGCCGACCAGGAAATCCCCGCCGAGGAATTCGGCGTGGCCGCGCCCGCCGCCGAAGTGGACAGCGACGCCGAAGCCGACGAGGACGACGAAGAGGAAACGCCTGCGGACGACGATGCCGAAGCCGGCCCGAGCGGCCCGGATCCGGTCGAAGTCGCGCGCCGCATGGACATCCTGCGCGACCAGTACGGCAAGTTCCAGAAGACCGCCGAGAAGCACGGCATCACCGACAAGAAGTCGCAGAAGCTGCGCGAGAAGATGGCGGAAGAGTTCCTGAAGCTGAAGCTTCCGTCCGCGCTGATCGATGGTTTCGTGCGCAAGCTGCGCGAGGTGGTGGCTTCGATCCGCCACCACGAACGCGCGGTGATGGACGTGTGCACGCGCGTGTGCCGCATGCCGCGCAAGGATTTCATCGACCTGTTCCCGTCCAACGAGACCAACCTGGAATGGGTCAACGAACTGTCGCGCAAGCGCCAGAAATGGACGCCGGCGGTGCGCAACCATCGTGACGACATCCTGGCCGAGCAGCAGAAGCTTGCCGAGATCGAGCGCGCGTTGTACCTGCCGCTGACCGACATCAAGGAAATCAACCGCGCGATGTCGATCGGCGAAGCGAAAGCACGCCGCGCGAAGAAGGAGATGGTCGAGGCGAACCTTCGTCTCGTCATTTCGATCGCGAAGAAGTACACCAACCGCGGTTTGCAGTTCCTGGACCTGATCCAGGAAGGCAACATCGGCCTGATGAAGGCGGTGGACAAGTTCGAATACCGCCGCGGCTACAAGTTCTCGACCTACGCGACGTGGTGGATCCGCCAGGCGATCACGCGCTCGATCGCCGACCAGGCGCGCACCATCCGTATCCCGGTGCACATGATCGAGACGATCAACAAGTTGAACCGCATCTCGCGCCAGATGTTGCAGCTCTACGGCCGCGAACCCACGCCGGAAGAACTGGCCGCGGCGATGGAGATGCCCGAGGACAAGATCCGCAAGGTGCTGAAGATCGCGAAAGAACCGATTTCGATGGAAACCCCGATCGGCGACGACGAGGATTCCCATCTCGGCGACTTCATCGAGGACCAGAACGTGGGTTCGCCGATCGAGTCGGCCACCGAAACCGGCCTGATGGAAACCGTGCGCGAAGTGCTCGCGGGCCTCACGCCGCGCGAAGCCAAGGTGCTGCGCATGCGCTTCGGCATCGACATGAACACCGACCACACGCTGGAAGAGGTCGGCAAGCAGTTCGACGTCACCCGCGAACGCATCCGCCAGATCGAGGCCAAGGCGCTGCGCAAGCTGCGGCATCCGTCGCGCAGTGAGCAGCTGCGGTCGTTCCTCGATTTCGAGTGATGCTCTTCCCTCTCCCTTCGGGAGAGGGTGCCCGCAGGGCGGGTGAGGGTACGAGCTTGCGTGATGTTGCAAAGAATCAAATCACGAAAGTTCGCGGACATTTATCAATACCGAACCCTCACCCCAACTCCTCTCCCGGCGGGAGAGGGGCTTGGTTTTTGACATGGCTCGTATAAACCATGAACCGCATCGCCGTTTTCGTTGACGCCGGTTACCTCTTCGCATCCTCGAGCGAATTGCTGTTCGGCGAGCGCCTGCGCCGCGGCGAGCTGCGCCTCGCCAATGCCGAGTTCACGACGCATTTGAAATCACTGGCCGAAAACGTCGCCGGCTGCGCGCTGCTGCGCATCTACTGGTACGACGGCACCAATTCCGGGCCGTCGCCCGCGCACCTCGCGCTCGCCTATCTGGAAAACGTCAAGCTGCGGCTGGGCTTCGTCAACCAGGCCGGCGAGCAGAAGGGCGTGGACGCGCTGATCTTCTCGGACCTGGTGAACCTCTCGCGCAACCACGCGATTTCCGATGCGCTGATCGTGTCGGGCGACGAGGACCTGCGCGTGGGCGTGCAGCAGGCGCAGGAATACGGCGTGCGCGTGCACCTGCTGGGCGTGGAAGCGGCCGACATCGGCGAGATGCGTGGCAACCAGTCCGCCGCATTGCAGCGCGAAGTGGACACGCGCCACCTGCTGGATGCCGCGACGTTGCGGCGATTCCTGCGCCGGCGCGAATTCACGGAATGGGCGCCGCCCACAGGCGACAACGGCGAACCGCAGCACAACCTCGCGCGCATGCAGGAATTGGCCGGTGAATACGCCGCCACGCTCGGCGCCGACCAGCGCGAGCAGATCCTGCAGCTGCCCGAGCGCACGCCGCTGCCGCACGATCTCGACCGCGAACTGCTCTCGCGCGCCTCCGAACTCCTCGGCCGCAAGCTGGAAGAAGCCGAAAAGCGCACCCTGCGCGCCTCGCTGCGCACGGCGGTGTGAAGTAGGGCGGGCACTGTCTGCCATCCGGCCTGCGCGGCGGACGATGTCCGCCCTACATCAATGCTCCTTGACCTGCATGTTCTTCATCAGCAGGTCGAGCTTGGTCTTCATGACATCCTGCGGGTGATTGCCCTCGACGCCGCAGTAGGCGGAGTAGAGCACCGACGGCTCCCCTTTTTCGTGCTGCCCGACGACGGCATTGATGGCCATCAGGTCGTCCTGGCTGCGTGCGACGCCGTCGTAAGGATGTTGATGATCGAGCACCTGCTGCCATGTGCTGGTTAGATCATTGTCCAATCCAGTCGGGGGCGCGTGATAACGAGGCACAGCGATGTGATCGCTATCGTTGCTTGCGTCGTTTTTCCAAATCCGTATATCTGCGACGTCCCACACGGGGCGGCCCGCGTCCGGATAGAACATGAAAGCCAGCTCCATGTAGCCGTCCGGAGCGATGGCCTGGAGCTCGGGCGTGTATGAAAACGCCAGTCGCTGGGAGGAGTAGGCGAAGTGGTGGCCGTAATCAAACTCTATTCGGATGCTCTTGAATGCGTCTGGCAACAAACTTGTTTCCTGCAAGTACTGTTTCCACTGCGCGAGTGTGCCGGCGTAACTCTCGAAGACGAAGTTCACCAACTGATTGAAATCCAGCACCGTGTCGTGTGAGTTCATCGCCGGAGCCGCTCTCATCATCACCACGCAGCCATCCGGAGTCGGCAAGGTGTAGGTCACCACCTTCGCATTGAGAAATGGCACATCCCAGACCGCGGTCTGCCAGCGCCGCTGCCAACGATCCATGTATTGCGATTCGCTTTCCGGGTTGCCTAGGGACGTAATCTTCACCGAGTCGGTGCCGACCTGGCGCAAGAACGTCCCGGCCCGCATCAGCAGGTCCAGGCGCAATTTGGCATCGCGATAGAACGCCCTGGAATCGAGCTTGTCCGGGCGGCGGATGTGAAACAGCACGTTGTGCCCGAGAACACCCATATCGATGTAGCCGTTGTCGTCCAGCTCGATACGTTTGGTATTAGCTTGAGCCAGGCCCCACTCTCCGCTACTGCTGCGCGCGACCAGTGCGGGGAAAGGAAATATCTGCGGAGGGATGTGGTTCAACAGCTTTTCCGAGCCGGGGCTGTTGGGGAACAGGTCTTTGGCTTCGCGGGACAGCAGCGCCTTCTGTTGCGCATCCTCGTGATCGTTGACCTGGGCTTGGTAGACGCGATAGTGACCTGAGACGAAACGTGTAGCCACTTGGAACGTGAGTTCTCTTACCCTGAGAGGAAGGAGAACTGCATGAAGAAGCGACACAGCGAAGAACAGATCATCCGGATCCTGCGTGAGGCCGAGACCAAGGCGACGCCGATCC
>DASSEW010000010.1:0-3170 GCA_035695065.1 Rhodanobacteraceae bacterium | reverse complement strand
GGCCAGATTTGGCCGAACACAGGCGTGATCCGCACCGGGTCGGATGAATAATCGACCGTGTAGGTCGCGGGGTCTACCGTCTGCTCGGCGCCCCGCATGTCGAGGTATTGGATCGACACCACTTGCGTCACCGGGCCGCGTTGGAGATAGATCGCGTCCAATGGCAACGTATATGGCCGCCCGTAGGGCGTTCCCGATCCTAATGAGGATGGGAATGCATCCATCACCTGCTTCCAGCGAGCATTCACCAACTGCTTGCGGGTGAAGTTCTCGGCGAATTCGCGCGCAGCACTCAAGGCAACGGAAACGAATGCATCCTGATCGCTGGTGACTTCGCGCAGGTGCAGTTTCGCCTCGGCCAAGTCCATCGGCTCTGCGGTGGGCGGCGTGACAAGGATCAGGGGCATGGAATTAGCTCAGAAGGCCCCAGCGGGAAGACGACCGCCGGGGCGTTCCGATCAGCCCACGATTTCCGCAACGGATGCAGCGTTGGAGTCGCTGGCCGGCGCGAAGCGCGGGTTGAAGCCGTACACCAGCGCCGCGGTTTGCGAGGCCGCGGTGCCAACGGTCACGGACAACTGCACGAAGCCGAAACCGCCCTCGACGTCCAAGTCCTGGGCGTCCAGATTGATTTCCACTTGCTGGTTGTCGCCAGTGGCCTTGACGATCTGCGTGATCGCCTTGTTGGCGACATCCTTGGCGCCGGCCCCTGCGGCGGACGTGGCCTGCTGTATCTTCGCGTCCACGGTCGCGCTGGCGCCGAGCACGCCGGTATGCACGACCGCGAGCAGCTTCTGGAAGTTCGCCAGCGAAATCCAGCCGGAAGTGGCGGTGCCGGCAGCCTGACTCGACGGATTGATCGCGCCGAGGATGGCGACCTGTTCGGACGCCTTGACGTTCTGTGCGTACATGGTGAATTCCTCTTCGATTGGATGAACGGAGAAGCGGCCCCGAAGGGCCGCGTCTCGCTCTTTTTGCTGCCGTTATCAGCGCGCGCCGAGCTGGATGAAGGGCGACAGCGTGTTGCTGCCCTTCGCCTGCGTGATCGGGTTGACGATCTTCGGCTGGCCATCCACGCGGAAGGTGGCACGGAAGGCGGTGGCATCTGCATCGAAATACAGATGCATCGAAGTCGCCGTCTTGATCCCGCCGGCCTTGGTGATGGTGCGGTAGTAGCTCAGGTCCACCAGCGCGATGTCGCCTTGCGAACTGAACGCGGCGGCGTGCTGGGTGACGATGATCGGCCGCCCCATCAGCGTGCCGTAGGGCGAACCCTGCGCACCCGCATTGATCGGCAGGTAGATCGGGTAGTTGCCGAGCGTCAGGCCGAACAGTGCCGGCAATGCATCCGGCGTAACCAGCCACACTGCTTTCGGGAAGCTGCCCGGAGGCAAGCGCGCGATCATCTTCAGGATGTTGTTAAGAGCGACGGTGCTGGCAGCCTGCGCGTTTTCCTTGGCCTGCACGATCGCGGCGCTCCCGCTGAACGCGCCGAGCGGCTTGCCGGCGCCATCGCCGAACAGAATCGCTTCGTTGGTCTTCCAGCGCACCGACCGCGCAACGAGGCCCGGCAAGTAGCTGTCCAGCGCGCGGGCATCTTCCATCAGCTCGTCGGTGACGGGCGTCAACGCCATCAACTTGTGCAGGCGCAGCGCCGAGGTGCCGTACTTCGGCTTGGTCGCGGTCGCTTGAGCGGCTTCGGCCTGCCAGTAGGCGCGCACGCCATCGGTGCCCCACGGAGTGGTTTCGTCCTTCGGAAACACCATGCCGTTGCCATTGACATCGGTGTTGTCCGTCATGGTCAGGAAGGCGTCATCCCCCAGCGAGAGGGTGAAAATCTGCTGGCTGAATTCCGGCGGGATCAGATAACCGCCATCGGCGCCCGATGCTTCGTTCGCATACGTACTGGGCGCGGCGGCATTCAGGCGACGATCCATCGCGCCATTACGCAGGTCCGCGCCACGCACAGCCTGGGCGAAGTCGCCGAAGGACGCGAAGCCACGCTTGGGGTCAGCTTCGGCGCGATCACCGCCGCCGCTGATCACGGTGTTGTCGGCGATTTCCACGCCGGCGGAACGCTCCTGTTCGATCAACGCCTGCTCGCGCTCGATCGAGGCGTTGACGCGTTCCAGCGACGCTTTCTCGGCATCGAACTGCGCGGTTTCCTCATCGGTGAGGTCGCGATTTTCGGTGGTGGCCTTGTCCGAGATCGCACGCATGGCGGCCAGGTGCTTGGCCTTGCGAGCTTGAAGCTCGCGAAGATTCTTGTTCATGGGTTTGCTCCAATGTCGGAAACGAAAAAACCGCCCTGAAGGCGGTTCGTTGGGTGTGCCGGCGCAGCCAATGGGCTGCCGCGCAGGCCGATGGGCCTGCGACGTTCGGGCTGGCACTCAGCCCATGATTGCGATGTCGCGTTGCGCGCGTGCCAAGCGGCTTGCGCGCGGCGCGGTACTGTTAATGCCTTTCTGCATATTGGCGATCACGTCATCGAAGGTAGCGATGCCATCCACCATGCCTTCGGCCTTGGCCTGATCGGCGCCAAGCACGCGGCCCTTGCCCATGCCATTGCGCACCTGATCCACGCTGACCTTGCGACCGCGTGCCACGGCACGGGTGAACTCGCTGTAGTAATCGTTGACGCGCGATTGCATGAAGCTCTGCGCCTCATCGCCGAGTGGCTGGAAGGGATTGCCCTCCACCTTGAATTCGCCCGCGGAAATCAGCGTGACGTTCACGCCGGCCGCTTCCAGCGCCTTGCTGACATCTTGGTGCGCACTCCAAACGCCGATCGAGCCCACCTCGCCGCCCGGCGTGACATAGAACTCGCTGGCGGCTGATCCGATCCAGTAGGCCGCGCTGGCGGCGAGGCTATTGGCGACCGCCACAACCGGCTTTTTCGCACGCGAGATTTCTGCGGCCAATTCCTGCACGCCGTAGACCGAGCCGCCGGGACTGTCGATGTCCAGCAGCACTTTCGCCACACTGTCATCGGCCATCGCGTCAGCGAGCGCATTGCTCAGCGATTGCGTCGAAGTGCCGCTTTCGCACAGGTCGAGTTGCGATGCACGTTGCACGATCGTGCCGTATACCGGTATGACCGCAATCGCACCGGCACGGGGCTTCTGTCCGCGCGCCGCGGCTGCCGATGGCTTGAGCGGCGCACCATGATC
>DASSEW010000009.1:0-13913 GCA_035695065.1 Rhodanobacteraceae bacterium | reverse complement strand
CTGGGGCTCGGTGGCGACCGCTGCCAACACGGTCTCCTTCGGCAATGCGTCCGCCGGCATTTACCGCGAGCTGGTCAACATCGCCGATCCCACTTCCGCGCATTCGGCGGTGAACCTGGAATACCTGCAGGCGCATTACACCGCGCGCACTGCGACCGCTTCCCTGACAGCCGAGGTGGCGCAGTTGCAGAGTGAAATGGATGCTTTGCAGAAGTCGAGTTCGACCGCGGGCACCACTTCACAAATCGTCACCGCTTCGGCGCAGGCGAATGCTTCCGTTCCGCAGGAAAGTGCGGGTGTTCAAGCCAGCGCTGCCACCATCCAAATGCAGCAGGCCGTGAGCAGCGCGAACGCCTACACCGACCAGCAGACGAGCGAGGCATTGTCGTCGGCCAAGACCTACACCGACGCACAGAACGTGCAGACGCTCAACTCGGCCAAGGCCTATACCGATCAATCGATTTCCAACGTGGAGGCGGAAGTCGGCGCACTGGGCGATCGCGTGGATGCACTCGACACGCGCGTCAGCCAGCTTGATGACCGGATCGGCCGCGTGGCGGCGCTGGGTGCGGCAATGTCCATGACTTCACCCGATGCCCGCATCAACAAGGCCAACCAGATCGGGATGGGCATCGGCACCTACCGCAATCACAGTGCACTGGGCGTGGGCTATAGCCATCTGATCAATTCCTCGACGTCGGTGCGCGCGGGCATCGCGATCAGCGGCGGGGGCGACAACTCCGCGGGTGTCGGCGTGAACTTCGGCTGGTAATCGGCTGCGCGGGCGAGCTTCGCTCGCCCGCGTTCCGGGATTCGGGCAAAGCCGGCGCGCAAGCGCCGGCTTTCTTCTGCGCAACGCCGGCTCTCCGGGTGCCCGCGCTCCTCGCGGGTCCTTATTTTGCCGAAGACGAAACTTCGATCGGCTTCTGCCCCGCGGTCTTCAGCTTCGCATTCAACGCCGAAACCTCGCTGGTCCGGATCGCGTTCCATTGCGCCAGCACGTTATCCAGCTTCGAAGACAGCGCCGCGTAACCCGCGCGCGCATCCGGCGAGGGCGCGGCGTCCGCGCCGCCGTCCACCGCCTGCATCAGCGAACCGATCGCGCCATCGAGGAAATGGAAGTTGTCGGTGCCGGGCGGCGCCATCGTCCACGCGTTGTAACGGTTGGACGCCTCGGTGATGCCGGCCAGTGCCGCCACTTTCCGATCCAGCGACGCAATCGCGCTCGCAACATCGCCGCTCGCATTCTTCTGCGCCTGATTCAATCGATAATGTTGCAGTTGCTTGTGCAGCGCACCGGCCTGCGCCTGCGCGGTCGCGAGCTTCGCCTGCAAGCCTTCAACCTGCTGTGCCAGCGCGAACTGCTGGTCGAATGCGGCCTGCGGCAGGTGCACGCGCGGATCGGCAAGCACGACGAGCGGCTGCTTGAACGTCTTGCCATCCACTTTCATTTCCACCGTATAGGAACCCGGCGGCGCCCACGCGCCGTTCGCATACGGATCACCATCCGCAAGCTCGGCCGGCGGCGCGTAGCGCAGCGGCCACACGAAACGATGCAGGCCCGGCGTGACCTGCAATGCGCTCGGCACGTGCATCCAGTCCGCCGTCATGTTGATCTTCGACAGGTCCGGCGCCTTCGGTTGCTCGGCGCTGGAGTAGTGCCGCACCAGCTTGCCGCTGGCATCGTAGATCGAAAGCTCGACCGGCTTGCGCGGAGCGCTCGCCAGTTCGTAATCGATGTACGCGCCCCACGGCGGATTCTCCGCGGTGGGTTCGTCGCGCGGCATCGGCGTGCCGGTGAAGCCAGGCGTGCGCACGCGATACGCCACCGCCGGCTTGAACAGCCGCGTCGCGAGCGTATGGCCATCCATCTGCCGCAGCGCGCTGACATCGTCCATGATCCAGAAGCCGCGGCCGTGGGTAGCGATCACCAGGTCATCGTTCTTGACGTCGATGTCGCGCACCGAAGTACGCGGCAGGTTCTGCTGCAGCGACTGCCAGTGGTCGCCGTCATCGAACGACACGTACATGCCGAGTTCCGTGCCGGCGTACAGCAGGCCCTTGCGCGCCGGATCCTCGCGCACGACGTTGACGAAATCGCCATCGCGGATGCCGTTGACGATCAAAGCCCAGGTCTTGCCACCATCGCGCGTGCGATAGATGTAAGGCTTGCGATCGTCGAGGCGATGGCGGTCCACCACCGCGTACGCGGTGTTCGCATCGAAGTGCGAAGGCTCGATGATGCCGACCTTGGACCAAGCCGTGAGCCGCGGCGGCGTCACGTTGTCCCAGTGCGCGCCTTCGTCGCTGGTGCGCCAGATCAGGCCGTCGTCGGTGCCGACCCACAGCAGCTTCGCATCGAGCGGCGACGAGCCGATCGCATACACCACGCCGCGCCGCGGACCCTGGTGCAGGTTGTCGGCCGCGGTGACGTCATTCAAATTCGCCGGCACGCCCGGATCGGGACGCGACAGGTCGGGGCTGATCGCGCTCCAGTGTTCGCCGCCATCGTCGGTGCGCCAGAGTTTCTGGTTGCCGAAATACAGCACGCCGTGATCCTTCGCATTGAAGGTCAGCGGCAGCGTCCAGGTGCGGCGATAGATGTCGGGATCGGCGAGCGTGGGATCCACGTCGCGCGTCTGTTGCGTCTTGAGATCGAGCTTCTCGACCGTGCCGCCGTAGACGATGTCCGGATCCTTCGGATCGGGCGCGATCATGCCGCTCTCGCCGCCGGCGGTGATCTCGTGGAACTGCTCCATGCTGATGCGGTCGTGGTACGACGCGCGCGACGGCAGGCCGACGGCGCCGGAATCCTGCTGCGCGCCGTACACCATGTACGGAAACTTGTTGTCCGTGGACACGTGGTAGAGCTGAGCGGTCGGCTGGTTGAACCAGCTCGACCAAGTCTTGCCGCCATTGACCGTGATGACCGTGCCCTGGTCCACGCCCAGGATCTGGCTGTCCGGGTTGTTCGGGTCGATCCACAGCTCGTGGTAATCGTCGCCAGTCGGATCGCCCTTCACCGGCAGGAAGGTTTTGCCGCCGTCATCGCTGCGCAGCAGGATCGTGTTCATCGCATACACGCGATCCGGATTCTTCGGATCGGCGGTGATCTGGCCGAAATACCAGCCGCGCTGCCAGATGCGCGGATCGCCGCTCGCCTTGTTCCAGTGCGCGCCGCCATCGTCCGAGCGGTACAGGCCGCCGTCTTCGGAATCAACGATCGCGTACACGCGATCCGGCGCGGCATTCGAGATCGCGATGCCGATGCGACCGACGTTCTTGTGCGCGAAGCCGTCGGTCAGCTGCGTCCAGTGCGCGCCGCCATCGGTGGATTTGTACAAACCCGAACCCGGGCCGCTGGCCGGCGGATACACGTTCCACGGCGGGCGCCGCACCTGCCACAGCGCGGCGTAGATCGTGTCCGGATCGCCGGGCTTGAACATCAGGTCGATGGCGCCGGTGTCATCGTTCGGGCCGAGCACCTTGTTCCAGGTCTTGCCGCCGTCGGTGGACTTGAATACGCCACGCTGCGCGTTCGGTCCGTACGGATGGCCGAGCGCGGCGACGAACACGGTGTTCGCATTGCGCGGATCCACGCGGATTATGCCGATCTGCTGCGTGTCGGTGAGACCGATGTGCGACCAGGTCTTGCCGCCATCGGTGGACTTGTACATGCCATCGCCCTGCGCGATGTCCGAGCGCATGTCCGCTTCGCCGCTGCCGACGTAGATCACATTGGGATCGGATGGCGCCACCGCGATCGCGCCGATCGAGCCGACGTCCTGCGCGTCGAAAATCGAATTCCAGGTACGGCCGGCGTCATGCGTTTCCCACACGCCGCCGTTGACCGAACCGAAATAGAAATGCTTCGGCTGGCCCGGCACGCCGGTCACGGCCAGCGTGCGGCCGGCGCGGAACGGGCCGATCAGCCGCCAATGCAGGTCGCCGAACGGCGACGGGGTGGACTGCGCGCTCGCTTGCATGGCGGCATGCGCGGTTTGCGGCAATGCGATGGACGCGGCGAGCACGCTCACGCCGAACGACAGCAAGGCGGGAGCGACGAGACGAGGCAGGTTCATGTGCAATCCCCGGGAGGCAAAGCAAGCGCCGCATCATAGCCGCGGCGATGGACGGCCAAGCATTACCCAAGGCGAACCCGGGCGTATGTGCCGGGCGTCATGCGGCCGGCGGGTCGTCGCTGTCGCTTGCGTCCCGCGCACGCTTCGCGCGCACGCGATCCACCTCGGCGGCGGTGTCCGGGAAGATCAGCCGCAGCGGGCTGCGCGCGCCGAACAGCCGATGGTGCCAGCGCCATTCATGGCGCATCCGCAGAAGCCGCTTGATGATCCAGCGCGACGCCCACGGCAGCACGGCCAGCAGCGCCAGCGACACGATCAGCGGGATCGAGATCAGGCCCTTGAGCGTGGTGGCGCTCGCGATGTGGGCTCCCGCGTTCACGTACACGATGGTGCCCGCGAGCATGCCGAGCTGTGACACCCAGTAATACGTGAACACGCGGATGTGCGTGAGCCCCATCAGGATGTTGACCATGAAGAACGGGAACACCGGCACCAGCCGCATGCTCAGCAGATAGAACCCGCCCTCGCGCTCGATCCCTGCATCCACGCGCTGCAACCTGTGCGCGAACTTCTTGCGCACTGCGTCCTTGAACACGAAGCGCGCGGCCAGCATCGCCAGCGTCGCGCCGATCGCCGAACCGAACGAGACGATCACGCTGCCTTCCACCACGCCGAAGATCGCGCCGGCGGCAAGCGTCATCAGGGTCATGGCCGGCAGCGACAATGCCACCACCACCACGAACGCGGCGAAATAGCCCAGCCCCATCTCCCAGGGATGCTGGGCCTGCCAGGCATTCAGCTCAGCGCGGTAGTGCTGGAAATTCTGCAGCGTGAACTGATGTTGCGCGCCGGAGAGGAAGAACTCGATCACCGCGCCGACCACCACCACCACCAGCACCACGCGGATCGTCCATGTGATCGCCTTGCCCATCGGCGCGATGATGCGCGGGCAGCCGTGAACGCAGGGCGTGCGATCGGGCGAGTTGCTCTTTACGCTGGAGAGTTCGTTCAGGCAGCATGACCTACTTTCGAGGAACCCACTTGTCCGCCTTCGCCACCGCACTGCAGCGCCTGAAGCACGATCACCTGCTGCAGGCCTTGTTGCTGCTGACGATCGCGCTCGCGATCTACGATCCGCGTTCGCCGCGCGCGTACCTGAACTGGCTGGACGTGCCGACGCTCGCCGGGCTCACCGGCTTGCTGGTGCTGACGCAAGGCGTGCGGCTCAGCGGCGCGATCCAGCGCTGGGCGCTGCAACTGGTGGCGCGCCTGCACAGCGTGCGCGCACTGGCGATCACGCTGGTGCTGCTTTCGGCGGCGCTCGCGTCGGTACTGACCAATGATGTCGCACTGTTCCTGATCGTGCCGCTCACGTTGGCCGTGGATCGCATCGCGAAGATCCCGCGTCAACGGCTGGTGATCTTCGAGGCGCTGGCGGTGAACGCGGGCTCGACGTTCAGCCCGATCGGCAATCCGCAGAACCTGCTGCTGTGGCAGCACTCCGGCTTGTCGTTTCCGGCCTACGTTGCGGCGCTGGCGCCAGCGGGTGCGATCCTGCTCGGCTTGCTGCTGGCTCTGTGCGTGCTGGCGTTTCCGGGCACGCGCTTGCAGCTGGATGACACGGCGATGTCACCGCCGCCGCTGAACGCGCCCGTCGCGATCGCGGCCACCGTATTCCTGGCCGGCATGGTCGCGGCGCTGCAATGGGGTTACGCATGGGAAGCAGCGCTGCTCGTGCTGGCGATCGGGGTGATCTTCTTCCGCCGCGCACTGGTCGGGGTGGACTGGATGTTGCTGGTGACGTTCGCCGCGATGTTCGTCGGGCTCGGCCATCTCGCCGCGGTGCCGGCGGTCAGCGCGCACCTGCACGCGCTGGACTGGCGCGATCCGCGCGTGCTCTACGGCGGCGGCATCGTCCTGTCGCAGCTCATCAGCAACGTGCCGGCGGCGGTGTTGCTGAAGGACTACACGCACGCGATCACGTTGCTCGCGATCGCGGTCAACGTCGGTGCTTCGGGCTGCATGATCGGCTCGCTCGCGAACCTGATCGCGCTGCGGCTGGACGGCAGTCGCGGCATCGCCTGGAAATTCCACGCGTGGTCGGTGCCGTTCCTGCTGGCGAGCGCCGTGTTGATCGGATTGCTGGTGTTGTAGCACGGGTGATCACCCGCCTTTCGCGGCCGGCACTCTTCCGCTGATGGAGCCCGCGGGCGGCGGGATGCGCTGCGCTCCTCCCGCCCTACAAGAGGTCCGCGTACTCCGGATGCCGGCGCATGTACACCGCCGCATACGAACACATCGGCACCACCTTCCAGCCTTGCGCACGCGCCGTTTCCAGCGCGACCCGCATCAGCTCCGCGGCGATGCCGCGGCCGCCGATCGCTTCCGGCACCAGCGTGTGCGTGATGGTCATCGTGTCGCCGCGAAGATGGTAGTTCAGCACGCCGATGTAACCGTCCACTTCCACGCTGAATTCCTGCGCGGCCGGCTGGTGGATCACTTGCATGAGAGTTCTCTTGTGCCGCCTCGCGCGCAGGGGCATCGCGCGACTAGATGATCGGAACCTTGCGGATGTTCGTACTCGGATCCAGCCAGAACGAATCCTTGACGAAGCGGTTGAACAGGTCCGGCGGCAGCACGCTCTCGCGCTTGGTCACCGTCACCTTGGGCTGCACCTTGTGAAGGCCGGGTAGCCCGAGCCGCGAATCGAATTCCGGCTCGTCGTACTGGATGTTCTCGAAATCGTGCTGGAACGGTTGCTCGCCGGTGAACTGGTAGATCGCGTTGATCGCGCGCTGCGGATCGCGCGTCAGCGTTTCGTAGGTCATCAGCATCAGCCGGCCCGGCGCGTACTCGCCGTAATAGGCGTCCTTGGTCGCCTGGTAGGAAAAACCGACCATGCCGGCCACGTCGATCAGGCTTTCGGTGCGCGAATACACCGTGCCATTGGGATTGAAGTGGAAGATCTTGCTGGCGGTGAGCGGATGCTTGCGCACCATGCGCTCCACGCTGTCCAGCACCCACGGCACCTCGCGCACGCACGCGATCACCTTGGAATTGGGGAACAGGTTGGCGAGGGTCGGCATCTTGCTGCACCAGATGCGGCCGGTGTCGAACGCGACTTCCAGGTTCGGGTAGATGCTGTAGTAATTGCGGAAGACGCCGCGCAGCACGGCCTGCCGCTGCTGCTCGGTGATGAACACGGAAAAGTCGTTCTTGCCGCTCATCTCGCCGATCAGCGCGCTGACCATGTCACCCACCGGCGAGGTCATGCCGGCGTGGAAACGCGGGTTCTGCTTCAGGATCGCGCTCAGCAGCGTGGTGCCGGCACGCGGAAAGCCGGAAATGAAATGGATTCTTGGCATCATCACTTGCTGCTGCATGGCCGCCCCCAAGCGGAAGATCGAACGCCGCAGTGTAACGAAAAGCGCGAGGCAAGTGGCGGCGGGCGCTCGCCTCCACCGTGAAAGCCGTTCGCCCTGAGCGTAGGCCCATCTTCGTCGAAGATGGGTCGGAATCGAAGGGCAACCTGCGGCCCGTCAGTTCGAGCCAAACACCACGCTCAGCATGCTCAGGCTGGCGTGCTCGATTCCGTCGATCAGGATCTGCGCGGGCTCGTCCTCGTCCTGCTGTGCCAGTGCGTACAGCAGCGGCCAGTAATGCTCCGGCGTCGGCACGGAGAGATGCATGGCTTCGTCATCCACCGGATCGAACAGCGCGGCATGATCGTGCGAGCGCAGCGCATCGTCCACGCGCCGGTTGAAATGCTCGGCCCACGGCGCGGGCGGCGCGGCTTCGTTCCAGTCCAGCCGCCGCAGGTTGTGCACCACGTTGCCGAAGCCGGCGACCAGCACGCCTTCCTCGCGCAGCGGACGCAGGCGCTGCGCCAGCTCGTAGTGCTCGCGCGCGGACAGCGCGGCGTCGAGGCTCAACTGCACCACCGGCACGTCGGCTTGCGGATACACATGCCGCAACACCGACCAGGTGCCGTGGTCGAGACCCCACTGATCCTGGTCCAGCGTGACTTGCGCGGGTGACAGCAATTCGCGCACGCGCTGCGCGAGCTGCGGATCGCCCGGCGCGGGATACTCCACTTCGAACAGTTCGCGCGGAAACCCACCGAAATCGCGGATCGTGCGCGGACGCGCCATCGCCGTCACCGCCGTGCCGCGCGTCACCCAGTGCGCGGAAACCGCCAGCACCGCGCGCGGTCGGACGCGTTCACCGAACGCCCGCCACGCACGCGTGTAGCGGTTATCCGCCAGCGCGTTCATGGGACTGCCGTGGCCGAGGAAGATGGAGGGGATAATCATCTGCGCTAACTTCAACGGGTGATTCGCACTTGCTCAAACTTGCCCTTTCCGATCTTTCGCCACGGCACGCGAAAAACCGCTGGCGGGCTCATTGCCTCCGCATGCTCAATGATACGCGGCCACCATTGAATCAATCTTGCCGCCTTTTCAAAAAGCGGTTGCGATGTCCATCCCTTATCAAGCACGAAAACAATCAGCCCTGAGGAAGCAATCGCGTCTCGCTCAATCGGTCGCCGATTATGATGATCTTGAGTGATGTGGATTTGAATCCTCGCCCTTGCCACAGCAGCGAACAAATCAACATCCGACGTACCTCGCGGCACCAATTCGGTAACGTGAATGACTTGATGATCGTCAGCCTCGGCGAGGCAATGGAGGGCTCGAGCCAAGGCAGGCGATAGATTTTCGTCTATCTGCGCCTTCAAGCAATGGCCTTTGACTCAAACTCCACCGCTTTTCGAACGGCCGCCAAGGGCAAATCAAAAAACTTGGCGACACGCTTCGCGTCGCCGCTTTCGGCTTTCACGGCATCTGCAATGGCAACGGTTGGCACGTCGAAGTCGGTGAGGATAGGCTGTCCAAATTTGCGTTTCGGATCAAATACGATTGCATGAGAGTTCTTGAGGGGGAACCACCGCGTCGCTTCCCCTCCGATATCGAGCTCTACGCCTTCACGAAGTGAGGGCCCGATAACTTTCTGAATAACATTTTGCTGCCTTTCAACATCTATAAGTGATTCATCACCTGTTTCTTCGATGACCTCCAAGAAAATGCGCCTGCCATCTGTTCGGAATTTTTTACATGTAAAAGGATATGGTGCAGATAGACGCTCGCGTGCGACTTCAAGAGTTCGGCGTATGAGTTGTATCGGCACCCCCTCCGATCGGAAGGCATGAACAAACCGGAGTTCAATCAAATCCTTGAATCCGAGCCCGTCTATGTTCGTACCAAAGAGTTGAGTACGCCAAAGCGGGGATGAAAATACGTCTGCGCCATCGCGTGATTTGTGCGTGTAGCCAATCGCCCATCGGCGAAGCTCACGAGGCTTCGCGCCGATGAAGCGCGCAGCATCCGCGAAGGAGTAAATACCCACGCCGAAGGGGGTATGCGATTGCATCTGAGCATCCATGGCGAAGAGTCTAAAGGAGAGGCTTAGTGGCTTGCCACCACACCTTCTAGTATGGCTCTGAAGGTTTGCACATGATGAGACGCTATGCCCTCGCCGCTTCCGGCTTCATCGCCCGGATGCTGCGCATCTGCGGACTCGCAAGGCAGCACAATGCGATCGCGGTGAGGGCGAGGCCGGCGACGCCGAACAGCGCGGTCAGCGAGATCACCTTCAACAGCGCGCCGGCGGCGGCGGCAGACAGCGGGGCGAGGCCCATGAAGGTGAACATCAGGATGCTCATGGTGCGGCCCATCATCTGTTGCGAGACGCGCTGCTGGATCCAGGTGAAGATCGCGATCTGCACCATGCCGCCGAGCAGGCCGGTGCACAGCAGCAGCGCCGCGCCGAAATAAGTCGTGTGCACCAGCGTCAGCGCGGCGAGCGTCAGGCCGACCAGGCTGTCGATGCAAAGCACCATCACGCCCAGATGCCCGCGCGCCAGCTTCTGGCCCAGCCCGGAAAGAAAACTGCCGACGAACATGCCGACGCCTTGCGCCGTCATCAGGATGCCGAGCGATGCGGCGCCGAGGTTCAGGCGCGTGTCCGCCAGCACCGGCAAGCCGACCTGGATCGGCCCGCCCACGAACACCGACACGAAACTCGCGTAGATCACGAACGCGCGCAGCGGCACGTCCGCCCACACGTGGCGCACGCCCGCGGCGATGCTGGCGAACACGCCGTCGCTCGCTTTGGGTGGATGGAAATCGCCGTGGATGCGCACCATGGCCAGCGATACCAGCGAGAACACGAAGCTCGCCGCGTCGATGGAGAATGCAAGCCCCAACCCGTGCTCGTCCTGCAGCGCCTGGGTCGAGGGGTGATGCGCGCCCAGCGCGATCACGAAACCTGCGAGCACCGGACCGACCACCATGCTGAGCTGGCGCATGCCCATGAACGCCGCGTTGGCGGCGCGCAACTGTTCGAGCTTCACCAGTTGCGGCAGGATCGCCGAACCCGCCGGGTACGCGAACGCGGTGGACAGGCCGATGCCGAGCGCCAGCAGGTACACCATCCACATCTGGATGCCGCCGGTCAGCACGAGCGCAGCGAGGATCACGATGCAGGCGGCATTGACCGCGCGCGCGCCGAGCAGCACGCGCCGCGGCGACATGCGATCCACGATCGCGCCGCCGACCAGCATGAACGCCGCGCGCGGGAACGCCATCACCGCCAGCACGATGCCGAGCGCGGCGGGGTTGCCGGTAAGTTTCAGCACCAGCCAGGGCAGCGCCACCAGCGTGAACTGGTCGCCGAACGCGGAGATCGAGCTGCCGCCGAACAGCAGGCTGAAATCGCGATTGGCAAAAAGGGATGTGCGCGCAGGGGTCGGTGCCGCGGGGGAAGCCGTATTCATGGGGATTCTCGTTGGAATCTGGGCCCACCAGGACTCGAACCTGGAACCAAGGGATTCGCGTGATCCGGGGATTTCTCTCCGGCGCGGACTATCTCTTCGCCCGCAGCTTTCACTGTGAGGGCGCGGGACGCTCTAGCCTGTCATCAAGGGCGCTCGAAGCCCTCAGGTAGTCTCTGCACCTTCCGGCGGTG
This sequence comes from Rhodanobacteraceae bacterium, assembly GCA_035695065.1. Classification (GTDB taxonomy): domain Bacteria; phylum Pseudomonadota; class Gammaproteobacteria; order Xanthomonadales; family Rhodanobacteraceae; genus 66-474. Next base: position 2,805 of record DASSEW010000009.1, on the reverse strand, counting down.
CACCGCCGGCTTGGCTCAGGATTGCCGCCGGCCGGACCGCTGCGGTTTCCCTGAATTCATCCCGTTCCCGTCCGCACCTTCCGGTGCGGCGGCACCTTTCGATGAGTCCCCTGCTCTAACCGTTGAGCTATAGGCCCGTGAACGCGGCCATGGTAGCCAGAAGCGGAACACAAGTCATCTCGATTGGCTTATGATTATGTTCATATGCCTAACCCTTCCCGCTGTCACGTTTGCAGAAAGAAGCTGGCGGGCCGCCAGACCAAATACTGTTCGCGGGTCTGCAAGAACAAGGACACCAACCATCATCACCAAAGCTATCACGCGCAGCAGTCGCGCGCGCTGCGACGCAAGATCGAGCTCCTGGAAATGTTCGGCGGCGAGTGCGCGGAATGTGGATACGATCGCAATTACGCAGCGCTGACCTGGCATCATATGGATCGTTCCAAAAAATCGTTCGAGCTCGATGCCCGTTCGCTCTCCAACCGCAGCCACGCGGCAATCATGGAAGAAGCTTCCAAATGCAAGCTGCTCTGCGCGAACTGTCATGCAGAGACCCACTTTCCGCATTTCTCGAAAGCCCGATCCGCGCGGAAGCGCCATTGACCGCTGACAGAACGCTGTCAGCTAATTCGTCCTACGCTGTACTTCCCCACAGCGAGGAGCAGCGCCATGAAAACCGAACAAGTTGCCAAGCGTCTGGTTGAGTTGTGCCGTCAAGGCAATTACACGCAAGCGCACGAGGAATTGTTCGCCACCGATGCGGCCAATATCGAAATGGAAGGGATGCCCGCCGGGCCGCCGATGGGCAGCGCGAAAGGGCTGGATGCGATCAAGCAGAAGGGCCGCGCTTTCGGCGAAATGCTCGAAGCCGTGCATTCGAACGAAGTGAGCGAGCCTGTGATCGCCGGCAACTGGTTCAGCGTGTCCGCGATCATGGACGCAACCATGAAGGGCCGTGGCCGCGTGACGATGCGCGAGATCTGCGTGTACCACGTGCGCGACGGGAGGATAGATCGCGAGCAATTCTTTTACGACATGTGACGAAGGATGCAAGCAGCCAGCGGCGAATTGTTCGAAACCATTCCCGAGCCGCGCGAGGAACCCCTCGGCGAAGGCGCGCTGGTGCTGCGCGCCTTCGCGCTGGCCCACGAGCGCGAACTGCTGGATGCGCTCGATGGCGTGATCCGCGCCGCGCCGTGGCGGCACATGATGACGCCCGGCGGGCTGCGCATGTCTGTGGCGATGAGCAATTGCGGCGCACTCGGCTGGATCAGCGACCGGCGCGGCTATCGCTACGCGCCGGACGATCCGCAAAGCGGCAGGTCATGGCCACCGATGCCGGATGTGTTCGCCGCGCTTGCGCGCGACGCGGCGGCGGAAGCGGGCTTTGAACACTTCGCGCCGGATGCGTGCCTGATCAACCGCTACGAACCCGGCGCGAAGCTGTCGCTTCACCAAGATCGCGATGAACGCGACTTCGGGGAGCCGATCGTGTCGGTATCGCTGGGCTTGCCGGCAACATTCCTGTTCGGCGGCTTGCGTCGCACCGACAAGCAGATCCGCATTCCGCTGGTGCACGGCGACGTGGTGGCGTGGGGCGGCACATCGCGCATGCGCTATCACGGCGTGCTGCCGCTGAAGGATGGCACGCACCCGTTGCTGGGCGCGTGCCGGATCAACCTGACGTTCCGAAAGGCGGGTTGACGCTCGGCTTTGCGCTCGAACAGACACGCTCGCCATCGCCCTTCAACCGGCGCATTGCCGCGGTTAGAGTACCGCCCGCGAATCGCCAAATTCGGGGGTGGTATGCGCAACAGCGTGCGGAAGATCGGCGGCGGGAGTGCGATCGCCAGCAGCTTGATCGGTTTTGTGGCCTTGGCTTGCCTGTACGCATCGGCAGTAGCGCGGGCAGCCACGCTCGATCCTGCCGTGCTGCCGAAGGTAGAAGCGGCGACGTTCGAAGTGGTGCAGGCCAAGCCTGCACACGATCCGCTCACCTACGAGAAGCCGCTGCCGCTCGATCTGCTGCCGTACCAGGAGCGCACCGACAAGTACTACTCGATCGGCACGGCATTCGCGATCGGAAACGGCCGCTATGTCACGGCAGCACACGTGCTGCTGGCGGGTCTGGACAGCTTATGGGGCGCCCCCGAGCTACGCGACAGCAAAGGCAACGTGTATGCGATCGACAAGATCGAAAAATTCGGCTGGCGCAAGGATTTCGTGGTGTTCTCCCTCGCCACTCAACCGGGCGATGCCGCGCTCAAGATAGACAGCAAGCCGGCCTTGAACGATGTCGTATATGCGGTCGGCAACGCACTCGGCACTGGCGTGGTCATCCGCGATGGCTTGTATACATCGGATACCCCCGAGCAGCAGGATGGAGCCTGGAAGTGGCTGCGCTTCTCCGCCGCGGCATCGCCCGGCAACAGTGGCGGCCCGTTGCTGGACAAGGATGGCAATGTGATCGGCGTGGTGCTGGCCAAATCGCCCAACGAGAACTTGAATTATGCGTTGCCTATCCAGCAGGTGCTGGATGCCCCGGACAACGCGGCCGTGCTGGATGGGCGCACCAATTATTCGCTCGATGTGCTCGAGGGCGCGGTGCAGACGGATATTCTGCAGACGGAATTCAAGCTGCCCTTGAGCCTCTCCGACTTCTATTGACCTGAGATCGTTTTTTGTCGCCAATCAGGCCGTGAGTCTCGGTTCGATGTTAGCGGTTTCCAGCCAGCGCTGACGGATCCGGGCCGGTGGTTGGTAGCGGTGCGCGCTGTGCGGCCGCTGCTCGTTGTAAAACTGCCG
>DASSEW010000008.1:0-12317 GCA_035695065.1 Rhodanobacteraceae bacterium | reverse complement strand
GTGGGCAGCACCAGCGGCTCGTGCTCGCTCTCGTCGTAGTTGGGGCCGAAGTCGACCGTTTCCTTGTCGATGTCGGCGAGCAGTTCGTGGGTGAGGCGCGCCATGCGCACCTCGGTGTAACGCATGGCCGCGGCGTTGTCGCCGTCCACCGAACCGAAGTTGCCCTGCCCGTCGATCAGCATGTAGCGCAGCGAGAACGGCTGCGCCATGCGCACGATCGAGTCGTACACCGCGGTGTCGCCGTGCGGGTGGTATTTACCGATGACGTCGCCGACCACGCGCGCGGACTTCTTGTATGGCTTGTTCCAGGCGTTGCCCAGCTCGTTCATCGCGTACAACACGCGGCGGTGCACCGGCTTGAGGCCGTCGCGCACGTCCGGCAGCGCGCGGCCCACGATCACGCTCATGGCGTAATCCAGGTAGCTCTGGCGCATCTCGTCCTCGATATTGACGCGAATGATCTCGCTGGCAAGTTCAGCCATTGATGCTCTTTCCTGTGATTTTTCCCGGACGAAGGCGCTCGCGGATCAGGGTCGCGCAAGCTCAAGAAACCGACACGCAAGTGTACCACATCCGCCCTTTTTTCAGGGCGGAAAAACCCAGCAAATATGCGGATTTACGCGGCCTTTTTGGCGGACACGACCGAGCTGTCCACCACGGTGTCACGCTCGCGCGGGAAGGCCCATTGGCGGGCGCCGGTGAAGTTGATCAGCGAGCCCGGCAGCGAACCTGCCGCGACCGCGATCGAGGGCCACGCGTGCACGAAGGACGAGTAGAAAATCACCAGGGCATAGGTCGCGTAATTCAATGCGAAGCCCAGCGACATGGCCGTCATGTAGCGCGTCCATTCGCCGAACAGCGTGTGCCCGCCACGGTCGGGAAAGGTGTAGCGGCGATTGAACAGCCAGGTCGCCGTCGCCGCGCAGAGGAACGAGAACAGGCGCGCGATGTACGGATTCGCGTCCGCCTTGCTGACCAGCAGCTGCACGATGCCGGCATCCACGACGAAGCCGACCGCGCCACCGACGCCGAACCAGAAGAGTTGCCTGGGAATGCGCCTCCACATCAGCGTGCGTCTCCAAACATCCGCCGCATGGCGGCAGGATCGGGTTTCTCGATTACCCCGCGCTCGGTGACGATGGCGTCAATCAGGTCGTGCGGCGTGACGTCGAACACCGGATTCCAGGCATTCGCGCCTTCCACCACCGTGCGCGAACCCGCATGCGACAGCAGTTCGGCCGGGTCGCGCAGTTCGATCTCGATCGCCTGGCCCGAGGGCGTGTGCATGTCCACGGTCGAGGACGGCGCGACCACCATGAACTTCGCCCCATGATGCTTCGCGGAAATCGCAAGCTGGTAGGTGCCGATCTTGTTGGCGGTGTCGCCATTGGCGGCGATGCGGTCGGCGCCGACGATCACCCATTGCAGCTTGTGCTGGCGCATCAGGTGCGCGGCGGCGGAATCGGCGATCAGGGTCGCGGGAATGCCGTCGCGCGTAAGTTCCCACATCGTCAAGCGCGCGCCCTGCAGCCACGGCCGCGTCTCGCCCGCGTACACCTTGGCGATGCGGCCGGCTTCCACGCCCGCGCGGATCACGCCGAGCGCGGTGCCGAAACCTGCCGTTGCCAGTGAACCCGTATTGCAGTGCGTGAGCACTGCGCTGCCCGGCTCGATCAGCGCCGCACCCAGTTCGCCCATGCGGCGATTGGCGGCGAGGTCCTCGTCCTGGATCTTCTGCGCTTCCTTCGCGAGCGCCGGCGCGTCGGCGCCGGCCTGCACGCGCGCGCGCATCCGGTCCAGCGCCCACATCAGGTTCACCGCGGTCGGCCGTGCTGCGCGCAGGTTCGTCAACGCCGATTCCAGATCATCACCGCTTTGTGCAGCCAACACCACGCCCCACGCGGCAGCAATGCCGATCGCCGGAGCACCACGCACGACCAGATCACGGATCGCCTGCACGACGTCATCGGCGCTGCGGCAATCCAGCCAGACTTCCTCGTGCGGCAAGCGGCGCTGATCCAGCAATCGCAGGTGATCGCCGCGCCACTGCACCGCGCGGATGGTGTCGCGCTCGCTCCTGTTTTCCACGGCTGCTTGCGGCATCGCTGCGACTTCAAACTTCCCGGTTCGAGAGCGCCAGCCTAGCACGCTGCCATGTTGGTGTAGGAGCCTGCGTGCAGGCGACAACGGGTGCATTGGAATGGAGAAAGCCGCGCTGCGCGCGGGTCGCGAGCACGCTCGCTCCTACACAAGCCGATCAATCTTCCTGCGGCACCAGCAGCCAAAGGACGATGTAGACGAGCACGCCGGGGAACGCGGCGGAGAAAATCGAAACCAGCACGTAGATGACGCGCAGCAGGCTGGAGTCGACGCCGAAGTAGTCGGCAAGGCCGCCGACCACGCCGGCGATCATGCGGTCGCGGCGGGAGCGGCGTAGTGGAGGATGGGTGCTCATGTCGTTCTCCTTTGCAACGACACTCTAGCGCATCACCTCGTCCGTTCAGCCAACCACCCATGAATCGCCGGTGGCACTTCGCGCTGCGCGCGTCCCGAGACATAGATACCGATGTGGCCGCCCTTGAACGCGAGCTGGGTGTAATCCTTCGTGCCGATGTGCTCGCCCAGCGGGCGTGAGGCCGACGGCGGCACCAGGTGGTCCTGCTCGGCGAAGATGTTCAGCACCGGAAGCGTGATGTTCTTCAGGCTGACGGGCCTGCCGCCGATCTCCAGCCCGCCCTTGACCAGCTTGTTGCCCTGGTAGAAATCGCGGATGAATTCGCGGAAGGCTTCGCCGGCCTGGTCGGGCGAATCGAAGATCCACTTCTCCATGCGCAGGAAGTTTTCCATTTCCGTCTTGTTGTCGAGGATGTCCAGCATCGCAACGTACTTCTGCTGGTTCAGGCGCACGGGCTTGAGCGTCAGGTAGCACCAGTTCATCAGGTCCGCCGGCACGTTGCCCAGCGTATCCACGAACAGGTCCACGTCCATGCCGCGCGTCCAGTGCGAGAGCATGTTGTCGGCCGTGTGGAAATCCACCGGCGTGACCATCGTGATCAGGTTCTGCAGCTTGTCCTGGTGCAACGCGGTGAAGCACAGTGAGAACGCGCCGCCCTGGCAGATGCCGAGCAGGTTGATCTTCTTGACGCCTGCGTGCTTTGCCACCGCGTCCACGCAGCGGCGGAGATAGCCGTTGATGTAATCGTCCAGCGTGACCCAACGATCGGCGCCGTCGGGATAACCCCAATCGATCAGGTACACGTCCTCGCCGAGCGCGAGCAGGTTCTTCACCAGCGAGCGGTCGTCCTGAAGGTCCACCATGTACGGCCGGTTGACCAGCGCATAACAGATCAGGATCGGCGCCTTCGCGGTCGGCTTGCCCTTGCCCTTGTAGCGGTAGACGACGACCTTGTCCTCGCTGTAGATCGCTTCCTTTTCGGTTGCGCCGTAATCCACGTCCTCGACTTCGCGCAGCGTCTGCACGGAAGCGGCGAGCTTCTGCTGGGCGCGTAGTGCTTCGTCCAGCGCGCGGGTCGGATCGATTCTGATGGGTTCCATGGCGATCAACCTTTGCTCGCTTTGGTGGCGCGTTTCGCAGGCGCCTTCTTCGCGCCCGAGGCCCGTTTCAGCTTCTCGACTTCGGCGCGCAACGCGACGATTTCGGCCGCAAGGTCGGCGCTGTTTTCTTCACGGCGTTTCAGATCGCGGCGCGTCTCGTGCAGCCGCTTGCCGATGCTGTCGATTTCGGTGCGCGTGGGCATGCCGAGGTCAATCGCAACGCGCTCGACTTCCTGCTGCACGTGCTGGCGCACGCGCATCTGCGCGTTCACCAGCGCGCCGTAGACTTCGCGGAATTCCGGCGACAGCGCGACTTCGGCATAGGCTTCCTCGGCTGCGTCCACCCAGAGGTCATAGAGCGCGCGGACGGATTCGACCTGCCGACCCGGCTCGCCGCGTTCGGCCAGCTTGTCCTCGAACATCTCGAAGCCGCGCCGGCTGGCGCGCGCGATCAGCGCGTTGTAGCGATTGGTCTGTTCCTGGTAGTCGAGCATCGCCTGCGCGAGCTTCTGGTAGTGCTCTTGGTGTTCGCGCAAGTAGCCGAACGCGGGCATGCCGAGCATGCCGCGCAGTTCCTGCGTGAACGGCGCGACGTTCTCCATCATCTGCTCGAAGCCCTTCGCGCCCTGCCCCGCGATCTCGCGCAGCGCGCGCGCCAGCGGATTGTCGAACAGCGCGGCGTCGGCGCCGGGGAAATTGAACGACTCGCGCAGCGTGTCGGCCCAGGCCTGCGCATCCAGCTTGCAGGCTTCGCCTGCGCCTTTCGCGGCCAGCGCTTGCAGCAATGCGAAATAGGATTTCGCGCCGGCGAGCATGCGTTCGACGACTTCGTTCTGCGAAGGCTGCTGCGCGAACAGCCGCGACCACTGTTCCAGCCCTTGCTGCCACGGCGTATTCTCAGCGTTGCCTGCCGCCGGCGCGGACGCGGTTTCGAATGCCTTGCGCGTGGCGTCGTTCCACGCATTCCAGTAACGCTGCGACATCGCCTGCCAGTCGTTGAACGCGCGCGTGCTGTCTTGGCTATTGGCCATGGGAGGCTCCGAAGTGATGTTCGCATGCTAACCGGCGTCATGTTGCATCGCAACAAAGGCGCTCGCGTAGGGCGGACATCGTCCGCCGAATACCCGGCGGGCAATGCCCGCCCTACCTGCCGATCACCGCAATCCCGCGTTGATCTTCGCCAGCACCGCCGAGCCGGGGCACAGTTCACGCTCGTCCAGCGTGTTGAACGCAACCGGCGCGGTGTGCAGATGTTCGTGCAGGTCGGGCGCTTGCGGATCCACGTACAGCAAGCCGGTCACGACTTCGCCGCGCGCCTCGCAGCGGTGCAGGTAATTCATCGCGGCGACGCGATCGCCCGCTTCGTAGCCGGCCGGCAGCTTGCGCAGGCGCAATGTACTGCCATCATGTTGCTGCACTTCGGTCACCTCGCCGGGCGCGTAATCCACGGTGATTTCCGCACAGGCCGGAACGAAATCCAGCCGGTTCAGCGCATGGTTGTGCTCGCGCACGTATTCGTAGCTCTTGGTGCTGCCGGCGTGGTTGTTGAACGCCACGCACGGGCTGATCACGTCCACGAAGGCCGCGCCCTTGTGCGTCATCGCCGCCTTCAGCAGCGGCACCAGTTGCGCCTTGTCGCCGGAGAACCCGCGCGCGACGAAACTGGCGCCGAGTTGCAGCGCGAGTCCGACCATGTCCACCGGCGCATCGGTGTTGATCGCGCCCTTTTTGGATTTCGAACCCTGATCCGCGGTTGCGGAGAACTGGCCCTTGGTCAGGCCGTACACACCGTTGTTCTCGACGATGTAGACCATGTCCACGCCGCGCCGGATCGCGTGCACGAACTGGCCGATGCCGATGGATGCGGAATCGCCATCACCCGACACGCCCAGGTACAACAGCTCGCGATTGGCGAGATTCGCGCCCGTCAGCACCGAGGGCATGCGCCCGTGCACGGTGTTGAAGCCGTGCGAGGCGGAAAGGAAATAGGTCGGCGTCTTGGAACTGCAACCGATTCCGGACAGCTTGGCCACGCGATGCGGCTCGATGTCCAGTTCCCAGCAGGCCTGGATGATCGCCGCCGAAATCGAATCGTGCCCACAACCCGCACAGAGCGTGCTCACCGCACCTTCGTAATCGCGGCGCGTGTAGCCGACGCGGTTTTTGGTCAGTGAGGGATGGTGCAGCTTGGGTTTGGCGAGGTAGGTCATACAAGACACCGCAAGTTAAGCCCTTCTCCCGCTGGCGGGAGAGGGGTTGGGGGTGAGGGTGGTGTTTCGCTCTTCTTGGAGCACCACCCTCATCCGCCCTTCGGGCACCTTCTCCCGCCAGCGGGAGAAGGGAAAGCTAAGCCACCTTGTCATCTCTTAGCGGCAGCACATTCGCCGCGCGCATGTGCTTGCCGATCGCGGTGGAAATGAAACGCGCGGTGATCGGCGTGCCGTCGTAGTGCAGGACCGGGATCAGACGCGCCGGATCCAGATCGAACTGTTCGATCAGCAGCGTGCGCAGTTGCGCATCGCGATTCTGCTCCACGACGAACACCGAGTCGTGTGCCGCCACGAACGCGCGGATGGAATCGGCGAACGGGTACGCCCGCACGCGCAGCACGTCCAACTCCAACTCATCGCCACTCAGGATCGTGATGGCCTCGGCCATCGCCGAGGACGTCGAGCCGAAGTAAATCGCACCATGCACGGCTTTCACTTTCGCCGAGTACAAAATCGGCTGCGGCAGCAAAGCTTTCGCCGTTTCGAACTTGCGCTGCAGGCGCTGCATGTTCTCGACGTAATCCTCGCCCTTCTCCGAGTATTTGGCGTCCGCGTTCTTGCTGGTGCCGCGCGTGAAGAAGCTGCCGCGCGTGGGGTGCGTGCCCGGATAGGTGCGATACGGAATGCCGTCGCCGTCCACGTCACGATAGCGGCCGAACGGCACGCCCTCTTCCAGCTGTTCGGCACTCAGCACCTTGCCGCGGTCGTAACGGCGCGCATCGTCCCACTTGAACGGTGCGCACAGGCGCTGGTTCATGCCGATATCGAGGTCGCTCATCACGAACACCGGCGTTTGCAGGCGATCGGCCATGTCCAAGGCGGTCGCAGCAAACTCGAAGCACTCGTGCGGATCTTCCGGGAACAGCAATACATGATTGGTGTCGCCGTGCGACGCGTGCGCGCACAGCAGCAGGTCGGATTGCTGCGTGCGCGTGGGCATGCCCGTCGAGGGCCCGCCACGCTGCACGTCAATGATGGTTACCGGGATCTCGGCGAAATACGCAAGCCCGATGAACTCGTTCATCAGCGAAATGCCCGGGCCGGATGTCGCGGTGAACGCGCGCGCGCCATTCCAGCCCGCGCCCACCACCATGCCGATCGAAGCGATCTCGTCTTCGGCCTGCACGATCGCGTAACGATGCTGCTTAGTTTCCGCATCCACGCGCAGCTTGCCGCAGTATTTCTGGAACGCTTCTGCCAGCGAAGACGACGGCGTGATCGGGTACCACGCACACACGGTCGCTCCGCCAAAAACCATGCCCAGCGCCGCCGCGCTGTTGCCGTCCACGAAGATGCGGTCGCCGACCGCGTCACGCCGTTCGACACGCAAGCCGAGCGGTTGCAGATTCTGCTCCGCGTGGTCGCGTCCAAGATCCAGCGCGTGCACGTTGGGCTTCAGCAGCGCTTCCTTGCCCTTGTACTGCTCGCCGATGAGCTGCACGATCACTTCGCGCTCGATGCCCAGCAGCACGGAGAGCACGCCGAGGTACATGATGTTCTTGAACAGCTGCCGCTGGCGTGCGTCCGTATAGGTCGCATTGCAGATTTGCGTGAGCGGTACGCCGATGATGATGACGTCGTCGCGGAACTTCGATTTCGGCAGCGGCCTGCTGTTGTCGTAGAAGAGATAGCCCCCCGGCTCGATTTCCGCGATGTCCGCATCCCACGTCTGCGGATTCATCGCGACCATCAGGTCCGTGCCGCCGCGCCGGCCCAGCCAGCCGGCTTCGGTCACGCGCACCTCGTACCAAGTCGGCAGGCCCTGGATGTTGGACGGGAAGATGTTGCGCGGACTCACCGGCACGCCCATCCGCAGGATGGATTTCGCGAACAGCTCGTTGGCCGACGCCGAGCCCGAACCGTTGACGTTGGCGAACTTGACGACGAAGTCGTTGGTGGCGGAAATGGGTTTCATGCGGTGAACGCTACGCCAGAGATAAAGCCCCTCTCCCTCCGGGAGAGGGGTTGGGGTGAGGGTTCGGATTCGCCGCGAGCATCCCGCGTGGGCGTACCCTCACCCGGCGCTTCGCGCCACCACGGAGCTCTCGGCCATGGACGGCGGCTCTCCCGAAGGGAGAGGGGTTCAAATTGGAGGCTTTCGGGGTTCTCGTCATGCCGCCACCTTTTCGGCCGTTCGCTGCCCACACCCAGCATGCGTCTCCAGCAGCAGGAACTTGCGCATGTCCCAGGCGCCGGTCGGGCAGCGCTCGGCGCACAGGCCGCAGTGCAGGCACACGTCTTCGTCCTTGACCATCACGCGGCCGGTCTTCAGCGCATCGGAAACGTACAGATCCTGGGACGTGTTCTTCGCCGGCGCATTCAGGCGTGCGCGCAACTCCGCCTCGTCGCCATTGGCAGTGAAGCTGATGCAGTCCATCGGGCAGATGTCCACGCAGGCATCGCACTCGATGCAGACGTTCTCGGTGAACACGGTCTGCACGTCGCAATTGAGGCAGCGCTGGGTTTCCTTCCACGCGGTCTCCGCGTCGAAGCCCATCTCGACTTCCTGTTTGATATTGACGAGCGTCTTCTCCTTCGGCGCCCACGGCACGATGTAGCGCTGGTCCGGCGAGATCGCGTTGTCGTAGCTCCATTCGTGGATGCCCATCTTTTGCGAGACGAGGTTCGTCATCGGCGGCGGGCGCTCCTGCACGTCTTCGCCCTGCAAATGGCGGTGAATGGAAATCGCCGCCTGATGGCCGTGTTCCACCGCCCAGATGATGTTCTTCGGCCCGAACGCCGCATCGCCGCCGAAGAACACCTTCGGCAACGTCGATTGCATCGTCACCTTGTCCAGTTTCGGCATGTCCCATTCATCGAATGCGATGCCGAGATCGCGCTCGACCCACGGGAACGCATTCTCCTGGCCCACCGCGATCAGTACCTCGTCGCATTCGAATGTCACATCCGGCTCGCCGGTCGGCGCCAGCTTGCGGCGGCCAGCGGCATCGTGTTCCGCGCGCATCGGCGTGAAGCTCATGCCGGTCAGCTTGCCGTTGTCGTGCAGGAAGGCCTTCGGATTGAGCCAATTCAGGATCTGCACGCCCTCGTGCTCGGCATCCTCCTTTTCCCAAGGGCTCGCCTTCATCTCCTCGTAGCCGGAGCGCACGATCACCTTGACGTCATCGCCGCCAAGGCGCCGCGAACTGCGGCAGCAATCCATCGCGGTGTTGCCGCCGCCCAGCACGATCACGCGCCTGCCGACGCTGGTGACATGGCCGAAATAGACGGACGCCAGCCAGTCAATGCCGAGATGCGCTTTCGCCGCGGTTTCATCGCGACCGGGAAGTTTCAGGTCGCGCCCGCGCGGCGCGCCGCAGCCGACGAACACCGCGTCGTAATCGTCCAGCAGCGGACGCAGCGATCCGATGCGACGGTTGCCGACGAACTGCACGCCCAGATCGAGGATATAGCCGACCTCCTCGTCGATCACGGCTTCCGGCAGGCGGAAACGCGGCACCTGCGTGCGCATGAAACCGCCGCCCTTGGCGTCGGCTTCGAAGATCGTGACGTTGTAGCCGAGCGGCGCGAGATCGCGCGCGACCGTCAGCGACGCCGGCCCGGCACCGATGCAGGCGATGCGGAAGCGGTCGGTGCCCGGAATGCGATCGGGCAAGCGCGCGCGCAGACGCGAACCGATGTCGGCGCTCTTGTGATCGGCGGCGACGCGCTTCAAGCGGCAGATCGCGACGGGTTCCGGCTTCTCACCATTGCTCTCTTCGACCCGCCCACGCCGGCAGGCCGGCTCGCACGGGCGATCGCAGGTGCGGCCGAGAATGCCAGGGAAGACATTCGAATCCCAGTTGACGAGGAAGGCGTCGTCATAGCGGCCGGCCGCGATCAGGCGGATGTATTCCGGCACCGGCGTGTGCGCCGGACACGCCCACTGGCAATCCACCACCTTGTGGAAATAGGCGGGGTTGCGGATATCGGTCGGCTGCATCGCATCCTCCCGGCGCCGGTTTTGCCCGGCGTCAGGGCGAGTCTAGCCGCTTCACACAAAAAAAGCGGCCCATGCGGGCCGCTTTTTCAATCAACGCAGGCGTTCCTGTCAGGCGGCGCCAGCTTGCTTCGCCTCGTCTTCCGTCACCGCCTTCATGGACAGGCGGATGCGGCCCTGCTTGTCCACTTCCAGCACCTTGACCTTGACGATGTCGCCTTCCTTGAGCTTGTCGGAAACCTTCTCGACGCGCTCGTTGGATATCTGGGACACGTGCACCAGGCCGTCCTTGCCGGGCAGGATGGTGACGAACGCGCCGAAGTCCATCAGCTTGGCGACCTTGCCCTCGTAGATGCGGCCGGGCTCGACGTCGGACACGATCTGCTCGATGCGCTTCTTCGCCGCTTCCGCCGCTTCGCGGTTGACCGAGGCGATCACCACCGTGCCATCGTCGTTGATGTCGATCGTGGTGCCGGTTTCCTCGGTGATCGAGCGGATGGTCGCGCCGCCCTTGCCGATCACTTCGCGGATCTTGTCCGGATGGATCTTGATGGTGAGCAGGCGCGGGGCGTACTCGCTCATCTCGCCGCGCGGCGCACTGAGCGCCTTGGCCATCTCGCCGAGGATGTGCAGGCGGCCCTGGCGCGCCTGCGCCAGCGCGACCTTCATGATCTCCTCGGTGATGCCGTCGATCTTGATGTCCATCTGCAGCGCGGAGATGCCGTCGGCGCTACCGGCCACCTTGAAGTCCATGTCGCCGAGGTGGTCCTCGTCGCCCAGGATGTCCGACAGCACGACGAAGTCGTCGCCTTCCTTGACCAGGCCCATGGCGATGCCGGCCACCGGCGCCTTCAGCGGCACGCCGGCGTCCATCATGGCCAGCGAGGAACCGCAGACCGAGGCCATCGAGGAGGAACCGTTGGACTCGGTGATCTCCGAGACCACGCGCAGCACGTACGGGAATTCCTCGATCGAGGGCTTCACCGCCTGAACGCCGCGCTTGGCGAGGCGGCCGTGGCCGATCTCGCGACGCTTGGGCGCGCCGAAGCGGCCGGCCTCGCCCACCGAGAACGGCGGGAAGTTGTAGTGGAACAGGAACGGGTCCTTCGACTCGCCTTCCGGCGCGTCGATGATCTGCGCATCACGGGTGGTGCCCAGCGTGGCCACGACCAGCGCCTGGGTCTCGCCGCGGGTGAACAGCGCCGAGCCGTGGGTGCGCGGCAGCACGCCCACGCGCACGCTGATCGGACGGATGTCATCGAGCTGGCGGCCGTCGATGCGCACCTTGGTCTTGAGCACGCTGTCGCGCATGGTGCGGTACTCGAGCTCGCCGAATTCCTTCGCGAGTTCGGCCGTCGACCAGGCGTTCGCCTCGGCCTGCGGCTTGAGGGCTTCCAGCGCGTCGGCCTTGATCGCGGCGATCGCGTCGCGGCGCTGCAGCTTGTCGCGGATCTGGAAGGCCTCTTCCAGCTTGTTGCCGACCTCGCCCTTGAGCGCGGCGACCAGCGACTCGTTGCGCGCCGGCGGCTGCCAGCCGCTGGACGGACGGGCCGCCTCGGTAGCCAGCTCGGCGATCGCATTGATCGCGGCCTGCATGTGCTTGTGGCCGAACATCACCGCGCCGAGCATGACTTCCTCGGACAGCAGCTTGGCCTCGGACTCCACCATCAGCACCGCACCGGAGGTACCGGCGACGACCAGGTCCAGGTCGGAGGTCTTCAGCTCGGTGGCCGACGGATTCAGCAGGTACTGGCCGTTGGCGTAGCCGACGCGGGCGGCGCCGATCGGGCCCTTGAACGGAATGCCGGCCAGGCTGAGCGCGGCGGAGGCGCCGAGCATGGCGGGGATGTCGCCGTCGACTTCCGGGTTCAGCGAAACGACCTGTGCGATGACCTGCACTTCGTTCTTGTAGTCCTCCGGGAACAGCGGGCGGACCGGGCGATCGATCAGGCGCGAGGTCAGCGTCTCCTTCTCGGTCGGGCGGCCTTCGCGCTTGAAGAAGCCACCCGGGATGCGACCGGCGGAGTAGAACTTCTCGACGTAGTCGACGGTGAGCGGGAAGAAATCCTGCCCCTCGCGCGGCTTGGCGGCGGCCACGGCAGTGACGAGCACGACCGTGCCGCCCATGCTGACCATGACGGCACCGGACGCCTGGCGGGCGATTTCGCCCGTCTCCAGTGTGACTTCGTGATTACCGTACTGGAATGACTTGGTTACTTTCGCCACGTTGGGTCTCCTCGTGGATTAACGGCGGAGGCCGAGACGTTCGATCAGGCTCTGATACCGAGCCAGGTCGCGGTCCTTGAGGTAGCTCAGGAGCCGCTTGCGCTGGTTGACCAGCTTGAGCAGGCCGCGGCGCGAGTGGTGGTCCTGCTTGTGTTCCTTGAAGTGACCGGTCAGGTGGTCGATGCGGGCGGACAGCAGGGCCACCTGGACTTCCGGCGAACCGGTGTCGTTCGGCACGCGGCCGTACTCAGCAATGATCTTGCCGGTCTGTTCTGCGGTAAGGGACATGTGTATCTCTTCCTTCGAAAATGCGGATGCGGAACTTG
>DASSEW010000007.1:0-120452 GCA_035695065.1 Rhodanobacteraceae bacterium | reverse complement strand
AGCATCATGTAGATGCTGCCCACTGCCCAGGCCTGCGGCGAACAGGCGACCGGATACGGCACCGGTCCGAGGTTGCTGGTTTTCGCGAAACCGCAATACAGCTCCGGCAGCCGGTGCAGCGGCAGCAACGTTGCGGCGTCGAAGAACGCGTTGAACACGCGCACCGCGGCATCCATGCAACCGTAGCGGCTCAGGCCGCGCGCGATCAGCGCGTTGTCGTGCGGCCACACCGAGCCGTTGTGGTACGAGAGCGGGTTGTAGCGCACCTCGCCTTCGGCCAAGGTGCGGATGCCCCAGCCGGCGAACAGCCGCGGATCGAGCATGCTGCGCGCCAGCCGCTCGGCCTTGTCCGGTTCGACGATGCCGGTCCACAGGCACTGGCCGGCATTGGACGCCAGCACCTTGCACGGCGCGTGTTCGCCGTCCAGCGCCAGCGCATAGCTGCCGAGTTCGTCCAGCCAGAACGCGCGATTGAAACGTTCGCGCAACTCGCGCGCCTTGCTGCGGTAGCGCGCGGCGCGCTCGGCGTCGTCCAGCATCTGGAACATGAAATCGGCGCAATTCCACGCCGCGAACACGTAGGCCTGCACTTCGCACAAGGCGATCGGCGAGCTCGCGAGCGTGCCGTCCGCGTGCGAGATCGCATCCACCGAATCCTTCCAGCCCTGGTTGGCGAGTCCGTTGCCGGCCTGCTTCGCATAATCGATGAAGCCGTCGTGATCGGAATCGCCGTATTCGTCGATCCAGCCCAGCGCGGCAAGCAGCGCCGGTTGCAGCTCGCGGATCAGTTCGATGTCGCCGGTCTGGTGCAGGTACTCGCCGGCCAGCACGACGAACAGCGGCGTGGAATCCACCGAACCGTAGTAACGCCCGAACGGCACCTCGCCCAGCCGCGCCATCTCGCACACGCGCGTTTCGTGCACGATCTTGCCGGGTTCGGCATCGTGCGCCGGATCCACTTCCGTCGCCTGCGTCGCGGCGAGGAAGCGCAACACGCCGCGCGCGAGTTCCGGTAGCGCCCACAGCAGCTGCAGCGCGGTGATCAGGCCGTCGCGGCCGAACGCCGTGTTGTACCAGGGCACGCCCGCGTGCGGGTACGGGCCGCACGGCGTCTCCGCGATCAGCGACGACAGATCCGCGGCGCTGCGGCGCAACCACAGTTGCAGCGGGCGGCAGGTCGTTTCGATCTTCGGCAGCCGCTCGTGCCAGAAGGCGATGTGGTCGGGTTTGCGCTTGCGCATCGCCGGCGCCGGCTGGAAGCCGTGCTCGACGAAGTGCAAGGTCGCGGTCAGGCTGACGCGCTCGCCCGGTTGCAGCAGCCAGCGGAAGCGCGCCGTGTCCTTGCCGCGCGAATCGGGGGCACTCGACCATTGCAACTGCGTGGTGCGGCGCACGCGGTCCAGCCCGGTGTAGTGGAAACGCAATTCGCCGCCCGCGGTCTCGCGCCGGCAGTGCGGCCGTGCGTGGCGGCGGTGCATGCCGCGCACCTCGAAGATGTCGCGGAAGTCCGCATCGATGCGGATCTCCAGCACGACCTCGTGCGGCTGCATGTCGTAATTGCCGATCTCGTAGAGGATCTCGCAGCAGCCGGCGTGGATCGCCGCGCACTTGCGCAGGTGCAGCGCATCCTTGGGCAGCTCGTCGGACTCCTCGTTGGTGAGATCCACCACCAGCGTCAGGTTGTCGTCGGCGACGGTGGAAGTGAGCAGCACCGGGCGCACGCCGTTGAGGTGCGCCTGGAAGCAGGAGAGATAACGCGTGTCGCGGTGGTAGAAGCCCAGCGAGCCGCCTGCATCGCTGTCGGCATCGCCCCAGCGATCCAGCACCGCGAACGTGTCGGCGTGGTTGAGCGTGTAGGACGAGGCATCCGCATCCGCGTGCGCAGAATGCGAAGCGATGTGATACGGATCGGGAGAGCGTTGCGCGGTCGCGTTCATGATGCATTCGCCTGCAAGGCGTCCGGGGTGCGCGGCAGGTTCGCGGGCACGTGTTCGTGGAGCACCGCGCGGTAGGCCTCCACGTAATCGGCGGCCATGCGTTCGGCGGTGAAGCGCTGCTCGAAAGCGCGCCGGCATTCGGTGCGATCGAGTTCGCGCAGGCGCCGCACGGCACGCACCGCGGAGTCGATCGAATCCACCAGGAATCCGCTGCGGCCATGCTCGACGATCTCCGGCACCGAGCCTTGCGCGTACGCGATCACCGGCGTGCCGCACGCCAGCGATTCGATCATCACCAGCCCGAACGGCTCGGGCCAGTCGATCGGAAACAGCAGCGCCGCCGCGTGCGCCAGCAGCTCCTGCTTCTGCGCTTCATCGGCTTCGCCCAGGAATTCCACGCCCGGCGCGTCCAGCAGCGGACGAATGGATTGCGCCATGTACGCCGCGTCGGCGTCGTCGATCTTGGCCGCGATCTTCAGCGGCATGCCCACCCGGCGCGCGATTTCGACCGCGCGGTCCACGCGCTTCTCCGGCGAGATCCGGCCGATGAAGACGAGATAGCCGCCGTCGCCCGGGCCTGCGTGCAGCAGGTCGCGCGGCAGGCCGTGATGGATGGTGCGCAGCCAGGCGGCGTGCGGCCACGGCTGCCGCTGCGCTTCGGAGATCGAGACCAGCGGCGCGCGCGGATAACGCGCGTAGAACTGCGGCGGATCGAAATCCAGCCGGCCATGCAGGGTGGTGAGATGCGGCGGCAGGCATTCGCGCATCGCGAAATGCAGGTAGCCGGTATGGAAGTGGACGATGTCGAAAGCGTCGGCGTGGTCGAGCACGGCCTGGATCTCCAGCGCGGACCACAGGTTCGGATCGCACACGCCATGCTGGCCGCGCAACGCGCGCGGGCAGCATGCGTGCAGGTTCACGCGCGCGCTCGAATCGCCGGAGGCGAACAGCGTCACTTCATGTCCGGCGGCGACCAGCGCTTCGGAGAGATATGCGACGACGCGCTCGGTGCCGCCGTACTGCCGGGGCGGAACGGATTCCGCCAATGGAGCGACCTGCGCGATGCGCAGGCGGTGCGGTGGCGCCAGTGCGACCGCCCTTTGCGCACGCGCGGAATGCATGCCGATGCCGTTCATCGCAGGCACCAGCAAAACTTTTCTGCGCACGCGCAAAAAATTCGGTCAGGGCGCGGCGCGCGGGGCGGGCAAGGAAGCCGTTCTTCGCCGGTGCATGCGGGTAATGGCGGATGGGCGGTGCCGGCGCGCCCGCGTGCGCCGCGGTGAAACATTCTGCTCATGCCTGGTCGCTTCGATGGGGACTTGCCTGCGTGCAGCACGAAGCGCACCAGAGCTGGCGGGTTCTCGATCGTTGCGATCGCGTGACGAATCGCTGGCACGGATCATGATTCGCGAAGGTATCCCGCACGCGAATGGAGGCAGCCATGCGAACCCTGCGATTCCGCCTGGATGGTGAACCCGAACGGGTCGGCACGCTGCTCGCGCTCGCGCGCGGCTTCGATGGCGTGGACCGGGTGGAGGAAGTCGCCGACGAGGAACCGCATCGGGACGACGATTCCAGCTCGGCCGGGCTGCGCGCCGACATCGAGCATTCGGATTTCCACGACGTCGAGATGCACGCGCTGGATCCGAAATCCGCCGACCAGGCGCGCGGGGAAGTGCAAAGATTGGCGCGGAGGCTTGGGGTAGCGGTGGAGTTCGTCGAACGCTTTTAGAACCGAAGTAGGGCGGACATTGTCCGCCATCGAAGGCTTGGTACGCAGATCCAACCGGCGGGCGGTGCCCGCCCCGCGCTACTCCGCCAGCCGTTCGTTCTCCTCCACCGGATCGCCCAGCAACTCGTCGCCGATCAGTTCCTGCGAGCGATAACGGAGCAAGCGGTTGTAGATGGTCTTGGCGGTGATGCCCAGCGCGCGCGCTGCCTGGCGCTTGTTGTTGTTGAAATGCGCGAGCGTCTTCAAAAGCATCTCGCGTTCGACGTCGTCGAAAGTCATGCCGACGGTGAAGCGAATCGCGCCATCGCTGCTGGCGCTTGAACGCATCGGCTGCTCGGGTTCCGGCTGCACTTCGATCTCGCCGCTCTCGCCGGCCATGATGTAGTGGCGCTGCACGGCATGGCGCAGCTCGCGCACGTTGCCCGGCCACGCGCGTTCGCTGAGCTTGCGCAGCGCATCCGGACTGAAGGTCTTGGCCGTGCCGTAGCGCTCGTTCAGGCGATCGAGGAAATGCCGCGCCAGCAGCGGGATGTCTTCGCGCCGCTCGCGCAGCGGCGGCACCAGCAGCGGGAATTCCAGCAGGCGGAAATACAGGTCGGAACGCAACGCGCCGCTCGCGACCGCGCGTTGCGGATCGCGATTGGACGCGGCGATCACGCGCACGTCGATCGGCAGTTCGCGCGAGCCGCCGACGCGCGTGAGCGTGCGCGTCTCGATCACGCGCAGCAGGTACACCTGCAGCGCCAGCGGCATCTCGGTGATCTCGTCCAGGAACAGCGTGCCGCCCTGCGCCTGTTCGAAGTAGCCGGCGTGCGATTGCATCGCGCCGGTGAAGGAACCGCGTTCGTGGCCGAACAACTGGCTGGAGAGCAACTCCGGCGCGATCGCGCCGCAGTTGACCGCCACGAAGCGTCCGGCGCGCCCGGAAAGTTCGTGCAGCGCGCGCGCCACCAGTTCCTTGCCGGTGCCGCTCTCGCCATGCACCAGCACGCTGACGTCCAGCGACGCGACGCGGCGGATCTTCTCGAACAGTTCCTGCATGCATCCGGTCTGGCCGATCATGCCGCCGAACAGCCGCACGGCGGAAACCTGCCGCGCCCGCGCGCGCTGGTGCGCGTCTTCCATCAGGCGGGTCAGCGATTCCATCGAGACCGGCTTGATCAGGTATTCGAACGCCGGCGATTTCACAGCGCGCACCGCGGTTTCGATGCTCGGGTTGCCGGTGACGATGGCGATCCGGCCCTGGCTTGCGAGATCGATGTCCTGCACCAGGTCGAGTCCGTTGCCGTCGGGCAACGCGAGGTCGATCAGAAGCAGGTCATAGGCCTTTTCGGAAACCAGCTTGCGCGCCGATTCCAGATTGTCGGTTGCGGTGATCTTGCAATGCGCCAGTCTCGCGACTTCAACGACCGCGGTACTGAACGCGTCGTTGTCGTCCACCAGCAGCACGCTCCCTGTGCAAGTATTCATGGATTCCCTTCTCCGCAAGCGGCGCGCGGCGCTCCGGCCCCCACGGCCTTCACCCGCCACGCTTCCGCTCAAAACTCCGATCCTTCGGAACCACCCGTCGTCCTGTCGCAGGTGAAGCTAACTTGTCGTGCGTGAAATGTCGTGAGTGAGGCGTAAAGTTTTTCTTCGCATCCGGCGCACCGCATCCGGCGGTGCGCGGCACATCAGCATGCCATTGTCCCGAACCGGAGCGGAAATTCCGTGAAGAAGAAGCAGGCGACGCCGGTCGGGCAGGCGAATGGCCCGCAGCGTGCACGTCCGGTGACGACTTCGGGGCGAAGCCTGGCCTTGGCAGGGGTTCATTCTCCGCGCAGCGCTTGGTCGGAACCGGGGCGGGTTCAGATCGCAAGCGGTCGGACGAAACTGCCGCCCGAGGCCCGGGAGGCACGGCCTCTGCAACGCCATTGCAGAGATGGTGGCTAGGGGCGGGATCGAACCGCCGACCTCAGCATTATGAGTGCCGCGCTCTGACCGGCTGAGCTACCTAGCCACGCGATGCCGCAAAGAACCGGAAAGTCTAGCTCGCGCGGGGGGAGTGTCAAGCCGCGTGCGGTTTTCATGAATCCGTCGGACGCATCCGGGCCGGCAACGGCGTACGGTGTAGAGGCGCCAGGAATGCGATGGTGTCCAGTACATGTGACGGCACGCTTGCCGTGCCTTCACGCGCCATGCTTGAATCCGGTCAAAAGGATTCGTGATGATTGATTTCGACGGCTACCGTCCGAATGTCGGCATCGTGCTGCTGAACACGCAGGGCCAGGTCTTCTGGGCCCGGCGCGTGCGTCGCGATGGCTGGCAGTTCCCGCAGGGCGGCATGAACACCGACGAGACGCCCGACGAGGCGATGTACCGGGAGCTTTACGAGGAGACCGGCCTGCACGCCAACCAGGTCGAGGTGCTCGGCAGCACCCACGGCTGGCTGCGCTACAAGTTGCCGCATCGCTACCTGCGACGTGACGAACATCCGCTGTGCATCGGCCAGAAGCAGGTCTGGTTCCTGCTGCGGCTGCTGGATGACGACAGCGCGCTGCGGCTGGACGCGCACGAGACGCCCGAGTTTGATCTGTGGCGCTGGGTGGACTTCTGGTATCCGGCCGAACACGTGGTCGCGTTCAAGCGCGAGGTCTACGAACGCGCACTGCGCCACTTCGCGCCGCTGGTGGAAACCGTTTTCAGCATCACGCTGGGCATGGCGCCGCCGCATCGAAGCCGCGACGCCGACGCGCCGGCCGGCTGATCCGCCTTACAACTTGAACCGCTCGCGCAACACGCGGGATGTTTCGCCGTAGAGCTTTTCCAGCATCGCCACGCGCGCGGATGGATCGCCGAGCGTGCCGCTACGCGCGTCCTGTTCCACGCCCTTGGCTTCGGTCGCGAGCGGTTGCGCGCCGAGGTTGGCGCTGGCGGATTTCAGCGAGTGCGCGAGCCTGCCGATTTCCGGCACGTCGCTGCGATCGGCGGCTTCGCGCAGGGATTTGATTCGCGCATCGCCGTCGCTGAGATAGGCCAGCACGAGGCTGCGCAATTCCTCGCCCATGATTTCTTCCAGGTCGGCGAGCGTCGCGGCATCCAGCACGTTGGAGGCGGGTGCGCTCGCGGGAGGCGCCGGTCGCGCTGCGGGCGCAGGCGAAACGGCTGTCGCGGCCGGTGCGATTTTCGGCGACCCGACCTGCGACGCTGCCATGGGCACTTGCGCCATCGCGTGCGGCTCGGGCTCGGGTACCTCCGGCGTGACAGCGATCTTCACCGGCGGCGCGGGCGGCGTGCCGGCCAGGTCCAGCCAGCGCGCCAGCGTTTCCGCGAGCAGGGTGCGATCCAGCGGCTTGGTCAGGTAATCGTCCATGCCGGCGTCGAGGCAACGCTCGCGATCGCCGGCCATGGCGTGCGCGGTCATCGCGATCACCGGCAGCCGCGGCACCGATTCGCTCAACTCGCGTTCGCGCAGCCGGCGCGTGGCGCTGTAGCCATCCAGGATCGGCATCTGGCAATCCATCAGCACCAGGCTGTAATGCTGCTGCTTGATCTTCTCCAGCGCTTCCGCACCGTTGCCGGCCAGCTCCACTTTCAGGCCGAGCCGCTCGAGCAGACGGCGCGCGACCTGCTGGTTCACCGGATGGTCTTCCACCAGCAGCACCTGGCCGTGCAGTTGCCGTTCCGCCGCGTTGGCCTGTTCCGGCGTCGGCGGGGCGCCGAGCAGCGGCTGCGGACGGCCGCGTTCGGGCATGCCGTACAGCACGTGCAGGGTGTTGCGCAGGGAATTGTCGTCGAGGTTGCGGGTGAGCACGGCGATGCGCGGATCGGCTTCCGCCGCGCCGCCGATCGCGAGCACGCGGATCGCGGCGAGTTTCGGATCGCGCAGCACGTTGCGCAGCAGCGCCGTCGAATCACCTTCCAGGCTGCTCGCGTCCATCACCAGCAATTCGTAGGCGAAGGCGCGGCCGAGCGGCGCGACCTGGCGAAGCTTCACCAGCGCACCGGCGGCCGCCGCGACGTGCGTCACTTCCAGGCCAAGCCCCGCCAGCACCGGCAGCAGCTTCTGCGATTGCGCATTGCCGCAGGCGAGCAGGGTGCGCAGGCCGCCCAGTTCGCGACGCGCACCGGCGATGTCGCCGGGCATCTTCTCGAATGGCACGGAGAACCAGAACACCGAACCGCGGCCGGGTTCCGAACGCACGCCGATCTTGCCGTTCATCAGGTCGACGAGCTTCTTGCAGATCGTCAGCCCGAGGCCGGTGCCGCCGTACCGCCGCGTGACCGAGGCGTCGGCCTGGGTGAACGGGTGGAACAGGCGCGACGCCTGTTCGGGCGCCAGCCCGATCCCGGTGTCGCGCACCGCGAACAGCAACTCGTGATGGGTGGCGGTGTCGGCGCGGCGGCTGACACGCACGGAAACGCCGCCCTTCTCGGTGAACTTGATCGCGTTGCCGACGAGGTTGGTGAGGATCTGCCGCAGCCGCACCGGATCGCCGCGCACGCTGGCGCGCACGTCCTCGTCCACCACGATGCGCAGCGCAAGGCCCTTCGCCTCGGCGGGCTTGTCCAGCAGGCGCTGCACGTTGGACATCAGTTCGCGCACGTTGAAGCCGACCTTCTCCAGGTCGAGCTTGCCGGCCTCGACCTTGGAGTAGTCGAGGATGTCGTCGACGATCCGCAGCAGTTCCTGCGCGGAACGGTGCGCGGTGGCGAGGTAGTCGCGCTGGGTCGGTTGCAGCGGCATGCCGAGCACGATGTCCAGCAGCGGCAGGATGCCGTTCAGCGGCGTGCGGATCTCGTGGCTCATGGTGGCGAGGAACTCGCTCTTGGCGAGCATCGCCGATTCGGCGGCCTGCTTGGCCGACAGCAATTCGCGTTGCACGCCGCGCAGCGAGGCAAGCTCCGCCTCCAGCGCCGCCATCCGTGCATGGCCGGCGGCCGGTTCGCGCGCGGCTGCGTGCACGGGTGCGTGCTCCGGCTCGCGCGCCCCGCGCGGCATCCACCACAGCAGGATCACCAGCGCGACCGGTGCGCTCACGATCGCGGCCGGCATCACCGGCAACCACCACGCGCACAACGCGATCGCACTCGCCAGCAGGACGCTGGCCAGCAGTTTCAACCACAGTGGTGCGGCGGGTGCAGCGTTCATTGCGGTGAGGCGTTGAAATCGTAGTCCAGTGATTGTCCGGCCTGCTGCACGAAATTGCCTTGCAGGAAATCGACCCCGGCCGCGCACAGGCGCACCGCGGTGGCGGCATCTTCCACGCGCGGCGCGATCACCCGCCGACCGTGCTCGTGCGCGAGCTTGACCAGGGTGTCGAGGTCGGCCGCGTTGCCGCCGTAGCCGGGTGCGAGCTTGATGTAATCCAGCGGCAGGTGTTCGAGCAGGCCGGCCGCGTTCGCTTCCCGATCCACGCCGGCCAGCGACAGCTTGATCCCCATCTCGCGCAGTGCCAGCGCGAGGTCGATCAACGTGCGCAGTTGCGCTCGCGCTTCTTCGTAGCGGAACTCCAGGGCGAGGCTGCCGCGGATGATCCCGGAGGCCGGCATCTGGTGGCGCAGGGCGTTCAGCCGGGCCGCGTCGCTCCAGCCATCCAGCGACTGGCTGACGAACAGCCGCGCGTGCATGCCGCTGCGTTCGCGTTCGGCAAGCGTGGCCACGCAGCGCATCAGCACCCAATCGTCGATCGCGCCGATCAGGCCGGCGCGGGTCGCTTCCGGCACCAGCTCCGCGGCGGCATAGAGCTGGCCGCTGCTGTCGCGCAGCCGCAGCAGCGCCTGGTATTGCGGCTCGGCCGCGCCGACCAGCGGCGCGATCGGCTGGAAGACAAGATGGAATGCATCCGCGCGCAACGCGGTCTCGAGCTGCCGGCGCATGCCGCCGGCTTCGGCATCCAGTTGCGAGAACACGCCGATGCCGCCGCCGTCGCGGCGCGCGGCATCCAGCGCGCGCTCGGCCGCGGCCAGCACCGCACTCGCTTCCGACAGGCCGGAGCCGAACGCGCACACGCCGCAGCTGACCGCCACCGGCAGCGCGTCAGAGCCGAAGCGCTCGCGCGCGATCTGGGTGCGCAGGCCTTCGGCGAACGTCGCCAGCGCTTCCTCGCCGCGTTGCGGGGAAAGCACCAGGAAACCGGCGTTGCCGAAGCGCGCGACCATTTCGTCGCGTTCCACGCGCGCGGCGATGAACGCGCCGACTTCCGCGAGCAGGGAGTCGAAAGCGGTCAGGCCGATGCGTGCACGCAGCGCCGGCGCGTCGTCCATCTCCGCGCACAGCACGCCGCCGCGCAGCGGCGTGCCGCCGGCCGCGGCGAAGCGCTCGTTCAGCGCTTCCAGCAACTGCGCGCGCTCGTTCAGGCCGGTGGCCGGATCGCGCGCGCGGCGTTCGCGGTGGCGGCGCGCAGCCGAACGCGCGCGGCGCACGCGATTGGTGACCGCCGCGACCAGGTATTTCGGCCGGATCGGCTTGGAGAGGAAATCATCGCCGCCGGCATCGAGCGCTGCGAACTGGCGATCGGCATCCGGATCGCCGGACAGGAACACGATCGGCGTGCTGACGTAGCCTTCGCGCTCGCGGATCAGCGCGGTCAGCTCCAGCCCGTCGCAGCCGGGCATGTTCAGGTCCATCAGCAGCAGGTCGGGCTGGAAGCGATCCAGCTCCTCCAGCACGGCGATCGGTTCATTCAGGACCTGGGTCACCATGCCGGCCTTGCGCAGGATGGATTCGGCGAACAGCGCCTGCGAGGCGTCGTCCTCGACGATAAGGATGCGGAACGGTTCCTCGTCTTCGCTGTTGATTAGCTCCAGCGTGCGGCCGAGCACTTCGTCCACGCTGGTCGGCAGTGCGACGCAGCGGTCGGCGCCGGCGCGCAGCGCGCGCAGGCGCAGCGCGACATCGCTGTCGTTCAGCAGCACCAGCATGGCGACCTTGTGCGATGCGCTGCCGCGCGCGGCGCGCAGGGCCGGGCCGATGTTGTCCAGCGCCTGCGAATGCGAGGCGCCGATCACCACCAGCCGCGGCGGCAGGGCGCCGAGCACTTCCACCATTTCCTCGGGATCGGCAATCGCGGTGAGCGTGCAACCGCGGCCTTCCAGTCGCATGGCCAGTTCGGTCAGCAGCGGGTCGTCGCCGAGCGCGTACACCGAATAACTTTCCGCGGCAGCCGGCATGGGCGCCGGCTGCACGGCCGGCTCGGAAGCCTGCTGCGGAGGCGGCTCCGGAACGAAGTCGGGCACGCCCAGCGAGCGCCAGTGATTGGGCGGCGGCGCCTCGTGCAACGTGTAGCCGCCTTCTTCCTCGATCAGCGCGGGCTCGAGCACCGGCTCCGGCGGCGCCGGAGCCCACACCGGCATCGTCGCCGGGCCTTCCAGGTGCGGGCGCAGGCTGTCCAGCAGCGCGTCGATCTGCGCGCACATGCCCTGATCGGGCACTTCCTGCCGCTTGGCGCAGGGGCCGAGCGCGGATTCCAGCGCCAGCAGGCGCTCGCCCAGTTCCAGCTGGCCGTAGCGGCCGCAGGTGCCGGCCAGGTTGGCGACCTCGTCGTGCACCAGTTGCAGGACGTTGATGTCCCAGCCCGCGCGGTTTTGCGCACGCGTACGCCGCAGCAACGTCTTCAGCCGTTGCGGAAGATGGTGCAGGAAAGCGTCGCGCAGTTCCGCGCTCTGATCCCGCTCGGGCGCTATTGCCGACATTGATGAGATTCCCCTGACTTGCCCGAACTATACGCGCATCGTGAACAACTATTGCATGCACCGTGCGTGCCGAAAGTCAGATTTTGAGAAGCAGGTTGCCGGATGGCGGTCGCCGGTTGTCGGAAGGGCGGACTTCCCGCGCTGCTGGCACTCGCCTCCGCTCGCGCGGGGAGCGCTTCAGAACGGTTTGACCACCGCCAGGATCACGATTCCGATCAGCAGCAACGCGGGGGCTTCGTTGAAGATGCGCAGGGCGCGCGGGCTCCAGCGGCATGCGTCGCGGCTGAACGCGCGCACCAGCCGCGCCAGCACGACGTGGTAAACCACAAGCAGCAGCACCAGGCCGAGCTTGGCGTGCAGCCAGCCGGCCGTCCTGAAGTAATCCGGCACGGCCATCTGCCAGGCGCCGAGCGTGGCGATGCCCAATCCGATCGTGAGCACCGCGCCGATGTGCGTGATCACCAGCAGGCGCCGCTCCATCGTCTTGAACCGCTCGCGCACCTGCGGCTCGGCGGCTTCCGCGTGATAAACCAGCAGCCGCGGCAGGTAGAACAGGCCGGCGAACCAGGTCACCACCGCCACGATGTGGAAGGCCTTCAGCCAGAGGATGGTCATGCTTCACGCCAGCGTGAAAGGAAGCCGCAGTATACGTTGCGACCGCGACCCGGAAATCGGCCGCCGGGGTTTGCTACGCTGCACGGCTCCCGATCCCGTTCCGGTCGCGCATGCCCGCCGCCTTGCAGTTCCTGATCCGCACCCGCGCCGCGCTGGCGCGGCGGCCGCGCGCGTTGGTGGCCGCCCTCGTGGCGCTCGCGATCGTGGTGGTCTTCGGCCTGGGCGTGCTCGTCGGCCACCACGCGGCGGCGGTCAAGGGCTCGGCCGCGCGTGCGTTCGAGCTGGCGAAGCGCAACGACGAACTGCAGAACAAGCTCGCGATCCTGCAGCGCGACCGGCAGGTGTCGCAGATCGCCGATCGCGTGCTGCAGAAGAACCTGGCCGATCGCGACGAGGAAATCCGCAGCCTGCGCGCCGACCAGGCGTTCTATTCGCGGCTGGTCGGCGCCGATGCGCAGCCCGGCGGGCTGACAGTGCACGGCATCGTGCTGAAGCCGATCGCGCGCAGCCGCGCCTTCAATTTCATCGTCACCCTGACGCACAGCGCCGAGGGTGGCAAGGAAATCGACGGCGACCTCAGCCTCGCGGTGGAGGGCATCCACGGCGACCAGCTGATGGTGCTGGACTGGAAGCAACTGGCCGGCGCGAATGCCGGCAAGGGGTTGCCATTCGCGTTCAAGTATTTCCAGCAGGTGCAGGGCACGCTGATGTTGCCGCCCGGGTTCATCCCCAACCGGATCCGCGTCACGCTGGATCCGGAAAGCGGCCAATCGGTCACGCGCAGCTGGCCGTGGAGCGATGCGGTGCATGATTCGGCGGTCGGTGGCATGCCCTGAACCTTGCGGACGCGTGCTGCCGGCCGCATCTGGAAGACGACCCGCCACGACGCCTTATAATGAACGACATGGCCACCCCCGACTATCGCAGCCAGCCGCAGGCGCCGCTGCTGTTCACCGACGCGGCCGCGTCCAAGGTGCACGAACTGATCGCCGAGGAAGGCAATCCGCAGCTCGCCTTGCGCGTGTACATCCAGGGCGGCGGCTGTTCCGGCTTCCAGTACGGCTTCAGTTTCGACGAGAACCGCGCCGAGGATGATCTTGCCGTGGAGAAGGGCGGCGTCACGCTGCTCGTGGATCCGCTCAGCCTGCAATACCTCACCGGTGCCGAGATCGACTATTCGGAATCGCTGGCCGGCGCGCAGTTCGTGATCCGCAACCCGAACGCGAAAACGACCTGCGGCTGCGGTTCCTCGTTCACCGTATGAGCGAGGGGCGGGGTTTGGACGAAAGCTCCGCTGCCCGTTCGCACCGCAACACCTTCGCCGCGCTGGCGCTCGAACGCGCCGCCGAGCACCGTGACGATGCGCAATGGCTTGCCGCCCGACGCGCATCGCCTGCCGCGCGCTTCGTTACGTTCGATGCGGAAGGTCGCGCGCCGGTGCGCGCAGACCGGCTGCTGTACCTGTCCCCCGATGCGGTCGCGCAGGACGCCAGGGCCAGTCTGCTCGGAATGGATGGCGACGCGCCGGTGTTCCTGCTGCGCGAACTGTCCGCTACGGATGCGCTGCCGGATGCGGAATGGATCGGCTTGCGCGAAGCCGGTGTACGCCTGCCCGCCGACGATGCGGGTCTGCTCGCGTATGCGCGCGGCCTGGCGAACTGGCAGGACGCGACGCGCTTTTGCTGCGCCTGCGGATCGGCGTTGAACCTGGTAAGCGCGGGCCATCGCGCCGCGTGCCCGAAGTGCGAGCGCCTGCATTTCCCGCGCACGGATCCCGCGATCATCGTGATCGTCGAACACGAAGATGCATGCCTGCTCGGCCGCCAGGCGCTGTGGCGGCCGAACCAGTATTCGACGCTGGCGGGGTTCGTCGAACCGGGCGAATCGCTGGAAGACGCGGTGCGCCGCGAGGTGCGCGAGGAAGCCGGCATCGAGGTGCTCGATTGCGACTACCACTCCTCGCAACCGTGGCCGTTCCCGGCGTCGCTGATGCTGGGCTTCACCGCGGTTGCACGCGCGCGTGAAATCCGCCTCAACGACGGCGAGCTGGAGGACGCGCGCTGGTTCACCGCGCAGCAGGTCGTGGACGGCGTGCGCAGCGGTGCGTTGCGGCCGTCCTCGCCGCTTTCCCTTTCCTACCGGTTGCTCGAACACTGGTTGCGAGCGCGCGCGCAGATCGAGCTGAACGACGTCGTTGCCACTGCGCCTGCTGCGTAACACCCGCGTCGCAAGCTGGCGATACAATCCCGCGTAGTAGGGCGGACATTGTCCGCCGCAACCTGGATTGGCGGGCATTGCCCGCCCTACTTGTCGCCCATGGCCATTCGACTTGTTGCCGCGCTGATCGTCCTGCTGCTGGCATTTTCGCAAGTGGATTTCACCCGGGTGCGGGATTTCTCCTGGTTCCGTTCGTGGCTCGCGCAATTGCGTTTTGCCGAAGGCGGCGGGCGCATCGCGATCGCGCTGGCGCTGCCGGTCGTCATTTGTGCCGTGATCCAGCGCGCGCTGTACGGCTGGGGCTTCGGTGCGGCGGGCGTGCTGTTCGCGGTGCTGGTGCTGATCTACACGTTGGGGCCGCGCGAACCCGAAGCCGACATCGATGCGGTGCTCACCGCACCCGACGCGCCCGCGCGCGAAGCCGCCGCGCAGGAACTGCGCGACGACGCCCATGCGGCGCCGCTGCCGTTCACGTCGCCCGCGCTGGTCGAGGCCGCGGTGCTCGCCGGTTTGCGCCGCCGCTTCGGCGTGCTGTTCTGGTTCTTCCTGATCGGCCCGTGTGGTGCGTTGTTGTATCGCCTCGCCCAGGTCGCGGCCAACGACGGCGGCGGACTCGACCTGCGCGCGCGCGACGGCGCGCGCCGCTTCGCCGCCGCGATGGACTGGCTGCCCGCGCATTTCATGGTGCTGGCGATGGCGCTGGTGTCGGATTTCGAGGCCGTGCTGCACGCGTGGCGCAGCTGGCATGCGCAGCCGGGTCGCTCGCCGTGGGAGCTGGAACCCGGCTTTCTCGCCGCGGTCGCGCGATCGGGCGTGGACGCCGACATCGAGGCCGGCGACGGCGGCGTGATCGCCGACGTCAGCGACCCGCTGGAAGAACTCGCCGATGCGCGCCGCTTGTTGATCCGCGTGTTGGTCGTGTGGCTGGCCGTGGTTGCGCTGATCGTGCTGGCGGGCTGGGTGGCTTAGCGGTTCAAGCCTCCGCGCCGCGCAATTGACGCACGCGCTGTTCGAGGTCGGCGGCGCTGGTCGCCGCGCCGTCGACGATGGATCCCGCAAGCAGCGCGATGCGCGCGCGGAACCGCCGCGGCAATCGTGCACGGCCGAGCTTTGAATCGCGCCGGCTCCACATGCTGTGCCACAGCCCGCGCAGGGCGAGCGGCACCACCGGCACCGGGCGTTGCGCGAGGATTTTCTCGATGCCGGGGCGGAACGCCGCGATTTCTCCATCGTTGCTCAGCGAGCCTTCCGGGAACACGCACACCAGTTCGCCTTCGGCCAAGGCCTGGTCAATTTGCGCGAAAGCACGCTGCAACATCGCCGGATCTTCCTTCGCGCCGGCGATCGGAATGGCTTTCGCCGTGCGGAACACGAAGCTCAGCACCGGGATGCGGAAGATCTTGTGATACATCACGAAGCGCACCGGCCGCCGCACGCTGCCCATGATGATCAACGCATCCATGAAGCTGACATGGTTGCACACCAGCAGCGCCGGGCCGTCGTCGGGAATGCGTTCCAGCCCGTCGCAGTGCACGCGGTAGAACAGGCTGATCAGCAGCCAGTCCACGAAGCGCATCAGGAATTCCGGAACCAGCAGGAAGATCCACAGCGTCACCACCGCGTTCAACAGCGCGGTGACCAGGAACAATTGCGGGATGGTGAGCCCCGCCTTCAGCAGGCCGATGCCGAACGCCGCCGCGGCGACCAGGAAGATCGCGTTGATGATGTTGTTGCCGGCGATCACGCGCGACAGTTCGCTGCGCTCGCTGCGGCTCTGCACCAGCGCGAACAGCGGCACGATGAAGAAGCCCGCGAACAGGCCGAGCAGGGTGAGATCCAGCGCGATGTGCCAATGCCCGGGTGCGCGCAGGAAAGCCAGCCAGTCCAGGCCGCGTCGCGCCGCGGGCCCGTGTTGCGCGAAGTACAGCAGCACGCCGAACAGCGTCATGCCGAACGCGCCGAGCGGCACCAGTCCGATCTCGATCTTGTGGCCGGACAACTTCTCGCACAGCAGCGAGCCGATGCCCACGCCGACCGAGAACAGCGTCAGCACCAGGATTTCCACGCTGGCGTCGCCGCCGAGGTACAGCTTGGTGTAGTTCGGCAGTTGCGCCGTCACCACGCCGCCGAAGAACCAGAACCAGGAAATACCCAGCACCGAATTGAACACCGCGCGCTTCTTCGCGACCAGGCGGATCGCGTGCGCGCTTTCGCTGAAGGCGTTCCAGTTGAATTTGAGATCGGGTGCCGTCGCCGGCACGCGCGGGATCGTGCAGGCTGCGGCAAATCCGATCACGGCGACACCGATCACGAGCAGCGACGACCACCGTGGGCCGCCATCGTGCATCGCCGCGCCGCCGGCGATCATGCCGACGAGGATCGCAATCGATGTGCCCATCTCCACCAGGCCATTGCCGCCGACCAGTTCGTCGGATTCGAGCACCTGCGGCAGGATCGCGTACTTGATCGGCCCGAACACGGTCGAGTGCAGGCCCATCAGGAACAACACGCACAGCAGCAGCGCCGGACTCGCGATGAAGAAACCCCATGCGGCGAGGCACATCGCGCCGATCTCGAACAGCTTCACGTAGCGGATGAGTTTCTGCTTCTCGAACTTCTCCGCAATCTGGCCCGCGCTCGCCGAAAACAGGAAGAACGGCAGGATGAACAGCGCCGGCGCGAGATTGGAATAGAAGCCGACCTTCGCATCCGACAGGCCGAGCTGGAACGCGACCAGCACGATGGTCGCGTTGCGGAATGCGTTGTCGTTGAAGGCGCTCAGCGCCTGCGTGGCGAAGAACGGCGCGAAACGGCGCCGGGCGAGCAGCTTGAACTGGTTCATGGCACCCCCGCGAGTGCGCGTAGCGTAACGCGAAGGGGGTGGCTGCGCTCCGGACGGGATGGCCCGCGAGCCGATGCTAAGTGGACGCCAGCTTCGCCTTCACCTTGCCCGACAGTGCGCCGAAGTCGGCGCGGCCGGCAGCGCGTTGCTTCAGCAGCGCCATCACCTTGCCCATGTCGCGCGCGGAGGTGGCGCCCGAATCGGCGATCGCCGAGGCGATCAGCGCGTCCAGCTCCGCATCGGACAATTGCGCCGGCAGGTAGGACTCGATCACGCCGATTTCGTAGCGCTCCTGGGCTGCGAGATCCTCCCGCGACGCCGCTTCGTATTGCGACACCGAGTCGCGGCGCTGCTTCAACATCTTCTCCAGCACGTGCAGCACCTGCGCGTCGTCCAGCTGGATGCGCTCGTCCACTTCGCGCTGCTTGACCGCGGCCTGCACCAGCCGGATCGTGCCCAGCCGCTGCCTGTCGCCGGACTTCATCGCGGCCTTCATGTCGTCGCTTAGGCGGGTTTTCAGGGCGCTCATCGGGTCATCCTCGTGCCAGGCAAATCGCGGAGCCAGGAACGCAAAAAGCCGGCATCGTCATTACGATGCCGGCTCGAGGCTTCCGTAGGAGCGCGCCTGCGCGCGATTTGATTACGGATGCGCGCAGTCGCCTGCACGCAGGCTCCTACATCAGTACAGCCGCTCGCGACGCGTCACTTCGCGCGACAGGCGACGAAGGTGGCGCTTCACGGCCGCAGCGCGCTTGCGCTTGCGTTCCTGGGTCGGCTTTTCGTAGAACTCGCGCTTGCGGGTTTCGGCGAGCACGCCGGCCTTCTCGCAGGTGCGCTTGAAACGGCGCAGGGCGATTTCGAAGGGTTCGTTCTCGCGAACCTTGACGCTGGGCATATCGGCTCCACTTGCTAGACTACCCGGTCTGTTCCGGGCGAGCCGCGAAGTATAACGTGTCTGCAACCCAATTTTCAAAGCCCGTGCTGGGCATCGAATCCTCCTGCGACGAAACCGGGGTGGCGGTTTATGAACCGGGCCGCGGGCTGCTGGCCCATGCGCTCTACTCGCAGGTGGCCCTGCACGCCGAATACGGCGGCGTGGTGCCGGAATTGGCGAGCCGCGACCACGTCCGCAAGCTGCTGCCGCTGCTGCACCAGACCCTGGACGAGGGCGGGCTCACGGTCCACGACCTGGGCGGGGTGGCCTATACCTCCGGACCGGGCCTGATCGGCGCCTTGCTGGTCGGGGCCTCGCTGGCGCGGGCGCTGGCCTGGGCGCTGGAGGTGCCGGCAATCGGGGTTCACCACATGGAAGGACACCTGCTGGCGCCCTTGCTGGAGGAGTTGCCGCCCGAGGTCGAGCCGCTGAAGCCGCCTTTCGTGGCGCTGCTGGTGTCCGGCGGGCACTCGATGATGGTGGGCGTGGAAGCGATCGGCCGCTATCAAATCCTGGGCGACACCCTGGACGACGCCGCGGGCGAGGCTTTCGACAAGACCGCCAAGCTGATGGGGTTGCCGTATCCGGGTGGGCCGCACCTGGCCAAACTCGCCGAGAGCGGCCGGCCGGACGTGTTCAGGTTCTCGCGCCCGATGACCGACCGGCCCGGGCTGGATTTCAGTTTCTCCGGGCTGAAGACGCAGGTGCTGCTGGCCTGGCGCGATTCGGACCAGTCGGAACAGACGCGCGCCGACATCGCGCGCGGGTTCGAGGATGCGATCGTCGAGACGCTGGCGATCAAGTGTCGGCGCGCGCTCGCGCAAACCGGTTACGACAAGCTGGTCGTCGCGGGCGGCGTGGGCGCGAACAGGAAGCTGCGCGCGCAACTGGCGCAGGCCGGCGAGCGCGAAGGCTTCCGCACCTATTTTCCGCGCCTCGCGTTCTGCACCGATAACGGCGCGATGATCGCGCTCGCGGGCGCGCTGCGTTTGCAGGCCGGGCAGGTGCAGGGGCCGCAGATCGTGGTGCGGCCGCGCTGGGATCTGGAAAGCCTGGCGGCGATATGAGCATGGACATCGTTTTTATCGAAGGCCTCACGATCCATACGGTGATCGGCATCTACGACTGGGAGCGGCGCATCCGGCAGCCGGTCACGCTCGACATCGAGATGGGTTTCGACAACGCCAAGCCCGCTTCGACCGAGCGCATCGAGGACACCCTGGACTACAAACGCGTATCCAAGCGGCTGATCGCGTTCGTGGAGGCTTCCGAATTCCAGCTGGTCGAAACCCTCGCCGAGCGCTGCGCGCAGATCCTGCGCGAAGAATTCGCCGTGGTCTGGCTGCGCCTGAAACTGTCGAAACCCGGCGCGGTGCGGGGTGCCAAGGCCGTGGGTGTGATGATCGAACGTGGGCGAGTCGGGACTTGACGCGAGATGCGTTGAATCGCATCTCGCGCCGACGAGCGCCCGGCCACGGAGCTCTTGGCCATGGATGGCAGCTTTGGTCGGGCCGGCACATGCCGCAGGACGCATGCTTGCGAGGATTCAATGACCCGCTTTTACCTCAGCCTCGGCTCCAACCTGGAGCCGGAAGAACATCTGCACGCCGCGCTGCGCGAGTTGCGCGAGCGGTTCGGCGCATTGATGGTTTCGTCGGTCTACGAATCCGAAGCGGTGGGCTTCGACGGCCCGCCGTTCTGGAACCTCGCCGCGGGATTGGAAAGCGACCTCGATCTCGATGCCTTGAGCGCGTGGTTGCATGAACTGGAAGATCGTCAGGGCCGCCGCCGCGACCAGCCGCGCTATGCCGATCGCACGCTGGACATCGATGTCGTCGCGTTCGGCATGGATTCGCTGGATCGGCCCGAGTGGAAGCAGGCGTTCCTGCTCGCGCCGCTGGCGGAGATCGAACCGCGGCTGCCGATGCCGGAAGGCGACGAAACGGTCGGCGATCGCTGGCGCAGGATGCGGGATTCGGAAGACGCAGGTTCGCTGCGCAAACTCGACATCGACCTGCTGCGCTGATTACAGACCCGCTTCGCGTGCGAGCTGGTCCATCCGCCGCGCCGGGATCTCGGTACTGCGTGCGCTTTCGAAACTGATCTCGTGCGAGAACATCGCGATCGCGGTGCGCGCCACCTGGCGCGTGTCGAGCCACGCGTAGGCGCCAACGCCGGCAGCGCCGACCGCCGGCAGCAATCGCGACAACCCGTTGCGCAGCGCGCGCTGCGAGAGTTTCACGCCGATGCGTTCGGCGATCGTGCGCAGCGCGTGCGCGGTCGCGTGGCGCACGATGAAACGTTCGCCCGCGCGAACGACCAGGTCACGCACGGCCTGCGCGGCGGTATGGCGGAACAGGCAGTACAGCATCTGCTCGCGCGTCAGCGTGGATTTCTGCCCGAACGCGCCGGCGATGTCGGCGACCATCTTCGCCTGGATGCGCCAGATCGCCACCAGTTCCGGCAGCACGGTCAGCCAGCCCAGCGGACCAGGCGGCAGCGACAACGAAGCCGAAGCGAGGAATGCGCGGCGGCGCGCATGCGCGGCGATGGCTTCTGCACGCACGCGCGGCGAGACGCTCGGCGGTTCGGCGCTGCGCGGAATGTCGCTGAGGAAATCCAGGATGACGCGCGCGATGCGCGAAGCGGGCGGTGCGGAAACGGTCAAGGTGGTGACGTCAGTCATCGGATGCGGCGTTGGTGCGATACGCGCAGCGTGGCACGGCGCAGTTCAAGAAGACATGAATGCAGCGCGCAATTTCAAATCGCCGGCTCAGATCGCCAGCGATCGCCCGCCATCCACGCGGATGATCTCGCCCGTCACGAATGGCGCATCGCGCAGCAGCCACAGCACCGCGCCGGCAATGTCCTGCGGCGAGCCGGCGCGATGCAGCGGGGTGCGCGCGACGATCTTCTCCCGATCGGCGTATTCCTTACCGGACTCCGGCCACATCACCGCACCCGGCGCCACGCCGTTGACGCGCACCTCGGGACCGAGCTCCTGCGCCAGCGAAAGCGTCGCCATCGCCAGTGCTGCCTTGCTCATGCAATAGGCGGCGTACTGCGGCAGCGGTCGCTGCGCATAGATGTCCACGATATTGACGATCGCGCCGCGCGTGGCTTTCAGGTGCGGCGTGGCGGCCTGCGCCAGCAGCAGCGGTGCGCGTGCGTTCGCTGCGAACAGTTCGTCGCATTGCTTCGCCGTGATTCCGCCCACGGGTGTCGGATAGAACGAAGAGGCGTTGTTGACCAGCGCGTCCAGCCGGCCGAAGCGCGCGACGATTTGTTTGACCAGTTCGGGAAGAGCATCGCTGTCGGCAAGATCGGCTTGTATGCCGAGCGTGGAATGCGCGCGTTGAGATTCCAGCTCCGCGATCAGCGCATCGCGTTCCTCGACCGAATGCCGGCAATGCAGCGCCACGTCGTAACCGGCTGCGTGCAGCGTGCGCGCGATCACCGCGCCGACGCGTTTGGCGGCGCCGGTAACCAATGCGACTCTTTGCGTCTCATCCGGCATTGGAACGTATCCTCGCTCTCCGTTCGCGTTGAGCGCTTCGACAGGCTCAGCATAAACTACGCTCGCGCAGCGAGCGGAGTCGAAACGTGCCCGGCAAAGTATGATGGTCCTTCGACCCGGCCCCTCTTTGTTCAAATACGGGCCGACACTCAGGACGAACGGAAATCAACGAAAAATTGCCCGGAGCACTCCCCGAGCCGGATGCCGGGGAGCGCGCGCATTCGCAGCAGCTAAGCGATGCGATTCGCGCCGAAATCGCCGCCAGCGGACCGATGCCGTTCGCGCGCTTCATGGAACGCTGCCTGTACGCGCCGGGGCTGGGCTACTACAGCGCCGGGCGTCTGAAATTCGGCGAAGCCGGCGACTTCGTTACCGCGCCGGAACTGGGTTCGTTGTTTGCGCATTGCGTAGCGAATGCGCTGGCGCCTGCATTGCGCGCCTGCGGCGAGGGCGCGGTGTTCTTCGAGCTGGGCGGCGGCAGCGGCGCGTTCGCCCGCGATTGCCTGCTTGCTTTGCAATCGCTGGACGCATTGCCCGGGCAGTACTGGTTGCTGGAGCCCAGCGCCGACCTCCGCGAACGCCAGCGCGACAGGTTGCGCGATGCGCTGCCCGAAGCGGTGTTCGCGCGCGTGCAATGGCTGGATCGTCCGCCGCAGGCGCCGTGGAGCGGCGTGCTGTTTGCCAACGAAGTGCTGGACGCGCTGCCGGTCACGCGTTTCCGCGTGGGCGAGGGCGAGGTGTTCGAGGAGCACGTCGCGCTGGACGCGGACGGCGCCTTCATCCGAGTGGACCAGCCCGCCGACGCGCTGGTCGCCGGCGCGGTGCGCCACTTGCAGCGCAAGCTCGGCGCGCCGTTCGCGGACGGCTATCGATCCGAAGTGCTGCCGCAACTGCCGTGGTGGATCGAGGCGATCGCGGGCACCTTGCAACAAGGGGCGGCGCTGTTCGTGGATTACGGCTACCCGCGCCGCGAGTTCTACCTGCCCGAGCGCCGCGACGGCACGCTGGTGTGCCACTACCGTCATCGCGCGCATGGCGACGCGCTGTGGAATCCGGGCCTGCAGGACATCACCGCGTTCGTGGATTTCACCGCGCTGATCGAAGCCGGCATCGCCGCGGGCTTCGATTTCGTCAGTTACGCGAGCCAGGCGCAATTCCTGATGGCGAGTGGGTTGGATGCTGCATTCGCGCAGGCCTATTCGGAAGCGAATGACGAAGCCGCGCGTTATGCGCTGGCGCAGCAGGTGAAAAAACTCACCCTCCCCGGTGAAATGGGCGAACGATTCCAGGCCATGCTGTTTGCGCGCGATCTCGATTCCGAAAAGTTGTTCGCGGCATTGGTCGAAGTGGATCGCAGCGAGAGGCTGTAGCGCGTCGTCATTCCGGGGCCGCCGCGGTTTCATCGCGGCGGAACCCGGAATCTCGCTTTTCTGAAAAGCAGATTCCGGATCGCCGCTGCGCGGCGTCCGGAGTGACGATCATGCCAGGGATCTCAGCACTCTCGCGATGGCCTCCACTTGCGCGCGTCGCATTGCCTCGCCGATTGCGATGCCCTGCAAGCCACGTTCGACGAATGGTTGCGCGGTAATCGAAGCCGCGGCCGCGCGCGCGGCGCGCAGGTAGTCCGCTTGCGGGTACGCGTCGTGTTCGTGCTGCAGGCGCCCGCGCTTGTCGGCCATGCAGGTGAGCAGGAAAACTTCCAGCCGCTGCGGCCGGCGCAGCGCATCGAATGAAAGCAGAAGCTCCAGCACCGTGGCGGGCTTCAGCTCCAGCGCGCGATGTGCGTTCAGATGCTGGCGGCAGGTGAGCTCGGCCAGTTGCGCGTATTCGGCCGGTACGCGCAGGCGCCCGCACAGCGCGCGCAACGGCGCAACACCACGATGTTCGTGCGCGATGTGCCGCGGCAACACGTCCGCCGGGGTCAGCGCCTTGCCGAGGTCATGGGTGAACGCGCAGAAGCCGACCAGGTCGTTGCCCGGCGCAAGCCGCGCGGCCTGGTCCAGCACCAGTTGCAGGTGCACGCCGCAATCAACCTCGGGGTGATGCTGCGCGCTCTGCGGCACGCCGTAGAGCGCATCCACTTCCGGGAACAGCACGCGCAGCGCGCCGCATTCGCGCAAGCTTCCGATGAATGCCGAAGGCTGCGGCTCGCCCAGTGCCTTGCGCGTTTCCGCCCACACGCGCTCGGGCACCAGATGCTCGATTTCGCCGTTGGCAACCATCTCGCGCATCAGCGCCATGGTTTCATCGGCGATGCGGAAACCCAACGGCGCGAAGCGCGCGAGGAAGCGCGCCACGCGCAGCACACGCACGGGATCTTCCACGAATGCGGGCGACACGTGTCGCAGGATGCGCTGTTCCAGATCACGCGCACCGTTGAACGGATCCACCAGCGCGCCGTGTGCGTCGCGCGCCATCGCATTGATGGTGAGGTCGCGACGGGCGAGATCCTGCTCCAGCGTGACATCCGGATCGGCATCCACCACGAAGCCGCGATAGCCGCGGCCGGACTTGCGCTCGGTGCGCGCCAGCGCGTGTTCCTCTTTCGTCTGCGGATGCAGGAACACCGGGAAGTCGCGGCCGACGGCGACGAAGCCCCGCGCGATCATTTCCTCCGGCGTCGCGCCGACCACGACATGGTCGCGGTCGCCGTGCGCGCGGCCGAGCAGTTCGTCGCGGACCGCGCCGCCGACCAGGTAAACGTCCATGCCGGCATTCTGGCATGCGTCCGCGCCGCGCACATGCGCCGGTGCGGGCGATGGTTCAGTTCACCCGCTCGTAGGCATGCCGCGCCGAATCGCGTTGGCTCGCGCGCGCTTCGTCCATGCGCCGCTCGCGTTGCGGCGGTGCCAGGAGTTCGGGCAGCAGCACTTCGAAACGGCGCGGGCTGATGCCGAGTTCCGCAAGTCCGTCGCGCGTGCCGACCGCATCCAGCTTCAGCGATTTGAAATTGTCGGAAGAGAACGGCCGGCCGGGCACGAAGTCGAACACCCGAGCCTGCAGCCAGCCCAGCGCATCCGGCAGCGGCAGCACGAGCCGGTGCAGGTGCGCGGTATCGCGGATCATGCGCACGATCCGCGCCAAGGTGTAGACGTCCGGCCCGTACAGCTCGTAGATGTGGCCGTGGCTCGCGCGATCGGCGAGGCAGCGCGTGAGCGCGTGCACCACGT
Organism: Rhodanobacteraceae bacterium; assembly: GCA_035695065.1. Taxonomy (GTDB): domain Bacteria; phylum Pseudomonadota; class Gammaproteobacteria; order Xanthomonadales; family Rhodanobacteraceae; genus 66-474. Next base: position 95,814 of record DASSEW010000007.1, on the reverse strand, counting down.
CGCCCACGTACACCGGCGCGATCTTCGCGCGCGGTCGCGCCAGCGGCAGCACCGGCGAGAGCTTCAGCAGGCCATGGAAGCGCGACACCAGCCCGTCGCGGCGGCCATACACGATGGTGGGACGGAAGATCGTCCAGTCCAGCCCCGAGTTCTTGACCAGCGTTTCGGCCTCGCCGCGCGTTTTCAGGTATTTCGACGCGTCGCTGCCCGCGTTCACCGAGCTCATCTGCAGCAGGCGGCGGACGCCGGCCTCACGGCAGGCGGCGATCACGGTCGCCGTGAGGTCCACGTGCGCGCGCGAAAACTTCGCGCCGCCGGTTTCGTTCAGGATGCCGACCAAGTTGATCACGCTGTCGTGGCCGCCGAAGCGTTGCGCCAGCGCGGCGCGATCATAGACGTCGGTGCTGAGGATCTTCACCGAAGGCAGCACCAGCAGACCGCGCCGGCGCTCGCGGTTGCGCGACAGCACCGTCACGCTGTGGCCCTCGGCGACGAGCTTCGCCACCAGGTGGCTGCCGATGAAACCCGTCCCGCCCAGCACCACGATCTTCTGCGCGCGCATGTCAGTGTCCTTGTGTGTTCATCGCAGCCGTGGCGGTACTCGCCGCCGGCGCCGGCGGTTCCGGAGTGCACACCACCGCCTTGCGCGTCGCCTTCACCGGCAGCGCGTACGCAGTGCCGATCGCCGGCATGCGCGAAGTGACGGGCAGCGCATCCCCGTGCATGCGCCAGTCGTAGACCGTTTCGAACGACAGCACGCGGGTGACGTACTCGCGTGTTTCCTTGTACGGGATCGTCGCGATGAACACATCCGGCTCCAGGTTCGCGCGCGCACCGACCCAGCGCCGCACCGGGTCGGGGCCCGCGTTGTAGGCCGCGCTGGCCAGCCAGGGGTTGCCGTCGTATCGCATCGCCAGCGCCGCCAGATAACGGGCACCCAATGGAATATTGATCGCCGGATCGTAAAGATCCTGTGCGCCACCATAAGGCAGCCCGTTCCTGCGCGCGACATCCGCCGCGGTGGCCGGCTGGAGTTGCATCAGGCCGTAGGCATCCGCGCCGGAGTGCGCGTCGGTCTGCCAGGCGCTCTCGGCGCGAATGATCGCGTACGCCCAGGCGGGATCGATGCCCGCCGCCTGCGAGGCGTCCAGCACCCGCGCTTCGTCGGCGAGCGGGAAACGTTGGTCGTAGAGGTGCGTGTCGTCGGCATTGGCGAAGGCGAACACGGCGCGATCGTACCAGCCGCGCGAATTGGCAAGCAGCGCGATCTGCCTCTGGTCGGCATTGTCCAGGCCGTCGAACGCGCGGTTCCACTCGCGCCGAGCCGGTTGCAGCATGTCCAGCGCGAACAGTTCGAAAGCCCGCGCGAAACCGGGCATCGCCAGCAGCCTCTGCTGTGCCGCGTCGTTCGCCGCAAGTTGCTCGGGACAGATCGTGTAGGGCAGGCCGGCGCGATCGGCGGCGAGGAATCCGTAAAAGCTCGTCTCTCTGGCGAGCTCGGCATAGGCCGCTTGTGCCTCGGCTTCACGGCCGAGTTTCTGCGCGATGCGCGCGCGCCAGTAGCGCCACTCGTCGTGCTCCATCTGCTGCGGCGTCAGCGCATCGATGCCCGCTTGCGCGGCGTTCCAGTCGCCGCGCGCGAGCGCGATGCGCACCCGCCATTCGCGCGTGGAATCGGTTTGCGCCGAAGCGGGCAGCGCGACCAGCATCGCCAGCGCGTCGTCCTCGAAATCCGTCGCGCTGTAGAGCGCCAGCGCGGCGACGATGCGATCGCGTTGCGCGCCGTCGAACGCGAAGCGCGGCGACAGCTTCTGCCACGCAGCTTCGGCGTCATCATCGTGACGGTGGGCGTAGCGGGTGAGCGCGATCGTCAGCGCCTGCCGGGCGCGCGGTGTGTCCGGCAGCTGGTCCGCATTCTTCAGCAGCGTGTCCGGCGTGCGCAGCGCATCGGCCAGGCGCATCGCGATCGCGGCGTCAGCACTCGACAGCCATGCGGCAGCCTGCTCGATGGCCGAGGGGGCATTGGCTTCGGCGGCGCGATCGATGCGCTCCCACACGAGTTGCGGGGTGAGGATGCCTTGCGTGTTCGCCGCATCCAGCACTCCCGCGCACTCGTCGGGCAGGCTGGTCTTGTCCCACAGCGCGGACAGGTCGCGCGAAAAATCCAGCTTGCCGCCTTGCGCGAGTTTCGCCTGCAGCGCATCGCAGGTGAGCGCATTGCCCAGGCCGGGTTTGTAGAACGCAAGGAATCCGCTCCAGTCCTTTCGTTTGGCGAGCAGGGTCAATTCGTCGCGACGCAGATCCTGTGCGGGAATCAGGTCGGGATAGCGCGCGAGATAGGCGGCGACCTGCGCGCGATCGGCGCGTTCGAGATCATGCTCGAGCGCCGCGGCCTCCAGGTACGGATACAGCGGATAACTTTCCAGCCCCTGCGCGAGCGAACGCCAGTCCTGTCCGGCGTAGGCGGCCTTGTAGGCGGCGCGAAAGGCCTCGCGTTGTTGTTGCAGGCCGGCCGGCTGCGCGGATGCGAGCAGCGGGAGCAGCAGCAGGAAGACCGGGAGCAGAAGCCGCGATGATCGACGGATCGTGCGCGACGCGAGGAAGATCAGTGTCGCGTTCATTGCGCCGATTCTAAACGAACACCGCCGCGCGATGCCGCCGCCTGGCGCACGCCGCGTCGCAAACGACAAGAGCCGCGCGGGGCGGCTCTTGTCGGCGCACCGCAAACTTCAGTGGCGGGTACGGCGATTGTGCTTGTCGCGATAGATGCGGCGGCTGTCGCGGTTGTCGGTGCGCTGGATGCGGCCGGTCTGGCGCAGCGTGTCGGAACGCGCTTCCATGTGGTCCACGTGCGCTTCGCGGCCCTGCATCTGGCTGACCTCGCGATTGGTCAGCGAACCGTTCTTCACGCCGTTGTGGATGCGCTGTTCCTGGTTGATGTTGCGCTGCACGTCGGCCTGCTCGAGGTTGGACTTCAGCGAATTCGGATTGCCGGTGGTCGCGTTGTGCTTGTCCTTGTAGATCGCCGCGCTTTCGCGGTTCTGCTCGCGCTGGATCTGTGCCTTCTCCGAAGCCGACAACGAGCCGTTGGCAAGGTCGTGCTGCTCGGTGCGGTCGATGCGTGCCTCGCCCTGTTCCAGCTTGCGTGCTTCGCCGGTGGTGAGCTGGCCTGATTTCAGGCCCTGCTCGACGCGCTGCTGCTGGTCCACGTTGCGCTCGGTTTCGGAGCCGGTGCTTTGCGCCTGCGCTGTTGCCCCGAAGCCCAGGCACAGCGCCAGCGCGGCGGCAAGCGCGCCACGACGATAGATGCGTTGCATGACGTTCTCCTCGTATCGGCGGCTGCGTGCCGCCTCGTGCGGGAGAAAACGCCAAGGCACGGCGGGCGGTTGACGTCTCCGCGGATCGATTCAGCCCCGCGACAGCCGGGAACTCAGGATGCGCGCTGCAACGGCACCGGCACGCGGACCTCGGCGGCCAGCGGCAGGTGGTCGGAGAACGCATCGGGCAGCGTCCACATGCGTTCGATCTTGATGTCCGACGAAACCAGGATGTGGTCGATCGCTCGCTGCGGCCGCCAGCTCGGAAAGGTCGGACGCACCTGCAGCGGCTCGCACAGCGAAGTGCGCGCGAACAGCACGCGCAACTCCAGGCTGTCGGGATCGCAATTGAGATCGCCCATCAGCACCGTGTGCGGATGGCCGTGCAGCAGCTCGGCGATGAACGAGAGCTGCCGCAGCCGCGCCTGCGGGCCGAGCGAGAGATGTGCCACCGCCACCAGCAGCGAATCGCGGCCGCTGCCGTAGCGCGCCAGCAGCACGCCGCGGCCGCGACCGGGCAGCGGATAATCCAGCACCTCGGCCGGTTGCGAACGGCTGATCAGGCCGTTGGCCGAATAGGCCACGCGCGACACGCGCCGGTTCGGCTGGTGGCTCCAGAACGGCAGGCCGGAAGTTTCCGCGAGGTATTGCGTCTGGTTGAGGAAGCCCGAACGCATGCTGCCGGCGTCGGCTTCCTGCAGGCCGACCACGTCGAACTCGGCGATCGTGCGCGCCAGCCGGTCGAGGTTGGTGCGCTTGTGCTTGCCCGGCAGGATCGCGCTCCAGCTGCGCGTCACGTACTCGTGGTAGCGGCCGACGCTGGCGCCGGCGAGGATGTTGCAGCTCAGCAGGCGCAGCGTGGAAGCGGGGGGCGGGATGGCTTCTGCGACATCGTTCACCCTGCAAGCCTAGCAGTTTGGTGGTGAACGTTCCCGGTTGCGGGCAGCCGGTTCGAGTTGTCGGTGCGTAGGTGGGCGTCGCCCGCCAATTCCGGCATGTGGCGGACGACGTCCGCCCTACTTGGCTATTTCTCTTCCTTCTTCACCAGCCACTCGCCCAACTGGGCCAGCTCGGCGTAGCTCTGCACCTCGTTGCTGCGGTAGTCGGCCACGAACGGCGCATCCGGCGCATCGCTTTGCAGGTGGCCGACCACGAGCGTGGGCGTCGCGTCGATGCCCCAGCTCCGTTCCAATGCCTGGTCGGCGGAGATCATCGCGTCGGTCTGCTTGGAATTGGCGGTGTCGAGGAATTTCTGTTGCTCCACGCCGTGGCGCGCGTAGAACGCGGCCAGGTCATCCAGTGAGTTCAACGGATAGTTCTGCTCCATCGCATGGAACAACGCGTCGTGGGTCTGGTCCAGCACGCCCAGTTGCTTGGCCGCGTAGAAGGCTCGCGCATACGGTTCCCAGGCCGGGCTGAAGATCGCGGGCATGTAGCGCACCTGCACGTTCTTCGGAAGCTTCGCGCGCAGCTTGTCGAAGAACGGCACGAACTCGGCGCAATGCGGACACGCGTACGAGAACACTTCCACCACCGCCACCGGACCGTTCGCCTGCTGCGTGCCCTTGATGCGCACGTACTGCTTGCCTTCGGTGTATTCGCCCGGCTTGTTCGCCTTCGCGGTGCTTGAAGAAGAAGCCGGCGAAACCGAAGAACCATCGGTGTCGTTGTGCGCCGAACACGCCGCGGTCAGCAGCAGGCCCGCGGCGAGCATGATTCCGGTGAGGATGCGTGCGCGGCGCGTGCTCATTTCTTCGCCTGCCGTTCCAGGCCGATCAGGTAATTGGTCAGCTCGCCCATCTGTTCGACGCCGCCGGCGGAGGCGAGGTCGTAGCGCCACTTGCCGTCGACGACCATGGTCGGCGTGCCGGTCACGCCCATGGCCTTGATCTCCGCGTCGGCGCGCTTCATCTTCATGTTCACCGCGAACGAATTGGCGGTGGCGATGAATACATCCGGCTTCACGCCGTACTTCGCGTAGAACTTCGCGACGTCCTGCAGGTTCGGCAGCGGATTCTTCAGCCGGCCGGTGACCGGATCGGCCACGGCCAGTTCGCCGGTCTGGTGGATCGCCTTGAACATCGCATCGTGCGTCTTGGCTTCCACGCCCAGCGCCTGCGCCGCGAAGAACGCGCGCTGGAACACCGGCCAGTCTTCCTGCGGGATGAACGAGGCCGGCAGGTACACCATCTGCGCATCAGCCGGCAGCGATTTCTCGATCTTGTCCGCGTAGGGCAGGAAGCGCCAGCACACCGGGCAGGCATAGGAGAACACTTCCATCACTTCGATCTTGCCGGCCGGCACCGTGGTCGGCTGCTGCGGCTCGATGCGGAAGTAGTTCTTGCCTTCCACCCACTTCGTGCCGGAAGCCGGCGCCTGCGCGGCGGCGACACCGGCGAAGGCGAGGAGGGACAGAGACAACAATACGCGCTTGATCATCGCGATTTCCTCGTTGGCAAATTCAAGCCGGCAGTTTCGGTGCGCGCGGCTGAATGGTGATCGAAGCTTGGCGCGCGAATCCCCGCCCGCCGGGCAAGGCGAATGGAGATCAAGACCGCGGGTGGTGCGGAAACCTCACCACCCGCGGCACGTCATTGCTTGCTGCTGCCGCTGGCGGGCTTGCCTGCGTAACCCTTGGTCGCGGGCGCGGTGGAAGCGGCGGCCGGCGAAAGGCCGACTTCACCCACCGGCTGCTCGGTCGTGGCGGCTTTTTCGTTCGCGCTGGAAGCGCCGGCGGGTTTCGCCTTCGGCTCCGGCGCTTCCGGGCCGGCAACCTTCTCGCCCGGCTGCGCGGTGTGCAGGCCTTCGACATAGCTCGAAACCGCGGCGATCTCTTCCTTGGTCAGGCGCTGTGCGATCGCCGGCATGATCTGCGCGTGCGCGTCGCTGCCCCAGGCATTGTCGCCGTCGTGCCAGCCCATCAGCTGCTTCTGCACGTAATCGGCGTGTTGGCCTGCGAGCTGCGGATACACCGCGCCCGGATTGCCATGGCCATCCGGCCCGTGGCAGGCCATGCAGGCAGGCACCAGGCGTTCCGGATTGCCCTCGCGGAACAGCTTGCCGCCGGGGCCGGCGAGCGCCTCGTCGGTCACGCCCGGCAGCGATTTCTGCGAAGCGAAGTACGCGCCGATGTCGTGCATGTCCTGCGGCGTGAGCGGCGCGGCCATGCCCTGCATGATGGCGTTGGTACGCGAGCCGCTCTTGAAGTTCATCAGCTGGCGGACGATGTAGCTCTCCTGCTGGCCGGCGAGCTTCGGGTATTGCGCATCGGACGAGTTGCCGTCCATGCCGTGGCAGGCGGCGCAGGCGCCGGCCTTGGTCTGTCCGACCTTCGGATCGCCGGGCTTGGTCGGCACGGCTTCGAGCTTGGCGAGTTCCGCGGCCGGGCCGGAGCTTGCCGACGACGCCGGCGTGGCGCTGCTGGATGGCGCGGCCGGGCTGGTGGCGGTGGCGTTCATCGGCGTCTTCACCGGCGCGCCGGAAGGCGGATTGACTTCGCGCGGCGTCTTCGGCGCCAGCGTCTTCGAACTGGTGGTGCGGGAGGGAGTCTTCGAGGCCGGCGGGTTCGCCACCATCTGGGCGGAAGCCACGCCGCTTACAATCAGCACGGCGACCAGGGCAAGAGCTTGCCGGAAACTCATACTTTGTTCTCCCGGGGAACAGTTGAGGCGCTGAAGCGCCCGCGACGCAACCGCGGGATTATCCCTGCACGTATCAAAGTGGTCAAACATGGCTGATTCCGCAAATCCATTGCGCGGCGCGCGTTTCGTGCTGGCCGCGCACGAAACCCGGCAACTGCCGAAGGACGCCGGCAGCGAGATCGCCTTTGCCGGCGTGTCCAATGCCGGCAAGTCCAGCGCATTGAATGCATTGGTGGGCCACGCCGCGCTCGCGCGCACCAGCAAGACGCCGGGGCGCACCCAGCAGATCGTGGTATTCGAATTGCCGGACGGCCATCGCCTCGTTGACTTGCCCGGCTACGGTTACGCCAAGGTGCCGGAAGCAATGCGTGAACACTGGCGGGTAGCGATCGATGCGTATCTCCACCAGCGCAAATCCCTGCGCGGGCTGGTGCTGATCGCGGACCTTCGCCACGCGTTGAAACCATATGACCAGCAGATGCTGCGCTTCTGCGCCGAGATCGGTTTGGCGTGCGCCGTGTTGCTCAGCAAGGCCGACAAGCTTTCGCGCGCGCAGGCGCTTGCGGCGCAACGCAAGGTGCAGGGCGAGATGGACAAGGCGCACTGGAACGCGCGAACGATCCTGTTTTCCGCCACGGCCGGCACCGGCGTGGAGGAGGCGCGCGCGGCGGTGATGGAGTTGCTTCTGTAGGAGCGCGCCTGCGCGCGACCGGTTGAGCCCCTCCCCCTTGATGGGGAGGGGTTGGGGAGAGGGTGGCAAGAATTGATCCCCCTCTCCCGCCGCGCTGCGCGCGGCGACCTCTCCCACTAGGGGAGAGGTGAGTGACATCGCTGGTACCGATCTGCCTCGCAAAAATTTCAACACCGGCGCGTTTGCAAATCGAATCACGCGTCCCCATCCTGCGGCGATCACAGCAGCGGAAGCGCGCATGTCCGGCCCCAGCCACGTCGAAAAGACCCCCATCGAGCATCGCGCGCAACTGGTGGATTATCTCGCCTCCGGATCGCGCCCTGCCGACCAGTGGCGCATCGGCACCGAGCACGAGAAATTCGTGTTCCGCACCGACGACCTGCGGCCGCCGACGTACGACGGCGAGCGCGGCATCCGCGCATTGCTGGAAGGCATGGCGCATTGCGGCTGGGAACTGGTGCGCGAGCACGACCTGCCGATCGCGCTTTCGCGCGGGCTCGCATCCGTCACGCTGGAACCGGCCGGGCAACTGGAACTCTCCGGCGCGCCGGTCGAAACCATCCACGACACGTGTTGCGAAGTGCACGAGCACCTCACCGACGTGCGCGAAGTGGCGGGAAAACTCGGCCTCGGCATCCTCGGCATGGGCTTCCAGCCGAAGTGGCGGCGCGTCGAAATGCCGTGGATGCCGAAGGGCCGCTACAAGATCATGCGCGAATACATGCCCAGGGTCGGCTCGCTCGGCCTCGACATGATGACGCGCACCTGCACGGTGCAGGTCAATCTCGACTTCGCGAACGAAGCGGACATGGTGAAGAAGTTCCGCGTGTCGCTGGCGCTGCAGCCGGTCGCGACCGCGCTGTTCGCCGATTCGCCCTTCACCGAAGGCAAGCCGAACGGCTATCTCTCCTACCGCTCGCACATCTGGACCGACACCGATCGCGATCGCACCGGCATGCTCGATTTCGTGTTCGCCGACGGCTTCGGCTTCGAGCGCTACACCGATTACCTGCTCGACGTGCCGATGTACTTCGTTTATCGCAAGGGCGAATACATCGATGCCGCCGGGTTGTCGTTCCGCGATTTCCTCGACGGCAAACTTTCCGTCCTGCCGGGCGAGAAGCCGACGCTGCGCGACTGGTCGGACCACATGACCACCGCATTTCCGGAAGTGCGCCTGAAGAAATACCTGGAGATGCGCGGCGCGGATGGCGGTCCGTGGAACCGGCTGTGCGCGCTGCCGGCGTTCTGGGTCGGATTGCTCTACGACCAGACCAGTCTGGATGCCGCCTGGGATCTGGTGAAGGATTTCTCGATGGAAGAGCGCCACGCCTTGCGCGATGGCGTGCCGAAACACGCGCTGAAACTGCCCTTCCGCGGCGCGACCGTGCGCGAGCTGGCGCTGGAGGCGCTGAAGATCGCCGGCAACGGCCTGAAGCGTCGCGCCCGCCTCAATCGCAACGGCGCCGACGAAACCATGTTCCTGGCCCCGCTGGTCGAATTCGCCGAAGCCAACCAGACCCCCGCCGAGCGCAAGCTGGAACTGTTCCGCACCGAATGGAACGGCAGCGTGGACCCGCTGTTCCGCGAGTTCGCGTATTGAAAAAGACGGCAGCTGGCAGCGCTTTTGCTCGTCATTCCGGCGCAGGCCGGAATCCAGTGCCATTGCTGCAAACGTTCGAAGCCTTCAGTTCATTTTGGCGAGACACAACGGCCTCAAAAGATCTCCGCCACGCAACAGCGCAGGCTGCCGCCGGCCTTCTCGATCTCGTCCAGCTCCACTGCGCCGATGCGGAAGCCCCATGATCCGAGCTGCGCGCGCTGCGCCTCGGTGAGCGCCGCGGCGGCACGTGTGCTCATCCACACGCGATCTTCATTCAACGCGATCGCATTGCCGGCATAGGCGCGCTTCTGCTCGGGCGTCAGCCAGATCGCGCGGTCGCCGTGTGCTGATGCAATTGCGCGCGCCGCGTCCGGATCGCGGAAGCCACCCCCGGCGATGATCGCCACCCGCCCCGCCAGTGAAGTCAGCACCACGTTGGTGTGGTATTCGGATTCCGCCAGCTCGAAGCAGAACATCAGCCGCAAGCCGAACGCCTCGTGCATCGCACGCGCGCCTTCCATGTCGCAGCGTTCGCTCAGGCCGCAATAGCCGATCCCGCGTGCATGATCGATCACCAGCGATCCGGTGAGTTCGGCCACGCAACCGCCGCGCTGCGAGAGATCGGTTTCGGCGTAGCCCAGCACGTCGCGGAAGAAGCCGCGGATGTCATTGCGCTGCGCTTCGCGTTGTCGCACTGCGTGCCGCATGCGGCCGACGATCAGCCTGCCTTGCGCGGTGGCGAAGACGTTGTTGGGGAACATCGCATCCGGCGTGGACGCATCGCCCGGAAACACCACCACCGGCACGTCCTCGCGCAGCGCTCGTGCGAGCGCGGCGTGTTGCGCCAGCGCGCGCTGCGCATCGAACGCGCTTTCCATCTGCATGTAGCGGTTGTCGCGCGCGGACTCCGCTGCCAGCTCATCCGCCGCAGGCGCAACCAGGAACGCCGCGCGCGCCGTGGCGCGCGCATGGGGCAACGGCGGAAGCTCGGCGAGGGCGGAGAGGAAGGCGGTGGGGGAGTGGATGATCACCTGTAAGTCTTCACATGTAAGCTTGTAGCTAACAAGAGCGCACCGGAGCTGCACGATGTCCGAATATTATCGCTTTCGCTCCGTCGATGCTTTGCTTGGAGAGCACGCTGAGCTTCAGCGTCAATCAATCTATTTTGCCTCACCCGAGGAGCTAAATGATCCAATGGAAGGGCTCGCCGACTTCTATTGGAAAGGGGACGCCGTTGCATGGAGAAATTTAATAAGGCATTTCTTCACATGCTTGATCCATGCGGTTACTCAATATGAGATCGTTCGGGAGGAGCAAAAAATAACTTGGGACCATCTACCTTGGCGCAACACAAGCGAGTTGCCGCCTATACCTCTAACCCAGAAAACGAAGGAACTGGCGGGACGATTTCTAGCCACAGAAGAGCTAGCCCAGCTTGTTGAATATCTTGTGGAGCGGGACGTTGGCGTTACTGAGGAAGAACTGCACACGCATCTGAGATGTATCCACGGGCTGGCGGTGATAGCTATTCGAGCCGACTTTGAGGCGGGTGGATTAATGCCGCCCGGAAAGCTTCCTGCGCCAAAGAAATTGGAGCTTTCTCCCTTTCTGGCTGGCCTAAATGCCCTCTTTCAGGATAAGGCGAATGCGGCTAAGCACCTAAATGTCGCTAGAGCGATTTTTCGGTCAACCAATCACATGTTCGATCAGCTTCAAACAATTACCAGATTGCAAAACTCCTTAGATGCGCGCGCGAACTTTGACTTCGTGTATTTAGATTTTTGCCGGGCTTATTTGGGCCAGGTGAAGAAATTAGTCCACCCGGATTGGTACGCCGCCTGTTTTGTGAATAACTTCAGAAATGCCTCTATGTGGGGGCACTACGCGCAAGGCCATACCGGGGTGTGCCTAAAGTTTCGGAGTGCAAGAATGGGGGACTCTGACAGCCTTTCTCTCAGCGCTCCCTCGACCGCCAACTTAGATGGCCCACAGTGGATTCGACAGAAGTTCCCCTTCAAACGGATTACATATGGTGATAGCCGTCCGATGATAAATTTTTTCGCAACCCTTGGTCGCCTACCTATGGGGGCGATTCGTGATTGTTGGTATACCGATGTTGATGGGCGGCGAAGTGAGCTGATGGAATCGGTATTTAATAGAGAAGGTGACTGGCGTGAGGAGTACTGGTCTTCTTTCGATGCATCTATTACACGTAAGCTAAATGACTGGAAGTACGAGGAAGAGTACAGGCTGACGTTTTGGAGCAACATCAACGACATTTCTGATCCCTCCATGAGAGTATTGACTTACGACTTTGCTGATTTGGAAGGGATTATTTTCGGCATACGTACGTCTGAGGCGGACAAGCTACGTATTATTCGTCTCATACACGACAAGTGTGCGGAGACTGGGCGCAAGGAGTTCAATTTTTTTCAGGCGGCTCAAGAAAGAGACCCCGATCGGGTCGAGGCTCAGCCTCTTTCTCTCATCAAGTTTAAATTCCAATGAAAAAGGCCCGCCGAAGCGGGCCTTTTGTTTGGATCATCTCCGTGCGGGTTATTTCCCCGCCGGCGCTTCCAGTCCGCGGTCTTTCTTCATCGCGTCGATGTTCGGGTCGCGGCCGCGCCAGTCGCGGTACATCTTGGCGAGGTCTTCGGTGTTGCCGCGCGAGAGCACCATGTTGCGGAAGCGGTCGCCGTTGGCGCGGGTCAGGCCGCCATGCTCCTGGAACCATGCATAGGCGTCGTCGGCGAGCATCATCGTCCAGTCGTAGGCGTAGTAGCCCGCGGCGTAGCCGTTGCCCCAGATGTGCAGGAAGTAGCTGGAGCGGTAGCGCGGCGGCACGTAGCTCAAGTCGACGTGGTTGTCGTCCAGCGACTTCTTCTCGAACGCATCCACGTTCGACACCTTCGGCGCGGAAGCCGGCAGCGTGTGCCAGGACATGTCGAGCAGCGCCGCGGCGGTGGCCTCGGTCATGTCGTAGCCCTTGTTGAACAACTGCGACTTCTTGATCTTGTCCACCAGCGCCTGCGGCATCGGCTGGCCGGTCTTGTAGTTCTTCGCGTAGTGCGCGAACACGGTCGGGTACAGCGCCCAGTGCTCGTTGAACTGCGAGGGGAACTCCACGAAGTCGCGCGCGGTGTTGGCGCCGGACAGGCTCGGGTACTTGGTGTCGGCGAACATGCCGTTCAGCGCATGGCCGAACTCATGGAACATCGTGATCACGTCATCCCACGACAGCAGCGCGGGCTGGCCGTCGGCAGGCTTGGTGAAGTTGGCGACGTTGTACACGACCGGCTTGGTGCCGAGCAGCGTGGACTCGTTCACCATGTTGCTCATCCACGCGCCACCGGATTTGTTGTCGCGCTTGAAGTAGTCGCAATAGAACAGCGCGAGCGGCGAGCCGTCCTTGTCGAACACCTCGAACACGCGCACATCCGGCTGCCACACCGGGATGTCCTTGCGCTCCTTGAAGGTGATGCCGTAGAGCTGGTTGGCGGCGTAGAACACGCCGTTCTGCAGCACGTCGTTCAATTCGAAGTACGGCTTGATCTGGTCCGCATCGAGGTCGTACTTCGCCTTGCGCACCTGCTCGGCGTACATCTCCCAGTCCCACGGTTCCAGCTTGAAGCTGGGCTTGTGCGCGCGGGCCTGGTCGGCGTCGATCGTCTTCTGGATTTCATCGGCCTCGGACTTCGCGCGCGCCACTTCCGGCGGCACCAGCTTGTCGAGGAAATCCATCACCCGCGCCGGCGTCTGCGCCATCTGGTCCTGCAGCTTCCAGGCAGCGTAGCTGTCGAAGCCCAGCAGCTTGGCTTTCTGCGCGCGGATGTACGCGATCTGCGTGATGGTGTCGCGGGTGTCGTTCGCGTCGCCCTTCTCGGCGCGCGTCCACGAGTTCTCGAACAACTGGTGGCGCGTGTCGCGGTCGGTGAGCGAGGCGAGTGCCGGCTGCTGGGTGGTGTTCTGCAGCGGGATGACCCATTTGCCTTGCAGCTTGCGATCCTTCGCCGCCGCGGCCGCGGCATCGAGCTCGGCATCGGACAAGCCGGCGAGCTTCGCCTTGTCGCTGACGACCAGCGCGCCGGCCTTGGCCGCCGCCAGCAGCTTGTTCTGGAATTGCGCGGTGAGCGAAGCTTCCTGCTCGTTCATCTGCTTCAGCTTGGCCTTGTCGGCCGCGGAGAGCTTGGCGCCGTTGAGCACGAATTCCTTGTAGTCCCATTCCAGCAGGCGCTGCGATTCCGGATCGAGCTTCAGCGAATCGCGCTGGTTATAGAGCGTCTGGATGCGCGCAAACAGCTTCGGATTGAGATAGATCGCATCCTGATGCGCGGACAGTTTCGGCGCTTCGACTTCCTGCACCTTCTGCAGGGCGTCGTCGGTATTGGCGCCCGCGACCGTGCTGAAAGCCAGCATCACGCGCGTCAGCATCTGGCCGCTCTTCTCCATCGCCACGATGGTGTTGTCGAAGGTCGGCGGCGCGGGGTTATTGGCGATCTGCTGGATTTCGGCCAGCTGCTGCTTCATGCCTTCTTCCATCGCCGGCTGGTAATCGGAATCGTGGATTTTGTCGAACGGCACCGCCTGGAACGGCAGCGTGCTCGGCTTGTAGAACGGATTGTTCTGGATGTCGGCGTTGCTGGCGGCGCTGGCGACGGCTTTCTTCGCGACGTGCGACGGCGGAGCGGCGTTGGCGTTCATGCCGGCGGTACCGGCAATGAGCACGCAGCAGGCGAGCGCGAGCGGCTTGATGCGGAATCGAGACATGTTGGTTCCCTCACGTGAATAACAGGATTCAGGAGCTTCGGATGGAACAGATGCAGCAGCGGGCGTGCGCAACGATCGAGCGCAGGCGGCCTCTGCGTCGGGTCAGGCGGTGCGCACGTCGCGCAACTTCCAATGCTGTCCGATCAGGATGAACAGCCGATGCCGCAGCAACGCATGCGGCAGCGAGGTCACGACTTCCACGTCCGTGTGCAGGTCGTCCTGCTCGGCGGTGACGGTGGCATTCGGATCCACAGGCGCCAGCGACTCGTCCACGTCTTCCGGATCCGGCTGCTTGGCGCGCCAGCGCTGGAACAGGATGGTCTCGCGCAGCGCCTGCTGCAGCGCTTCGGCGAAGCTGCGCGGCGAGGAACCCTGGAACGAGAGATCCGCGTCGGGCCCGCGCGCGTGGGCGAGATCGTCAATCGTCAGGTAGTAACGCTGTGCGTTGCTCATGCTTTCTCCATAAGAGCGAGGCTTCCGAATTGGAACGGGTATGAACCCTACGATCATGCCCCGAATGCGTGCCAGCCGCCAGCCGCCCCCTGCCGCAAGTCATGGGCGGGCGCGCAGGGCCCGCACGGCTGCGATGAGCGCATCATCGCGCACGGCTTGCGCCGGGGCGATCCCGTGCGGCAGCAGGCCGAGGCACGGCGCCGGAAGCACGCGCCGCAAGGTTTCGAAGTTGTCCTCGCGGCGCTCCATCGCCGGATCGATCGTGTTGCCGATCCAGCCCAGCAGTTCGCAGCCGTCGCTTTCGATCGCCCGCGCAGACAGCCGCGCGTGATTGATGCAGCCCAGCCGCAGGCCGACCACCAGGATAACGGGCAGTTTCAACGCGCCCGGGATCGCGCCCGCATCGAGTGGATCCGAGAGCGGCACCACCCAGCCGCCCACGCCTTCGACGACGACGACCTCGGCTTGCGCGGCGAGTTGCTGGTAAGCGGTTTGGATTCGCGCGAGTTCGATTCGCACCCCGACATCCGCCGCGGCCAGGTTTGGCGCGATTGCCGGCTCGAACGCATACGGATTGCAAAGAGTGTAATCATCCGGTTGCGGATCGCTGGCCTCGATCAACGCCAGCGCATCTTCGTTGCGCAGACCTTCCGCCGTGCGCTCGCAGCCGCTCGCGACAGGTTTCATGCCGGTCGCGCGCAGGCCCGCTTCGCGCAACGCGTGCAGCAGCGCGCACGACACAAAAGTCTTGCCGATGCCGGTATCGGTGCCGGCGATGAACACGCCGCTCATGCTGATCCTTACTTGGCGGATCGCGGAGTATGCCGCGCGACGGCGCTAAAATGCGCGTTTCAGATTCGGAGCGCTCCATGTTCACCGCCGCCGCGATCGCCGCCGACAGCAAGCCGGAGCTGTACGCCGAACTGGCGCAGCAAGCGCGAGGCTTGCTGCACGGCGAAAACAACATGGTCGCCAATGCCGCCAACTTCGCCGCGCTGGTGTACCACGCGCTGCCGGACATCAACTGGTGCGGTTTCTATCTGTACGACGGCAACGAGCTGGTCGTCGGGCCGTTCCAGGGCAAGCCGGCGTGCGTGCGGATCGCGATCGGGCGTGGCGTGTGCGGCGCGGCGGCGGCTTCGCGCGCGACGCAGCTGGTGCGCGACGTCAACAAGCATCCGGACCACATCGCCTGCGACGCGGCTTCGCAATCGGAGATCGTGGTGCCGCTGATCCGAGCCGACGGCTCGCTGCTCGGCGTGTGGGACGTGGATTCTCCGCACGTCGCGCGCTTCGACGAGGACGACCGCGCGGGAATGGAAGCGCTGTGCAAGGTGTTCATGGGCTCTCTGTAGGAGCGCGCCTGCGCGCGACGAAAGCCGATGCAGGGCGAACATCATCCGCCGCCCAAAATGCAATGGCGCTGCTGCAGAATGCAAATCAACCGGCGGGCAGTGCCCGCCCTACATTCGAAGGCAACGGTAGGCAGTAGGGCGGACACTGTCCGCCACGCCAGGCAAACGGTTGCATCATCTCGGTGCGTTGAGAATCGCTGTCGTTACATCTTTCGGCGTTTCCGCCAGCCGCCAGATCTCCCCGTGTTCCGGTTGCATGAAGCCCTGCGCGATCACGCCCTGCATGAACGCCTGCCACGGCGTCCAGTAACCCAGCGTATTGAGCAGCACGATCGGACTGGCGTAGAGGCCGAGCTGCTTCAGCGTGATCGCCTCGAACAATTCCTCAAGCGTGCCGCAGCCTCCGGGCAACGCGATCACCGCATCCGAATCGGTGAGCAGGCGGTGCTTGCGCTCGCGCATGTCCTCGACCAGTTCGAGCCGCGTCAGTCCGGGATGGCCCCACTCGCGATCGGCCATGAACTTCGGCAGCACACCGAGCACCTCGCCGCCGCGCGACAGCGCGCCGTCCGCGACCGCGCCCATCGAGCCGGTAGAGCCGCCGCCGTACACGATCGTGCAATGCGCATCGGCCAGCAGCTCGCCGAGCCTGCGCGCCGCGTCGCGGTAAGCGGGATCCGTGCGATCGCTGGAAGCGGCGTAGATGCAGATGCGCATGGACGGGAGACGGAGACGGGCGACGAGAGGAGCGTAGCGCCGGAACGCCCGCTCCGTCATTCCGGACGCGGCGAAGCCGCGATCCGGAATCCAGCACCTTTGCATTCGCGATAAAGCGGGATTCCGGGTTCCACCGCGATGAAGCCGCGGCGGCCCCGGAATGACGACATTGTTTATGCTCGTCGAGTCCCGAGTCCCGAGTCCCGAACCTACCGCTTCATCGAATTGAAGAACTCGTCGTTCGTCTTCGTGTTCTTCATCTTGTCGAGCATGAACTCGATCGCGGCCAGCTCGTCCATCGGGTGCAGCAGCTTGCGCAGGATCCAGATCTTGGCGAGCAGGTCCGGCGCGATCAGCAGTTCCTCGCGGCGGGTGCCGGAGCGGTTGATGTTGATGGACGGATAGACGCGCTTCTCGGAGATGCGGCGATCCAGGTGCACTTCCATGTTGCCGGTGCCCTTGAATTCCTCGTAGATCACCTCGTCCATCTTGCTGCCGGTATCGATCAGCGCGGTGGCGAGGATCGTGAGCGAGCCGCCTTCCTCGACGTTGCGCGCAGCGCCGAAGAAGCGCTTCGGACGCTGCAGCGCGTTGGCGTCCACGCCGCCGGTCAGCACCTTGCCGGATGACGGCACCACGGTGTTGTAGGCGCGGGCGAGGCGGGTGATGGAATCGAGCAGGATGACCACGTCGCGCTTGTGTTCGACCAGGCGCTTGGCGCGCTCGATCACCATCTCGGCGACCTGCACGTGGCGCACGGCGGGTTCGTCGAAGGTGGAAGAAACCACTTCCGCCTTGACGCTGCGCTGCATCTCGGTGACTTCTTCCGGGCGCTCGTCGATCAGCAGGATGATCAGGTGCACGTCCGGGTGGTTGTGCACGATCGCCTGCGCGACGTTCTGCAGCATCATGGTCTTGCCGGCTTTCGGCTGCGACACGATCAGGCCGCGCTGGCCGCGTCCGACCGGCGCGATCAGATCGAGGATGCGGCCGGTGATGTCTTCGCTCGAACCGTTGCCGCGCTCGAGATGGAACGCCTTGCGCGGAAACAGCGGGGTGAGGTTCTCGAACAGCAGCTTGTTCTTGGTCGCTTCCGGCGGATCGCCATTGATGGTGTCCACCTTCAGCAGCGCGAAGTAGCGCTCGCCTTCCTTCGGGTGCCGCACGCGCCCGGTGACGTAGTCGCCGGTGCGCAGGTTGAAGCGGCGGATCTGCGAGGGCGACACGTAGATGTCGTCCGGGCCGGCGAGGTACGACTCGTCGGCCGAGCGCAGGAAGCCGAAGCCGTCCTGCAGGATTTCCAGCACGCCTTCGGCCCAGATGCCGCCGCCGCTGCGCGCGTGCGCCTTCAGGATATTGAAGATCACATCCTGCTTGCGGGCGCGGGCGACGCCTTCCTGGATGCCGAGTTCTTCGGCCAGCGCCAGCAGTTGCGGCGCGTTCTTGCGCTTGAGTTCGGTGAGGTTGATCAGGCGATTGGGATCACCGGCATCGCCCTCGTCGCCATTGTCCTGCGGCAGACCGTTGCCGCCGCCCTGCGCGTTGCCACCGCGCTGGCCACCGCCACCGCCACGGTCATGGCGGCCGCGCCGGCGCCGGCCGCGCTCGGGACGATTGCCGCCGCCGTCGCGCGAAGGCTGGCCTTCGCCGCCATTGCGCTCGGCTTGCGGTGCATTGTTGGATTCGGGTGCGGACGCGCGCGCGTCATCGCCGGCTTGGGAGGGGTTTTCGGTATCGGACACGGGTTTCGCCTTTGGGGCGCCGTTGAAAAAGCGGAGGGTGGGATTTCGCGTGCGGGCCATGAGCCCGCGAACCTTCACGACTGCAAAAGGAGGTCCCTTGACGCGAGGGTCGGGCGCGAACGGCGCTGCCGACCGGATCAATCTAGCATTGCAATGCCCGCCGGGACAAGCGGCTGGTTCTCGATTCGGGTAGGGCGGGCATTGCCCGCCATGAACGTCTTGGCGGGTCAAGACCCGCCCTACATTCAAATGGTCTTGTCGATCAGCTGGGTCAGCTGCCCCTTGCTCACTGCGCCGATCTGGGTGGCCTCGACCTTGCCGCCCTTGAAGATCATCAGCGTCGGAATGCCGCGGATGCCGTAGGTGCGCGGCGTCTTCTGGTTCTCGTCGGTGTTGACCTTGGCGATCTTCAGCTTGCCCTGGTAGGACTGCGCGATGTCGTCCAGCAGCGGCGCGATCGCCTTGCACGGCCCGCACCATTCGGCCCAGAAGTCCACCAGCACCGGGGTATCCGACTGCAGCACCTGGGTTTCGAAGTCGTCGTCGCTGACGTGGGTGACGTATTCGCTCATGGGGAAATCCTGTCGCTTGCGGAATCGGTAGATGGGGGCACCACGGAAGATTGCAACCGCGATCCGGCGCGGTTTGCGCGGTTACGCTACACTCAGGCGGTTAACCCTCGCGGAAAACCGCTGGCGGTGCCTTCGCGGTGTCGCAGTTCAGGGCGGTATTCCATCCCAACCGCGCCGATGATTCAAGCTCGTCGAAGAATCGCGGGCGAAGTCTCGAGTGCCGCGCCGGCGAAGCACCCGCGACGCCCTGATCGCAATCAGGGATCACAGCAAGAGTAAAAGCCCAGTGGCAGAACACGTCCTCACCAACATCTTCTTCGAACAATTCGACCTGCACCCGTTGCTGGCGCAAGGCATCGCCGAAACCGGCTTCGTGCGCTGCACGCCGATCCAGGCGCTGACCCTGCCGGTCGCGCTGCAAGGCCGCGATGTCGCCGGGCAGGCGCAGACCGGCACCGGCAAGACCTGTGCATTCCTGGTTGCGGTGCTCAATCGCCTGCTGACGCGCCCTGCGATGCCGGAGCGGCGCGACAACGATCCGCGCGCGCTGATCATCGCGCCCACGCGCGAACTGGCGATGCAGATCGACAAGGATGCGCGCGCCATCGGCCGCCATACCGGCCTGCGCTTCGCGCTGATCTACGGCGGCGTGGATTACGACAAGCAGCGCCAGCAGTTGCAGGACGGCTGCGACGTGATCATCGCCACGCCGGGACGCCTGCTCGACTACTTCAAGCAGCACGTCTTCAGTTTCCGCGCGGTCGAGACGTTCGTGATTGACGAGGCCGACCGCATGTTCGACCTCGGCTTCATCAAGGACGTGCGCTACATCATGCGCAAGCTGCCGCCGCGCGAGGAGCGCCAGGGCCTGCTGTTCTCGGCAACGCTCAGCTACCGTGTGCTGGAGCTGGCCTACGAGCACATGAACCAGCCGCAGAAGCTGACGGTGGAGACCGAGCGCGTCACCGCCGATCGCGTGCGCCAGCAGGTGTTCTTTCCCTCCAAGGAAGAGAAGATCCCGCTGCTGCTGAACCTGCTGGAGCGCACCGATCCGCAGCGCTCGATCGTGTTCGTCAACACCAAGGCCGCGGCCGAGCGCGTGACGCAGCGCCTGTCGCGGCACGGCTACGTGGTCGGCGCGCTGTCGGGCGACGTGCCGCAGCGGAAGCGCCAGAAATTGCTGGAGCGCTTCCAGAAAGGCGAGGTGCAGTTGCTGGTGGCGACCGACGTCGCCGCGCGCGGGCTGCACATCGCCGACGTGAGCCACGTGTTCAATTACGACCTGCCGCAGGACGGCGAGGACTACGTGCACCGCATCGGTCGCACCGCGCGCTTGGGTGCCGAGGGCGACGCGATCAGTTTCGCCTGTGACTTGTATGCCATGTCGCTGCCGGACATCGAGCAGTACATCGGCCAGAAGATTCCGGTGCAATCGATCGATGCGGAACTGCTGACGATTCCGAAGCCGCGCGGCAAGGCGCAGCAGGCGGCGCACGAGCAGGGCGACGACGATGCGGACGAAGCGCAAGCCCGCGAACCGGTCGAAGTTTCCGAAGCCATGCCGAAGCAGGGCGAAGGCGAGCACGGCCCGCGCAAGCGCCGTCGCCGCCGGCGCAAGCCGGCGGGACATTCGGCGCCGGCACCGTCGAACGGCTGAGGCTTCAGGTTTCACGCGGCAATTGGTTATCCTGCACGCGGGTTCCGTCGCGGCATTTCCGAGTGATCCGTTTCGATTCCGTCAGCAAGCGCTACGCGAACGGCCATGCCGCGCTGGAAGCGCTGTCCTTCCAGGTGCCGGCCGGGGAGATGGTGTTCGTCACCGGGCATTCGGGCGCGGGCAAGAGCACGCTGCTGAAACTGATCGCGCTGATCGAGCGGCCGAGTGGCGGTGCGATCGAAGTGGCGGGCAGCAGCCTTGCCAAGGTGCGCGGCCGCAAGATCGCCCGGCATCGCCGCGGCATCGGCATGGTGTTCCAGGATCACCGCCTGCTGATGGATCGCAGCGTCGGCGAGAACGTCGCGTTGCCGCTGATCATCGCCGGCGTGCCGGCGGATGAACGCGCGCGCCGCGTTCGCGCGGCGCTGGACAAGGTCGGCCTGCTCGCCTACGAGAAACAGCCCCCGGCCACGCTCTCCACCGGCGAGCAGCAGCGCGTCGGGATCGCGCGCGCGATCGTGGCGAAGCCTGCGCTGATCATCGCCGACGAACCGACCGGCAACCTCGATCCGCAGCTGTCGCTCGAGATCATGCAGCTGTTCGCGCACTTCCGGGAGGTCGGCACCACCGTGCTGATCGCCAGTCACGACTTGCCCCTGCTGAAACGCATGAAGCAGCGCACCCTGGTGCTCGATCACGGCCGGCTGATGGCCGACGTGCCGGCCGCGGAGATCGCATGAGCGCGGTGGCGAAACCCGCGCCGGTGTTGCGCGAACGCAAGCGCTCGCGTATCGCGATCTGGCGCGAGCAGCACGCCTGGGGCTGCGCCGCGAGCCTGCATACGCTGGGACAGCGTCCGTTCGGCACCGCGCTGACCGTGCTGGTGATGGGGTTCGCGCTGGCCTTGCCGCTGGCGTTCTACCTGTTGCTCGCCAATGTGCAACGGTTGTCAGGGAGCGTGAGCGAATCGCAGGCGATCAGCGTATTCCTGCAGCCTTCCGCGAACGCCGCTGCAGCGGACGCCTTGGCGACGCAACTGCGCACGCGCGCGGATGTTTCGGATGTCGCGGTGAAGACTCCGCAGCAAGGCTTGACCGAACTCGCCTCGCTGCAAGGCTTCGGCGAAGCGTTGCACGCCTTGCCGGACAATCCGCTGCCTTACGTCCTGTTGATCCAGCCACGGCAGCATCTGGGTCGCGCCGAAACCGACGCACTGGTGAAGGATTTGCGCGCGCTGCCGCATGTGGATGCGGTGCAGGACAACGGCGCCTGGCGCGCGCGGCTGGATGCGTTCATTGCACTTGGTCAGCGCATCACCGCGCTGCTTGCCGCCCTGCTTGCGCTGGCGGCGATCGGCGTGATCGGCAACAGCGTGCGGCTGGACATCCGTTCGCGTTCGGAAGAGATCGTCGTGCAGCGGCTGGTCGGCGCCAGCGCCGGTTTCGTGCGCCGCCCGTTCCTGTACGAAGGCGTGTGGTACGGCGTGTTGGCGGGACTGATTGCGGTCGCGCTGGTGATCGCGCTGGAGTGGGGACTGGCTGCTCCGGTGCAGGCGCTGACGGCGAGCTATGCCGGGCGGATCGCATTCGGTGGACTGCCCGTTTGGATCCTGATACTGGTACCGTTGGCGGCTGCATTGCTGGGTTGGATCGGCGCGTTTCTTGCCAGCACCAGACATCTTGCAAGAGCGTAAGCGAACGGACTCATGACCAACATCACCCGCCACATCTCCAGCGACAACCCGCGCGTGATGGTGGTGGATGGCTCCAAGGTGGCGCGCAAGCTGATCTCGCAATTGCTGGAAAAGGAATTGCCGGGCGTCACCGTGATCGCCTGCGAAACCGGCGCCGATGCGCAGCGCGAACTCCAGGCCGGCGTGATCGACCTGATCACCACCGCGCTGCGGCTGCCGGATATCGACGGCACGGAGCTGGCGCACTACGTGCGCGAGAACGCGCCGCAGGCCTACATTCCGATCGTGGCGGTTTCCGGTGACGTGCAGGAGCGGCTGGTGCGGCGCGAGATCGGCGACGAGATCACCGACTATTTCGACAAGGCGCAAGGCTTCGCCGCCCTGGCCGAATTCATCCGCGGCTACGTACGGCCGGAGCCGCAGGGTTCCGGCGAAGTGCTGTACGTGGAGGACAGCCGCGTGGTCGCGCTGGCCACGCGCCGCATGCTGGAGAAGTACGGGCTCAGCGTGACGCACATGATCAGCGCGGAGGACGCGGTCGCGCTGCTGGACGATGCGCGTGCGGAGAACCGCGTCGGCACCGACCTGGTACTCACCGACGTGAACCTGAAGGGTGAACTCTCCGGTGGCGACCTGCTGGCGCGCATCCGCGACGAGTACGGCTACGGCAAGGGCAGGCTGCCGGTGCTGGTGATGACCGGCGACGACAATCCCAAGAACCAGGCGCAGCTGCTGAAGGCGGGCGCCAACGATCTGGTGCAGAAGCCGATCGAGGAGCGCCTGCTCGTCACCAAATTGCTGTTCCAGTTGCGCGTGGCGCAGCGCTTGCGCGAACAGACCGCGTGATGCGTAGGGCGGACACCGTCCGCCGTGGCGGGCAATGCCCGCCCTACGGGATCGGAATTCCTCATGCTTGAGCAAGGCCAGATCGCGCCCGACACGCGCCTGAAACTCGATCCGTCGTGGAAGGCGCGCGTCGGCGACTATTTCGAGCGGCCGGAGATGCTCGCGCTGCGCGAGTTCCTGCTGGCCGAAAAGCATGCGGGCAAGCGCATCTATCCGCCGGGGCCGCGCATCTTCACCGCGCTCGACAGCACGCCTTTCGATCAGGTCAAGGTCGTGATCCTGGGCCAGGATCCCTACCACGGTCCCGGCCAGGCGCACGGGCTGTGCTTTTCGGTGCTGCCGGGCGTGCCGCCGCCGCCGTCGCTACTCAACATCTTCAGCGAGATCGAACGCGATCTCGGGATCCCGCGCCCGGACCACGGCTGCCTGATCCCGTGGGCGCAGCGTGGCGTGCTGCTGCTCAACTCCGTGCTGACGGTCGAAGAAAGTCGGCCGGGGTCGCACCAGGGCAAGGGGTGGGAAGGGTTCACCGACCGCATCATCGACGTGTTGAACCGCGAACGCGAGGGCCTTGTATTCCTGCTCTGGGGATCCTATGCACAGGCCAAGGGCCGGCTGATCGACCGGCGGCGTCATCACGTTTTGCAGGCGCCGCACCCGTCACCCTTGTCGGCGCACCGGGGATTCATGGGCTGCGGGCACTTTTCGGCAGCCAATGCGTGGCTGGAGAGGCAAGGACAGGCGCCGGTGGACTGGTCGCTTCCGCCCCGTAGGGAGCTGTTCGAAGGAGGTTGAAGCTGCCATCCATGGCGAAGAGCTCCGTGGTCGCTTCCGCCCAAGGCCGCTCTCGGCCTGGGTTAGAAGTACCGTTGCAATTCCTGTACGAATCAGTATAATTATTCGCCTGAACGGCAGGCGGTGAACTGATGAACCGCCGGCCGGTTTGGCACTCCAATGACGGAATGCCAAACTAATGAGTTCCGGAGGGAATACCTGATGTCCGAAGCCTTGGTGACCAGCAATCTGCCGATCCCCACCGCGGCCGGCAGTCTCGACTCGTATATCGGTGCGGTGCATCGCATTCCGGTGCTCACGGCCGAGCAGGAACACGAACTGGCCGTGCGCTATCGCGATGAGGAAGACCTCGACGCGGCGCGCGAGCTGGTGATGTCGCACCTGCGTTTCGTGGTGCACGTCGCGCGCGGCTACAACGGTTACGGCCTGCAACTGGGCGACCTGATCCAGGAAGGCAACATCGGCCTGATGAAGGCGGTGAAGCGTTTCGACCCGGACCAGGGCGTGCGCCTGGTCAGCTTCGCGGTGCACTGGATTCGTGCCGAGATGCACGAATTCATCCTGCGCAACTGGCGCATCGTGAAAGTCGCCACCACCAAGGCGCAGCGCAAACTCTTCTTCAACCTGCGCAAGTCCAAGAAGCGGCTGGGCTGGTTGAACGCGGAGGAAGTGCGCGCCGTCGCCAAGGATCTGGGCGTGCCGGAAACCACCGTGCGCGAAATGGAATCGCGCCTGTCCGGCCGCGACGTCGGCTTCGACGCGCCGGCCGACGAGGACGACGAGCACGCGCCGCCCGCGCCGGTGGCGTATCTGGAAGATCACGGCGCGGACCCGTATCTGTCCGTGGCGGACGCGGACGAGGAAGCCGACCAGCTCGGCACGCTGGAACGCGCGATGGGCAAGCTCGACGAGCGGACCCAGGACATCATCCGCCGACGCTGGCTGGCCGAAGACAAGGCGACGCTGCAGGAACTTGCAGACGACTACGGCGTCTCCGCCGAGCGCATCCGCCAACTCGAATCGAATGCGATGAAGAAGATGCGGATGGTTTTCGAAGCGTAGAAGCCGAAAGTCGGGAATCGAGAGTTGAAAGTCGAAGAGCCGCGGAACGCGGCTCTTGTTTTTCCGGCTTTCGATTTTCGACTTTCGACTTTCGTGAGTTTCAACTTTCCACTCATGACTGTCGCTCGTCAATAAACATCCACCGGATCCGCATCCAGCGACCAGCGCAGAGTTCGCGCCTGCGGCAGTTCGTGGAGCTGCATCCACCAGGTTGAGAGCGCGTGCCGCAGCGGCGCGCGCTGCGTGGATTCCACCAGCAGCTGCGCGCGATGGCGGCCGGCGCGCAGCGGCATCGGCGCGGGCAGCGGGCCGTTGATCTGCACGTGCTCGTTGGCCGGAAATGCAGCGAGCGCAGCTTCGAGGAATCGATCCAGCGTGGCGCGATCGTTTGCTTCCGCGCGCAGCAGCGCCATGTGCGCATACGGCGGCAGGCCGGAGGCGCGGCGCTCGCCGAGCTGCTGCGTGGCCGCGGCCGGATAGCCGCCGCGCAACAACGTGGTAAGCAGCGGATGTTCGGGCTCGTGGGTCTGCAGCCAGACTTCGCCCGGCTTGTCCGCGCGCCCGGCGCGCCCGGCGACCTGCACGATCAGTTGCGCGAGCTTCTCACCGGCATGGAAATCCACGCTGTGCAGCCCCTCGTCCACGCCGACGATCGCGACGGTGGTGAGGTTGGGAAGATCATGGCCCTTGGCCAGCATCTGCGTGCCGACCACGATCGCCGGCTTGCCGTCGGCGAGTTGATCCAGCAGCTTCTCGAACGCATCGCGCCGGCGCGTGCTCTCGCGATCCACGCGCAATACCGGAACGTTCGGATAGCGCGCCTGCAAGGCTTCTTCCAGTCGCTCGGTGCCTTGGCCTTGCGGCGTGAGGGCCTGGGTCCCGCAGTTCGGGCATTGCTGCGGCGATGCCTGCGCGTAGCCGCAGTGATGGCAGATCAGCCGCGCGCGCCCGCGATGCACGGTGAGTGGTCGTTCGCAGCGCGGACACCCCGCGTGCCAGCCACAGGCGTGGCACAGCAGTACCGGCGCATAGCCGCGCCGGTTCTTGAAAACCAGCGCCTGCCCGCCGCGTGCGATGCACGCGTCCAGCGCTTGCAGCAGCGCGGGCGACAGGCCGTGCTGCATTTTCAGGCCGCGCAGATCGAGCACGTGCACCGGCGATGCCGGTCGCGCGTGCACGCGTGCGCGAAGCGCAACACGCGTGTAACGGCCGGCTTCCACGTTCGCCAGCGATTCCAGCGAAGGCGTGGCGCTGCCGAGCACGATCGGGATGTCCAGCGCCTGCGCGCGCATCAGCGCGAAATCGCGCGCGTGGTAACGGAAGCTGCCTTCCTGTTGCTTGTAGGAACTGTCGTGCTCCTCGTCCACCACGATCAGGCCCGGCTTCGCCAGCGGCGCGAACGCGGCCGAGCGCGTGCCGAGCACGATCGCGGCTTCACCATTCAATGCGGCGAGCCAGGCCCGCGCGCGGTCGCCCTCGGCGAGATTGGAGTGCAGCAAAGCAATCGGCGCATCGAAGCGCGCGCGCAGGCGACGCAGCATCTGCGGCACCAGCCCGATTTCCGGCACCAGCACCAGGCTTTGCTTGCCTTCGCGCAGCGCGCGTTCGATCAGTTCGAGGTACACCTCGGTCTTGCCGCTGCCGGTCACGCCTTCCAGCAGCCATGTGCGAAAGCCCGGCTTCGCTGCAAGCATGGATTCGGCGGCATCACGTTGGTCGTCGGTCAGGGCATGAACGTGCGGCCTGGCCTTCCACGCGTTCGAAACCGGCAGCGACACGCATTCGATCAACCCGGCATCGCGCAACCGCCGCGCCGCGGCGCGCCAGCCCGGCAGCAGTGCATCCAGATCGCCGCTGCGCTGTGGCGCTTCGGCAAGAAACTGCAGCAACTGCGCGGACGAACCACGCCGGCTGCGTGCATCGCGCGCGCTGTGCCCCGCCTGCGTGAGCTGCCAGGCCTCGTCGTCGGCGCGCGGCAGCGGCTTGTCTTCGCGCAACCACGAGGGCAATGCACCGAACAGCACTTCGCCGATGGAACCGCACCAGTAGTCGCTCGCGCGCGACAGGCTGGCCAGCAGTTCGGAAGTGAACAGCGGCGCCTCATCCAACACGCGCAACACGGGTTTCAGTTGTTCCCGCGGCACGTCGGAAGATTCGACGTGCGCGACCACGATGCCGACGCGCCGTGCGCGACCGAATGGAATTTCGACGCGCGAACCGGTCGGCGGCAACACGCGATCGTGCATCGGCATGTAATCGAACAGCCGCGGCAGGGGTGCGGGCAGCGCGATGCGCGCCAACGTATTCACGTGCACGCCTCCCGACTTCGCGCGCGTGAGTTGCGCGCGATTGTTGCCTGACCGTGAAACAACGCTGTGCAAGTTGCGGGCAGCGTAAGGATTTCACCCTTATCCACAATGCGTGTGGATAACGTTGTGGAAGGCTGGAGACAGAGTGCGTGCGAACGCGCATGCCGGCACGCCCGACGACGCCTTGGCGAAACTTTAACCACAAAAAATTTTGGGCCGCGCATCAGCCACTTGGAAATCCGACGCGGCGCCGCCGCGGCGGGCATGGAGGAATTCAGGCGCGCGGTCGTCACGCTGCGTTGATGCTGTGCACAAAACCCAGGCGCGTGCTGAAAAAATTTCATCCGGCCGCTTTCAGCAGGCCGCGGCTGGCGCGTACGCGCTCGCCGAAAGCGCGCAGACCGGCCTCGCGCAGGCGCGGCGCGTGGTCGCGCAGGTAGGCGTCGAATGCGGCGCGATCGCGCAGCCGGTAATGCACCGAGAAGCCCGCGCGCCCGGATTCGGGCACCGGCTCCAGCCGCTCGAAAATTTCCGCGCCGAGGAATCCGGGCAGGCCCAAAATCTCTTCGGCGTGCGCGCGCAGCCAGGCCAGGTACTCGCCCGCGATCGCGATCTCGACCTCCAGGTTGACGACGTAAACGATCATGCCTGCGCCAGGCTCAGCAGGAAGGCCATGCCGATGGAAAACGAGAGCAGCACGCTGTAGCAGATGCCGACGCACCAGTACTTGACGGTCGTGAAGAACCAGCCTTGGCCGTAGATGCGCTTCTGCATCAGCCACAGGTACACGAACAGCCAGATCCACGCCGCGGCGGTGGCGAGGCCCACCGGGACATTCAGCCACGCGCTTTGCGAGAGGCTTCCGAGCGCACCCAATGCGAACAACACCAGGATCGAGAGGAAAATGAACGCGTGGCTGTGCAGCGCCACGATCAGGTGTTCCATGTAGAGGCGCCGCCTGAAGATGTAGAACACCTTCAGGATCAGTGCGAACAACGGCAGCAGCACGAACATGGTCTGCGGCAGCACCGAGAGTGCGCCGCCGACCAGCCGCTGCACGGCCGCGCGCCGCGCCTCCGGCGTGCCGTGCCGCATCGCGGTCACGTTGTCGTGCATGCGCTGGCCGGCACGGTTGATCCAGTCGTTGGCAAACCCGGGCAACCAAGTCACGTGCACCTGATCGCGCTTTTGATCCCAGGTGTCGTCGAACAGGTTCAGGTCGCCCTTGCCGGCGGGCCTGACCACGGTTCCCGCCGGCGCGGGCGTGGCGGTTGCGCCGGCCGCCACTGCGGTCGTGCGTTGCAGATCGGCCATGCGCTGTCCCGCGTCACGCTTCACCTTGTCGCGCGCCATCACCAGGCTTTCGCGCGCGATCG
Source organism: Rhodanobacteraceae bacterium (assembly GCA_035695065.1). Lineage (GTDB taxonomy): Bacteria > Pseudomonadota > Gammaproteobacteria > Xanthomonadales > Rhodanobacteraceae > 66-474. Next base: position 67,218 of record DASSEW010000007.1, on the reverse strand, counting down.
AGGGCAGGTGCGGGTTTTCGAGATCCGCATTGATCTTGTCCAGCGCCTGTTTCTCCTGTGCGGCCACCTCGGCCTGCGTGTGGGCCTGCTGGAAGCTGTTCGCCGAAGGTTTGTCGTTGCCGAAATGACCGAAGTTCGTGCTGCTGTCGAACGCCACCTGCATCACGAAGAACGCGATCAGGGCGAGGAAGAACATCAGCCGGAACGGCGTGACGTAGCGCATGCGCCGGCCGGCGAAGTATTCGCGCGAAAGGAATCCGGGCTTCAGGTACAACGCGGGCAGGGTGCGGATCACGCGCGAATCGATGTTCAGCACGGTGTCGAACACGTCGCCCAGCACGCCGGAGAGATGCCGGATCAATCCCTTCACCGGCTGGCCGCAGGCGTAGCAGTACTCGCCATACAGCGGCGCGCCGCAATTGGCGCACACCGGGCCCTGCACGGGCGGCGTAAGGGATTGCGGTTTGGTTACCATGCCGGCCTGACCTGATGGATTCCGATGCGCATTCTAGCCATTGACCGCGCGCGCTACGCGCGCGAAACCCGTGCCACCTTGAAGCTCGCGCTGCCACTGATCGCAGGACAGTTGTCCTCGATCGGCATGAACGCAGTGGACGTGGTGCTGGCCGGCCACTACAACGCGCACACGCTCGCGTCCGTCGCGGTCGGCGCCAACGTGTGGCTGCTGGCGCTGGTGTGCGCGATCGGCGTGATGATGGCGCTGCCGCCTTCGGTCGCGCATCTCGATGGTGCCGCGGCCAGGCACGAAATCGGGCCGCTGTTCCGGCAGGCACTGATACTGGCCGCCACGCTCGGCGTGCTGTTGTGGTTCGGCGTGCGCCATGCCGGTCCGCTGCTGAACCTGCTCGGTGTAGACCCGGAATTGTTGCCGGACGTGCAGAAGTTCCTGCACGCCTTGAGCTGGGGCGCGCCGGCGGTGTGCTTCTACTACAGCTTGCGTGGATTGTCCGAAGGCATGAGCTGGACGCGGCCGACCATGTTCTTCGGCTTCACCGGCCTGTGCGCGCTGGCTCCGCTCGGTTACGTGCTGATTTACGGCAAGTTCGGATTGCCCGCGCTGGGCGCGCAGGGCAGCGGCATCGCCAACGCGATCGTGCTGTGGTTGCAGGTGTTCGCGTTCGCAACTTATGTGCGCCTGTCGCCGCGCTATCGCGAGCTGCACCTGTTTGCGCGCTTCGAACGTCCTGACCTGCGCGCGATTTTCGGGCTGCTGCACATCGGCGTGCCGATGGGCGTGACCCTGCTGATGGAAGCGGGCATGTTCTCGATCGCCGCGCTGCTGATCAGCCGCTTCGGCACCACCGCGGCGGCGGCGCACCAGATCGCGATCAATTTCGCCTCGATCACCTTCATGGTGCCGCTGGGACTTGCGCTCGCGATCACGGTGCGCGTCGGCAATGCCGCGGGCCGCAACGATCCGGCCGGCGTTCGCTACGCAGGCTTCAGCGGCATCGCGCTGACTTTCATCACGCAGGCGATCGCCTCCGCCCTGATGCTCGGCATTCCGTACTGGATCGCGCGGCTCTACACCGGGGCGCCCGCGGTGACGGCGCTGGCCGCGCACCTGCTGATGCTGGCCGGTGCATTCCAGTTCGCCGACGGCATCCAGGTGGCGTCGAACGGCGCATTGCGCGGCCTGAAGGACACGCGCCTGCCGATGTTCATCACGGTGCTCGCCTACTGGGGCATCGGCATGCCGGTCGGCTACGTGCTCGCGTTCCACGCCGGCTGGCGCACGCCCGGCATGTGGATCGGCTTGAGCGCGGGCCTGTACGCCGCGGCGCTGCTGCTGTCGGCGCGCTTCACGCGCCTGGCGCGGAACGGAACCTGGAAACGTACGTCGGCGCCCGCGCCGGCTCCGTGACGTAATCCGCGCGCTCCGCTACGCTGATCGTCGGCAAAAGGATCTGAAGCATGGCCACGCAAACCACCGGCGGATTCTGGCACGGCCTGCGCACCATCGGCCGCGCGATCAACATCGTGCGGCTGGTGATCATCAACGTGATCTTCTTCTTCATCCTCGCGTTGATCCTGATCGCGCTGAATCCGCACCTGCCGAACGTGGAATCCAACAGCGCGTTGTTGCTGAAGCCCGACGGACAACTGGTCGAGCAGTACAGCATTGATCCCGCGAGCCGCGCGCTGGCGCGCATGTCCGGCGAGCAGACCGGGCAGGTGCAGGTGCGCGATCTGGTGCGCGCGATCAATGCAGCGGCGAAGGACAACCGCATCCAGCGCATACTGCTGCAGCCGGATCGCCTGCAGCCGGGCGGCTTCGGTGCGCTCGAGGAAGTCGGCGCGGCGCTGGATCGTTTCCGCGCCGCCGGCAAGCAGGTGTTCGTGTGGAGCGCCGGCATGGACCAGGGCCAGTACCTGCTGGCCGCGCACGCCGACAAAATCCTGCTCGATCCGCAGGGCGCGCTGATGATCACCGGCCTGTCCAACTACCGCAGCTACTACAAGGATCTGCTCGACAAGCTCGGCGTGGATGCGCACCTGTTCCGCGTCGGCGAATTCAAGTCCGCCGCCGAGCCTTTCATCCTGGATGCGCCGTCGCCCGCGTCACTGGAAGCCGACAAGTACTGGCTGGGCGGAATGTGGGACACGTGGCTCGCCGAAGTCGGCAAGCTGCGCGGCATCGATCCTAACGTGCTGCGCGCGGACATCGACAATCTTCCGCAGGAAACGCAGGCGGCGAACGGCGACAGCGCGCAGCTCGCGCTGAAACTGCACCTGGTGGATGGACTTGCGACGCGCGAACAGGTGGTCAAGCTGATGCAGAAGCTGGGCGCGCCGGCCGAGCATGGCACGGGTTTTCGCGGCGTGGACATGGATGGCTATCTTGCGCAGATCCACCCGGATGGCTTCGGCAAACCGACCGTCGCGGTGATCGTGGCCGAAGGCGAGATCGTCGGCGGCAAGCAGCCGCCCGGCACCATCGGCGGCGAATCCACCGCTGCGCTGATCCGCGCTGCGCGCGCAGACCGCAACGTGCGCGCGATCGTGCTGCGGGTGGATTCGCCCGGCGGCGAAGTCTACGCGGCCGAGGAAATCCGCCGCGAAGTGCAGCTCGCGCGCGAAGCCGGCAAACCGGTGATCGTCTCGATGGGCGACATGGCGGCGAGTGGCGGCTACTGGATCTCGATGGATGCCGATCGCATCTTCGCCGAGCCCGACACCATCACCGGCTCGATCGGCATCTTCGGCCTGTTCTTCACCGTCCCCAATGGGCTGGACAAGCTCGGCATCCACACCGGCGGTGTCGGCACGACCCCGATCGCCGGCGCGTTCGATGTCCGCCGGCCGCTGGATCCGAATCTCGGCCTGATGATCCAGGCCACGATCGACAAGGGCTACCGTGATTTCGTCGGTGGCGTGGCGCAGGCGCGCGGCAAGAGTTTCGCCGACATCAACGCGATCGCGCAGGGTCGTGTCTGGACCGGCGCGCAGGCGCTGCAGCGCGGGCTGGTGGACCAGCTCGGCGGCCTGCACGATGCGATCGCGCTGGCCGCGCAGGATGCGCACCTCGGCAACGACTACACGTTGCGCTACGTCGAGAAGCCGCTCGGCGCCTTCCAGAAATTCCTGATGAACTTCGGCGAGAGCAATGGCGCGCACGTCCTCGCCTCGCTCGGCGTGCGCCTGCCTTCATGGCTGGCGCAGGTGCCGGGCGAAGTCCTGCAGACCGCGCCGGAACTGAAATTGCTGCAGCACGCGCAGGCGGGGAAGCCGGAGATTTATTCCTATTGCTTCTGCGCGGTGCATTGATCGTGAGTTTTCGCTGGAAGACTCCGGAAGTCGAACCACACGAGCTCGATGAGAGCTTGCCTCTCATCTATATGTGGGAAATCACGGATCAGGACGGAAACCGAGTTGGCCGTTACGTTGGCAAAGCCAAGTCCGGAGCAAAAAGGCCGCGTACGCATTACGCACGCAACGTGAATCGCCTACTGGCCGACAAACCCTATCGGAAGAACAAGCCCGATCAATATCGCACGGTACACAAAGCCTTGGCCCAAGCTGCACTGCAAGGCCACAAGATCACGCTATCGTTTCTCTGCAACGTGCGACGGGACGAGAACATCAATGAAGTCGAACGCAGATACATCCGGTTGAAGGGAAGCAGCGGGCTGGAATCGTGGCAGTTAAACGATTAGGCCGGCAAACTTGTCCCATCAATGCGACTGGTCGTCGATCGCCTGGTTTTGCTTGGCCGCCTGATCATTGACGATCTTCTGCACCGCCTTCGCCTTGTCGCGGTCCTTCACCAGCGTGCCGAGCGGCGAGTTGAGCACCACGCTCGATTCGGATTGCGGCTGCGGCGCGTCTTTCGGCTGCGGCGCCTGCGGGTTGTGCGGCGAGCACGCGCTGAATCCCACGCACAAGGCGGCGGCGGAAATCAGGACAGCAATGGATCGCAACATGGCGACGACCTCCTGCGATGCGCGGCAGTCTCGCGCGCGGCGCACGCCCGCGCAAGCTTGGGGTAAGCTCGGCGCATGAACAACGCGCACCTTTCCCGCTGGCGGCTGGACGGACAGGCCGCGCTGGTCACCGGCGCGAGCCGCGGCATCGGCCTGGCCTGCGCGCGCGAGCTGGCGTCGCTCGGCGCGCAACCGTTGCTGGTCGCGCGCGATGAAACGCAGTTGCAGGCCGCGTGCGAGGAGATCGCCGAGGATTTTCCGGACAGCCAGCCGCGTTCGTTTGCCGCCGATCTTGCCGAAGCCGAAGACCGCCTCGCGGTGTTCGACTGGATCGCCGACCTCGGCGCGCCGCTGTCGCTGCTGGTCAACAACGCCGGCGGCAACATCAAGAAGGCGACGCTCGAATACAGCGGCGAGGATCTGCACAAGCTGTTCGAGTTGAACCTGGTCGCGGCGTTCGAGTTGTGCCGGCTGGCGCACCCGCAACTGGCGCAGCACGCGAACGCGGCGATCGTGAACGTCGGTTCGGTGTCGGGCGCGACGCACGTGCGCACCGGCGCGCCGTATGGATTGACCAAGGCCGCGCTGCACCAGCTCACCACCAATCTCGCCTGCGAATGGGCCGATGACGGCATCCGCGTCAACGCGGTGGCGCCGTGGTACATCCGCACCCAGCGCACCGGGCCCGCGCTGTCCGATCCGGATTACCTGGACGAAGTGCTGCAGCGCACGCCGATGGGCCGCATCGGTGAACCCGAGGAAGTCGCCGACGCGGTGGCGTTCCTGTGCATGCCGGCGTCGAGTTACATCACCGCCAGCGTGATCGCGGTGGATGGCGGGTTTTTGCATTATGGTTTTTAGGCGGCCATGGAGGGTGGGCGCTGCGCGCCGATAATGGCGGCGCAGGGGTGGCGGACGATGTCCGCCCTGCGTTCTCGAACATGACTTTCTTCGATCACACAGATTCGCCGATCGGTCCGCTGCTGCTGGTCGCCGACGAAGGCGGCCTGACCTATATCGGTTTGCCGAAGCGCGGCGCCGCGCAGGCCGCTCCGGACGATGCGCAGCACGCGCCGTCGAAACTTCGCGCGGCGCGCCATCAGTTCGAAGAATATTTTTCAGGGACTCGGTATACGTTCGATCTGCCGCTGCATCCGCACGGCACGCCGTTCCAGTTGGAAGTGTGGGGCGCACTGCTGGCGATTCCCTACGGCGAGACCGCCAGCTACGCGGCGATCGCGCAGCGCATCGACCGGCCGAATGCGGTGCGCGCGGTGGGAGCGGCGAACGGCGCCAATCCGTTGTCGATCATCGTTCCCTGCCATCGCGTGATCGGCTCGGATGGCGATCTCACCGGCTACGGTGGCGGCCTGCCCGCCAAGCGTTGGCTGCTCGCGCACGAACGCACGCACGCGCCGCGCACGACGCTGGTGCTGGAGCCCTGATCCAGGCGAGTTTGATCAGCAGCCTTTCAGCTGCGCGTTCAATTGGTCTTCGCGCTGCTGGAACGGCGCCTTCTCGCTCGGGAAGGCCATGCGCAATTTTTCGTGGTTCGCGTCGAAGCGTCGGCGCAACTCGTCGCACACCTGCGAGCGCGGCGCCGGCACGCAGTGATCGCGGACCATGACCTGCGCGTTGGCGATCAGCGGCCCGCGACCGATCGTCGGCTTGCGCGCTTCTTCCGGCGCGGACAGGCCGATGCGATTGCGTCCGCCATACGCCTGGTCGAGGCTTTGCCCGGGATAGCCCAGCGCGCCCAGCGGCACCGGATACGGCGCGGGCAAGGTGTCGCTCAGGTATTTCTTCTCGCCATCGTAAGTCGTGCAGGCGTACATCGTCGGCAACGGCGACGGTGAAGCGACCGGCGCGGGTGCAACGGTCGCGGCCGCTGCCGGCGCGCTCGCGGCGACGATCGGAGGCGGCGCCGGCGTGACGATCGGCGCATCCGAAAATTCCATCGTGTCCTGGCGCTGGTGGGCCGGACACGGTTTGTCCTGGTAGGTCACCGCGCCATCCCCCGCGGTGCATTTGTAGATGGTCGCCGCCGCCGCGACGCGGGGCGCGCAGCCGAACACGATCAGCAGCGAGGCACCGGCGAGCGCGCGCAGGGGACGATTCATGAACCCGGAATCCTACGCGCGTCGGGGGCGCCCTGCGTGAACTTCCGGCAGGTGCCGTGCGCGCGTGAACGCAATAGACTTCCAGCCGAGGTGACGGCATGCGCGGTCGAGGGTTCGCGGGTGCATGGCTGGCGGGCTTGCTTGTGGTGCTGGCCTGCCTGGCTTGTGCGCACGCGGCGGACGCGCCCGTGCAGGTCAGCCGGCTGCAACTGCCGGCCGACGCGGCCCCGCCGACGCAGATGATCGTGCAGGGCAAGCTTGGCTCGCAGTTCCAGGTGTTGCCCAGGCCGTTGCTGCGCGCGCCGGATGATCGCGACGCGTGGTATCGCGTGCGGCTGGCGCACGACTGGAACGGTGCCTCGCGGCCGCTGCTCGCGATCAGCGGCGACATCCGCGCGCGCGTCACGGCGTACCTGCCGCCGGGTTATGCGCCGCGCACGCTCAGCACTTACGACGCCGACCTCGATCCGCGCTTTTCGCGGCACGCGCTGGTGCTGGTGTTGCCGCGCGACCTGCGTGCCGACCAGCCGGTCTACGTGAGCGTGGGCGCGCCCGGCCAGAGCCAGCCGCTGCGCGTGCGGATCTCCGACTACGCGAGCTACCAGGCCGGCGACCTGCGCCATGTGCGCCTGAGCACGGCCTTCGCCAGCGTGGAAGCGTCGATGCTGCTGGTGATCCTGTGCTTCTGGCTGGTGCTGCGCGACCGCATGTTCCTGTACTTCCTCGCCTACATGGGCGCACAGCTTGCCTACCAGATGTCGGTCTCGGGCGAGCTGTACGTGCTGCCGGGCGCGCAGTGGCTCGCGCCGCTCGGCTATCACCCGGGCCAGTTCGCCGCCACGCTGGCGGCGGCGCTCTCCATCAGCTTCATCCTGGAATTCGCCGCGCTGCGCGAGGTGGTGCCGCAACTTGCGCGCGTGCTGGCGTGGATGCGCTGGCCGTATTTCCTGTTTGCGGTGCTGGTGTGGATTCCGCTGCTGGACCCGGATGCGTGGCTGCCCAACACCGTGAACCTGCTGCTGATCGTCAGCACGCTGACCGCGTTGTTCGCCGGCTGGCGCGCGTGGCGGCGCGGCAGCCGTCAGGCCGGCTTTTTCCTGATCGCGTGGCTGCCGCTGCTGGCGCTCACGCTGTTGCGCGTGACCCAGCTGATCGTGGGCCTGCACCTGCCGGCGTGGCTGGAGTACGGCTTCCCGGCCAGCATGGCGTACGCCGCGGTGGTGATCACCGTGGGCCTGGCCGATCGCACGCTGCAGGTACGCCACGAGCGCGACCGCGCGAATCGCCTGGCCGAAAACGATCCGCTCACCGGCGTGCTCAACCGGCGCGCGATCCTGGATCGCCTGCACGAAGCTTGGCAGTCCGCGCGCGGCAAGAACCAGTCGCTGGCGGTGTTGTTCCTGGATCTCGATCACTTCAAGCGCGTCAATGACACCCGCGGACATTCTGCCGGCGACGCCTGCCTGCGCGCAGTGGTCGGCGCGATCCAGGAACAGCTCGCCGCCAGCGATCACCTGGGCCGTTACGGCGGCGAGGAATTCCTGATCGTGCTGCGCTGGGTGAGCGCAAGGGTGGCGCTGCAGATCGCGCAGCGCCTCTGCGCGCGCGCGGCGGCCTTGCGCGTGGAAGTGGGCGGTGAACCCGTTTCGTTGACCGTGAGCATCGGCGTGGCGGTGATGGATGCCGACACGCCCAGCGCGGAAACCTTGGTCGAATGCGCCGACACCGCTCAGTATCGCGCCAAGGCCTTGGGCCGCAATCGCGTGGTGCTGTACCGGCGCGAGGAAGTCGCGCAGACGCTGGCCACGCCGCCCGCTTGAAAAGCGCGCGCGGCAGCGGCACCTCTGCATCCAGCCACGGACTAAACGCATGCATCCGCAACCGCAGCAGGTGGTGGAATTCTGGCGCGCTGCCGGTACGCAGCGCTGGTTCACGCGAGACGAGGCGTTCGACGCCGAATGCGCGGCGCGTTTCCTGGACGCGCACCATGCCGCGGCGCGTCGCGAGTTCGAGGGCTGGATGGCCGAGGCGCAGGGCGCGCTGGCGTTGCTGATCCTGCTCGACCAGATTCCGCGCAACGTGTTCCGCGGCAGCGCGCACGCCTATGCGACGGATGGACTTGCGCGCGAATATGCGCAACGGTCACTCGATGCCGGCTTCGATTCCCAGGTCGAGCCGGAGCTGCGGATGTTCTTCTACCTGCCGTTCGAGCATTCGGAAGACCTCGCCGACCAGGAGCGTTCGTTGTTCCTGCATCGTGCGCTGCCGGGCGAGAACGCCGACCACTGGGCGCGCATCCACCACGACATCATCCGCCGCTTCGGTCGTTTCCCGCACCGCAATGCCGCGCTGGGGCGGCGCAGCACTCCGGAGGAACAGGCGTTCCTCGATGCGGGCGGATTCAAGGGGTGAGGTAGGGCGGGTCTTGACCCGCCAATGGCTCGCACGTCAATGCTTCGCGCGCGGCCGGCGCAATCGCCTCCACCCAGCGTGCGTACTGCGCCCCTGAAGGATGCAGGCCATCGGCGGTGAGCAGTCCGCGCAGATCCGCTGCGCGCGAGAAGCCGGTGATGTCCACGAAGCGCGCCCGCTGCGCATCCGCTTCCCCATGCGCGATCACGTTGAATGCATCGATCTGCGTCGCGATCTGCCGCGCGTCGCGACCTTCGCTGCGCGCGAACGGGGTGACGCCCCAATCCGGAATCGAAACCACCACCACGCGCCGCGCCTCGTCGCCGGCCAGCGCGATCGCGCGGGCGAGCAGCGCACCGAATTGCACGCGGTATTCGTCCGGCGGGCGCCCGCGATACTGGTTGTTGACGCCGATCAGCAGCGTGACGAGTGCGTACGGGGGATGCAGGTTCGCCTCGTCCATCGCGGCCGAGAGTTCGTCGGTGGTCCAGCCGGTCCGCGCGATGATCTGCGCCTGTTCGATCGCGACGCCTTGCGCGCGCAGGCGAGCGGCGAGCTGCATCGGCCAGCGCTCGTTTTCCGCCACGCCTTCGCCGATCGTGTAGGAGTCGCCCAGCGCGAGGAATGCCGCGTTCCGCGATTCGGGTGAGTGCGCGCTCATCGCCGGTCTCCGCAGCGCACGTCAGGCGACATGCCGACGCGGCATGGCGCCTTCGCCGAGGCGCGCCAGGGTGCGTTCGATCCGCGCCAGCACTTCGGTCATCTGTGGCGCCTCGGGCAGCAGCGTCATCCGGAAGTGGCGGCTGTCCGGCAGATTGAAGCTGGTGCCTGGCACCACCAGTGCGTGTTCCTCCTCCAGCAAGCGCAACGCAAAAGTTTCATCGTCGAAGTCCGGCAGCACGCCGGAGCGGATCGCCGGGAAAGCGTATAGCGCGCCCTGCGGCGACACGCATTCGAGAAACTTGCTGCGCGCGACGCCGTCGATCACCGCGCGTCGCGACTCGTGCAGACGTCCGCCCGGCGCGGTCAGTGCCTCGATGCTGCGATCGGCCTGCAGCGCCGGCGCGATCGCCCACTGCGCCGGCACGTTGGCGCACAGCCGCAGGGCGGCGAGCAGCTGCAGCGCATCGCGCAATGCATGGATGCGCGACGCCGCGCCCGAGAGCGAGAGCCAGCCGGCGCGCCAGCCGCAGGCGCGATGCACCTTCGACAAACCCGAGAACGACAGGCACGGCAGCTCGCCGCTAAGCGAGGCCAGCGGCGTGAAGGCCGCGCCGTCGTAAAGAATGCCGTCGTAGATCTCGTCGGAAAGCAGCAACAGATTGCGGCGTTCGGCCAGCGCGACGATGCGCGTCAGCAGCTCGCGCGGGTACACCGCGCCGGTCGGATTATTGGGATTGATCAGCACGATCGCGCGCGTGCGTGGCCCGCACAGCGCATCCATCTCGTCCGCATCCGGCAGGTGCGCGCGCGCCGCGGGGCAAGCGTAATAGCGCGGCACGCCACCGTTCAGGATCGTTGCCGCGCTCCACAGCGGGTAATCGGGCGAAGGCAGCAGCACCTCGTCGCCGGGTTCCAGCAGCGCGCGCAGTGAAAGATCGATCAGTTCGCTGACGCCGTTGCCGATGAAGATGCGCTCGGCGTCGATACCATGCGCGCCGCGGGCACGCTGTTGCGACGCAATCGCTTCGCGCGCTTCGTCGAGCCCCTGTTCATGGCAATAACCATCGCTTTGCGGAAGATGTGCAGTGAACGCCTCGACCAGTGCGGGCGGCGCGCGGAAGCCGAACCGCCCGGGATTGCCGATGTTGAGCTTCAGCACTTCGTGGCCGGCCGCCTCGATCTCGCGCGCGCGTCGCGCCAGCGCGCCGCGGATTTCGTAACGCACCTGGGCGAGCCGGGAAGAGGTGGGAATCGGGGCTTGCATGGATCCAGCTTCTCATTCGTGTGGCCGCGCATCCTAGCAGCCGCTTCGGGGCCGCCACATGGCGCGGCGATGACGAAGTGTGGCCAGCCGCAGCGCGTGGAGGTTGCCCTCGATCAAGCAGCCCGCTCTGCATGCGCTAGGTGGCGTGCTCCGGCAAGTCCTGGACGGACTTGTTCCGGGCCTTCAATTATCATCGCGCGATGACGAGCGCCCCCACACCCGACCCAACCCGCATCGGCTGGCGTGGCGCATTGCCGCCGCTGGCCGCGGGACGCTGTCTGGCACGCGTCAGCGCGCAACATCGCGCGGGCTACGAGTTGCACGACGGCGCGCGCGAATTCAATGCGCAACCGGCGCCGCATTTCCTGAAGCGCAGCCTGGATCCGGAACAGCGTCCGGCGGTGGGCGACTTCGTGATCGTGCAGGCGGGCACGCCGCCGCACATCCTGGAAGTGCTGCCGCGACGTGGCGCGCTGACCCGCGCGGCGGCGGGCGAGCGCTACGCGCGGCAACTCATCGCCACCAACATCGATGCCGCGCTGCTGCTGATGGGGCTGGACGAGGATTTCAATCCCGCGCGCGCGGAGCGTTATCTCGCGCTGATCGAAGGCAGCGGTGCGCAGCCGGTGATCGTGCTGACCAAGGTCGACAAGGTCGAACCCGGGCGCGTGGACGAAGCGCTGTGTGAACTCGCCGCGCGTCTTCCGGAAGCCACGCTCCTGCATGCAATCAACGGCAAGGATGCGGACAGCGTTGCGGCGCTGGGGGCCTATCTGCAGCCGGGCATTACCGCCGTGCTGGTCGGATCTTCCGGCGCAGGCAAATCCACGCTCACCAACACCCTGCTGGGCGAAGCACGGATGGCGACCGCGGCGACACGCGCGAGCGATGGTCGCGGTCGCCACACCACCACCCATCGCGCGTTGCTGATGCTGCCCTCAGGCGCCTGCCTGATCGACACACCCGGCATGCGCGAGTTGAAGCTCACCGGCGACGAGAACCTGGAAGTCTTCGCCGACATCGATGAACTCGCAACGCAGTGCCGTTTTGCTGATTGCGCGCATGGCAACGAGCCCGGCTGCGCGGTGCGCGCGGCGCTGCAATCGGGCGAACTCGACGCAGATCGCTACCGGCATTACCTGAAATTGCGCGACGAGCAGGAAGCGCAATCGGCCCAGATCGAGGACCGCATGCGCCGCGAGGAAGGCCGCACGCCGCTGCACAAGCAGCGCCAGCTCTATCGCGATCGCGAGCGCAAATGAGCGGGCTCGCCGCCCCGGCTGCCGATCTCGCGCGCTTCGCCGCGCTGGACGATCGCCTGCTGGAAGCGGTGCGCGGCATCCGGGTGTTGTCGGCGGTGTCGTGGCCGGCTTCGAAGGAGCGCAAGTTCGTCGACGCGCTGGCGCATGGCCGCAGGGTCATGCCGAAGATCGAATACGCCAGGCGCGATCTTTCCGCGCAGCGTGCCGAACTCGACGCGATCGCACGCGAAGCCGATGTCGCGCACCCGCTGGGTGATTACCTGAAGCGCAGCGCGTGTTCGTGGTCGGTTGCCGCGCAGATGCTGGAGTCGCTGGGCACGCCGCAGGTGACCGCGCATTCGATTGCGTTGTATGGCAAGCCCGATGGCGCATTGCCCGGCGGAAGCCAATCCAACCTGGACGCCGCCCGCTATTTCCTCTCCATTGCCGAAAAGCTCGGCGACGGCCTCGCTGCGGATACCGATGATGACGAGGTCATTCCCGCGCACGAATTGCGCGAGGAAGTGCAACGCGAGGTGGATGGCTTCTTCGGGGCCGGCGTCGTGAAAGTGGAGCTCGACGACGATCTCACCGCCAAGGCCGCGGCGGGGGCGACCCGCATCCGACTGCGTTCGTCGACGGCGTTCAGCGCCTATGACCGCTGCCAGCTGTTGGCGCACGAAGCCTTCGTGCACACGCTCACCGCGCTGAATGGCCGCGCGCAGCCCGTGCTGAAATCACTGTCGCGGACGTCGCCGCGCGCGACCGCAACCCAGGAAGGCCTGGCGGTGTTCGCCGAACTGATGTCCGGCTCCATAGACATCGCGCGGCTGAAGCGGATCAGCTTGCGCATCCTCGCCATCGAACGAGCCCTGAAAGGCGCCGACTTCATCGAGGTGTTCGGCTTCTTCCGCGAGCACGGACAGAACGAGCGCGACAGCTTTACCTCGGCGCAGCGCGTCTTCCGCGGCGTGCCGCTTTCCGGCGGGGCGGCCTTCACCAAGGACAATGTGTACCTGGCAGGGCTGCTGACCGTGCACACGTTCTTCCGCTGGGCGTTCAAACGCCGCCGGCTGGACCTGCTGCACAACCTGTTCGCCGGCAAGTTTGCACTGGAAGACGTGATCGGGCTGGCGCCGTGTTTCGCCGAAGGCTCGATCATCCCGCCGAAGTACCTGCCGCCTTGGGTGCAAAGCGCGCACGGACTGGCCGGCAAGCTCGCATTCTCTCTGTTCGCCAACCGCATCCGCATGGGTCGGATCGGGGATTGGGACTAGCGCCGTCCTCTCTTCAAGCGCGCCGCTTGCGGAAAGTCGACCCGGAAGACAGGCGCCAGCGTATGGGCCTAGGCGGGCTCGATTCCTGCATGTATATTTCCCGTGAAAATGTGATGAATTTCACGTGTAGGCCTTCGACTCTTTCATGGCCGGCACGTGAACTCATCGAACCACAACACATAGAGGGGATCCCCGTGAACCGCACCTATCGGCTGGTCTGGAATCGCGCGCTGCGCGTGTTGCAGGTCGCTTCGGAATTGACCCGCGCGCCCGGTGGCGGCGGCGCGACCGGAGAAGGTTGTTCGCAACTGCCTGCGCAGCGCCCTCTGGCGCGCGCCTGCGCGGTGGGTCTGGCGCTGATGGTGGCGGGTGCGGCTTTGCCGGCGGCAGCGGCGGTTTGTCCGGCCGATGCGACTTCCTGCGTCGGCGGCAGCGGGGTGAGCCTGTATGCGAGCAACAGCATTGCGCTGGGCGCGGGCAGCGTCAGCACGCTGGTGACCCTCAGCGGTGGCGTGTTCGGCACGAATGGCGGCCCGGGCGGTGACGGATATTCCACCGCCGGCGGCGTGGGCGGGACAGGCGGTATGCCCGGCACCAACGATGGTGGCGTGGGCGGCTACGGCGGGACCGGCGGTTCAGGCCTGGGCAGCGGAGGCAGCGGAGGCACGGCCAACGCGGCCGGCCTTGGCGGCAGCGGCAGCACCGGTGGCGGTGCCGGCGGTGCCGGTGTGGTCGGCGGGGCTGGTAGTTACATAACCGGCGGTGGCGGTGGCGGCGGAGCCGGTGGTGGTCTCGCCAACAACGGAGTGGGCGGCGGTGGTGGCGGCGGCTACGGATCCAGTGCGGCTGGTGGCGGCGGTGGTGGCGGCGGCGGCGCCCTGGGCATCGGCATCAGCACCGATACCACCAACTCGGGCGAGATCCTGGGTGGACATGGTGGATATGGCGGAAGGGGTTACTCTCCGCAGAAGTATGCGGCGGTAGCCGGTGGTGGTGGCGGCGGCGGCGGCGCGGCGGTCCGGGTGACCTCCGCGGTCACGTTCACCAATACGGGGTACGTGGGGGGTGGCTACGGCGGCAGCGCGAGCAAATACGCCGGCGGCGGCGGTGGTGGCGCCGGCGTGCTGATGAGCGCGGGTGGTACTCTGGCCAACGGCGGCGTATTGCACGGGGGGCGCGGCGGCTACGGCGGCGGCGATGGCGGCGCGGGCGTCGCGGTGGCGGCGATCGACAGCGGCTACACCACTGTCAACAACGCTGGCGCGATAGCCGGTGGTGAAGCGGCGTGCTACAACTCCTGTCCCTTCGGTTCGTGGACCAAACCCGGCAATGGCGGGGCCGGTCTGGTGTCGCAGGGCCATTTGAGCCTGAGCAACACCGGCACGATTGTTGGCGGTAATGCTGGCAACGGCGCCCTGATCACCCCATTCCCATTCATCTTCGGCAGTTCGACCGGCGGCGCCGGCGGTGTCGGTCTATACGCGGGCGGCACCGGCAACGATCCGAACAGCAGCAACAACGGGTTCATCGGCGGTGGCCAAGGTGGTCGGGGTGGCGCATTGGCCGTCGGCAAGTACACCGGCACCACCAATCCGACGACAGCGCTCGGCACCTATGCCGGCGCGGGTGGGATCGCCGGCACAGGCGGCGTGGGCGGCATCGGTGCGTCCCTGTCCGGATTCACCCTTACCAACAGTGGCGAGATTCAGGGAGGCTCGGGGGGGAGCGGCGGTTACGCCAAGTACCTTGGTCAGCCTCTTTTGACCACTGCAATCAGCACCAGCGCATACACCAGCGGCTACGCGGGCGGCACCGGCGGCGCCGGCGGCTCGGGCATGTCGCTGGACAACTCCAGCCAAGTGAACAACACCGGCTTCATCGGCGGTGGCTCGGGCGGCATCGGCGGCAAGGGCTACTACGCCGCGGGCGGCACAGGCGGCGCCGGCGGCACAGGCATGGTGCTGGATCATTCCAGTCAGGTGAACAACGGCGCCGAGGCTCTTGTGAGAGGCGGCTATGGCGGCAGCGGCGGCGAGGGCTATTACGCCGCGGGTGGCTCGGGTGGCGCGGGCGGTGTAGGCGTCATGCTGAGTCACTCCAGCACGGCGACCAACAATGGCTATTTCATCGGCGGTGCGGGTGGCTGGGGTGGTGAAGGCTATTACGGCACTGGTGGCGTGGGTGGCGCGGGCGGAGCGGGCGCGGTGCTCGGCACGGGGTCCAGCCTGGTCAACAACAATGTCCTGGCCGGCGGCGAAGGCGGTATCGGTGGATATGGCTACCACGGCGCCGGTGGCGCGGGTGGCATCGGTGGCAATGGCGCAACGCTCGACGGCGCTTCCAGCCTGACCAATAGCGCCGGAATCTTCGGCGGCAGGGGTGGGGATGGCAAATATGGTTACCAAGGAGCCGGCGGTGCAGGCGGCGCGGGCGGCAACGGCGTCGCGCTGACCGGCGCGTCCACGCTGACCAGCAGCGGCTCGATCTACGGCGGCTCTGGCGGCTCGGGCGGCAAGGGCTACTACGGCACGGGCGGCACCGGCGGCATGGGCGGCAGCGGCGCCGTGCTCGGGGGCGCTTCCTCGCTGACGAACAGCGGCTCGCTGTATGGCGGTGATGGCGGCGAGGGGGGCTTCGGTCGCTATGCCAACGGCGGCGCCGCGGGCGCAGGCGGCGCCGGAGCCGTGCTCGGCGGCAACGCGACGCTGACCAACACCGGCCACATTTATGGCGGCTGGGGTGGCGGGGGCGGATACGGCAACGGCGGTAATGGCGGTGCCGGCGGTGCCGGTGGCGCCGGCGCCATCGTCGGAAACGCGACGCTTACCAACAGCGGCCAGATTTACGGCGGCAATGGCGGTAACGGCGGCTCTGCCAGCAGCGGCTATGCGGCCGGCGCTTCGGGCCTCGGCGGTGCGGGCGTGGTTGGCACCGGAGGCGCAAACGTGTTCAACAGCGGCACCATCGCCGGCGGGATGTCGGCCGACGGCAGCACGCAAGCGGATGCCGTGGACTTCTCCGGCGGCGGCAACACGCTGACCCTCGAGTCCGGCTACAAATTCGTCGGCAATGTGGTGAGCACCAGTGGTGCCACCAATGGCGGCGACAAGCTGGCGCTCGGCGGCTCCGCCAACGACAGCTTCGACCTCGCGAATGTCGTGTCCACGGCCGCGCCATACGCAGGGACGACGCAGTTCGCCGGGTTCAACCGCTTCGGCAAGAGCGGCACCAGCACCTGGACCTTGTCCGGCAGTGCGAATTTCGCCGGTGGTACCGAAGTGCAGGCCGGTACCTTGCTGGTTGGCGATGCCAGCCATCCGGACACGACGCTCGGCGGCACGGTCACGGTGGACAGCGGCGCCACTCTGGGCGGCCATGGCACAATCGGCGGGCTCGATGCCTTCGGTACGGTGAGCCCGGGCGGCTCGATCGGCACCTTGCATGTCGCCGGTGACGCGACGTTCGAATCGGGCTCGACCTTGAGCGCCGAGGCCGCGCCGGACGGCAGCGCGGATCTGCTCGACGTCGGCGGCAACGTCAGCATCAAGGGCGGCACCGTGCAGGTGCAGGCGCAAGCCGGCACTTACCCGACCTACATCACCTACACGCTCGTCAACGCGGCGGGTGGGGTCAGCGGACAATTCGCGGGCGCGAGCGACAACCTGCCTTACCTCGATGCGGTGCTCACGTACCAGAGCAATGCGGTGGTGTTGTGGCTGGTGCGCAACGACATCAGCTTCGCCGCGTCGGGTCAGACGCCCAACCAGTACGCAACCGCAGGTGGTGCCAGCAGTGCTGCCGTGGGCGTGGGCTTCAACAGTCCGCTGTTCCTGTCGCTGTTGCCGATGGACGCGGCCACGCGAAATGCCGCCTTCGACCAGCTCTCCGGCGAATTGCACGCCAGCCAGCAAACCGCGCGCGTGGACGACAGCCGGTTCGTGCGCGAGGCGATGGATCAACGCTTGCGTGAAGGCGGCACCGGTGCCCTGGATGCTTGGGCGCACGTGTGGGGACACTGGGGCTCGGTGGATGGCGACGGCAATGCCGCGAAGCTGAGCAACAACGGCGACGGCTTGCTGGTCGGCGCGGACCTGCCGGTCGGCACGCAGGCGCGCGTCGGTTTCACCGGCGGCAGCGCGCGCAATTCGCTCAGCGTGCAGGACCGTAATTCCTGGGGACGCACCACGTCGGACTGGCTGGGCGTGTACGGCGGGGTCGGCAACGGGCCGTTCGCGTTGCGCGCAGGCGTGGCATACGCGTGGGACCGGATCCCGGTCAATCGTGACGTCGAATTCTCCGGCGTGAGCGAACGGCTGTCCTCGAACGCCATCGGAAACACGCTGACCGGCTTCATCGAAGGCGCGTGGAAGATCCACACCACCTCGGGCGACTACGAGCCCTACCTCAACCTTGCGCATGTCCGTCTCAGCACCGACGCGACCACCGAGGTCGGCGGCGATGCGGCGCTGCATGCGTTCGGCGAGCGCGAGAATGTTTCCTTCAGCACCCTCGGCGCGCGTGGCTCGTGGCAGTTCGGCGGTACGGAACTGCACGGCGGTCTGGGCTGGCAGCATGCGTTCGGTGATACCACGCCGCAGCGCACGATGCAGTTCCTCAGCGGCGGCGATGCCTTCACCATTTACGGCGTGCCGGTGGCGCAGAACGCGGCGGTGGTGAATTTCGGCGCGAACTGGAAGCTCACGCCGAACATGAAGCTGGATGCGAGCTACAACGGCCAGTGGGCGAACAGCGCCAAGGATCAGGCGGCGAAGCTGAGCCTCGACGTGTCGTTCTGATGTTCTGATGCAATGCCGGCGGAGCGGCGCGATGCCGCTCCGCTCCTTCGGGTGCGATCCTGTCCCGCGGAAGCGTGCAGGCCGCGTGATATATTCAGCGGTCACGCTCGCGTTCACGCCATCATGAGTCTCCCCGAAGAACTCAAGCAGGCCGCGCTGGAATACCACCGCCATGCGCCGGCCGGAAAGATCCGCGTCACTCCCACCAAGTCGCTGTTGAATGCGCGCGAACTGTCGCTGGCGTATTCGCCCGGCGTGGCCGCCGCGTGCGAGGCGATCGTCGAGGATCCGCAGCAGGCTTCCGAACTCACCGCGCGCGGCAACCTGGTCGCGGTGATCACCAACGGCACCGCCGTGCTGGGCCTCGGCGACATCGGCCCGCTCGCCGGCAAGCCGGTGATGGAAGGCAAGGGCGTGCTGTTCCGCAAGTTCGCCGGCATCGATGTCTTCGACATCGAGGTCGCGCAGAAGGACCCGGACAAGTTGGTGGACATCATCGCCGCGCTGGAGCCGACCTTCGGCGGCATCAATCTCGAAGACATCAAGGCGCCGGAATGCTTCATCGTCGAACGCAAATTGCGCGAGCGGATGAAGATCCCGGTTTTCCACGACGACCAGCACGGCACCGCGATCATCGTCGGTGCGGCGCTGATCAACGCGCTGCGCGTGGTCGGCAAGAACATCGAAGACGTGCGGATCGCGCATGCAGGCGCGGGCGCAGCGGGCATCGCATGCCTCGACATGCTGGTCGCGCTGGGCGTGAAGCCGGAAAACATTCTCGCGATCGATCGCGAAGGCGTGCTCTACACCGGTCGCGCCGGCATGGACGCCGATCGCGCGCGTTATGCGCGCGACACCAAGGCGCGCTCGCTCGCAGAAATCGTGCAGGGCGCGGACGTGTTCCTGGGCCTCTCCGCCGCCGGCGTGCTGAAGCCGGAACTGCTGGCGAGCATGGCGAAAAAGCCGATCATCCTGGCGCTCGCCAATCCGGAACCGGAGATCATGCCGGACATCGCGCTGCGCCTGCGCCCGGATTGCGTGATCGCCACCGGCCGCTCGGACTTCCCCAACCAGGTCAACAACGCGCTCTGCTTCCCTTACATCTTCCGCGGCGCGCTGGACGTCGGTGCGACCACGATCAACGAGGCGATGAAGGTCGCCTGCGTGCACGCGATCGCGGAACTCGCAAGACGCGAAGGTTCCGACGTTGCCGCGCGCGCCTACGGTGGCAAGCCGCCGCATTTCGGATCGGAGTACCTGATCCCGCAGCCGTTCGATCCGCGCCTGCTGGTGCAGCTCGCGCCGGCGGTGGCGAAGGCGGCGATGGAATCGGGCGTGGCTACCCGTCCGATCGACGATCTCACGGCCTACACCGAAAAGCTGATGCAGTTCGTGTTCCGCACGGGCCTGGTGATGAAGCCGGTGTTCGAGCGCGCGAAGGCCAACCCGCAGCGCGTGGTGTATGCGGAAGGCGAAGAGGAAACCGTGCTGCGCGCGGTGCAGACGGTGGTGGACGAGAAGCTCGCGCGGCCGATCCTGATCGGCCGACCGGAGGTCATTGCGCGCCGCATCGAGCGCGTCGGCCTGCGTCTGGAAGCAGGCCGCGATTTTGAACTGTGCAACATCCACTCCGACCCGCGCTTCGACGATTACTGGCAGCACTACTACGACCTGATGCAGCGGCGCGGCTTCACCCAGGCTCTGGCGAAATCGGTGGTGCGCTCGCGCTCGACCGTGATCGCGGCGCTGATGGTGGCGCGCGGCGATGCGGACGCGATGATCTGCGGCACGGTCGGGCGCTATCAGAAAAAGCTCGCCTACATCCTTGACGTGATCGGGCTGGATCGCGGAGTGGAGGCGCCGTCCTCCATGACCGCGATCGCCAACGAGTCGGGCGTGTATTTCTATCTCGACACGCACGTGCAGGACGATCCGAGCGCCGAAGAGATTGCGGAGGCGACGCTTCAGGCGTCGTTGCGCCTGAAGCTGTTCGGCATCGAGCCGAAGGTTGCCTTGCTTGCGGCCTCCAATTTCGGCAGCCGCGACAACGACGTCACGCGCAAGCTGCAGGCTGCGCTCGCCTTGATCCGCAAGCGTTTGCCGAAGCTCGAAGTGGAAGGCGAAATGCAGGCGGATCTGGCGCTGAATCCCGAACTGCGGATGCGCGTGTTCCCGAATTCGCGCCTGAAAGGCCGCGCCAACATGTTCGTGTTCCCGAACCTCGCAGCGGCCAACACGGCCTTCAACATGAGCCGGGTGATGTGCGATGGCGTGGTGATCGGCCCGATCCTGATGGGCGTGGGGAAACCCGCGCACGTGCTCACCCCGCAGGCGACCGTGCGCCGCGTGGTGAACATGAGCGCAATCGCGTGCGTGGAGGCGCAAATTCGCGCCGAAGGCGCGAATTTAAATAGAAATGATCGTGCGCAGGCAAACGCGAATGATGCGGAACGCATGCGTCGCGAATGAATCAATGTAGGGCGGACATTGTCCGCCGCAAACCTTGGCGGGCGATGCCCGCCCTACAGCAAGCTCCAGGATTTACTTATGAACGACCTGACCCGCGAAATACTCGACGTTGATCCCGATCCCACCGAGACCCGCGAGTGGATCGAATCCATCGATGCGGTTATCAACGCCGAGGGCACCGATCGCGCGCACCAGTTGCTGGAAAGGATGGTGGACGAAACCCGCCGCGCGGGTGGTCACCTGCCGTTTTCGCCGACCACCGAATACATCAATACCATCCCGCCGCACCTGGAGGCGAAATCGCCCGGCGACGCGGCGATGGAGTGGCGCATCCGCTCGATCATCCGCTGGAACGCGATGGCGATGGTGGTGCGCGCGAACCGCCGGCCGGGCGAGCTCGGCGGCCACATCGCGAGCTTCGGTTCCTCGGCCACGCTTTACGATGTCGGCTTCAACCATTTCTGGCGCGCGCCTTCGGAAGAACATCCGGGCGACCTGTTGTTTTACCAAGGCCACTCCAGCCCCGGCCTGTACGCGCGTTCGTACCTCGAAGGCCGCTTCGACGAGGATCGTCTCGACAACTTCCGCATGGAAGTCGGCGGGCACGGTCTGTCGTCGTATCCGCATCCGTGGCTGATGCCCGACTACTGGCAGACGCCGACGGTTTCGATGGGCCTGGGTCCGATCCAGGCGATCTATCAGGCGCAGTTCCTGAAGTACCTGGAAGCACGCGGGCTGATGCCGAAGTCCGATCGCAAGGTCTGGTGCTTCATGGGCGACGGCGAATGCGACGAGCCCGAGTCGCTGGGCGCGATCGCGCTCGCCGGCCGCGAAGGACTCGACAACCTGATCTTCGTGATCAACTGCAACCTGCAGCGCCTCGATGGGCCCGTGCGTGGCAACGGCAAGATCATCCAGGAACTCGAAGGCGTGTTCCGCGGCGCCGACTGGAACGTTTTGAAATTGATATGGGGTTCGTACTGGGATCCGCTTCTCGCGCGCGACAGCAAGGGCGTGTTGCGCAAGCTGATGATGGAAACCGTGGACGGCGAATACCAGGCTTGCAAGGCGTTCGGCGGCAAGTACACGCGTGACAACTTCTTCGGGAAATATCCCGAAACCGCGGCGATGGTCGCGAACCTCTCCGACGACGACGTGTGGCGCCTCAATCGCGGCGGCCACGATCCGCACAAGGTGTACGCGGCCTATCACGCGGCGGTGCACACGCAAGGCATGCCCACGGTGATCCTCGCCAAGACGGTCAAGGGTTACGGCATGGGCACGGCCGGCGAGTCGCAGAACATCGCGCACCAGGCCAAGAAGATGCACCACGATGCGATCCGCGTGTTCCGCGATCGCTTCAACATCCCGATTCCCGATTCGAAGCTGGAAGGCGAGGAGATCGAGTCGGTGCCGTATTACCACCCCGGCAAGGATTCGCCGGAAGTGGAATACATGCACGAGCGCCGCAAGGCGCTGGGCGGCTACCTGCCGCATCGCCGGCGCAAGGCCAGCAACCCGCTGCCCGCGCCGGACCTGAAAGCGTTCGACGCCATTACCAAGGGCACCGGCGACCGCGAGATTTCAACGACCATGGCCTTGGTGCGCGGCATGAACCTGCTGCTGCGCGACAAGCAGATCGGCCCGCGCGTGGTGCCGATCGTCGCCGATGAGGCGCGCACCTTCGGCATGGAAGGCATGTTCCGGCAGATCGGCATCTACACGCCCGAAGGCCAGAAATATCGGCCGCAGGATGCCGACCAGTTGCTGTACTACCGCGAGGCCGAGAACGGCCAGGTGCTGCAGGAAGGCATCAGCGAGGCCGGCGGCATCTCGGCGTGGATCGCGGCCAGCACCAGCTATTCGGTTTCCGACCTGCCGATGCTGCCGTTCTTCATCTACTACTCGATGTTCGGCTTCCAGCGCGTGGGCGACCTCGCCTGGGCCGCGGGCGATTCGCGCGCGCGCGGTTTCCTGATCGGCGGCACTTCCGGACGCACCACGCTGAACGGTGAAGGCCTGCAGCACGAGGACGGTTCCTCGCACCTGATGGCCGGCGCGATCCCGAACTGCCGCGCCTACGATCCGACGTTCTCGTACGAAGTCGCGGTGATCCTGCAGGACGGCATCCGCCGCATGCTGCACGAGCAGGAAGACGTGTATTACTACGTCACCGTGATGAACGAGAACTACGTGCATCCGGACATGCCGGAAGGCTGCGAGGAGGGCATCGTGCGCGGCATGTACCTGTTCCGCGACGGCGATAATCCGATCCCTTCGGGTTCGCCCACGCCGCAGGCTTCGCCCGACAAGCAGGGCGAGAGCCGCGTGCCGGAAACCGATGGCCCGCATCCGCGCGAAACGAAAGCGAGTGCGAAGGCGGTAGTGAGCAAGAGCCGGGAATCGGGAATCGGGAATCGGGAATCGGAAAAGCGCAAGAGCAAGAGCAAAGCCCCGCGCGTGCAATTGCTGGGTTCGGGTACGATCCTGCGCGAATGCATCGCTGCGGCGGAATTGCTGGAACAGGAATTCGGCGTGGTCGCGGACGTGTGGTCGTGCCCGAGCTTCTCGGAATTGCGCCGCGACGGCTTCGACTGCGAACGCTGGAACCGCCTGCATCCGGAAACGAAGGACCCGCGCGTGCCGTACGTGGCGCAGTGTCTGTCGCAACATGACGGTCCGGCGATCGCCGCGACCGATTACGTGCGTGAATACGCTGACCAGATCCGCGCGTTCATGCCGCAGGGCAAGCGTTACGTCGTGCTCGGCACCGACGGCTACGGCCGCTCCGATACGCGCGAGCACCTGCGCAGCTTCTTCGAGGTGGACCGCTACTGGATCGCGCACGCCGCGATCAGCGCGCTCGCCGCGGAAGGCGCGATGAACCCGCAGGACGTCGCCCGCGCGATCAAGCAGTGGAAGCTCGATCCGGAGAAGCCGAATCCGCTGACGGTGTGAGTGCTGGCACTCGACGCTAGACAGGGTGCAAGACACACAGCAACATTGCCGCATGAATGTTGCTTTCGACCTGTTTGAGAATGCCGCGAGGCCGCCCGAACTCGAGGCGGCCATTGCGGGCATGGCCGCTCAGGGTGAAAGTGAGCGCGGCGCGATCTTCACCCGGCCGGAAGTTGTCGAGGCGATTCTCGATCTGTCTGGCTACGTTCCGAGCAAACCGCTGCACCGCTTGCGCGTACTGGAGCCTTCATTCGGAGCCGGCGATTTCTTGCTGCCGATCGTGCGGCGGCTGCTGAGCGCATACCGGGCCGGCCGCGGCCGCGAAGACTACAAAGTTGCCGATCTCGAAGGCGCTGTTCGCGCGGTGGAACTCCATCCAGACACTTATGCCAAGGTGTCCAACGCGGTGAAGGCCACCTTGTCGGACGCAGGTTTTTCGAGCGCGGATGCCGACGAGTTATGTCGAGCTTGGCTGATCAACGACGATTTCCTGCTGACGAAGCTCGACTCTGGATTTGACTTCGTCCTGGGTAATCCGCCGTACGTGCGGCAGGAGCGCATACCCGACGCCCTGCTTGCTGAATACCGCAGGCGCTATCGAACACTTTACGATCGCGCCGATCTTTACGTTCCGTTTTTCGAGCGAGCCCTCGACCTTCTTTCTGATAGCGGGACGGTGGGGTTTATCTGCGCAAACCGCTGGCTCAAGAATCGATATGGTGGGCCGCTACGCGAGAAGATTTCCCGCGGGTTTTGGCTGAAATACTTTGTGGACATGGAATACGCGGATGCCTTTCATATCGATGTATTCGCGTATCCAGCAGTCACGATAATTCAGCGTGTAGCGGAGGAGCCGAAGCTGCCGACGCGAATGGTTTCCAGTGGTGCTGGTGCTGGCAAGATTGGACTTCGAAAGGTCGTCGCCGCACTCAGCGAAGAACAGCCGTCGGACGTGGTGAGTGAAACGTTTCTTGCGGCGGGCAGCTCCGAGCCACTGTTGCTGGGTCACACGCCCAGTGTCTCCGTGCTCCGGCGCATCGAAGAAACTTGCCTCTCCATCGAACAGGCAGGCTGCAAGATTGGCATCGGTGTAGCTACCGGGTGCGACAGGGTCTTCATCCGCACATTCGAGGAGCTTCCGGTAGAGCCGGATCGCAAGTTGCCGCTGGTAATGGCTCGTGATCTTGCGCAAGGCACGATCAACTGGGGGGGTAAGGCTCTGTTGAATCCCTTCGATGAACAAGGGAGATTGATAAAACTCTCGGAATTTCCAGGCTTCGAGGCTTACATCCGGGCGCACGCCGACCTGCTCAAGCAGCGCAACGTAGCCAAGCGCAGTGGTAGTGCTTGGTACAGAACGATTGACCGCGTTCAGCCAGGACTGCTCAAGACTCCCAAATTGCTTGTCCCGGACATCAAGAGCGAAGGCGTATTTGTCCTTGATCGAGGGGAGTATTACCCGCACCACAACCTGTACTACATCATTTCCGAACAGTGGGACTTGGAAGCGTTGCAGGCTGTATTGCGATCTTCTCTGACGCGCATGACGGTTGCGGCTTACTGCACGAAAATGTCTGGAGGGTTCCTGAGGTTCCAAGCGCAGTACCTGCGCCGAATTCGCCTTCCATGCTGGGACAAAGTCAGCTTGGAGCTTCGCGATCAATTGGTGCGGGTCGCCAATTCCAGGGAACAGGAAGAAGTTGATTCTCCGGTTTTCGAACTGTACGGCCTCTCCATCGCGGAAACTACGCAAGTGCGACATGCCATCGAATCAGGGCGAAAGGATTGCGCGGAATGACCGTTTCCCTGTTGCCTCCATTGTTCGAAGAACTCGTAAGAGGGGCGATTTATACCTTCTGGCATTCCAGAAGCAGCGGAACGGTAGCGAGCAGCCAGGGCGGAAGTCGCGATGCGGTGGTGGGAGGCAAGAACATGGACGGCTTCGTCGAAGTCGTTCGAGAAGTCGTGCGGCATTGCGGGCTGGCTGCGGAGACAGTGCATTCTCGAAAATCGAAGGTGGTCTTGCCGGGATTCTTTCGTGCAACCAAGAACTGGGATGTGCTCGTGATTCACCGGGAGCGTTTGCTCGGCGTCTTCGAATTCAAATCGCAGGTCGGATCTTTCGGCAACAATTTCAATAACCGCAGCGAAGAGGTCATTGGTTCGGCCGCCGACCTGTGGGTTGCTCACTACCACGGCGCATATGGCGGACCGCGCATTCGCGAAATGGTCCAGGAGCACACACCCTCTGTTCTGAATCCCGCGCTTCATTCCGATCCGAGGCCGCCATTTCTCGGTTGGTTGATGCTGCTGGAGGAGTGCGATGGCTCAATGCGTTCAGTTCGGTGTGATGAGCCGCACTATCCCGTGTTCAAGGAGTTCGTGGACGCCTCTTACGCAAGGCGATATCAGATCCTCTGCGAGCGGCTCGTTGAGCGGCAGTTATACACCGCCGCAGCGATGGCGCTGACACCGACCGGCAAGGATATTCACCGGGCACTTTCGCCCGCTACCAGCATCCAGAACCTGTTTGCGGAATTTGCCGGGCGCGTGCTCGCAGCGCGAGCCAGCTCCTGATTATTCCGACAGCGCCACCTGGATTTCTTCCAGCCGCTGCCCGCGCGTGTCGATGCCGGCGCGCAGCAGCAGCACCGCGGCGATTGCCAGGGGTACCGCGATCGCCAGTGCCGAAAACGCGAAGTGATCGAACAGGCCGAGCACACCCAGGCCCGCGCCGAGGATGCCGCCAGCCTTGGAACTTGCCGCGATCAGGCCGGAGCCGGTGCCGCGCAGGTGCACCGGATAGATTTCCGCCGCATACGGAATCATCGTCGCGATCACGCCGCTGATCGCGACCAGCAGCAGCACGGTTGCCGCAATGGTGGCCGAGGCCATGCGCAAGTCGAGCAGCGCGATCGCGCAGAACGCGAGCAGCGCCAGCGCTGTCAGCGCGATGAACAGCACCAGCGTGCGAATGCTGCTCCAGCGCTGGTACAGCCACACCACCGCCGCAATACCCGGCATCGCGAGCAATGCCGATTGCGCGAGCAGCGTGCTCGCGCCGTGCGCATCCACGCCGAGCCGCGTCAGGTTGCCCGGCAGCCACATCAGGAATCCGAAATTCACCAGGCCCCAGGCAAGCCCACACACGATCAGGCCGAGAGAAATGCGCGCGTGCCGGCCACGCAACAACTGGCGCATGCCGATGACCGCATGTTGTTCGTCCAGCAATGGCGGATCGCTGTCGTCGTCAATAGGCGCGACTTGCGCGTCGCCGGAGAACCGCGCCAGCACCGCGCGCGCCTGTTCGTGCAATCCGGCGTTGGAAAGGAAGCGCGGCGATTCGGGAATGTAGCGGTTGAGGAACACGATGAGCGCGCCGGTCGGCAGGTTCAGCAGCCACAGCGCGCGCCAGCTGAAGGCCGGTTCGAACACGCTCGCGGCGCCGGCGGCGGCGAGGTAGCCGGCTGACGTGCCGATCCCGCCGAGCGCGACCAGCAGCCAGCCGCGGTGTGCCGCGGGCACCGCTTCGGCCATCAACGTGAACGCGATCGGCAACATGCCGCCCGCGGCAGCTCCCATCATGAAGCACATCACCAGGTTCCAGCCGAACGCCGGCATCGCGCCGCAGATCGCGGTGCCCATGAACATCAGCGCGGAGAGCAGGATCGCGGCGCGCCTGCCAAACAGATCGGCAAGGCGCCCCCACACGATCGAGCCGATCGCCGTTCCCGTGAGCGCGGAAAGTGCCAGGTAACCGGCTGTGGAATCCGCGATCGAATATTCGTGCGACATGCCGGGCATCACGAAGCCGATCGTGGCCGGCTTCATCACATCCACGGCGAGCGCGACGGCGAGCACGATCACCAGCTTCCAGTGTTCGCGGTTGAGCGGCACGCCATCGGCGACTGCGAAGTGCAGGTGCGCGGTGTTGCCTTGCGGGGCGAGGCGCATCTGTTCGACACGCGGCATCAATCCGTATCCGGCCAGCAGCACGCCTGCGGGAATCAGCGTCATTCCGACCAGCATCTGCGCATCCATCGGCATGCCGGCCATCTGGTAATGCATCGGCGCGGCCATCGCGAACATCGGCAGGTGCAACAGCACGCCTGCGACCACCGCCAGGCAGCCCGCCCAGAATGCAAACGGGTGGTGGAATGCGATGCCGGAAACTTTCATTGCATGGACGATGCGAGGAGAACGCCAGCTTAGCAAACACACGCGATCGTCACGCTGCGCAATCGGTGATGAACGCGATTTGGCACGCATCCTGCCGGTTCACCACCGATTGAATGTCGCGTGCGCAAGCTGTGCACGGGTTACGACAAGGAGTCCGACCATGCAAATACTACGCAGAATGATCGCGCTCGCGCCGATGGCGCTGTTGGCTGGCGGCGCGGCTTTCGCGCAGGAGCTTCCACCGCCGGCACCCCCGCCGCCGATGGGCACGCAGCGAACGGTGACCACGACCACGACCACGTGGACGCGCCCGGCCGACGCGCTGCCGCAGGATCAGATCATGCAGAACATCGCCGCGGCCGGGTACCGCAACGTCGAGGACCTGCAGTTCCACAACGGCGTGTGGGTCGCGAAGGCACGCGACGGCGCCGGCGATTCGATGAAGATCCTGATCGCGCCGGTCAGCGGGCATGTCTATGCTGCGAACGAACCCTCGCGGCTGGACAAGGATGCGATCGAATCGCGCCTGACCGCGCAGGGTTACCAGGACGTCGATGACCTCGACTTCGACGACGGCATCTGGCGTGCCGAGGCACGCGGTCCGGACGGGCAGGATGTCGATCTCCTGATCGACCCGACCGATGGGAGCGTGATCGCGTCCAAGCAGGATTGAGTTGCGTCCGGTGAATGCGGTCGGCGCGGAGACGCGCCGGCCGCATCCGTTTGCGCCGTGCATGAAAAAGCCGCTGCGGAGCAGCAGCGGCTTTTTTCGTTCTCCGATCGCGCACGATTAGAGATTGTGGACGTCGCCGTCCTTCGGTTTCGGCGCAACGTCCTTGTCGTTGACTTTCATCAGCGGTCCCACCGTGGCCGTACCGGTCAGGTCGCTGCGGAAAATCGGATCGTAGGGATTGTCGCTTTCGCGGAATTGCTGGTACGCAACGGAGGCGTCGCGCGCCTGGCCCGACTTGAAAAATCCGCCGCCGTTGACGATTGCGGGCGTGCCGATCGCGCCAATGACCGCGCTGGAACCCGGCCCGCCCGGCGAAGCCGTGTTCTCCCCACCGCCTCCCACCAGCAGATGCACCGCACCGTCGCCCACGCGAGAGCCGGTCATGCTGGCTTTCACCTGCGCCCAGCGCGCTTTCGCGCGGTGCAGCGCCACTTCGTCGGCGTACGTCGGCTTCAGCTCATTCCAGATCCGGTCAGTGCGAGCGAACTCGGCGTTGTTCAACGCGGTGACCATCAGGTCGCGTGCATGCGCGTATTGTGGGGTGCCGCGCTCGGCAGCGAGGACCATCCATGCGGCGCCGCGGGCGCGATCCGTCGCCACGCCCTGGCCGCGAAAATACATCAGCGCCAGGTTGTATTCCGCCGGCTTGTACGCCCAGGAGGCGGACACCTGGTACATGTCCACGGCGTGGCGGTAATCGCCCTTGCGATAAGCCTGCTCCGCCAGTGCGAAGTAATACACGCCCGGGCGGCCGTCTGCCTGGGGCGTGGCGAAATTGCCGCTGATCAGCGCACTGTCGTGGAGTGGGTCTGAGCCGTAGTCCGGGGCCGCGATCGTCTGTCGGGACCCGGTTTCAGCCACTCCCGTCTGCGCCAATGCAGGGGCGCCGAATGCGAGGACCAGTGCACCGGCCAGCAACGAAGCGGAAATCGTGCGCGTCATCGTGCTTCTCCTTGTCGGGTGATGCTGCGGAACTGCTCGTCAGCTCGGAACCGGCGTCGGGCAGGGCATCAGGAGCAACCGTCCTTCGTGCACCACAGTAGCTGTTGCTTGTCGCCGTCCTTCTTGGCGTTCGTCTTACCGGAATCCTTGGCATTGCTGGCCTGGGGCTTCACTGTTTCGAGGGCGCCCACGCTGGTCGTGCCGGTAAGATCCGTGCGGAACTTGGTGTCGTATGGATTGTCGCTGCGCCGGAACTGCGCATAAGCGATCGAACCGTCCGTCGCCTGCCCGGACGTGAAGAGCTGCGCGCCGGAAGTCACTTGAGGCGCGCCAACCGAAGTGGTCACTCCCTTCATCGCGCTGGGGCCGCCGGGTGAGGCGGTGTTCTGGGCGCCGCCGCCCACCAGCAGGTGCTCGGCGCCGTCGCCCACCCGCGTGCCGGTCTTGCTGGCCTTGACCTGCGCCCAGCGCGCCTTGGCACGGGCCAGCGCCACCTCGTCGCCATAAGTCGGCTTGAGCTTTTGCCAGATCGCGAAGGTCTTGGCGAATTCGCTCTTGCTCAATTTGCTCAGCATCAGGTCGCGCGTCTGATTGGTTCTCCGGCTGTCGCCGCGCTCGGCGGCCAGCGACATCCATGCCGCGCCGAGCGGCTTGTCCGCCGGCACGCCCAGGCCCTGGAAATAGATCAACCCGAGATTGAACTCCGCCGGTTTATACGCCCACGAGGCAGCGACCTTGTACATCGCGATCGCGTGCGCGTAGTCCTTCTTGTAGAACGCATTCACCCCGAGCTGGAAGTAGTACTCGCCTGGCCGGCCGTCCGCCTCCGGCGTGTTGTAGTTGCCGGTGGAAGGACCGGGCTGGCCGTAGGAATCGTAAGCGGGAGGTGCGCTGGCAGGTGCCGTGCCGCTCGCGGTGCCAGGTGCGGAACTCCCGGGCGGTTGCGCGATGGCGGTGGTGACGAATGCGAGTGCCACGATGCCCGACAACAGGGAAACGGAAAAGACACGTGCCATGACCGCTCTCCTTGCTCGCTTGTACCGGATCGTTATACGCCCGCGCATCGACGCCGCGCAACAACGGCCGGATCGGATTATTCCTACGCAGATTCGAGCCGTGCGCCGCTGGTTGCGGCATGCCGACCGACGGAGCATGCAGAAAACTTGCGGAGTCGATCATGTTCATCGAGAAGGCGGACCCTTGCGCGGACCGGCATTCCAGGTATGCGGGCCGCCTCGGCCGCTGGGTCGGTCCCTTGTTGTTGCTCATCGCCGGCGGCGTGCACGCGGGCGCGATCTACAAGTGCGTTGATGCCAGCGGGCAGGTCGCGTTCCAGGCGAATGCGTGCCCGGCGCAGGCGCGGCAAACGGCGCTGGAGCTTCGCGAACAGCCGCTGATCGATACGGATGCGCCGGCCGCGGAACCGATGCCTGTGCAACACGAACGCGGCGCGCTTCGTCGTGAGCGCGCACGCCATTATCCGCATGGCGCATCCGTCAAGGCGCGGGCGCGCAAGGAGCCCACTTCATGGGAATGCCGCGCCAGCGATGGCGAAGTGTTTTATCGCCACGCGCGCTGTCCGCATTCGGTGGCGGGCGATGGCGTGATGCGAAGCGCGGGTGTTTATGTCGTCGGTGGCGGAAAGGGGAAAGGGCGCGCCAGGCACAACGCCTGGTCACCATTGACCGTGCATGCGCGCAAGGTGCCGCGTGGCGAAGCCTGCAAGCAGATCAACGCGGTCGCGGCGGTGGAGCGCGACGGCAGTGCGCGCGATGAGCGCGTCTCGGCCTACGAACACAACGTGGGCCGCGATCCGTGCAGCGGTTATTGAGCATTCCGGGATCCGTTCGCGCCATTGCAGATGCCCGGAGGCTGCACGTCATGCCGGCACCGGCTGGCGTTTGACCCGCGTGCGCGTCGGCTTCGCGACCGCTCCCGGCAATGACCGGTGCACCTGCGCGGCTTCCTCCAGCAACCATTCGCGGAACGCGATGAACCCGGTGTGCTCGCGCGAGCGCTGCGGGTAGACGAGGTAATGTCCGTAGCGCGCCTTCAAGACCTGCGGGAACAACGCGACCAGCATGCCGGCCTCGATCAGCGGCTTGACCATGGTGGTGCGGCCGAGCGCGATGCCGATGCCTTCCACCGCCGCGCGCTGGCGAGTTTCCGAATCATTGAACGACGCGGCGTAACGCTTGGGCGGCTTGCCGCCGAAGGTGTTGAACCAGTCCACCCATGGATCTTCTGGACACAAAAGGGGCCACTCGCCGAGCTGGTCCAACCGCGGCGGCTTGCGTCCCTTCAAAAGCGCGGGACTCGCCACCGGCGTCAGCCATTCCTCGAACAATGGTTCGGAGACCACGCCGGGCCACTGCCCGGGCCCGTAGCGCAGCGCCGCATCGAAGCGTCCGTCCGCGAAATCCACCAGCTCGATCGAGGAGTCCAGGTTCAATTCCATTTCCGGATGCCGCTTCACGAAGTGCGGCAACCGCGGCAGCAGCCAGCTCGATCCCATCGACGGCGTCGCGGAAAGATTCAGCACGTTGGAGCGGCGGCCGCACAGCGGCCGCAACGCCTGCTCGATCGCCTCGATGTGCGGCGCCACGTTGTCGAGAAGCATCCGCCCTTCGGCGGTGAGGGTCAGCCCGCGCGAACCGCGCACGAACAGTGGACAGCCGACGCGCTGCTCCAGCGTGCGCATCTGATGGCTGAGTGCGCTCACGGTGATGTGCTGGCGTTCGGCGGCGCGGGTCAGGTTCTGCACCCGCGCGACCGCGACGAAGTCCTGCAGGGCGTTCAAGGGCGCGCGTGCCATTCGATATTTCTCAAGTCAGATTGGAAAAATCATCACTACCGCAAGCCACGGGGCGACCATATGCTGCGCTTCCAGGGTCAATCTCGCAACATTGGAGAAGGAAGCCATGTTGAACGAATTTGCAAAGATCGCCGGCGGCATGCTGTTCCTGCAGGGCCACATCACGAACCCGGAAACCGCGCGGCGGCTGGCGCAGGTGGGCCGGCCGCGGAAGCGCAAGCCGCGCGGCGGGAAACGCATTCGCCAGCCGGGCAATGGCGAGATGGGCGTCTACGCAATGCTGATTGTGCTGGCGGCGATCTGGGGCGGCTCGTTCTTGTTCCAGCGCGTGGCCGCTAAGGACTTCGGCCCGTTCCCGATGGTGGAAGTGCGGCTCGCCCTGGGTGCGCTGGTGCTGCTGCCGTTCCTGTTGCGTGAGCGCGCGCGTTTCACGCGCTCGCGCTGGTTGGCGGTGATCGGCATCGGCGCGCTCAACACCACCTTGCCGTTCCTGCTGTTCGCGTGGGGCGCGGAACGTGCACCGGCGGGCGTCAGTGCGATTTCCAACAGCATGGCGGTGCCGTTCGCTGCGCTGGCTGCGTTCTTCGTGTTCGGGGAACGCATCGGTGCGCGCCGCGCGATCGCGCTGTTCGCGGGCCTGGTCGGCGTGGCCGTGCTGGCGAGCGGGCACGTCGCCGGTTCCAATATCGGCGCGGCGGTCGCGGCCGGCACGCTGGCGGCGCTGATGTATGGCATCTCGGCCAATCTGTTGAAGCGTTATCTTTCCGACCTGCCGCCCGCCGCCCTGGCTGCCGCGGCGTTGCTGTGCGGAGCGATCGAACTGGCGCCGCTGGCGTTCGCGAGCTGGCCGGCGACGTCGATTCCTTCGCACTCGTGGGCGAGCGTGGTCGCACTGGGCGTGTTCTGCACCGGCACCGCCTACGCGCTGTATTTCAAGTTGATCCAGCGCATCGGCGCGGCGCGCGCGGCGATGGTGACCTGGCTGGTGCCGGCGTTCGGCGTGGCGTGGGGCTGGCTGTTCCTCGGCGAACCGCTGACGCTCAGCATGGCCGCGGGTGGCGCGTTGATCCTCGGAGGGATGGTTTTCGGCCAGCGCGATGCCAAGCCGCAGGTGCGCCCGGCCGTGATCCGGCACGGACATCCGCACGCCTGCAGTGAGTGCGGGTGACGGGAGCCGAGGCGGCCAGGGACGGCTGCCGCCATGCGCGGGATGACGCATAATCGGGCGATGGAACTCTCCCGCGCAGTGAAGCAATACGGAGCGCCGCTCGCCGGCGCGTTGCTGGCGTTCTCGCTTGCGGCATGCAGCCCGGGCGGCAACCAGGCGAACACGTCCAACGCGGTGCCGGCCAACCCGCAGAACGCGGATGTCCAGCAGGCGGCGCAGAAGCTGAAGCTCTACCAGCAGATGCTCAATGACCATCGCGACGACCTGGCCGCGCCGATCGGCGAAGAGATCGTCACCGATTACCCGAACACGCCGGGTGCGGCGGAAGTGCAGAAGACGCTGCCGGGCATCCAGGCCAAGGCCAAAGCCAGGGCCGAAAGCGATCGCCTTGCCGCGCTGTGGCTGTACCAGACCGGCATGCAATCCGGCGGCAAGCAGATCAGCGCCAGCATCAGCAGCAGCAAGCCCACGGGCGAGGCAGCGGTGCGCCTGATCCTGCGCCGGCATTCGAAGTGGGGCCAAAGTGTTTACCTGTTCGGCAGCGGCCACGGCTTCGTCTGCAAGGACCAATGCGAGTTGCCGATGCGCTTCGACGGCAAGCCGGAAAAGTGGAAAGCCTACCTGCCCAAGACCGGCGAACCCGCGCTGTTCATCAAGGACGATTCGCGCTTCATCAAGGCGATGGAGAAAGCCAAGGTGATCGAGATGGACGTGGTCACCAAAGACCACGGCAAGGAAACGCTGACCTTCGAGGTCGCCGGCTTCGACCCCGCGAAATTCCCGGAGCTGTCGAAGAAGTGATCCCCGTTCCGGACTGTTGAAAAGCGCCGCTGCGCGCGCGCATGATGCCGCTCACGGGCGGCACGCATTGGGGAATGCATGGAAGAAAAGATTTGCGTCTTCGACGATGTCTACAACGACGTGTCGGCGCGCGCGCAGGCGGAGCACGAGAAGGTTGGCGCATTCGGCATGCTGGCGCGCATGAAGCTGTGGGATCGGCCCAAGGACACCGACATCACGCTCGCCAAATCCGAGAAGCGCTACGAGCCGTTCTGGCTGGCCAAGGCCGAGCGGCGCACGGTGTACAAGCGCAAGGCCAATTACAAGCTGCGCATCGAGCACGCCGACGCGGCTG
Organism: Rhodanobacteraceae bacterium; assembly: GCA_035695065.1. Taxonomy (GTDB): domain Bacteria; phylum Pseudomonadota; class Gammaproteobacteria; order Xanthomonadales; family Rhodanobacteraceae; genus 66-474. The sequence goes on along the minus strand of DASSEW010000007.1, from coordinate 32,601 downwards.
CCGTGGAATTGCTGGGACAGAAACTGGACGTGGACGCGCGCCGCGAATTGCACCTGCCGGCGCTGGAGCATTGCGAACGCGTCACGCCTTTGTCGGAATATTTCGACGGGCTGCACCGCCCGAATTCCGAAAAGCTGCTGGCCGACTTCGCAGGCAATTACGCCTTCCGCGAGGTCACCGACAGCAGCGAACCGCATTTCATCGCGCCGACCGTCACGGCCGCCTCGGTGTTGCAGCAGGTGAAGTCGCGGCTTGCGGCGCCGGTCGAGGCCGACCAGATCGATTCCGACGAGATCGACCTGCATGCACTCGATCTTTTGTATCGCCCCGTGTATGCGTTCCAGTTCGCGTGGAAGGACAAACTCGGCGTGATCGAGATCGATGGCCTGTCGGGCCGCGTCAACAAGGAAGGCAGCATGCTCGGCAATGCCGTGCGCAAGCTCGGCTCGCGCGATGCGCTGTTCGACCTTGGCGCGGATTTCGCCGGGATGGTGCTGCCGGGCGGCACGATCATGGTCAAGCTGATCGACAAGCTCTCGAAGTAGCAGCGCCAATAAAAACAACGGCCGCCTTGCGGCGGCCGTGCCCCTCCCCGAGCCTCGTGCTGCACTCAGTTGCCGTCATCGCCCCCGGACGCCGACTTCAGCTTTTCCAGTTCCGCCTTGTGCGCGATCACCCATTTGGTGTTCGCCGTCGGGATACCGGGCGGAATCTTCGCCCACATCTTCTGGCCCTGCATCTGCACGCCCCACGCGTAGATGCTGCTCTGCATCAGGGCGAAGCTGCACAACACGTAATCGCGCGTGCTCATGCCCGCGGAGGCGAGCGCCGCGCGCAGCACAGGCTGCTTGTCCAGGCGGGCGATGGTTTCGTCCAGCGTCTTCGCATCGCTCGGGTCTTCCTGGTTTTCCAGCTCCGGATGCGACTTGGCGGCCTGCATCAACGCCTCCTGGGCCTTGATGTACTTCGCCATGACCTGGTCATCCATGCGGAAATTCGCGACCCGTTGCAGATCAGGATCGTCGGCCGCAGGCGCGGCGGCGTGGGCACCGAAGCAAACCAGCAGGCCGATGGCGACCGCCATCAGCAGCCCGCGCAGGCGGGTGTGGGAGATCTCGAACATGGTCATTCCTCGCTCGCTCACTTGGTGCACTCGCCGAGGCGCTTCGCGCTCATCGTCTGGTCCACGTTGTTGGTATGGCCATCCATTTGCATCGTGAGATGGGTTTCGCCGTGATACGAATCCGGGGAATCCCAGGTCAGGGTGCCGTGGCCGCTCATCGCGTTCTTGCCGGTGCAGCTCACGCCCCATTCGGCGTGGTTGCCGGAAATCTTGTAGTCGGTGCGCTCGCAATGCGTGCCAGGCGGCGACTTCTGTTCACCCAGGCCGTGATTCTTCGCCAGCATCTCCGGCGTGATGCAGATCTTCGACGTCATCGGCGGCATCTTGTAAGGCATGCCGGCCATTTCGGTCCGGGCGGTGATTTCCCACATGCCCGGCTTCATCGGATTGTCGGCGGCAAGCGCGGGCAGGGCGGCGAGGGCGAGCAGGCCGGGCAGCAACGTGGTCTTCATGATCTCTCCTGGTGGAAACGGTGTTGCGTGGGACGAAGGTGGATCAATATTGCGCGCCCGCGTCGCCATCGGCGCAGACAGGCGGAACCGGCGCCGAACCGGTCGGTCCCGGGTTCCGCACGATGCCGACCAGGTGCTCGATTTCAGCCACCCGCGGTTTCAACGTGGTGTCCGGCACGGCGGCGGAAGGCCGGCAATACAGTTCGCCTGCTTCTTCCTCGATGCGTTCGCTGAGCGCCTGGTAATGCAACACGTCGAGGCTGCGCGCCTTGGCGACCTGCAGGTCCATCTGCATGTGGAACGCCAGCGCGTCCTGCAGGGCCTGGTTGTCGGCGGGCGCGAGCGAGACCTCGCCGCGGTTCGCGGCGGCGGTGACCGCATCGGCCCGGGCCAGCATCTGCTTCTCCGCGGCGGTCGGATGCTGCACCCGCTGCGCGGCTTCGCGCATCACTTGCAGGTACAGCGCGATATCGGATTCGGCCAGCGGGCCGGCGCGACCGGGCGTCGCAATCGGCGGCTGCGCGTGCGGGCCGCCCGGCACCGGTCCGCTCTCGCCGCCGCAGGCGCAGAGTGCGATCGCGCACGAGAAGATCTGCGGCAGCAGGCGTAAGCAGAAGCGTGGCATGGGTCGGGGCTCGGGGATGACCGGTGCCGTGCATTGCATGGCATGCCGCTGTCCGCTTTCTATGCCAGATGCTGCTCATTTCCGGCTCAGGCGTGCGTTTACCATCCCGGCGCGCACGGGTTAGACTGCAAGCCCTGGCCAGCGAGGGGTGCGCGGGGCAGCATGGCAGAGCCGATCGGGTCCGAACCAGCCGGGCAGCATCGTCCTGCGTCCGCTTCCAGCGAAGCCGCCGAGCAGCCCGCTGCCGCATTGACCGAAGCCGAATTCGCCGACGCCGTGCGTTCGGCCTTGCGGCATTACCTGCGCACCGACCTGCTGCGCGAGAACGCATTGCTGCATTCGCGACTGGTCGCGGCCGCGGTGCGCGAGGCGGCGGAGCCCATCGCGCCGGTGCAGGCGCTGAAGGACCTCCTGCGCGAACAGTGCGAGCGCATCGGCGATGCGCCGAAGCTCGCCGCGCTGCGGCGCGTGCTGGAGCTGACCTGGCTGTCGCCGATGCGCAGCCAGCAGGTGGTGGCCGAAAGCCTGCACCTGAGCTGGAGTACCTATCGCCGCCGCCTCGCCGACGCGATGCAGTTGCTGACCGCGCAATTGTGGGAAGCCGAATGCGCATTGCTGCATCCGGTCGAGCCGGCGGAGCCGCCGCGCCGCCGCGCCGGCGATGTCGATGCACCGGCGCTTCCTGTCCCGACGGCTGCAGGCGAAGTCGCCGTGGCGATGCCCGAGCGCGCTCCGGAATCGCCTGCGCAGGCCCCCGTTCCGCCGCCCGGCCGCCGGCGCATGTGGATCGTTGCCGCCGGGTTTGCCGCGATCGTCATGCTCGCGGCAGGTGTTTACTTCGGATGGGCGCGCAGCAATGCATCCGCGCCGGGGGACCATGCAGCCGTCGCCGCGAAGCCGGCGTCCGCACCCGCGCCCGGCGCCGTCACCCTGGCGGTGCTGCCGTTCATCGACATGGATGCCGATGCCTCGCAGCAGTACCTGAGCGACGGCATCACCGAGGAACTGATCAACCGGCTCGGCCGCTTCTCGCACCTGCGGGTGGCCGCGCGTACCTCGGCATTCGTGTTCCGCGACAAGCCGGTCGACGTGCGCCAGGCTGCGCATGCGCTCGGCGTGGCCAACGTGCTCGAAGGCAGCGTGCAACGTTCCGGCGAGCGGCTGCGCGTGCGCGTGGCGCTGATCAGCGCGCAGGACGGTTATGAACTGTGGGCGACCGAATACGAGCCCGCCGCGCGCGACCTGCTCACCGTGGAAGATGAAATCGCCGAGGCGGTGCTGCGCGAGCTGCAACCCAAGCTCAGCGCCTCGACGTTGTCGGACCTCCACACCCGCGCCGGGCTGGATCCGGCCGCGCACGATTACTACTTCGTCGGCTTGCAGTACCTCAATCGCCGCACCAGCGCCGACATCGCGCAGGCGATCGCCTACTTCCGCCGCGCGATCCAGGCCGACCCGGATTACGCGCCGGCCTGGAGCGCGGTCGCGGAGGCCTACACGGTGCTGCGCGACTACAACAGCGACGCGCCGCCCGACGCGCATTACGAAGACGCGCTCGCCGCGGCCGAGCGGGCGGTCGCGCTGGACCCGCAGCAATCGCGCGGTCATGCGGTGCTGGGTCTGTTGAATGAAATGCATTGGCGATGGGCGGATGCGGATCGCGAATTGCGGCGCGCGCTGGAGCTCGATCCGAGCGATGCCACCGCCCGCCAGTGGCGGGCAATGTACCTGTGGTTCGTGGGCGACATGGCGGGCGCGCTGGTGGAAATGCGGCGCGCGCGCGACCTGGATCCGCTTTCGCCCATCATCAACGCCGACCTCGGGCGGGCGCTGCTGTACGCGGGCGATGTGGACGCCGCGATCGAGCAGGCCCGCGCCACGATCGCGCTGGAACCGCGGTTCGCGCTGGCGCACGCATTCCTGGCCGGCGCGCTGCGGGCCAAGGGCCGCTCCGAGGATGCGATCGCCGAGGCGCGGATGGCCGTCGCTTTGACGCCGGCGCCGCATCCGTCCAGTTATCTCGGGTTCCTGGCGACGCTGCAATGGGAAGCGGGCCACCACGCGCTCGCGCGCGAGCAGCTCGCCGCGCTGGAGAAGCGCTCGGCCCGCCAATACGTTTCGGGCGTGGCGCTGGCGTTTCCAGAGTGGGAACTCGGCGACAAGGATCGCGCGTTCGACAACCTGCTGCGTGCGGCAGCCGATCACGATCATCTGCTGATGATGGTGACCGGTTTCAGCGACGCCGACTGGTGTTCCGATCCGCGTTTCGCGATGCTTATGCAGAAGGTGAACCTGCCGCGGCACTGAGCCGCGTCAATCCTGCACTTCGTCGCAGCGGCGTTCGACCGTCGTGTAGGTATCGTGCTTCTGGTGTTCGGTCTGGACGTGATGGCCGATCGCGCCGCCCGCGACCGCGCCGCCCACCGTGGCGAGCGTCTTGCCCTTGCCCTTGCCGACCTGGTGCCCGAGCAGGCCGCCGGCTACGGCGCCGATCGCGGTGCCGGCGACGCGGTGCTTGTCCTTGTGCGGCACCTGGTGAACCACTTGCACGTCGCGGCAGACCACCCGCGCCTGCGCGGGTGCCGTGTTGAAAGCGAAGGCTGCGGCGAGCGCGAACGCGGCGCCGGCAATCTGCATGGACTTCATGATCGTTGCTCCTGCATGGCCGAATGGACCATGCGGCCGACCGATCGCGCTGTCAAATCTCCGGTTCAGCGTGCAGTCGGTTCGAGGCGCCGTCTTGTTCAGGTCGCCGCGCGGAAACTGTAGCCGTGGCAGTCGGGCCTGTCGCCCGTCGCCGCGGCTTGCAATCAAAGAAGGAGAATCCGCCATGCAAGGCAATGTCACCGCTCGAACCCTCTACACGCACCGCCGTGCCACCGCGCTGATCGGCGCAGCGCTGCTGGGCGCCGCCGCGCTGGCCGTTGCACCGCACGTGTACGCCGCGCAAGCCGACCTGGATTGCAAGCTTTCGTTCACGATGAAAGGCTGGTCGGCGATCGTCAAGAAGGCCGAAGGCCACGGCACCGTCACCTGCGAGAACGGCGAATCGATGCCGGTGGACCTGAAGGTGGTCGGCGGCGGTTTGACGGCCGGCAAGTGGCAGATCAACGACGGCACCGGCACCTTCACCGACGTGCACAACATTCGCGATGTGCTGGGCGATTACGCGCAGGGCGAAGCCAACATCGCGGCCGTGAAAGCGGGCACCGCGCAGGTGCTGACGAAAGGCGAGGTCTCGCTGGCGCTGGCCGGCGTGGGCCAGGGCGTGGATCTCGGCTTGTCGGGCGCCAAGTTCACCATCAGCCGCGCGGGCCACGTGCGCACGCACCACCACAAGAAGTAATCATCCCGGGCGAGCCGGGGCTGCCCTCAGCGCGGCTTCGGCTCGCCCGATGCGATGGCCCGCAAGCGCGCGCGCTTGCCGTGCTTGAGTTGCAGCATCGCAAGATCCGCCTGCCGGTAGGCTTGCGCGAGCGACTGCTCGCGATCGCGCAAACCGGTGCCGAGCGTGGCCTCCACTTCGGCATCGCGCAGGGCCTGGTCCGCGCGCATGCATAGCTGATCCAGCTCCGCGGCACCAACGTCGATCGCCAGCACCGCGAATTCATCGCCGCCGATACGCGCGACTGCATCGCCGTGCCGGACGACGCTTGCGAGTGCGCGCGCCGCGCGCGCCAGCAGCGCGTCGCCCGCGTCATGTCCGAGGCTGTCGTTGATCACCTTGAGGTTGTCGAGGTCGGCCATGATCACGCCGGCGCCGTGGCCGTAACGGCGGCAGCGGGCTTCTTCGGCTTTCAGCAATCGCGTCCAGCCGCGCCGGTTGTAGCAGCCGGTCAACGGATCGGCGAGCGAATCCAGTTCGGCGCGTTCGGCGCGGCGCACGATTTCCGCCAGCTCCAAGTCGTGCTCCAGCAGCGTGCCGAGCAGGCGTGCATGCAAGTGCACCTGCGGCAGGTGCAGCGGCAGTTCCGAGCCGTGCGGCGAAGGATCGAAGCCGCACAGGGTTCCGTACAAGCTGCCGTCTGCGCGCGTCAGCGGTACGCCGATGTAAGCGCGGATCGGCGCGCGCTCCAGCAGCGGCGCATCGCGATAGCGCGGTTCGGCCAGCACGTCCGGCGCAGCCTCGGGCGCTTCGCCGGCGACCATGCGTGCGCACAGGCTGTCGCGCCACGGCAAGCGCCCGCCCGGCGCCAAGCCCTCGTGCTCGCCATCGGTGGAGAGCAGCAGCCAGTCATTGCCGTCGGTGCGCGTGAACGCCCACATCGCCACGCCGGTGTCGGCGCGCAGGCGCGCGAGCACGGCGCGGCAGGCCTGGTCGAAATTCTCGAACGGCTTCAGCGTTGCCCGCGCGTCATTGACGGCGGCTGGTGGGAGGAGCGGCGGCGAAGGTACCGCCGCGAATTCCGCGCTGGTCATGCGGGAGTGCCTGTTCCTTCAGAGCTCGTGTGGTTTCCGTTCCACTGCGCGGGATCACTCGCGCGAATTCTTCATTCTAGGCTCGTGCTGCCGCGATAGGGCGCACGCGTTCACGTTTCGCGGCAATCACCCGTTCAGTTCACAATTTGTATCAAGTGTGATGTGCACGTCATGCGTACGCCGGCTGTGGCAAAGATCGCGGCGGCGGGAGGATTCGGCATGGATGCTAGGCTTATGGACCGCGCGTGGAGATCCGCATGCACGACCTGTTGCTCCGCCTGAACCTGCCCAAGTTGCCCGAGCGCATCGCCCATTTCAGCTTGCGCCTCGCCGGCGCGATCGTGCTGCTGGTGGTGGGCATCTGGGTCATCGGCCAGCTCGCCAACCTGCTGCGGCGCGGCCTGCAACGCGGACACCTCGATCCCACCCTGATCGGCTTCCTGCGCAACGGCATTTACGGCGTGCTGATCGTGCTGCTCGTGGTCAGCCTGTTGCAACTGGTCGGATTGCCGAGCGCTTCGTTGATCGCCGCGGTCGGCGCGGCGGGCCTTGCGATCGGGCTCGCCCTGCAGAGCTCGCTGTCGAACCTCGCCTGGGGCGTGCTGTTGATCCTGTTCCGGCCGTTCCGGGTCGGCGACTTCGTGCAGTTCGGCGCGATCATGGGCACGGTCGAGCGCGTCGATTTGATGCAGACGTATCTCACGATGCCGGACAACCGCCAGGCGATCGTGCCCAACGCGAAGGTCGGTGGCGACGCGATCATCAACTACAACCGGCTCGGCCAGCGCCGCTTCGAGATCACCATCGGCATCGCCTACACCGAAGACATCGGCCGCGCGATCCGGCTGGTGCGGGACCTGTGCGCGAACGACCCGCGCATCCTGAAGGAGCCCGCGCCCGGGGTGTGGGTGTGCTCGCTGGACGCGGGTACGAAAACCATCCAGTTGATGATCCGCGCCTGGGCGCACGTGGCCGATCTGTGGGAAGCGGAGACCGGTCTCATGCGCGCCGTGAAGGAGAAGTTCGAAGCCGAAGGCGTCAGCGCACCCTCTTCGCAGCACGAAATCACCGTCAAGCAGGTGATCAGTCCGACGCAGGCGGAATTGCGTCCGTGATGACGCGGCTGCGCGAATGCGCGAAACTCTGCGGTCTGCGCCTGCTGCATCGAGCCAAGGGACGAGCATGACCGACACGCGAGAAGCCACCGTACCGGACATCGGCGATTTTACCGACGTGCCGGTGATCGAAGTGCTGGTGAAACCCGGCGACCGGGTCGAGAAGGACCAGGGGCTGGTCACGCTGGAGTCGGCCAAGGCCACGATGGAAGTGCCCGCGCCTTTCGCCGGCACGGTGCGCGAAGTCAAGGTGAGGGAGAACGACACCGTTTCGCGCGGCAGCGTGATCGCGGTGATCGAGAGCGATGGTGCTGCTTCACCCGCTGCGTCGAAAGCTTCTGCTTCCGCAGCGGCTCCAGCTGTGAATCCTCCCCCCGCGCAGCGGGGGGAGGTGCCGAAGGCGGAGGGGGGCAGTTCATCGCAATCATCGCCCCCACCCCGACCCTCCCCCGCGAGCGGGGGAGGGAGTCAGGAGGCCCCGCGCTCGCCGCCGGTTCCCTTCGACGCCGACACGGTGGCGCCGGACAAGGTGCCCTACGCCAGTCCCGCGGTGCGCGCGTTCGCGCGCGAGCTGGGCGTGGACATCGCGCGCGTGCACGGTTCGGCGCGCGGTGGTCGCATCACGAAAGAGGACGTGCAGGCGTTCGTGAAGTCGGCGCTCGCCGGCGGCGCGACCTCGCACGTGGCATCGGGCGGTGGCGGACTCAATCTGCTGCCCTGGCCGCAGGTGGATTTTTCGAAATTCGGCGCGATCGAGGAGAAGCCGCTCTCGCGCATCAAGAAACTTTCCGGCGCCAACCTCGCGCGCAACTGGGCGATGATCCCGCACGTCACCCAGCACGAATCCGCCGACATCACCGACATGGAAGCGTTCCGCAAGCAGCTCGGTGCGGAAAACAAGGAAGTGAAGATCACGCCGCTGGTGTTCCTGATCAAGGCGGCGGTCGCGGCGCTGAAGCAGTACCCGCAGTTCAATGCTTCGCTGGATGCTTCCGGCGAAAAACTCGTGCTGAAAAAATATTTCCACATCGGGATCGCCGTGGACACGCTCGATGGCCTTGTCGTGCCCGTGATCCGCGACGCCGATCGCAAGGGCCTGCTGGAATTGGCGAGCGAACTCGGCGAGATCTCGAAGAAGGCGCGCGACAGGAAGCTCTCGCCCAATGACATGTCCGGCGGCTGCTTCTCGATTTCTTCGCTGGGCGGCATCGGCGGCACGTCGTTCACGCCGATCATCAACGCGCCGGAAGTGGCGATCCTGGGCGTGTCGCGCTCAAGCATGCAGCCGGTGTGGAACGGCAGCGCGTTCGAGCCGCGGCTGATGCTGCCCCTGTCGCTGTCCTATGACCATCGCGTGATTGATGGCGCCGATGCCGCGCGCTTCGCCGCGTATCTGTCACGCGTGCTCGGCGACCTGCGCCGGCTGCTGGTGTAACGCGATGGCCACGATCGAACTGAAAGTCCCCGCGATCGGCGATTTCTCCGACGTGCCGGTGATCGAGGTGCTGGTGAAGGTCGGCGACAAGGTCGAAAAGGACCAGAGCCTGCTGACGCTGGAATCGGCGAAAGCGACCATGGAAGTCCCGGCCTCCGCCGCGGGCACGATCAAGGAACTGCGCGTCAAGGAAGGCGACAACGTTTCCGAGGGCAGCGTGATTGCGGTGGTGGAGTCCGGCGCCGAATCATCCAATGAAAAGAATTCTCCCCCCGCGCAGCGGGGGGAGATGCCGAAGGCAGAGGGGGGCGGTTCCAAAATCGCCGCAGCGGAAAATGCGCGGCAAGCGACACCCCCACCCCAACCCTCCCCCGCGAGCGGGGGAGGGAGTCCATCCACCGGTCGCAAGCCCGACTTCGATTGCCAGGTCTGCGTGCTCGGCTCCGGCCCCGGCGGTTACACCGCCGCGTTCCGCGCCGCCGATCTCGGCCTCGACACCATCCTGATCGAACGCTACGAGCGGCTCGGCGGCGTGTGCCTCAACGTCGGCTGCATTCCGTCCAAGGCGCTGCTGCACGCGGCCGATTTGATCAACGATGCCGAACTGATGGCCGAACACGGCATCGTGTTCGGCAAGCCGAAGATCGAACTCGACAAGCTGCGCGCGTTCAAGGACGGCGTGGTCGCCAAGCTCACCGGCGGGCTCGCCGCGATGGTGAAGCAGCGCAAGGTGCGCGGCGTGCGCGGCACGGGCACCTTCGTGTCGCCGCACGAGATCGAAGTGGAGACGAGCGAAGGCAGGAAGCTCGTTCGTTTCGAACAATGCATCATCGCCGCGGGTTCGCAGGCAGTGAAACTGCCCGGCCTGCCGTGGGGCGATCCGCGCGTGATGGATTCGACCGATGCGCTGATGCTCGGCGAAATTCCGAAGAAGCTACTGGTGATCGGCGGCGGCATCATTGGCCTGGAGATGGCCTGCGTGTACGACGCGCTCGGTGCGGAAGTGACTGTGGTCGAATTGTTCGACCAGCTGATGCCCGGTACCGATCCCGACCTGGTGCGACCGCTGCAACAACGCATTTCCAAGCGCTACGCCGGCATCCATCTCAAGACGAAAGTGGCTTCGGCGAAAGCACAGAAGAACGGCATCGAAGTGGTATTCGAAGGTGACAACGCGCCGAAACCGCAGGTATTCGATCGCGTGCTGTGCGCGGTCGGCCGCGTGCCGAACGGCAGGAAGATCGGTGCGGACAAGGCCGGCGTGAATGTCACCGAGCGCGGTTACATTCCCGCCGACAAACAACTGCGCACCAACGTGCCGCACATCTTCGCCATCGGCGACATCGTCGGCCCGCCGATGCTGGCGCACAAGGCGACGCACGAAGCAAAAGTGGCGGCCGAAGTCTGCGCCGGCCACAAGAGCGCCTTCGACGCGCGCGTGATCCCGAGCGTGGCCTACACCGATCCGGAAGTGGCCTGGGTGGGCGTGACCGAGCGCGAGGCGAAGGAAAAGAAGTTCGACGTCGGCGTGGCGAAATTCCCGTGGGCGGCCTCAGGCCGCGCCTTGGGCATGGATCGCAGCGAAGGCTTCACCAAGCTGATCTTCGACAATGCGACGCAACGCGTGCTCGGCGGCGGCATCGTCGGTGTGCACGCGGGCGACCTGATTTCCGAAATCGCGCTCGCGATCGAGATGGGCGCGGAAGCGGCCGACATCGGCCTCACCATCCACCCGCACCCGACGCTTTCCGAATCCGTCGGCATGGCGGCGGAAGTGTTCGAAGGCACGATCACGGATTTGTACGTGCCGAAGAAGTAATTCTTCGGGTCTTCATTTCGAGCCGATTGCCTACTGAGTCAGGATCGTTGCTCCCGCCTCAACTAGTTTGACCGGCACTGCTTTCGTGCCGCTGGAAAGCCCCTGCACGAACTCTTGGGCGGCTTGAATTCGCTCTTCTTGGAATGCCCAGCCTCTTGGGTAATAGCCGCCGCGCGCCAAGTCGATCTCGTTACTTTGAATTTTTAGATCTTTCGCAATATCAACCAACAGTTGATTCAGTAGATCCCGGTATTTCATGTTCCAAGAGGTCGGGTCTACAGTTGCATCGGTCTCCACATGGTTAACGAAATTCCGCCATGAATTGATGACCTGAGAGTTTTTTGCGAACTCTAACTGGACCAAATTGAGTGCGCGCACATGCTCAGCATGGATGCTTAGCCCGCGCAGAGCCATGAGGGTAGAGAACACAGAGTAGCGCCTCATCTCTCGTGCTTTGCGATCATCCATGAGGCGCGTAATTACGACTGCGGCAATGGGTCCTATGACTGTGGCCAGAGCTATAAAGAAGGTTTGCATAAGAGTCTCCCCTCGACGCTTTCGATATTATCGCAAGCAGTATCAGGCGGGGGATGCAAACCATTGCAGGCCATGGATGGCCGTGTCGAAGTGAGCTCCGGCGCCGTCGCATGACGCCGAGCATCGCAGCCGGGCGCGCGGGAAAGGCGCGACTGTCTGAGCACAAGGATGTGCGAGTTCGCGCCGGCGCGCGCCCGGCGAGAAGCGCAGGGGAGTCGAGCCAACCGGACGTTGGCGAGACCGTCATGCCGGCGCCGTGGCTTTGGTTACTTTCCCGAAAGGAAAGTAACCCGCGCCGTGGGACGGCGCGGAAAAAAGACATGGATGTCGTACTAGCAAATACGAAAGCCGCGCACTTTGTGCGCGACACCCTCATCCGCCCTTCGGGCACCTTCTCCCGCAAGCGGGAGAAGGGAGATTTAGGCCAGCGAATACCCGAACTGCTTGCGGAATTCCTCCGCGAATTCCGCGTACGTGAACCGCTGGTTCTGCGTGCCGGGATGCGCGATTTTCAGCGCGCCCATCAGTGAGGCCATGCGGCCTGCGGTCGGCAGATCGCAATTTTTCATCAAGCCGAAAATCAGTCCTGCGCGATAGGCGTCGCCGCAGCCGGTCGGATCGGTGACGGCGCGCGGCGTTGCCGTTGGAATCTCGAAAACCTCGTCGCGTGTGTGTATCGCCGAGCCTTCGCCGCCGTGCGTCACGATATAGGCCTTCACGCGCTGCGCGATCTCGGCTTCCGACCAGCCGGTGCGTTCCTGCAGCAGGCTCGCTTCGTAGCTGTTGACGGTGACGTAATCGGCCTGCTCGATGAAGGCGCGGAATTCCTCGCCGTCGAACAGCGGCATCGCCTGGCCGGGATCGAAGATGAAAGGCACGCCGCGTTCGGCGAAATCGCGCGCGTGCTGCAACATCCCGTCGCGCCCGTCCGGGGCGACGATGCCGAAGGCGATATCGGCGATGTCGCGCACGTGGTTCTCGTGGCTGCGCATCATTGCGCCCGGATGGAAGGCGGTGATCTGGTTGTCGTCGAGGTCGGTGGTGATGAACGCCTGCGCGGTAAAGGTGTCCGGCAGCTCGCGCAGGCCGTCCATGCGGATGCCGCAGGCGGCGAGGTGCTTGCGGTAGGGATCGAAGTCCTGCCCGACGGTGGCCAGCGGCAAGGGATCGCCGCCGAGCAGCTTGAGGTTGTAGGCGATGTTGCCGGCGCAGCCGCCGAATTCCCGGCGCATCTGCGGGACCAGGAACGACACGTTCAACATGTGCACCTTGTCCGGCAGGATGTGGTTCTTGAAGCGGTCGCCGAACACCATGATGGTGTCGTAAGCCATCGAGCCGCAGATCAGGGCAGCAGGCATTGCGTGGTTCCCCGGTAGAGCGATCCGCGATCGTAGCAGCAGCGATTTCGCAAGTATTCCCCCCATCCGCCCTACGGGCACCACGGAGCTCTCGGCCATGGATGGCGCTCTTGCAAGCGGGGGAAGGGATTGTTTGCGTGACCACCATCACGACCCCGCCGGAACCCGCATGCAACAAGGCTTTTTTAACCTCCGCGCGCTTGCGGGCGCGGATCGGGCTCACTAGACTGCGGCGTTCATTCCCCCTGTCTCACACCGCCTTCACGAGCCCGCTCGCGCATGTTCAAACTGTTCCGCGGCATCTTCTCCAACGACCTCTCGATCGACCTCGGCACCGCGAACACGCTGATCTACGTGCGCGGCCAGGGCATCGTCCTCAATGAACCTTCGGTCGTCGCGATTCGCCAGGATCGCGGCCCCGGTGGCCCGCGCGCGGTGGCGGCGGTCGGCAGCGAGGCCAAGCGCATGCTCGGCCGCACGCCGGGCAACATCGTCACCGTGCGGCCGATGAAGGATGGCGTGATCGCCGACTTCACCATGACCGAGGCGATGCTGCAGTACTTCATCAAGACCGTGCACCGCTCGCGCTTCCTGCGCCCGAGCCCGCGCGTGCTGGTATGCGTGCCCTGCGGTTCGACCCAGGTCGAGCGCCGCGCGATCAAGGAATCGGCCGAAGGCGCCGGTGCGCGCGACGTGTTCCTGATCGAGGAACCGATGGCCGCGGCGATCGGCGCCGGCATCCCGGTGCACGAGGCGCGCGGTTCGATGGTGCTCGACATCGGCGGCGGCACTTCGGAAGTGGCGGTGATCTCGCTCAACGGCATCGTCTATTCGCAGTCGGTGCGCATCGGCGGCGACCGCTTCGACGACGCGATCATCAATTACGTGCGCCGCAACCACGGCACCCTGATCGGCGAATCCACCGCCGAGCGGATCAAGGTCGAGATCGGTTGCGCGTTCAAACAGGAAAACGTGCGCGAGCTGGAAGTCTCCGGGCGCAACCTCGCCGAAGGCGTGCCGCGCATGTTCTCCATCAGCTCCGATGAAGTGCTGGAAGCACTGCATGAACCGCTGGCCGGCATCGTCGCCGCGGTACGTTCGGCGCTGGAGCAGACCCCGCCGGAACTGTGCGCGGACGTGGCCGAACGCGGCATCATGCTGACCGGCGGCGGCGCGCTGCTGCGCGACCTCGACCGGCTGATCTCCGAAGAGACCGGCCTGCACGTGCAGGTCGCGGACGATCCGTTGACCTGCGTGGCGCGTGGCGGCGGCCGTGCGCTGGAACTGATCGACCAGCATGGCAGTGACTTCTTCGCATCCGAGTGATGTGAAGCAGGTCATGCACGTCATCGCCGCCTGTGGGGAAAGTCGCCCACCGGGTCCGCTGTAAAGAGTAAAGTCGCTCGCCGTGCCCGTTGTAGAGGAGAAGCCGCCCGACATGGCTTCCCCTCTTTGCTCTTGACTCTTCATGGGGCGGCCCGGCCGCCGACTTCACTCTCCGGACATGGCGCTCCCGCACAAGGAATCCTCCCCGATCTTCGCCGACGCGGCGGCGGGCACGTTGCGCCTGATCTTCTATCTCGCGCTGGCCTGCGTGCTGATGGTGCTGGATCACCGCAACGGCTGGCTGCTGCGCGCGCGCTATGCGGCGTCGGTGGCCATCGAGCCGATCTACCGCGTGGCCGCGTGGCCGGGCGAGGCCGCGCAGAACCTGCGTGTCGCATTCACCAGCCATCGCGACCTGGTCGACGACAACCAGCATCTGCGCGAGGCGCTGCTGCTGGCGCAGGCACGGCTCAACCGCATGAATGCCGTCGCCGAGCAGAACAAGCGGCTGAAGCAGTTGCTGGACACGCGCCACATGCTCGGCATGGACGTGCAACTGGCGCGGCTGATCGACGTGGATCTCGGCCCCGCGCGCAACCGCGTGATGATCGATGCGGGCGCGAAGGAAGGCGTGCATGCCGGCCAGGTCGTGATCGATGCGCACGGCGTGATGGGCCAGATCGTCGAGGTGCTGCCGCATACGTCGGTCGCGCTGCTGGTCACCGACGGCAATCATTCGATCCCGGTGGTGGACGAGCGCTCCGGCCTGCGCGGCGTCGCGCACGGCAGCGGTGCGCCGGACCGGCTGATCGTTTCCGACATCCCGCTGTCGGCGGACGTGAAAGTCGGTGATCGAATCTCCACGTCCGGCCTGGGTGGGCGTTTCCCGGCCGGCTTCCCGGTCGGCACGATCACGAAAGTCGGCCCGGATCCTTCCGGCATGTTCGCGCAGGCCAGCGCCAAACCTGCCGCCGACCTGGCGCGCAGCGGCGAAGTCCTGCTGCTGCGGGACCAGCCCGAGCCGGTCGGGCCGCCGAAAGTTGCGCCGGAAGTCGGGCCGCCGGCGACGCTGGCTTCCGCGCAGCCGGTGCAACAAAAGGACGCGCGTCCCGCCGCGGCTGCACCGAATGCGGTGTCGCAGCGATGAACAAGCAACGCACCCAGTTCTGGATTTTCGCCGGCAGTCTCATCAGCGCGTTGTTGCTCATGCTGATGCCGCTGCCGCAGGCACTGGCACCGCTGAAGCCGTACTGGCCGGCGCTGGTGCTGATCTACTGGTCGCTGGAAGCACCCGATCGCGCCAGCATCGGCCTTGCATTCCTGGTCGGCCTCGCCGCGGATCTGCTCGACGGTGCGCTGCTCGGCGAGCAGGCGCTGCGGCTCGCCGCGCTCACCTTCATCGTGTTGCGCTTCCGCGCGCGGCTGCGGTTCTTCCCGATGTGGCAGCAGGCGCTGGCGGTGCTGGTGCTGTTGTTGAACGATCGCATCCTGCTGTTGCTGGTGCGGTTGTTCGCGGGCGATCCGCGGCCGCCGGCGAGTTTCTGGCTGGCGCCGCTCACCGGCACGATCGCGTGGCCGTTCGTGTTCCTGCTGATCGACGATGTGAGAGCGCGCTTGCGCGCGAAAGAAGCGTAGGGCGGGCAGTGCCCGCCGGTCGCCGAAAGGCGATGCGCGAAGGCGGACAGTGTCCGCCCTACGGAACTTGAACAATGAAAGCCCGCCGCACCCTCAAGGACAACCACCGCGAAGCTGCACATTTCGGTCGGCGCGCGCTGGCCGGCTTCGCGCTGATCGTGCTTGCGCTGACCGTGCTGGGCGGGCGGTTCTTCTATCTGCAGGTGACCCGGCACGCGGAATTCTCGACGCGCTCGCAGGCCAACCGCGTGCACCTGCGGCACCTGCCGCCGCCGCGCGGCCTGATCTACGACCGCAACGGCGTGCTGCTGGCCGACAACGTGCCGGCGTTCCGGCTGGAAGTGACGCCGGACAAGATCAAGCACATGGATGCGCTGCTGCAGCGGCTGGCGGCGGTGGTGCCGCTGACCGATGATGACATCCAGCGTTTCAGGCAATCCCTGAAACAACATCGCCCGTTCGAAGGCGTGCCGCTGAAATTCCACCTGAGCGAAGACGAGATGGATCGCTTCGCGGTCAATGCCTGGAAGTTCCCGGGCGTGGACGTCGTGCCTTACCTCACCCGCAACTATCCGCTCGGCGACGAGTTCGCGCACGTGATCGGCTACGTCGCGCGCATCGACGAGAAGGAGCAGGAGAAGCTCGATCCCGATCGTTATGCCGGCACCACCCACATCGGCAAGTCCGGCATCGAGAAGTATTACGAAGACAAGCTGCACGGCACGCCCGGTTACGAGCTGGTGGAAGTGAACGCCGACCAGCGTCCGCAGCGCGTGCTGGAACGCGTGGCGCCGAAGCCGGGCGAGAACCTGTATCTCTCGATCGACGCGCGCATCCAGAAGGCGGCGATCGACGCGTTCGACGGGCGCCCCGGCGCTGCGGTGGCGATCGATCCGCGCAATGGCGAAGTGCTGGCGATGGTGACGGTGCCGAGCTTCGATCCCAACCTGTTCGTCAACGGCATCAGCCAGGCCGATTATTCCGACCTGATCCACGATCCGGACAAGCCGTTGCTGAATCGCGCGATGCGCGGCGGCTATCCGCCGGGCTCGACGGTGAAGCCGTTCATGGGCCTGGCCGGCCTGGAGCTGGGCTTCCGCAAACCCAGCGATACCGTGGTGTCCACCGGCACGTGGTACATCCCGGGCGTTTCGCGCGGCTATCGCGACGACGTCAAGGGCGGCGTCGGCGTCACCGATTTGCGCAAGGCGATCATCCAGTCGGTGAACACGTATTTCTATTCGCTGGCGCTGGACATGGGCATCGACAAGATGGACGCCTACCTGTCCAAGTTCGGTTTCGGCAGCGTGACAGGCGTGGATCTCCCGTCCGAGAGCAATGGCGTGCTGCCTTCGCCGGGCTGGAAGCGCGCGACCTACAACCAGCCCTGGTACGCGGGCGAAACCGTGATCGCCGGCATCGGCCAGGGCTACTGGATGGTGACGCCGATGCAGCTCGCGCACGCGGTGGCGATGCTGGCCGACCGCGGCGTGCCGCACACGCCGCACCTGCTGCGCGGCACCAGCGCCGGCCTGCACGCACCGCTCGAGCTGGTGGCCGATCCGCCTTCCGCGCCGGGCGCGATCAGGAACCCGGCCGATTACGATGCGGTGCTGCAGGGCATGATCGGCGTGGTCAATGATCCGAAGGGCACCGCGTACTCCGCGGGCATCGGCAAGGGCTTCCCTTACGTGATCGCAGGCAAGACCGGCACCGCCGAACGCTTTTCGCGCAAGACCGACGAGTGGACCGACACCAAGGACAAGGCCATCCTCGCCGCGCGTCATCGCGCGTGGTTCATCTGCTTCACGCCGGCGGACTCGCCGCGCATCGCGATCGCCGTGGTGCTGGAAGCCGGCGCCTGGGGCGGCTCCGACGCCGCGCCGATCGCGCGCAAGATGCTGGATGCGTGGCTCGCGGAGCAGCCGGCTTCCGCGCTGCCACCGACCACGGTCACCGCGAGTGCCAACACGCCTGCAACTGAAACGAAGGCTGCGCAATGAACGCGATCGTCGCCACCTTGCGCGCACGCGCGCTGCGCTTCGGCCGCCACCTGTGGACCCACGCGCGGATCGACCTGCCGCTGGCCGGCGCGCTGTTCGTGCTGGCCTGCACGGGCCTGGTCACGTTGTACAGCGCCAGCGATCTCGATCTCTCGGTGATCGGCGGGCAGGCCGCGCGCTTCGTGCTCGGCGCGATCCTGATGCTGGTGATCGCGCGCATACCGCCCACGGTGTTGCGCACCTGGACGCCGTGGTTCTATGCGTTCAGCACGTTCCTGCTGGTGATCGTGGCGGTGCTGGGCGAAGGCCGCGGCGCCAACCGCTGGCTGGATCTCGGCGTGATCCGCTTCCAGCCCTCGGAGTTCCTGAAGCTCTCGATGCCGATGATGATCGCGTGGTACCTGCACCCGCGCCACCTGCCGCCGGGCTGGAAGGACATCGCGGTGGTCGGGCTGCTGATCGCGATTCCTTCCGCGCTGATCGCCAAACAGCCGGACCTCGGCACCGCGCTGCTGGTCGCCGCCGCGGGCGTCTTCGTATTGTTCCTGTCAGGCATCGCGTGGTGGCGGATCGGATTGATGCTCGGCGCGCTCGCCGGCGCGGCGCCGGTCGCCTGGCATTTCCTGCACGACTACCAGCGCCAGCGCGTGCTGACCTTCCTGCATCCGGAAAACGATCCGCTCGGCAATGGCTGGCACATCATCCAGTCGATGATCGCGGTCGGTTCCGGCGGCGTGTTCGGCAAGGGCTGGCACCACGGCACGCAGTCGCGGCTGGAGTTCCTGCCCGAGCACACCACCGACTTCATATTCGCGGTGTTCTCGGAGGAGTTCGGCCTGGTCGGCGTGTTGCTGCTGCTCGCACTGTACGCGTTCATCGTCGGCCGCTGCCTGTGGATCGCGGCGAATGCGCGCGACACCTATTCGCGCCTGCTCGCCGGCGCGATCGGCATGAGCTTCTTCGTCTACGTGATGGTCAACGGCGGCATGATCACCGGCCTGCTGCCCGTGGTCGGCGTGCCGCTGCCGCTGATCTCCTACGGCGGCACCTCGGCCGTCACGCTGCTGTGCGGATTCGGCGTGCTGATGTCCATCCACGCGCACCGGAAGTTCACCGGCTGACGCGCTGTTCGCCATTGAACAATCCGGCACGCGTGCTAGTCTCTGCCGGCATGATCCGGTTCTCGTTTTTGCTCGTCGCGTTGTTGTTCCTGCCTTGCGTCGCCTGCGCGCAGCAGCCGGTTTCGACAGTGCGTCCCGAAGTGCATCCGGGCGAGGCCGCGCTGGTCGCGGAAGTCGCGGCCGATACCGGCAAGGATCCGGTCGCGCTGACGAAATTGCTGGATGGCGCGCAATACAAGCAGGGCATCATCGATGCGATGACGCGGCCGGCAGAATCGAAGCCGTGGAGCGAGTACCGGCCGATCTTCCTGACCGATGCGCGGATCGACGGCGGCATCGCGTTCTACAACGAGCACCGCGCGCTGCTTGATCGCGTCAGCGCGCAGTACGGCGTGCCGGCGCCGATCATCATCGCCATCATCGGCGTCGAAACCAATTACGGAAAGATCACCGGCCACTACCGCGTGCTGGATGCGCTGGTCACGCTGGCCTTCCACTATCCGCCGCGCGCGGCGTATTTCCGCAGCGAGTTGAAGACGCTGCTGGAGCTGCCGGCCGACAAGCTGGCGGGCCCGATCGACACCCTGCAGGGTTCCTATGCCGGCGCGCAGGGCTGGGGCCAGTTCATGCCCTCCAGCATCCGCGATTACGCGGTGGACGAGGATGGCGACAGCCGCATCGACCTGATGAATTCGCTGCCCGACATCGTCGCGAGCGTGGCGAACTATTTTGCGCAGCACGGTTGGGAAAAGGACGCGCCGGTCGCGCTGCGCGCATTGCAGGGCGCGGCGCCGGATCCGGTGCCCGAGTTCGCGGGCACGCCGCCGACCGCATCCGTGGAGCAGTTCACGGCCGCGGGCTATGCACCGAGCACGGCGGTGAATCCGGGTCTGCCCGCCAGCCTGCTGACCTTGCAGGGCGAGGCCGGCGCGGAATACTGGCTCACCTTCCAGAACTTCTACGTGATCACCCGCTACAACAAGAGCCCGCGTTACGCGATGGCCGTGATGCAGCTGGCGCAGGAAATCGAACAAGGTGCGGCGCAGCCGATGGAGACGGCGGCGGCGGACGTGCGGCGATGAGCTCGCGCGACGCGCGGCTCGCGCTGGTCGCGGTCGTTTGCGGAATGCTCGCCGCCTGCGGTACTTCGCCGACGCGCGAGCAGGCGCGCCGCGGCATCTCGCCTGGAACCTCGAACGGCACGCAATCCTCGCCGGACGAAATCCGCGACGACGTGGAATTGCCGCAATCGCGCCGCTACCGGCAACAGGACGATTCCACCCCCGACGGCGCGGGCATCGACATCGCCTCCTTGCCGGAGCCGGTGCCGAAGGCCGAGCCGCGCGCGCGCTACGGCAACAAGTCGCCCTACAGCGTGCGTGGTCGCACCTATTACGTGCTGCCGACCGCGGCCGGTTACGACGAGCGCGGCATCGCGTCCTACTACGGCACCAAGTTCCATGGCTACATGACGAGCGATTTCGAGAAGTACGACATGTACGCCTTCAGCGCGGCCAGCAAGGTGCTGCCGCTGCCGAGCTATGCGCGCGTCACCAACCTTGAGAACGGCAAAAGCGTGATCGTGCGCATCAACGATCGCGGCCCGTTCGCGGAGAATCGCATCATCGACCTGTCCTATGCCGCTGCGGTGCGGATCGGCATCTGGCCCAAGGGCACGGGCCTGGTCGAAGTGCAGGGCATCGATCCCGCGCGCTGGAATCGGGAACCCGAGCTGCCGGCCACGGTCACAGCACAGGCAGGCGGTCCGCCGAAGCTGTACCTGCAGGTGGGCGCGTTCGGCGATCCGGCCAATGCCGAAAGGTTGGCGCAACGATTGCGCGGGCAGGATGTCGGCAGCGTGCGCGTGGTGGATGCGCAGGTCGGCGGAAGGAACCTCAAGCGCGTGCAGATCGGCCCGCTGGCCGATGTGGACACGGCCGATCGCGTCACGGAAAAAATCGAGGCACTCGGTTTGCCGCACGCGCAGGTCGCAGTACAGTAGCGGCTTTTGCGCCCGCCTCTGAAGGATCAGCAGCCGTTCGTCCTGAGGTATCGAAGGACGAATGGCAAGAACGTCGTTCGTGGTTCGATACCTCACCACGAACGGCCGGACCACCAACTCCCACTTCACCGGGAACCACGAATGAAACTTTTGCGTCAGCTGTTGATCCTTTCCGCATTCGCCTTCTCGGGCGTCGTCCTCGCCCAGGCGCTGCCGCCGAAACCGGCGACGCAGCTGCCGCCCAAGCCGACCGCGATCCCGATCCCGCAGGCGCCGATTCCGCCGCCGCCGAGCTTCGACGCGCACAGCTGGGTGCTGATGGACTACACCAGCGGGCAGATCCTGGCTTCGCACAATGCCGACCAGCGCGAGCAGCCGGCCTCGCTCACCAAGATCATGACCGACTACGTGGTGTCGGCCGAGATCGCCGGCGGCAAGGTGCACATGGACGATCCGGTGTTCATCAGCGAGCACGCCTGGAAAGCGGGCGGCGCGGGCACCGACGGCTCCACCAGCTTCCTCGCGGTGAACTCGAAGGTGCCGCTGAAGGACCTGCTGTACGGCATGATCATCCAGTCCGGCAACGACGCCGCGATCGCGCTGGCCGAACACGTGGCCGGCTCCGAGGACACTTTCGCCGGGCTGATGAACGCCTACGCGCAGCGGCTGGGCATGACCAACACGCATTTTGTCAATGCGTCCGGTTACCCGGTTGCCGACCACTACAGCACCGCGCGCGACATCGCCGTGCTTTCGCGCGCGCTGATCCACGATTTTCCGGATGACTACAAGATCTCGGCGGTGAAGGAGTTCCAGTGGAACGGCATCACCCAGCACAACCGCAACACGCTGCTGTGGCGCGATGCCAGCGTGGACGGCATCAAGACCGGCCACACCGCGGAGGCGGGCTTCTGCCTCGCCGCTTCGGCCAGGCGCGGCGATGCGCGCATGATCGCGGTGGTGATGGGTGCGCCGACCGACCGGGCGCGCGCGGATGATGCCGAAGCGCTGCTCGAATACGGCTTTCGCTTCTACGAAACCCATGATCTCTATGCCGCCGGCAAGCCGCTGGCCGCGCCGAAACTGTGGAAGGGCGAGAGCAACACGCTGCCGCTCGGCCTCGCCCACGACGCGGTGCTGACCATTCCGCGCGGTAAGTACGACCAGCTGAAGGCCACGCTGGACATGCCGGCGCGGCTGGTCGCGCCGTTCAAGCAGGGCCAGCAGGTCGGCATGCTGCACGTCACGCTGGACGGCAAGAGCGTGCTGGACGCGCCACTCGTCACCTTGCAGGACGCGCCGCAGGGCGGCTTCTTCAAGCGCCTGTGGGATGCGATCCTGCTGTGGTTCCACGGCAAGGACACCGGCACCACCACCACCAACGCGCCGAGCGTGACGGTGGCGCAGCCGACCGCGGTCACGCCGAATACGCAGTGACGTGAAGCCGTTCGTGCCGTCGCGGCACGAACGGCATTGCTTCCGCAGTGGCGCCCGCCTTTAAATCCCGGGTGAGCGCCACGATTTATTGTCCATGCGCGATCTAGACAACATCACGCCCCAAGAGGGCCAGGGCTTCCAGTTTCCCGGCAGCTTCGAAATCACCGCGATGGGCAATGCGGGCGCCAACCTGCGCGAGCGCGTGCCGGAAATCCTGCGCGGCCTCGGCCTGAGCGTGCTGGACGCCAGCCTGCGCGAGCGGCCGTCGCGCGAAGGCAATTACGTTTCGGTCACCGCGGGTTTCACCTGCCCCTCGCGCGAAAAGTACGAAGCCGCGCACGCCGCGCTGCGGGCCGATCCCGATATCCGGTATACGTTGTGATGAACCCCTCTCCCGCTTGCGGGAGAGGGGATTGGGGTGAGGGGAACCGTGCGAAAATATCGCGAGTATTTCCCCCATCCGCCTTCGGCACCTTCCCCCGCAAGCGGTGGAAGGGAACAGCATTGACGATGTCATCCCCACCTTCCACCTCCTGTCCCCCCCTGCTCGTCCGCCAACTGGGCCGCCAGCCCTACGCGCCCGTCTGGCAGGCCATGCGCGCCTTCACCGATGCCCGCGATGCGGACACGCCGGACGAGTTGTGGCTGCTGGAACACGATCCGGTCTTCACGCTGGGCCAGGCCGGCAGGATGGAACACGTGCTGGCGCCGGGCGACATCCCGGTGGTCCCGGTGGACCGCGGCGGCCAGGTGACCTACCACGGCCCCGGCCAGATCGTGGCCTATCCGTTGCTGGACCTGCGCCGGCTCGGGATCGGCGTGCGCGACCTCGTCTGCCGGATCGAGCAGGCCCTCATCGATACGCTGGCGCACTGGAACATCGAAGCCGTGCGCCGGCAGGGCGCGCCGGGCGTGTACGTCAACGATGCCAAGATCGCCGCGTTGGGACTGAGGGTGCGGCGCGGCTGCACCTTTCACGGGCTGGCCTTCAACATCGACATGGACCTGGAGCCGTTCCGGCGCATCAACCCCTGTGGCTACCAGGGCCTGCAGGTCACGCAGCTGGTAGACTGGGGCGGTGCATCGTCGCTGCGCCAGGTCGAGGATGTGCTGGTGACGGAACTGTGTCGCCAGTTCGACCTGGATCCGCGCGCCGTTGAACCTGTGTTGCCTCCCATTGTCCAACCCGGATCGGCTGATCCTCGCCCGGATCGCCGCGTGAGCGCATGAGCGAATCCACTTCCACACGCATCCCCATCATCGTTGCCGGCGAGAAGCTCGCGGGCGAGGACAAGATCGCGCGCAACCGCGCGCAGTTCGACGCCGACGCCCCGACGCTGCGCAAGCCTTCGTGGATTCGCGTGCGACTGCCGCAGGGCAACGCCGTGCAGCAGTTGAAGGCGAAGCTGCGCGCGAACGCGCTGGTCACGGTCTGCGAAGAAGCCTCCTGCCCGAACATCCACGAATGCTTCAGCAAGGGCACCGCGACCTTCATGATCCTGGGCGAGGTCTGCACGCGCCGTTGCTCGTTCTGCGACGTCGCGCACGGCCGGCCCAAACCGCCCGATCCGCTGGAACCGATCCGGCTGGCGCACACCATCCGCGACATGGGCCTGCGCTATGTCGTGATCACCTCGGTGGACCGCGATGATTTGCGCGACGGCGGCGCGGCGCATTTCGCCGCCTGCATCCGCATGGCGCGGCAGGAAAGCCCGAAGCTGAAGATCGAAATCCTCACCCCCGACTTCCGCGGCAAGGGCCGCGTGGAGCGCGCGCTGGAAGCGCTCGCGGGCGATCCCCCGGACGTGTTCAACCACAATCTGGAAACCGTGCGCGAGCTGTATCGCGAAGTGCGCCCCGGCGCCGACTACGACTGGTCGCTGCAACTGCTGCGCGAATTCAAGGCGCGCCACGCCGACATCCCGACCAAGTCCGGCATCATGCTGGGCCTGGGCGAGACGAAGGAGCAGGTGCTCGGGGCCTTGCGCGATTTACGCGCGCATGACGTGGACATGATTACGATCGGCCAGTATCTGCAACCCTCGCCGCACCACCATCCGGTGCTGCGCTACTGGACGCCGCAGGAATTCGACGAATTGCGCGATGCCGGCATGGCGATGGGCTTTACCCACGTTGCGTCCGGTCCGCTGGTGCGTTCCTCCTATCATGCCGACCAACAGGCACACGAAGCGGGTTTCGTGGAAGTCGCGTAAGTTTTCCCAGAGAGAATCATGACCAAGCGCCTCCTTTTGATTGTGATGCTGTGCCTGAGCGGATTGGGCGCGGCGCATGCGGACGAGTCCTGCCCGGCCACCGCGGCCAGCTCCGCCGCGACCACGCCGCCGCCGCCCGCCGACGTCATCACCCAGGCGCCGGTGCTGAAACCGACCGCCGACCAGGCCGAGGCAGGCATCCTCGCCGCGCGCCTGCTGACGCGCTTCCACTACGAGGCGCTGCCGCTCGACGACGCGATGTCGCGCAAGATCTTCAAGGGCTACTTCGACGCGCTGGACGGCGACCGGCTGTTCTTCACCCAGGCCGACATCGATCATTTCGGCCCCGATCGCACCAAGCTGGACGACGCGATCTGGAACGGCAACCTGACCATCCCGTTCGCCATCTTCAACCTGTATGAAAAGCGCGCCGGCGAGCGCACGCAGTTCGCGCTGGACGAACTGAAGAAGGGCTTCAATCTCGACGTCGAGGAAAGCTACCAGCCCGACCGGGACAAGGCGCCGTGGGCCAAGGACACGGCCGCGCTGAACGACGTCTGGCGCAAGCGCGTCAAGAACGACTGGATCCGCCTGAAGCTGGCCGGGCAGAGCGACGACGAGATCCGCAAGACGCTGTCCAAGCGCTACACCAATTTCCTCGACCGCGTGCACCAGCTCGATTCGCAGGACGTGTTCCAGACGTTCATGAATTCGTACGCGATGGCGATCGACCCGCACAGCAATTATTTCGGGCCGCGCGCCTCCGCCAACTTCGACATCGCGATGAAGCTGTCGCTGGACGGCATCGGCGCGGTGCTGGAACAGCACGAGGACTACACGCTGATCCGCGAGATGGTGCCGGGCGGCCCCGCTTCCAGTTCCGGCAAGCTGGAAGTCGGCGACAAGATCGTCGGCGTCGGCCAGGGCGCGTGCGGGCCGATCACCGACGTGGTCGGCTGGCGCATCGACGACGTCGTGGACAAGATCCGCGGTCCCAAGGGCAGCACGGTGCGGCTGGAAGTGGTGCCCGGCAATGGCGGCCAGGACGCCAAGCACGTGGTGGTCACGCTGGTGCGCAAGAAGGTGACCATTGCCGAGCAGGCCGCCAAGAAATCCATCATCACGGTCAAGGACGGCGGCGTCACCCATCGCATCGGCGTGATCACGCTGCCGACCTTCTATGAAGATTTCGACGCGCGCCGTCGCGGCGATCCCGATTACAAGAGCGCCACCCGTGACGTCGCCAAGCTGCTGGGCGAGCTGAAGGCCGACAAGGTGGACGGCGTGGTGATGGACGTGCGCAACAACGGCGGCGGTTCGCTGGCGGAAGCCACCGAGCTCACCGGCCTGTTCATCAACACCGGGCCGGTGGTGCAGGTGCGCGATGCGCGCGGCCATGTCGAGGAACAGAAGGACACCGATGCCGGCATGGTCTGGAGCGGCCCGCTGGCGGTGCTGGTCAATCGCGGCTCGGCTTCGGCCACGGAGATCTTCGCCGCGGCGATCCAGGACTACGGCCGCGGCGTGATCATCGGCGAACAGACCTTCGGCAAGGGCACGGTGCAGAACCTCACCGACCTCGACCAGCTCGCGCAGAACGAGAAGCCGACCTTCGGCGAGTTGAAGATGACCATCGCCGAGTTCTTCCGCATCAACGGCGGCTCCACCCAATTGCACGGCGTCACGCCGGACATCCAGTTCCCGCATAGCGTGGACTTCGCCGATTTCGGCGAGTCCTCCTACGACAATGCGCTGCCGTGGACGCAGATCGCGCCGGCCACCTACAAGCCGGTCGCGAACCTCAAGCCGCTTGTACCGCAGCTCACGCAGATGCACGACCAGCGCGCCGCCAAGGATCCGTCGTGGCAGTTGCTGCTGGATGAACTGGCCGCCGCGCGCAAGCTGCACGACCAGAAGACCGTGTCGCTGGATTACGCGGTGCGTGATGCCGAGCGCAAGAAACTCGACGCGCAGGAAGCCGCGTTCAAGGCGCGCCGCGCCGCGCTGGGCGATGCCTCGGCCGCCAACCTGCGTCCCGACGACGGACTGCAACCGGGCGAGCGCAACATCAAGGCCGACATCGCGCGCGAGAAGGCAGCCAAGAACGCCAAGGACACCGAGCTCGACGAGACCGCGCACATCCTCGCCGACGAGGTCGACCTGATCCGCGGCAACACCAAGCTCGCCGCCGAAGTGCTGCCCTACAAGGGCGCGTTGAACGGCGTGGCGGATTCGAACTGACGGCAGGATGTCGTCGTCCCGGCAGAACGAAAAGGCCCGCATCGCGGGCCTTTTCGTTCTTTCGCTTGCGGGTCCGCGTGGCTGGCGCAATGCGGGAGGAGCAACAGCGAATCCCGCCGTCTTGATCAACCCGCGTAGCGATCCCGCAGGAACGCGAAGAACGCGCGCAGGCCCTGCGCCTCTCCGCCGCGCGGATGACCCGGGCGGTCGTGGTCGTTCCATGCATACACGTCCACGTGCAACCACGGAATCGTGGCGGGCACGAAGCGTTCGAGATACAGCGCCGCGGTGATCGCGCCGGCATGCCGCGACGAGCCGGTATTGACCAGGTCGGCGATGTGCGAGGCCAGCATCGTGCGGTAGGGATGCCACAACGGCAGCCGCCACAGCGGATCGTGCTGCGCGCGCGAGGATGCCAGCAGGGCTTCCGCGCTGGCGTCGTCGTTGGCGAACAGCGCCGGCAGTTCCGGCCCCAGCGCCACCCGCGCCGCGCCGGTGAGCGTGGCGAAATCGATCAGCAGGTCGGGCTGCTCCTCCACGCAGGCGGCGAGCGCGTCGCAAAGGATCAGGCGGCCTTCGGCGTCGGTGTTGTCCACCTCCACCGTGACGCCGGCGCGCGTGCGGATCACTTCGCCCGGCTTGAATGCGTTGCCGGAAATCGCGTTGTCCACCGCGGGGATGACCAGCAGCAGCCGCACCGGCAGTTTCGCCGCCATCACCAGCCGCGCCAGCGCGATCGCATGCGCGGCGCCGCCCATGTCTTTCTTCATCCAGCGCATGCCGTCGGCGCTCTTGATGCTCAGGCCGCCGGAATCGAAACACACGCCCTTGCCGACCAGCGCCAGCAGCGGATCGGAAGCCTTGCCCCAGCGCAGCTCCGCCACGCGCGGCGCCTGCGTGCTGGCACGGCCCACGGCGTGCACGGTCGGGAAGCCGGCGCGCAGCAGTTCATCGCCGCTCCACTCGCGGAACTTCGCGCGATGCTCGCGCGCGAGTTCGCGGACGGCATCGCACAGTTGCGCGGGGCCGAGGTCTTCGGTGGGTGTATTGACCAGGTCGCGCACCTGGCTGATCGCCTGCACCAGCGGCGCGATCGTATCCAGCGTTTCCTTCGGCAGGCACAGCCGCGGCGGCGCGGGTGGTTCGGCGACGTAACGCGTGAAGCGATACGCACCCAGCGCCCAGCCCAGCGCGGCGGCTGCTGCGGGAATCAGGTCGTTGTCCAGCCGGTAATCGCCCGCGGGCAGCAGCGAGGGTAAAGCGCCCAGCGCGAACATTGGCGCACTGGCATCGACGCCGGCCAGCACGCGTGCGACGGCGCCGCGTGCATCGGGTAACAGGCAGAACGTGCCGGGCCGGGCCTCGAAACCGCAGGCCTGCGCCCAGCGCCGCTCGCGCGCCGAAAGCTTCTTCGCGCGCGCCGGCCAATGCACGCGATCGATCGCCTCCAGCGGCAGCGCGCGGGTTCCGCGTGCGAGCTCGGCCAATCCCCGCATCAGTTCGCTCTCAATTGCAGCACCTGGCCCACGCGCAGGATGTCGTTCTTCAAGTCATTCCATTTGCGCAAGTCGGCGACGGTCACCGAATACTTGCGCGCAATGCTCGAGAGTGTATCGCCTTTGTCCACCGTGTAACTCTGCGGCCGGTTCGGATCGAGCACTGAAGCCACCGGCGTCACCGTGCCGCCGGAAGAAATCACCACCGGATTGGACGGCGCGATCGCTTCGGCGTGCTTCACGCCCGGATCCTTCGGCGTGCGCGCCGAGGAAGTGACCTTGGCGTCGGCGACATCCGCGGCCTGCGCGATATGCGCGGGCGGGGTGGTCGCTGTGGGCAGCGCGACGGAGGCCGGCGGCGGCGGCGTGATCGGCGCGGCTGCGGCCGCGACTTCGGCATGGGTCTCCTGCGAGGCCGGCAGGCCTTCACTCACCATCTTCGCGGTCACGGATGCGAGCTGCTGATCCGGCGACAGTAACGCGGGCGCATCGGCATAAGGCAGCAGGTCGTGCTCGCGCATCAGCTTCTGCGCTTCGCTGCCGGCGAGGTAATCCATGAACTGCGCGATTTCCGCCGCGTGCGGATTCGAGGGGCTGGAAGCGAGATAGATCGCCGTGTAGAGCGGATAGCTGCCGTCGGCGACGGTCGCGAGCGAAGGCGTCACGCCTTCGACCGGGATGATCCGCACCGCCTTGTTGTCGTGCACGCGCGAGAGCGTGGACAGCCCGAGCGATTTCGGATCCAGCGCGATGCCTTGTTCCAGCGTGTCCACGTTGATGTAGGAACGCGGCATCACGATCGGGGCGTTACCGCGGCCGAACAGCAGCCGGCGCAGGCTGTATTCGGCACCGTCCAGCGGACTTGCGATGGTGTAGAGGTCGATCGGCTCGTCCTTGCCGCCGAGTTCGCTCCAGTTGGTGATCTTGCCCCAATAGATGTCGTGCAGCTGCTTGAGCGTGATGCTGCCGATCCGGTTGTCCGGCGAGGTGATCATCACCAGCGCGTCCCACGCCACCGGCGTGAAGTTCAGGCCCGCTTCCTGGGCGCGGCCGGGAAAGCCGGGGCGCGCGCTCGCGGCGATATCGGCGCTGCCGCTGAGCGCCGCGTCGATGCCCGACACGGTGTTGAACGGCTGCACCTCGATGCGGCCCTTGCCGGCGTCCTCCCAGGCTTCCGCGATCGAATCCACCAGCCCGTGCGAGGTCACGATGTCGCCGCGGATCACCAGCGGCGGGCCGCTGGATTCGGAGCGATGGCTGGATTTCTTGTGGCTGCTCTTGGCGAAGGCGGGATTGCAGGCCGCGCCGAGACACAGCAGCGCGGCGGAAAAGAACACGGACAGGGGACGCAGGGTCATGCAGGGGCTTCCGTTACGTTGTGATCGCTCGTGCGAGCAGCGCGATTATCACCTGCTGCGCTTCCTTGCGCGTGAAAGCCTGCGCAGTTTTCCGGGGGCGCGCGCCGGATGTGATGCAGCACACATCCGGCGCACGCCTGCATTCACTGGATCGGCAACTGCGCGATCTGGCCCCCGCGCACGATCACCAGCAGCAGCCGTTTCGGATGCGCCGCCAGCACGCGACGCAGAGTCGCGAGGTTCGGCGTGGCGGTGTTGTTGACGCCGACCACGATGTCGCCCGACTGCAGGCCCTGCTGCGCGGCGCGACTGTTCGCATCCACGTCGCTGATCCCCACGCCGCTCGCGCCCTGCTGGCGCAGGCTGCCCGGCAGCTCCACGAACGATGCGCCCGCGAGCCGCGGATCCAGCGAGGCGCCGGCCAGCGTGTTGGCGTCCGCCGCCAGCGTCGCGCTCACCGCCATGCGCTTGCTGCCGCGCTCGATCTCCAGCTGCAGCGTGGTGCCGAGCGGCTTCAGGCCCTGCGCATTGCGCAGGTCCTGCGCGTTGTCGATCGGCTTGCCATCCACCGCGACCACCAGGTCGCCGGGTTTCAGCCCGGCCTTGGCGGCGGGCGAGCCGGGCGTCACGTCGGTGATCAACGCGCCGCTGCGCGCGCTGGTGCCGAGCGCCGCCGCGACCTGCGGGGTGAGATCCTGCGCTTCCACGCCGAGGCTGCCGCGGCTGACGTGGCCGTTCTTGATCAGCTGCTGCATCACCGAGACGGCGAGGTCGGACGGAATCGCGAAGCCCAGCCCGGCGCTCGCGCCCGACGGCGAATAGATCATCGAGTTGATGCCGACCAGTTCGCCGGCGAGGTTCACCAGTGCGCCGCCGGAATTGCCAGGATTGATCGAGGCGTCGGTCTGGATGTAGTTCTGGTAGCCGTTGCTGCGCAGGTCCTGCCGCTGCAGGCCGGAGATGATGCCGGATGTTGCCGACTGGCCGAGCCCGAACGGATCGCCGATCGCCACCACGAAATCACCGACCCGCAGTTTCTTCGAATCGGCGATCGGCAGCGCGGTGAGCTTCTGCGCTGGGATCTGGATCACCGCGATGTCGGTGGCGGGATCGGCACCGATCAGCTTGGCCTTGAAATTGCGCCCGTCGGTGAGCGTCACGCGGATGTCGTCCGCGCCCGCGACCACGTGGTTGTTGGTGAGGATGTAGCCCTTGTCGGCGTCCACGATCACGCCCGAGCCCAGCGACTGCTCGACCTGTTCGCGCGAAGGCAGGTTCGGCATGCCGAAGAACTGCCGCATGATCGGATCGGAGAAGAACGGATCGACCACGCGCCGGTGCGTGGTCGAGGAAATGTTCACCACCGCCGGCGAGACCTTGCTCAGCATCGGCGCCAGGGACGGCAGCGGCTGCCCGTTGACCGAAGGTGGCAGGGTGCCGGCATTGCCGCAGGCAGCGAGCGCGAAGGCCGCGGCGAGCGCGAGCAGCAGGATCAGGATCAGGGAACGGCGCGAACGGATGGTCGGCATGCGGATTCCTCGTTGGTGTGCGGCAACGGCGATCCGCCCTGCGATGAAGGCGGAGCAACCCGGTGTTGGACTGCGTCGACCGCCTGCGGTTCGGCGCAAACGCCTGTTGTACACCCGCGGCGACGCCGAATGCTGGCTCGCAGCTTTACACGCGGCCCGGCCGGGGTTATGTTCGCTCCGGCCGGCGATCACAACATCTTGTGTTCAACCTCGCGCGGGTTTACCAAGGCTTGGGTTGCGGTGCAATACGGCGGGATGGGGATTCCAGGGCAATCGCAAGCGGCGCGCAGCGCCCGCGAGGCTTTGGATTCCTTCAGGGCTGCCGCAGGAATGCGGGCAGGCATCGCGCAGTCACAGGCGCAGGACGCGGATCGAACGACATGAAACCCAGGCAAGGCCAGCGGCAAGACCAACAGGCGAACAAGCAAGCGGAGGGGACACGGATGAGCACGGTGCGCGCGGAGAATGTGGCAAGAATGATGGTGGAAATTCCGCTGCAACCTGCTTCATACGACATCTGGGACAAGAAGTACCGGCTGAAGACCAAGCAGGGCGCGCCGGTGGACGTCAGCATCGACGACACCTACCAGCGCGTCGCGCACGCGCTGGCGGAAGTGGAAGCGACGCCGGAACTGCAGGAGCACTGGTACGAGCGCTTCCTGTGGGCGCTGCGCCGCGGGGCGATCCCCGCCGGCCGCATCACCTCCAATGCCGGCGCGCGCGAGCACAAGCCCAAGACCTCCACGATCAACTGCACGGTCTCGGGCACCGTGCGCGATTCGATGGACGACATTCTCGAAAAGGTGCACGAAGCCGGGCTGACGCTGAAAGCCGGCTGCGGCATCGGCTATGAATTCTCGACTTTGCGCCCGCGCGGCGCGTATGTCTCGGGTGCCGGCGCCTACACGTCGGGCCCGCTGTCGTTCATGGATATCTACGACAAGATGTGCTTCACCGTGTCCAGCGCGGGCGGCCGCCGCGGCGCGCAGATGGGGACCTTCGACGTCTCGCATCCGGACGTGCGCGAATTCATCCGCGCCAAGCGCGAGGACGGGCGCCTGCGCCAGTTCAACCTCAGCCTGCTGATCACCGACGGCTTCATGCAGGCGGTGGAAGTCGACGGCGACTGGCCGCTCACCTTCCCGATCCACGTCAAGGAGAAGGATGAGTTCGATTTCGACGACGCGTCCGCGGTGGTCTGGCGCGAATGGCCGGTGCACGAAAACTACATCGTGCGCGATGACGGCCTGGTCGCCTGCAAGGTGTACGGGCACCTGAAGGCCCGGCACCTGTGGGACATGATCATGGTCTCGACGTACGACTACGCCGAGCCCGGTTTCATCCTGATCGACCGCGT
>DASSEW010000006.1:0-88769 GCA_035695065.1 Rhodanobacteraceae bacterium | reverse complement strand
GCTGCCGCGCCTGAAGTGCAAGATCATCTGCGGCGCCGCCAACAACCAGCTCGCCACCGACGAGATCGGCGACGAGGTCACCCGCCGCGGCATGCTGTACGCGCCGGATTACGCGGTGAACGCCGGCGGCGTGATGAACGTGTCGCTGGAGATCGACGGTTACAACCGCGAGCGCGCAATGCGCATGATGCGCACGATCTATTACAACGTCGGCCGCATCTTCCAGATCGCCGAGCGCGACGGCATCAGCACCTACAAGGCCGCCGACCGCATGGCCGAGGAGCGCATCAACGCGATCGGCAAGATCAAGCTGCCGACGATGGGCAGCGACGGCGCGCGCTTCCTGGGAAGGATGCGCGGGCAATAAGACTCGGGACTCGGGACTCGGGACTCGGGACTCGGGACTCGGGACTCGGGACTCGGGACTCGGGACTCGGGACTCGGGACTCGAACAGGGTAAAACTGACATCGTCATTCCGGGGCTGCCGTGGACGAAGTCCGCGGCAGAACCCGGAATCTGCTTTCATCGGATCAGAGCAGATTCCGGGTTCCGTTCGCGGGGATCCGCGAACGGCCCCGGAATGACGCCGACGAGGATTTCGGATGCGCGCATTCAAGCTCGGCGAAGAACTCGACCTCCTCCGCGAAAGCGTGCACGCCTTCGCGGAGAAGGAAATCGCGCCGCGCGCGGACCTGATCGATCGCGAAAACGCGTTCCCTTCCGATCTCTGGCGCAAGCTCGGCGATCTCGGTCTGCTCGGCATCACCGTATCGCCGGACTTCGGCGGATCAGGTCTGGGCTATCTCGCCCACGTGGTCGCGATGGAAGAGATCTCGCGCGCGTCGGGCTCGGTCGGGCTGTCCTATGGCGCACACTCGAATCTCTGCGTCAACAACATCTTCCATAACGGCAACGACGCGCAGAAGAAGAAATACATTCCGAAGCTGTGCTCGGGCGAATTCGTCGGCGCCCTGGCGATGAGCGAGCCGGGCGCAGGCTCGGACGTGGTCGGCTCGATGGCCTGCCGCGCCTCGCGACAAGGCGACCGCTGGATCGCCAACGGCTCGAAGATGTGGATTACCAACGGCCCGGACGCGGACGTGCTGCTGGTGTACATGCGCACCGCGCCGCGTCCGGCCGGCAGCCGCTGCATGACCGCCTTCGTCGTCGAGAAAGGTATGAAGGGTTTCTCGACCGCGCAGAAGCTGGACAAGCTCGGCATGCGCGGCTCGAACACCTGCGAACTGGTGTTCGACAACTGCGAGATTCCCGACGAGAACCGCATCGGCGAGATTGACGAGGGCGTGCGCGTACTGATGAGCGGGCTGGACACCGAGCGGCTGGTGCTCTCGGGCGGACCGATCGGCCTGATGCAGGCGGCGCTGGACGTCACCCTGCCCTACGTGCGCGAGCGCAAGCAGTTCAACGCGCCGATCGGCACCTTCGAAATCATGCAGGCAAAGGTCGCCGACATGTACACCGCGCTGCAATCCTCGCGCGCGTTTGCCTACACCGTGGCGGGCCAGTTCGACCAGGGCATCAAGTCGCGCATCGATCCCGCCTCGTGCCTGTTGAACGCGTCCACCAGCGCGGTGAAGGTCGCGCTGGAAGCGATCCAGGCGCTGGGTGGCAACGGCTACATCAACGAATTCCCCACCGGCCGCATCCTGCGCGACGCCAAGCTCTACGAGATCGGCGCCGGCACCAACGAGATCCGGCAAATGCTGATCGGACGCGAGCTGTTCCACGGCAACGGTTAGCTGTAGCGATCATCCTTAGATTGCCGCTCGACGATCGTCAATGCGAGCGCCGTGTTTTTCGGATCAATCAAGACCACGAGCGGCCATCCACGGCCGCACTCTTGAACAACAGCGCGTTCCGAATACTCGGACGGGACATCCGCCCGGCGTTTGCCGCAGCGCAGCATCCGGCGCATAATCGGGTGATTCCCGCAAGCCGGAGTTCCAAATGTCCGATTCCGTCGTGATCGTGGGCGCCAAGCGCACCGCGATCGGTTCCTTCCTCGGCCAGTTCACGGGCGTGCCCACGACCACGCTGGGCGCCACCGCCATTCGCGCCGCATTGCAGCAATCCGGAATCGCGCCGGCGGACGTGTCGGAAGTTTTCATGGGCTGCGTGTTGCCGGCGAATCTCGGCCAGGCGCCCGCGCGTCAGGCCTCGCTCGGCGCAGGCCTGCCGGTCTCCACCGGCTGCACCACGATCAACAAGGTCTGCGGTTCGGGCATGAAGGCGATCATGCTGGGCCACGACCTGATCAAGGCCGGCTCCGCGACGATCGTCGTCGCCGGCGGCATGGAATCCATGACCAACGCGCCGCACATGGCCGCCGCGCGCACCGGCATCCGCTACGGCGACGCGCCGCTGGTGGACCACATGGCCTGGGATGGCCTGACCAACCCGTACGATGGCCGCGCGATGGGCGTGTTCGCCGAGCAGTGCGTGGACAAATATTCGTTCACCCGCGAAGAGCAGGATGCGTTCTCCAGCGAGTCGGTGAAGCGCGCATTGGCCGCGCAGCAGTCGGGCGTGCTGAAGGACGAGATCGCGCCGGTCACCGTGAAAGGCCGCAAGGGCGAAACGGTCGTTGACACGGACGAAGAGCCCGCGCGCTGCGACCTGTCGAAGATCCCGACGTTGAAGCCCGCATTCAAGAAGGAAGGCGGCAGCGTCACCGCGGCGAGTTCATCGAAGATTTCCGACGGCGCCGCGGCGACCGTGCTGATCGGTGAGGCCGAAGCGAAGCGCCGCGGCCTGCAGCCGCTGGGCCGCATCGTTGGCCACGCCACGCACTCGCAGGAGCCGGAGGGCTTCACCACCGCGCCGGTGCACGCGATCCGGAAGCTGCTGGACAAGACCGGCTGGAAGGTGGAGGACGTGGACCTGTTCGAGATCAACGAGGCCTTCGCGGTGGTGGCGATGGCGCCGATCCGCGAGCTGGGCATCCCGCACGAGAAGCTCAACGTCAACGGCGGCGCCTGCGCGCTTGGTCATCCGATCGGCGCGACCGGCGCGCGACTGGTGGTCAGCCTGTTGAATGCCATGGCGGCGCGGGGGGTGAAACGCGGCGTGGCGGCGCTGTGCATCGGCGGCGGCGAGGCCACGGCCATCGCGCTGGAACGCGACTGAAGATAATCGCCGCCTGAATGCGCGGGCGGCGGAATAATTTGCCAGTGGCGTAATCTTCACATTCGCGGTTTAATGTGGGGGCCAAATTCATTGGCATCCACGGCTCGGAGACTCACACATGAAATTGACACGTATCCTTCTTGCGTCGGCGCTGGTTGTCGGACTCGGCGCGTGCAATGGCAACAATGATCAGAATCAAAACGGTGCCGCCGCATCGGCCACCACCGCCGCCCCGGCCACTGCGTCGACTGCTCCGGCGATGACGCCGCCAGCGGCTTCCACGGCGATGAAGCCGCCGGCTGCCTCGACCGCAATGACTCCGCCGGCAGCCTCCACGGCTGCTCCGGCCGCTGCCCCGGCCAAGTCCTCTTCGGGCGGCTGATCAAGCTCCAGGTTTTACCGCTGTACACGATCGCGCGCGATGGAAACATCGCGCGCGATTTTTTTCGCACTCCCACCTGTATGGTTGCCGTCCGGCGCGGCGGCATATATGGCAAATGCACAGGCATTTGGTTTAAATGGATGAGCCATCCTGTGGCATCCACGGCAAACAAGGAGAGCGCTACATGAAGTTCACACGAACCCTTCTCGCTTCCGCGTTGGTGCTGGCGCTTGCTGCGTGCAGCAATCCGTCCGACAACGCGCAGGACGCACAGCAGTCCGCGGCAGATGCGCAGCAATCCGCGCAGCAGGCCAAGCAGGCCGCCGACCAGAGCCAGAGCCCGGCCGCCGACCAGGCCGCTTCCATGGCGCAACAGTCGGCCGATCAGGCTGCGGCCGCTGCGCAGCAAGCCCAGCAGGATACGTCCAAGGCCATGCAGTCGAATGGCCAGGCCGGCGACCAGGCGGCCAATGCGGCCGACAACGCAGCCGACAATGCGTCGAAGGCTGCCGACCAGGCCAAGGACAATGCCGACAACGCAAAGGACGCCGCCAAGAGCAGCAGCAGCGGCCATTGATCCACCGCTCCATGTGCATTGAAAACCGGCCGCACAATGCGGCCGGTTTTTTTTGACTGGCGGGAAGCCGCTCGCCTGTGTTTGCATGCAGCTTCGCCCGCGATGGATCTGAGGCATGCCCGTCATCGAATCCCGTATTGACACCAGGAGCGCCGAATTCCGTGGCAACGCGGAACGGCTGCAGGCGCTCGTCGCTGATCTGAAGTCGCAATTGGAACGCACCGCGCTCGGCGGTGGCGACAAGGCGCGCGAGAAACACACGTCCCGTGGCAAGCTGCTGCCGCGCGAACGGGTCCGCGCCCTGCTCGATCCTGGTTCGCCATTCCTCGAACTTTCGCCGCTGGCCGCGCATGGCATGTATGACGATGCCGCGCCCGCCGCCGGCCTGCTCACCGGCATCGGCCGCGTGCACGGACAGGAAATCGTGGTGGTCGCCAACGACGCCACGGTGAAAGGCGGCACGTATTTTCCGATGACGGTGAAGAAGCACCTGCGCGCGCAGGAAGTGGCGCTGGAGAGCCATCTGCCTTGCGTGTACCTGGTGGATTCCGGCGGCGCGTTCCTGCCGCTGCAGGACGAGGTGTTCCCGGACAAGGAACACTTCGGCCGCATCTTCTACAACCAGGCGCGGATGTCTTCACTCGGCATCGCGCAGATCGCGGTGGTGATGGGCTCGTGCACCGCCGGCGGCGCCTACGTCCCAGCGATGAGCGACGAGACGATCATCGTCAAGCAACAGGGCACGATCTTCCTCGGCGGCCCGCCGCTGGTGAAGGCCGCGACCGGCGAAGTGGTGGATGCCGAAACCCTGGGCGGCGCGGATGTCCATACGTCCATCTCGGGCGTGGCCGACCATTTCGCCGAGAACGACGCGCACGCGTTGAGCATTGCGCGCGACGTCGTCGCCAACCTCAATCGCAAGAAAGCGATCTCACTGGAGCTGCGCGATTCGCGCGAGCCGAAGTATTCGCCGGCCGAACTTTACGGCGTGATTCCCGAGGACACCCGCCGACCCTTCGACATCCGCGAAGTGATCGCGCGCATCGTGGACGGCTCGGAGTTCCACGAGTTCAAGGCACGTTACGGCAAGACGCTGGTGACCGGCTTCGCGCACATCCATGGTTATCCGGTCGGCATCATCGCCAACAACGGCATCCTGTTTTCCGAGAGCGCGCTCAAGGGCACGCATTTCATCGAGCTGTGCAACCAGCGCGGGATCCCGCTGGTGTTCCTGCAGAACATCACCGGCTTCATGGTCGGCAAGAAGTACGAGCAGGCCGGCATCGCCAAGGACGGCGCCAAGATGGTGACCGCGGTCGCGTGCGCTTCGGTGCCGAAGTTCACCGTGATCATCGGCGGCAGTTTCGGCGCCGGCAACTACGCGATGTGCGGCCGCGCCTATGGCGCGCGCTTCCTGTGGATGTGGCCCAACGCGCGCATCAGCGTGATGGGCGGCGAACAGGCCGCGAGCGTGCTCGCGACGGTCAAGCGCGACGGCATCGAGGCCGCCGGCAAGTCCTGGTCGAAGGACGAGGAGGAATCGTTCAAGGCGCCGATCCGCGAGCAATACGAACACCAGGGCCATCCGTGGTACGCCACCGCCCGGCTGTGGGACGATGGCGTGATCGACCCCGCCGACACCCGCCGCGTGCTGGGCCTCGCGATCTCCGCGTCACTCAACGCGCCGGTCGAACCGACCAGGTACGGCGTATTCCGGATGTAGCTTTCGAAACATTTTTCAGGGGGCGTCAGAGTGATTGTCCGCATTGATCTGGGGACAACCAATTCGCTGATCGGAGTCTTTGAGCAAAGCCAGCCGCGACTGTTCAAGAACACGCTGGGCGGCTATCTGACGCCTTCGGTCGTCAGCACGGACGATGACGGTTCGGTCATCGTGGGCCAGGCGGCAAGGGATCGCCTGATCACCCATCCGCGCAACACCGTCGCCGCTTTCAAGCGCTGGATGGGCAGCGCCAAGGAAGTCCGGCTCGGGAACAGGTCGTTTCGCGCGGAGGAATTGTCGGCACTGGTACTGCGTTCGCTCGTTGCGGACGCGGAAGCCGAAACCGGCGAGAAGATCGAGGAGGCGGTGATCAGCGTCCCAGCGTACTTTTCGGACGCGCAGCGCAAGGCTACGCGCGCCGCCGGCGAACTCGCCGGATTGCGCGTGGAAAAGCTGATCAACGAGCCCACGGCCGCGGCACTGGCTTACGGTTTGCGCGAACGGCCGGAAGGTTCGCGCTTCCTGGTTTTCGACCTGGGCGGCGGCACCTTCGATGTTTCGATTCTGGAATTGTTCGAAGGCGTCGTGCAGGTACACGCCAGCGCGGGCGACAACTTCCTCGGCGGCGAAGACTTCCTCGACGTGCTTGAATCCGCCTGCCTGCTCGACCTCGGGTTCCAGCCGCACACCGTTGCGCCCGGCGACCGCGAACAGGTGCGACGCAAGCTCGAACAAGCCAAGCGCAGCCTGTCGCAAGCGCGCAGCGCGGAAGTCGCGATCACCCTTGCCGAGCGCGAGTTGACCTGGTCCATCGAGGAAGATCGCTTCGAGCAACTCGCGCAACCGCTCATTCAGCGCTTGCGGGCACCGCTGGAGCGCGCGATGCGCGACGCCAACCTGCAGCCGTCGGACCTCAGCGAAATCGTGCTGGTCGGCGGCGCCAGCCGCATGCCGCTGGTAGCGCGGACGGTGTCGCGCATGTTCGGCCGCCTGCCCTTGCGCCACGTGGACCCGGACCAGGCAATCGCGCTCGGTGCCGCAATCGCCGCGGGGATGAAGGCGCGCGACGGCGCGCTGGAGGAGATGATCCTCACGGACGTTTGCCCGTATTCGCTGGGCGTCGAAATCAGCCGCCAGGATCCCGGCACCGGCCAGCGCGTGGGCGGATTCTTCAAACCGATCATCCAGCGCAACACCACCGTGCCGGTCAGCCGCGAAGATGTGTTCTTCCCGGTGGACGTGCGGCAATCCCAGATCAACCTGCGCGTATTCCAGGGCGAGAGCCCGATGGTCGCGCACAACATCCTGCTGGGCGAGCTGGACATCGGCATCGTTCCCGGCCTGCCGCAGGATCAGCAGGCTGTCGCCGTGCGCTTCACTTACGACATCAATGGCGTGCTCCAGGTCGAGGCCACGATC
This sequence comes from Rhodanobacteraceae bacterium, assembly GCA_035695065.1. Lineage (GTDB taxonomy): Bacteria > Pseudomonadota > Gammaproteobacteria > Xanthomonadales > Rhodanobacteraceae > 66-474. Next base: position 81,520 of record DASSEW010000006.1, on the reverse strand, counting down.
AAACGCACCGGGGAAAAATTCGAGCTGCTGCTGCAACAGAATCCCGGCGTGCTGGACGATCGGGAAATCCGGGAACGTCTCGCCGCGCTCTCCGCATTGAAGATCCATCCTCGCGAGCGGCAGGAAAATGTCGCCACGCTTGCCCGGGCGGAACGCGTCTACGCCGAACGGCTGGCGTGGCGTCAAACCCTGGAGGGGTGGATCGCCCGCTTCCGGGCCATCGTGGAATCGCAGGACGAAAACATGATCCGCGTTGAGCGCCAGCAGTTCGAGCACGCGCTCGACCAATTGGAAATGGAGCCGTGAGCACGCCTTTCGACCTGCTGGGAATCGGCGCGGATGCGGACGAGCGCGCGATCAAGTCGGCCTACGCGAAGCTGCTGCGCACCACGCGGCCGGATGAAGACGCCGAAGGTTTCCAGCGGCTCAACGAGGCTTATCAACTCGCACTGAAGATTTGCCGCGCTCGCGGCGCTGGCGCTACCCGCAACGCTTGGCAGCAAAGTCCACCGGTGGTGGTGCAGTTCACGGGCACGCAACCCGGTACGGGCGCGGGTGAGAGGCAGGAGGCGGCAGCGGATGAAAGCACCGATGCCGGCGCGCGATCGGAGCGACCGCTCCCACGGCCCGCCGATGCCGTCCAGTGGCGATCCGCACAGCCGGCGCAACCCGCATTCAATTTCCAGGCGTTCCTCGCAAGCTACCGGGAGCACGCGGAAGCGGACGATGTCCGCGCGTTGCAGGCATGGCTTTCCGCCGAACCAGGCGTGTGGCATCTGCCGACGAAGCAGGCCGTTGGCCGGCATCTGCTGAAGACGTTGTTCGAAAATCCCGTGCCCGCCACGGAAGAGTGCCTGGACACCACGCTCGATTTCTTCAAATTGAATGACGCGTTGAGCGGAGTGGACCCGATATTCCTGAAGCGGCTGAAACACCGGGCAATCGGCGAATGGCACGCGCGATCCGATCTTCGCGGACTTGCCTGGCAACTTTACGGCTCGGCGGCGTCCCGGAACTTGCTGGAGCTGAGGAAGATCCGTGCGCGCTGCGAACGACGCTTTGCGTGGCCCCGTGCCCTGCTGCTCACGCTGCGAACCGGCCAGTATGCGCGACGCGTGGGGCACATACTGCTGAAGCTCTGTGGCGGGAACATCGAGGACCTGCCGAGGACCTTCGATCGCGAAAGCGCGCGCTTCTGGCTCGAAGCCGCATCCAGCACGCTCAACCGGACCCGTTTGATCATCATTGCATTCCGGAGCGGCCTTGCACTGGTCACGATTCCCCTGCTCGCGATGTTGGTCACCACGCTTGCTTCCGGCGGCGAGCCTGACGGTGCCGATCTGAAAACGGCGCTCGTCGTGACGTCGGCCATTACCGCCGCTGTGATCGGCAGCGTCTGGCTGTGGATCGGAGCGGCCTGGGCGATGGCCAGATTCGATCAGCTCACCTACCGTTCGCGGATTGCGAAGGCGGTACGCGTGGGTTTCACTCCCGGGTTGTGCTTCGCAAGCATCGCCATCGCGCAGCTCATGGATCCGGCACTGGGAGTCGTTTTCGCCATCCTGACCGTGCTGATCGCCATCTGGCGTTACAGGGCACGCCATGCCATCCGCATCAGAATCGGCCCTCTGGAGCGCATCGGCTTCTTCCTGGCCATCGGCTTGGGTTCCAGCCTGGTCAGTGCGCTCAAGGCTCAACCAGGGCTGGACCTGTTGCCGACGGCGATCGTCGCCTGCGTCGCGCTCGTGGTCTGGGCCTTGGACATGAAGAAACTCTACTGGCGCCCCTCCACGCGCAGGCGCGCCGCAGGCTAGAAGAACTCGTATTCCAGCTGCACCCGAAGCGTGGTGTTCGGCGTTTCGCGCGTGAGTCCGCCCAGCAGCGCGGCGTTGTACCGCAGGCTCTTGCCGTTGCCGAGGCTGGCGGTGCCGAAGAACGCGGGTCCGACTTTCAATTCGGCCGAATGCAAATGCGCGGGATCGCCCAGTGACCCGAATGCCTGGAATCCCGGCTGGAATTGCGGGCGGAGGTTGTACTTCCACTGCGCCTGGTAGACGAGTTCGTTGCGCGAACCGCCCTCGTCGGCATCGGCTTCATCGCCGGCGAGCGCATTCAGGCGCCGCTTGAGATAAATATTGAGGTTTGTCTGTGTATGCGTGGTTTCGGTCTGGAACATCGGGCCGAAGACTGCCGTGTTCATGTTCTCCAGCCGGTTGTGTTCCAGCTCGGCGAAGATGCCCGCGTCCAGCCAGTGCTCGCCGTGCTCGGTGAGCTGGAAGATGTTCTCGAATTCGTATTCCTCGACGTGCGCAACGTGACCTGGCGTCTGCGAATACTCGGCCTCGAGCTCGACGCCCCAGCGTGGCGCAAGACCGTAGCCCACAGCGATCTTCGCCGCGCGCTCGCCTTCATCCTGGTTCCCCCAATCCTGCACTCCGGTTTTCAACTCCAGTTCCCATTCACGGTAGTCCACGATCGGCGTGTAGATGGTTTCGGCCGGGCCGGCGTGCGCGCGCGACGCGAACCCGACCAGCGAGCCGAGCGTCAGGGCTGCGGCGAGCGCGGTCTGCGCGCCTCGTCGAGAACGAAACATTCCAGGCAAACGTGTCACGGGATGCTCCTTAGTTCGATGTTGGTAACAGGCGCGGGACAACCGTTTCCGCGAATTGAAGGCACACGCGTCCCGCCCGGTGCCGAAACGCACCGGGTGACTCGAACGCGGACGAAACCGAAACTTCAGGCGGCGCTGCGGGTGGTTTCCGCAGGCACGGATGCGGCGCGCGGCGGCGCGCGCGTGCTCATGCGCATGCCGATCAGCAGCAGGATCACCACCGCCAGCCAGAACGCCATCTGGATCCCCGACGGATGCGCGTCATAGCCGATCAGGATATGCAGCGCCTGCCCGATCACCGAGCCGTTGCTGAGCAGCGCCGAGGTGTTCCACAGCTGGGTTCCCATCGCCGGCAGCCAGTTGGCCTGCACAAGGAAGCGCGCGCCGGTGGAGGCGAGGCCCGCCGCCAGCAGCACCAGCATCCAGTTGGTCGCAGTGAAGAAGTAGCGCAGCGGAATGCGCAGCAGGCCGAAGTACAACGCGAAGCCGACGGCGACGCCACCGGCCACCCCGAGCGGAATGCCGATCAGCAAGCCGTTGATCCCCGCGCCACCCGCGGCCATGCCGTACAGGAACAACACGATCTCGGAACCCTCGCGCAACACCGCCAGTGCGACGACCGCGAACAGCATCGTCAGGGAGCTGGAACCTGCCTTCACCGCGCCGCCGACCGCCTGCATGTGCTGCACCAGTTCGCGCGAATGCGAAGACATCCAGATCACATGCCAGGCGATCATCAGCACCGCCGCGAACAGCACGGACGCATTGAACAATTCCTGGCCGGAACCGTTGAGCGATTCGGCGATGGCGCCGGCGCACAGCGCCACCACGATCGCGCCGAGCACGCCCAGGGCGATGCCGCCGCCGATGTAAACGCCACGCCGCGTCACGCCGCGCGTGGCGGCAGCGACGATGGAAACGATCAGTGCCGCTTCGAGCACTTCACGAAAGACCAGCAGGGCGACTCCGAGCATGCGCTTATTCCTTTGACATCCGTGTCATTACTGCACGATCAGGACGCCGTTGCCGGTGTCCTGGTGGAAATCATCGAAGAACTTGTAGCGGCCCTTGTCGAGCGGGCCGATGAAGACCGTGATCTGGCTGTTGGGGAGCACGATCTTCTCGCGGTTGAATTCGTTGCTCTCGAACTCGGACGGCGTGGCATCCTGGTTGCTCACCAGCACCTTGAACTTGGTGTTGGCGGGCACGGTCAGCTCGGTCGGCTGGAACTTGTGGTCCTTGATGACCAGCTTGTACTCCGGCATCTCGGCCGCGCTCGCGGCCACGGCGAACAGGCTCAAGGCAATCAGTCCCGCGACAAGACCCCGCTTCATGGACCACGCACTCCCGTTGGACGATGCGAAAATGATAATGGTTCTCATTTAGCTTCGCAAGCGGGGCTCGTGGGTGCGCTTAGCGGGTATCATCGTCGGATTGCCGCAGGGAACCGCGATGAGTGACTCCGTACTGCTGGCGCGCCGGGGCGCGCTGGCCGAAATCACCCTGAACCGACCGCAGGTGCACAATGCCTTCGACGATGCGCTGGTCGCCACCTTGCAGGCCGCGCTGGACGAAGTGGCGAGTGACGACAGCCTGCGGTTCGTGCTGCTGACCGGCGCGGGCAAGAGTTTCTCGGCCGGCGCCGACCTCAACTGGATGCGCGGCATGGCGCAGGCGAGCGAAACGGAAAACCGCGCCGACTCGCGGAAGCTCGCCACGCTGATGCGCACGCTGAATTTCCTGCCCAAGCCGACCATCGCGCGCGTTAACGGCGCAGCCTACGGTGGCGGCGTGGGTCTGGTCGCGTGCTGCGATATCGCCATCGGCGTTCAGGGCGCGAAGTTTTCCCTGAGCGAAGTGAAGCTCGGACTGGTGCCGGCGGTGATCTCGCCTTACGTGATCGCCGCGATCGGCGCGCGCCATGCGCGGCGGCTGTTCGTCAGCGGGGAAATCTTCGAAGCCGAACACGCGGCGCGGATCGGACTGCTGCACGAAGCCGTCGCGCCGGAAGAACTGGATGCGACGGTCGATCGGGTCATACATTTTCTTTCCAAAGGCGGACCGCTGGCGCAACGCGAAGCCAAGCATCTCGCGCTGCGCGCGAGCGGCATGACGCTCGAAGACGCCGCGGCGACGGATGAACGCAATGCCGCACTGATCGCGCGCCTGCGCGTGTCGGAAGAAGGCCAGCACGGCCTCGGTGCATTCCTGGACAAACGCGCGCCGCGCTGGGTCGCGCAGGAAATGGAGAATCCCTAGAGATGTTCGATTGCGTCCTGATCGCCAACCGCGGCGAAATCGCCTGCCGCGTGATCCGCACCTGCCGCAAGCTCGGCATCCGCAGCGTGGCCGTGTATTCGGAAGCGGATGCGAATGCACGGCACGTACGCATGGCCGACGTGGCGTTTCCGATCGGCGGCCCGCGACCGGCGGATTCTTACCTGCGCGGGGACGTGATCCTGGAGGTCGCGAAGAAATCCGGCGCCCAGGCGATCCACCCCGGCTACGGCTTTCTTTCCGAGAACGCCGCTTTTGCCCGCGCCTGCCGCGAGGCGGGCGTGGTGTTCATCGGCCCCAAGCCGGAGAGCATCGAGGCGATGGGTTCGAAGGCCGAAGCCAAGGCGCTGATGGAGAAGCACGGCGTGCCGCTGGTGCCCGGCTACCACGGCGAGGACCAGGACGAAAAGACGCTGCTCGCGGAAGCGAAGAAGGTCGGCTTTCCGCTGATGATCAAGGCCGCGGCCGGCGGTGGCGGCAAGGGCATGCGCATCGTGCGCGCCGAAAAGGAATTTGCCGACGCGCTGGCTTCGGCGCAGCGCGAAGCGCAAGGCGCATTCGGCGATGCGCGCATGATCCTGGAACGCTATGTCGAACATCCGCGCCATATCGAGTTCCAGGTGTTCGGCGACAGCCACGGCAACGTGATCCATCTCAACGAGCGCGAGTGCTCGGCGCAGCGCCGCTACCAGAAAGTGCTGGAAGAAACGCCCTCGCCTTTCCTGGACGCGCAGCGACGCGCAGCAATGGGCAAGGCGGCGGTCGCGGCCGCGAAAGCGGTGGATTACGTCGGCGCCGGCACGATTGAGTTCATCGTCGGTGCGCAGGGCGATTTCCATTTCATGGAAATGAACACGCGCCTGCAGGTCGAACATCCGGTGACCGAGGAAACGCTCGGACTGGACCTGGTCGAATGGCAATTGCGCGTCGCTTGCGGTGAACCGCTGCCGCTCGCGCAGGAGCAGGTGCAGGCCCACGGCCACGCGATCGAGGTGCGACTGTACGCGGAAGATCCCGAGCAGAACTTCCTGCCGGGCTCCGGCAGGCTCGACAAGCTGAGGCTGCCCGAAGCTTCACGGCACGTGCGCATCGATGCCGGCGTGGACCCCGGTGACAGCGTTTCCATCTTCTACGACCCGATGATCGCCAAGCTGATCGTGTGGGACGAGGATCGTCCGCGCGCGCTGGCGCGCATGCGCGAGGCGCTGGCGCAGTGCGAGGTGGTCGGCCCGAAATCCAACATCGCCTTCCTCGAACGGCTGGTCCGGCATCCGGCGATCGTGGAAGGCACGATCGATACCGGTTACCTGGATCGGCATCTCGACGAGTTCCTCGCCGGCGATGCGCCGCCCTCGCCCGCCGCGCTGTTCGCCGCCGCGACGGCGGTGCTGCTTCACGACGAAAAAGCTGCACTGGCGAACGCACGGGCGAGCAGCGATCCGCATTCGCCGTGGGCGATCGCCGATGGCTGGCGCGTCGGCCACGCCGGCAAGCGCATCGTGGTGCTGGCGCAGCGCGGCGAGCGCCACGAAATCGAGGCGCACGGTTACGGCGGGGACTACACGATGCGCGCCGGCTATGCGCAATGCGTGGTTCGCCATGCGCACATCGAAGGCGAATGGTTGAACGGACATTTCGACGGCGAGGCCAGGCGCGTGCGCATCGCGATGGACGAACACCGCGTACGCGTGCACCTCGACGAAGGCCCGCGCGAAACCTTCGCGCGTGCGCCCGCTTTCGCCTTCGAAACCGGCTCGCACGAAGGCGGCGATCGCGTGATCGCACCGATGCCCGGCCGCGTGGTGCTGGTGAAGGCGACGGCGGGCGACGACGTGCAGAAGGATCAGGAACTGCTGGTGATGGAAGCGATGAAGATGGAGCTCACCTTGCGCGCACCGCGCGCAGGCAGGCTCGAATCCGTGCATGCCGCGGCCGGCGACTTCGTGGAAGCGGACGTGGTGCTGGTGAAATTCGCAGAAACTTGAGCCCGCGCTTCGCGCATCCCATCCTCTACCCATGCCCAACCATCCCGCCAGCGTACGCATGGTCGAAGTCGGTCCGCGCGACGGCCTGCAGAACGAAAAGACCATCGTGCCGACGGCGGTGAAGATCGAGTTGATCGATCGGCTGTCGGCATGCGGCTTGCGCACCATCGAGGCGACCAGCTTCGTCAGTCCGAAATGGATCCCGCAACTCGCCGACGCCGCCGAGGTGTACGCCGGGATCGAGAAGAAGCCTGGCGTGGCTTACCCCGCGCTCGTGCCGAACGAACAAGGCTACGAACGCGCGCGCGCGGTGGGCGTCAGCGAAATCGCGGTGTTCACCGCCGCGTCGGAAGCGTTCAATCGCAAGAACATCAACGCATCCATCGACGAATCCATCGAACGCTTCGAACCGGTGATGCAGCGCGCGAAAGCGGACGGCGTGCGCGTGCGCGGTTACGTTTCCACCGTGCTCGGCTGTCCGTACCAGGGCGAAGTGCCGCTGGCCGACGTGGTGCACGTGGCCCAGCGTCTGCACGAACTCGGCTGCTACGAGATTTCGCTGGGCGACACCATTGGCGTCGGTACGCCGGACAAGGCGCGCGCGATGCTGCGCGCGGTGGCGGCGGAGATTCCGATCGGCGCGCTTGCGGTGCATTTCCACGATACATACGGACAGGCGATGGCCAACATCCTCGCCTGCCTCGAAGAAGGCGTGCGCGTGGTCGACAGTTCGGTGTCGGGAACGGGGGGCTGCCCTTACGCCAACGGTGCCACCGGAAATGTCGCCAGCGAGGACGTGGCCTACATGCTGGCCGGCATGGGCGTCCAAACCGGCGTGGACCTGAACTCCTTGATCGAAACCGGTCTCTGGCTGTCGGCGCAACTGGGACATCCGACCGGCAGCCGCGTGGTGCGCGCCCAGAAGGGTTGATTCCATGCGCGCGCGCATTTTCCGCGCCACGATTTTTAACTTTTTTTTTGCATCAGCAGGCGCAGGCTTGCGCCCCTGAGTGCCGGGAACATCCGGCACCGCAGGGGGCAGCAATGCGGCACCCGGTGCAGCAGTCGGTTCCGGCCGGCGTGGAAGACGCCGCGGGATTCGACGTGCCGCACGAGGCCGGCGATGATCTGGGCGCTGCGCTGAAAGCTGCCGAAGCGCGCCATCGCCACCTTCTGCACGCGATGGACCAGGGCGTGCTGGTACAGGATGCGCAGGGCCTGATCGTTTCGGTCAATCCCGCGGCCTGCCGCATCCTCGGACTCTCCGAAAGCGAAGTGCTGAACCTGCGCCGCGACGCCGCGCCGGGCTGGCATCTGGTGGACGAGAACGGCGTCGAACTCGGCTTCGACGACCTGCCCGGCATGCGCGCACTGCGCACCGGCCGCACGGTGGAGAGCGCGGTGTTCGGCATGTATCTGCCGCACCTGCACCTCTACCGCTGGTTGTCGTCGAGCTCCGTTCCGCAATTCCGGCCCGGCGAGCCGCGGCCGTTCGAGGTGATCTCCACCTTCAGCGACGTCTCGGTGTTGAAGCGCCGCGCCGACCTGTTCGAGATGACGCAGAAGCTCGCCAGCATCGGAGGCTGGGAAGCCGACGATCTGCGCAACACGCTGTTCTGGACCAAACAGGTCTACCGCATCCACGACCTCGAGCCCGGCAGCACGATCAACGAAACGCGCGCGCTGGATTTCTACGCGACCGAAGCCCGCGAGCGCCTGCGTTCCGCACTGCACGATGCGCGGGCCGGCTTGCGCGGCTTCGAGCTGGAACTGCCGCTGACCACGGCTCTGGGGCGGCACCGCTGGGTGCGCATCGTCGGCCGCCCGATGTTGCGGCGCGACCGCGTCTACGGCGTGACCGGCACCGTGCAGGACATCACCGATCGCAAGGTCGCCGAGGAGCAACTGCGGCGGCAGGCATCCAGCGACCGTGTCACCGGGCTGCCCAACCGCGAAAACCTGATGGGCGCACTGGACCAGGCGATCAGCGCCGCGGCATCGTCGGGCTCGCGCCCGGTCTTGCTGTACCTCGATCTCGACCGCTTCCACCTGATCAACGCCACCGCGGGGCACGTGGTCGGAGATCGCCTGTTGATCGGCGCCGCCGATCGCCTGTGCCGCTGCCTCGCCGGATCGCGCAGCCTGATCGCGCGCTTCTCCGGCGATGAATTCACCGTGCTGTTGCGCGATGCCGGCAGGCCGGACGCATTGCACTCGCTGGCAGACAGCATCGTCAGCGCATTCCGAAAACCGTTCGTGCACGAGGGTGAGGAGTTCACCCTCACCGTTTCGATCGGAGTGGCGGTCTGCCCGGACGACGGCGACACTTCGCAGCAGCTCGTCAACCATTCGCACGCCGCCATGGCCGAAGCCAAACGCCGCGGCCGCAACACCTGGCAACGCTTCACGCCGGAACTGAAGGCCACGCTGGCCGAAAGCACGCGCCTGGAGCGGTCGCTGCGACGTGCACTGGACAATCGCGAGCTGCACCTGGTTTACCAGCCGGTGTTCGCGCTCGCGGACGGGCGGATCAGCGGCGCCGAGGCACTGTTGCGCTGGCACAACCGCAACCTCGGCGAGGTCATGCCGACGCAATTCATCACGCATGCGGAAAATTCCGGCGAGATCGTGCGGATCGGCGCGTGGGTGATCGCGCAGGCCTGCCGGCAGTGGCGCGCGTGGCACAGTGCAGGCGTGGCGCCGCCGCACATCGCCGTGAATGTCTCCTTCCGGCAGTTGCTCAGCGGCTCGCTGCTGGAATCGGTGCGCGTCGCGCTCGAGGAATACCAGATACCCGCCGACACGCTCGAGCTCGAACTCACCGAACGCGCGCTGGTGGAGGATGCCGCCGACACGCTGGAGATCTTCGCAACCTTGCGCAAGCTGGGCGTGCGGCTGCTGATCGACGATTTCGGCGAGGGCTACTCCTCGTTGAATTACCTGCGCCGGCTGCCGCTGGATGGGGTGAAGATCAGCCATGCATTCGTGCAGGGCATTCCGGATGACGGCGCGGACAGCGCGATCTGCGAGGCCATCGTGCGGCTGGCCGAAAGCCTGGGCCTGACCGTCACCGCCGAAGGCGTCGAAACCGAACAGCAGCGCGAGTTCTTCGCTCGCCGCCACGCGACCAACGTGCAGGGCTACCTTCTGGCCTTGCCGATGGACGAGCGCGCAATGCAGGATTTCCTGAGCGTCGCCGCAACACGGCATTGATCTTGCGATCGTCCTTGATCATTGCGCAACAGCCGCGCACACGCATAATTGCGGTTTGCCTCCACTGCGTGTGCCATGTCCCGCGACTTCCTGATCCGACCCATCGAAACGGGCGACGACGCCGCGATCGCGCGGGTGATCCGAACCGTGATGCCCGAGTTCGGCGCCGACGGCCCGGGCTTTGCGATCCACGACGCCGAAGTGGATGCGATGCACGCGGCCTATTCGCAACCGCGCAGCGCGTATTTCGTGGTGGAAGGCGATGGCGAAGTGCTCGGCGGCGGTGGCGTGGCCCCGCTGCACGGCGGCGATCCAGGCGTATGCGAATTGCGCAAGATGTATTTCCTGCCGGAGCTGCGCGGACTCGGTGCCGGGCGCGCGATGATGCAGCGCTGCCTGCAGGCGGCGCGCGAACTCGGCTTCAAGCGCTGCTACCTGGAAACGCTCACCGGCATGGATGCCGCGCAGGCGCTCTACGCGAAGTTCGACTTCCAGCCGCTCTGCGCACCGATGGGCGCCACCGGCCACCACGGCTGCAACCGATTTTTCATTCGCAATCTTTGACGGATCATGACCCCCCCGGATTTTGCTGTATACATTCCGGCGGGGAGTATTGATCACTTTCGTCAAAGGGGAAAATCATGAACATCCGTAAGCAGGCGCGCGTACTGCGCGCGACGGCCTTGTTGTTGCTCGCCTGTGGAACGTTGTCCGGCTGCCTTTCGATGAAGATGTACGTGGACCCGGCGCTTCCGCAGGTGTCCAAGGCGGACCTACCGGTCGTGCCCCAACCTCGGCCGGTACAGGTGCTCTTCGAGTTCGATACGAAGGGCAATGCGAACGCAACCGCCACAGGTGAAATCAAGCCTCGCGTGCTGGCGATCGCGGAGCAATCGGGACTCTTCAGTTCCGTCAGTGACACGGCGATGGATGGTGATGCCGGCGTGCTGAAGATCGTGATCGACAATGTTCCGGTCGACAAGAACGCGGCAGCGAAAGGATTCGGAACAGGCCTTACTTTCGGCCTTGCAGGCACCATGGTGACCGACGGCTATGTATGCACCGCCTCCTACACGCATGATGGCCACACCACCGAAACCACGGTCAAGCACGCCATCTACACGACCATCGGCAACCACGCGGCTCCACAAGGCCTGACGCCGATGCAACCTGTCGATGCTGTGCATCAAGTCACCGACCAGTTCACGTGGAATGCCCTGAAGCAACTCGCCGACAAGCAGGCATTCAACCAGTGAAGGGCCGTCCCATGTCGATCGTCCGTTTGGCCATCGTGTCCGCGGCGGCCTTTTTGCTTGGCGGCTGCATCAGTGCTCCGCCACCGAAGTACCAGCCCGGCATTTCGAACACACAGGTGCTGATCCAGCCTGCCCGCGAGAAACTGGGAGTCGGAAAATTCAATGCGGCCCCGGGAGTGGAAAACGCACATTTGAGCGTGCGTGGCTCCAGCCTCAACGGTGGAAGCGACGGAACCTTTTCCGGCTATCTGCGCGATGCCCTGATCACGGAACTGCAGACGGCGGGCAAATACGACGCTAACGCGGACACGCAAATAAGCGGAACCTTGACCGATAACCGCCTCGAGACTCCGATCAAGACCGGCAGCGCGGATGTCGCCGCGCACTTCGTCGTTACCCGAAGCGGCTCGACGGTTTACGACAAGACCCTTTCGGCTCACCACGAATGGGAGTCCTCGTTCATGGGCGCCGTCGCAATCCCGACAGCCATGCGCAACTATGCGACTGCGGTCCAGAAGCTGCTGGGCCAGCTCTTCAATGATCCGGACTTCATCGAGGCAACGACGAAATCCGGCAACGCGGCAGCCGGTACCCAATGAGATGAATCCGCCCGCGGGCCATTCCGGGCCCGCGGAGCTCCGCATGAACTAGACTAGCGGGCTGATTCTCGACAGCGGAGCTTTCATGCAACTCGATCAAGTCAGGGCCGTCGTCACCGGCGGTGCTTCCGGACTCGGCAACGCGGTGGCGCAGTTCATCGTCGGCAACGGCGGCAAGGTCGCGCTGCTGGACGTGAACGAGGAAAAAGGCCATGCCGCCGCCAAGGACCTCGCGCATGGCACGCGCTTCTTCCGCACCGATGTCACCTCGGAAAGCGACGTGGTCGCGAATGTCACTGCCGCGCGCGATGCGATGGGCGGCTTGAACGTGGTGATGAATTGCGCGGGGATCCTCGGTTCCGGTCGCGTGCTCGGCAAGGAAGGCCCGATGCCGCTATCGCAGTTCCAGACCACGGTGATGGTGAACCTGGTCGGCAGCTTCAACGTCGCCAAGGCCGGAGCCGCGCTGATGCAGCAGAATGATGCCGGCGAGGACGGCGAACGCGGGGTGATCGTTAACACCGCATCGGTCGCCGCGTACGAAGGCCAGATCGGCCAGGCCGCCTATTCCGCATCCAAGGGCGGCGTGGTCGGGATGACCTTGCCGATGGCGCGGGAACTGGCACGCTTCGGCATCCGCGTCGCAACGATCGCGCCGGGCATCTTCTGGACGCCGATGGTGGACGGCATGCCCGAAGCCGTGCAGCAATCCCTGTCCGCTTCGATTCCCTTCCCTTCGCGCCTCGGCAAGCCGGAGGAATTCGCGCGCACGGTCGGTTTCATCCTTGGCAATCGCTATATCAATGGGGAAACGATCCGGCTGGACGGCGCGGTGAGGCTGCAACCAAGATAGGGATATTGCAGCCCCGGACAGGACATGGACGTCCGATGATCCGGGGCCCATATCCCGAACTTCCCAAGGGCAAAGGCACCGGGTTCCGGCTTTCGCCGGAATGACGAGCAAATATGAAAGCTTCCGAGATCAAGAAAGGCAACGTGGTCGAACACGACGGCACGGTGTACCAGGTGCGCGACATCGAGCGCAGCGCACCGACCGCACGCGGCGGCAACGTCACGTTCCGCTTCACGCTCTACTCCATTCCGGGCGGCCGCAAGCTGGACCTCAGCCTGCGCGCGGACGACGACCTGCGCGAGATGGAATTGATCCGCCGCGCGGCGAATTTTTCCTACATGGACGGCGAGGCATTCGTGTTCCTCGATGCCGAGGACTACACGCCTTACATGCTCGATCCGGCAACCGTGGGCGACAACGCCGGTTACATCGTCGAGGGGCTGGAAGGTTATTACGTGCAGTTGATCGACGACGCGCCGGTGGCCTTGCTGATTCCCTCAAGCGTGTCGCTCACCGTGGTGGATACCGCGCCGGAACTGAAGGGCGCCAGCGCGACCAAGCGCACCAAGCCCGCGAAGCTCGACACCGGCATCGAGATCCAGGTGCCCGAATACATCACCACCGGCGAGAAGGTGTGGGTCAATACCGCGACGGGGGAATTCTCCGGCAGAGCGTGACCATCACCCCTTGCCCATCCTTCGGGCGTCGCGTAGGCTCACGGCGCTGCGATGCAGGATGCGCCGCGCATAAATCCGCATACATCACTGATCGCAGTCCTCTCGCCGAGGCTGCCCACGAATTCGCGCAGTAAGCCGCGGGGGAACGCACATGATCTTCTGGCGCATCAAGCCGCTCGACCAGATTCTCGCAACGGCCGAGAAGAAGTCGCTCAAGCGACAGCTCGGGCCGATCCAGCTCACCCTGCTCGGCATCGGCGCGGTGATCGGCACCGGCATTTTCGTGCTGACCGCGGAAGCGGCGCAGAAAGCCGGGCCGGCGATGATGCTTTCGTTCGTGATCGCCGCGGTGGTGTGCGGACTCGCCGCGCTGGCTTATGCGGAACTGGCCGCGATGGTGCCGGTCTCCGGCTCGGCCTACACCTATACGTATGGTGTGCTGGGCGAGCTGATCGCCTGGATCGTCGGCTGGGCACTGGTGCTTGAATACGCGATCGGCGCGACCGCGGTGTGCGTGGGTTGGGCCGGTTACGTGAACGGTCTGCTCAACAGCGGCATCTTCGGACTGGTCAGACCCGGTGCGTTGTCGCTGCCGACCTGGCTGCAGACCGGACCGTTCCTGGGTGGCGGATTCAACCTGCTCGCCTTTCTGATTGGAATCGCGGTGACCTGGCTGCTGGTGATCGGCACGTCCAAGAGCGCGCGCGTCAATGCGGTGCTGGTGGCGATCAAGATCATCGCGCTGACCGCCTTCATCGTACTCGCGCTGCCCGCAGTGAAGAGCACGAACCTGCATCCGTTCCTGCCCAACGGCTGGGGCAGTCCGACCGGCGGCGTCGGCGTGCTGGGTGCGGCGGCTTCGATCTTCTTCGCCTATGTCGGCTTCGACGCGGTCTCGACCGCGGCCGAGGAAACCAAGAATCCGCAGCGCAATATCCCGATCGGGCTGATCGGCGCGCTGACGATCTGCACCATCTTCTACCTGCTGGTCGGTTACAGCGCGGCGGGATCGGTCGGCGCGCAGCCGATGCTCGGTGCAAACGGCATGGCGCTGGATCCGGGTACGCCCGCGATGGCGGCCGCCTGCCAGGGCTCGCAGGCGCTGGTGTGCAGCAACGAGCCGCTCTCGCACGTGATCCGCATGCTCGGCTTCCCGGCGGTGGGCAACCTGATCGCACTCGCCGCGATCGTCGCGTTGCCGTCGGTGATCCTGATGATGATGTTCGGCCAGACCCGCATCTTCTTCACGATGTCGCGTGACGGCCTGCTGCCGAGCAAGTTCTCCAGCGTGCATCCGCGCTTCTTCACTCCACACGTGATCACCTACCTGACCGGCTTCGTGGTGTCGTTCTGCGCGGCGGTGTTCCCGGTCGGCAAGCTGGCGGATACCTCCAACGCCGGCACCCTGCTCGCTTTCGCCATGGTGTCGATTGGTGTGATGATCCTGCGCAAGCAACAGCCCGATCGTCCGCGGCCGTTCCGCACGCCGTTGATCTGGATCGTCTGCCCGCTCGCGGTGGCCGGTTGCATCCTGCTGTTCGTCAATCTAAGCGGAGTCGCCAAGGCGGTGTTCGCGATCTGGGCGGTAATCGGCCTGATCCTCTACGCCCTCTACGGCTACCGCCGCAGCCAGCTGTCTCCGGAAGGCATCGCGCGCGCGCTGGAAGACGTGGTGTGACCTCGCGTGACGACTCGGGCCGGCGCGACGCCGGCCCTGAACCTTGCGGAGTCCGCTGATGTTTTCCCAGTTGCTTGCGAAGAAAACCGATTTTTCCGGGACCGAATCGTCGCAGGGCGTGGAGCTGCGCCGCACGCTCGGCCCGTGGGGGCTGACCGCGCTCGGCATCGGCGCGGTGATCGGCGGCGGCATTTTCGTGATCACCGGGCAGGCTGCCGCCGAACACGCGGGACCTGCGGTCCTGCTGTCGTTCCTGATTGCAGCGGTGTGTTGCAGCTTCACCGCGCTCTGTTACGCCGAATTCGCCACGCTGATCCCGATGTCGGGCAGTTCGTATTCGTACGCCTACGCGACACTGGGCGAACTGGCGGCGTGGTTCATCGGCTGGAACATGGTGCTGGAATACGGCGTGTCCGCATCCGCGGTGGCGGTGAGCTGGACGGGTTACTTCACCAGCCTGCTCAACCACATGGGTTTCCATCTGCCGGGAGTCCTGACCAACGCGCCGATCGCGTTTCAGGACAACCACCTCGTCCTCACGGGAGCGCTGTTCAACCTGCCGGCTGTCGCGCTGGTGCTGGCACTGACGTGGCTGTGCTACGTCGGCATCCGCGAATCCAGCGGCGTGAATACGGCGATGGTGGCCTTGAAAGTGGCGCTGATCGTGATCGTGATCATCGCCGGCTGGCACTACGTCAATCCGGATCTGTGGCACCCCTTCGTCCCGCCGGCGCAAGGCCCGGAGAAGTACGGCTGGGGCGGCATCATGCGCGCCGCCACGCTGGTGTTCTTCGCCTACATCGGCTTCGAAGCCACTTCGACCGCCGCGCAGGAAGCCAAGAATCCGCAACGCGACCTGCCGATCGGCACACTGGCTTCGCTCGCGGTCTGCACCATCCTCTACATCGGCATGGCCGCGGTGCTCACAGGGCTGCTGCCGTTTGCCAAGCTCGGCACTTCCGAGCCGGTGGTGACCGCGGTCGCGGCGCACCCGCAGCTGAACTGGCTGCGCTGGCTGGTGGAGATCGGCGCGATCGTCGGCCTGGCGTCGGTGGTGCTGGTAATGGTGATCGCCCAGCCACGCATCTTCATGATCATGGGCCGCGATGGCATGCTGCCGCCGGTATTTGCCCGGCTGCACCCGCGTTACCGCACCCCGCACATCAATACCCTGATCACCGGCGCGGGTATCGCCGCACTCGCGGCGATCTTCCCGCTGGATATCCTGGGCGACCTGGTCTCGATGGGCACGCTGATCGCGTTCTGCGCAGTCTGCATCGGCGTGCTGATCCTGCGCCGCACCCGCCCCGAACTGCCACGCACCTTCCGGGTGCCGTGGGCGGGCGTGACCTGCACGCTGGGCGTGCTGAGCTGCCTGATGCTGCTGTACTGGGAGAACTGGTACAACTGGAGCCTGATGGGGCTATGGACCCTGTTCGGCTTGGTGATCTACTTCGGCTACGGCTACCGCCACAGCCACCTGCGCAACCCGCGCGCTGCCGCCCCGACCACCCCTCGGCCAGCCCTTCCTGAACGAGAATAAACAGCCGGTTTGTAACGTAAGCTGCTGTTTATCAGGTGTGTATAAGTCCGATCTTGTGGATAGTCCAATTCCGTTGGCTACCCCGGCCCGCCCGCGCTATGATCCTTCTTCCGCGGGCTTTTCCATTGGCAGTGGACCCCGGATTGTCGCCCGGGTGCGGCAGGCGTAGTCAGCTCCTCCGCCTGCCGTATCCCGGGTGATGTTGTTTTCGGCATGGCCATTCGCGATCTGCTGCAACCGCGATGCCGGGCGCACGCCGCGCCCCACGAATGCGCTTCTGCGCCAGGCGCGACCGACTACCCTGCTTTTGCCGAGTAACCTGCGCACCATCCCTTCGCCGCGACCGACTTGCCCGGATACAGCGAGCACGGCCCATACGCCTGGCCGGCGGAACCCTGGAAGAATCGACAGTTCGCGCACGCCTGACCAGCCTTGTGCGGCGCCGGCGCCTTGCTGGCGTCTTCGGTGTAATGCAACGCCTTCGCCGTGGGATCGGCCTCGGTGAGATGCGGAAGGTCCGCGGCATGCGCGGTGCGCGGCAGCAATCCGACAAGCAATGCACTTCCCGCGATGCCGCCGAGCAATCCCAGAAAGCGGCGCCGCGTGACAACGATATCGTCCATGGGTTGACTCCGGTTTCGAAAGCAATCCGCTCTATCGTACGCTTTTCCGTTCGCGTTGCACGCAACCCTCCGTGCTAAATTCTTCCGCATGAACACTCCCGCTTTTGCATCGCGACCGCGTGACGAGGGCTTTGATGCCGCAAAGCTGGAAGCCTGCGCACGCGAGATCGCGCAGACGGGCATGCAATTGGCAGCGCTCGGGTGGACGCCCGCGACCAGCAGCAACTTCTCCATGCGGCTGGATGCGAACCATGCGGCAATCACCATTTCAGGTCGCGACAAGGGCGCGCTGACGCCCGGGGATGTGATGGTGATCGACATGGATGGCCGCGCGGTCGGCAGCGACGCCCGGCCATCCGCGGAAACCGCGCTCCACACCCACATCTACTGCCGATTTCCAGATGCCAACGCCGTGCTGCACACGCATTCGCACAACCAGACCGTGGCCTCGCGGTTGTTCGCGCAGCCTGGGGCGATCGAACTGGCCGGCTACGAATTGCTGAAAGCTTTCGCCGGTTACGCCACGCACGAGGCAGCGATGCGGGTGCCGGTGTTTCCGAACACCCAGGACATGGCCGAACTGGTCGCGCAGGTGGACGCGTGGCTGGGCTCGGGCAAGCCGCTGCACGCCTATCTGATAGACGGCCACGGCATTTACACTTGGGGCCGCGACATGGCCGAAACCCGCCGCCATCTGGAGGCGCTGGAATTCATGCTCGCCTGCGAACTGGATCTCAAGAGGTTGGGCGCATGAGCCGCTTGCGGATTTTCGATGAAGGGCGCGGCGAAGCGCCCGTGCAGACGCTCGAGGATCACGCGCAGATCGCGCGCGAGCTGGACAAGGTCGGCGTGCGCTTCGAACGCTGGCAGGCATCCCAACCGATCGAGCCCGGCGCTGCGCAAGAGATCGTGATCGACGCGTATCGCAGCGACATCGAACGCCTGCAGCGCGCGCACGGTTACAAGGCCGTGGATGTGATTTCCCTCTCCGCCGATCATCCGCAGAAGGATGCGCTGCGCCAGAAATTCCTCAACGAGCACACCCATTCCGAGGACGAAGTGCGCTTCTTCGTCGCCGGCGAAGGCTTGTTCACGTTGCACATCGGCGAACGGGTCTATGAAGTGCTGTGCTGCCAGGGCGACCTGATCGGCGTGCCCGACAATACCCGCCACTGGTTCGACATGGGACCGAACCCGGGATTCGTCGCGATTCGCCTGTTCACCAATCCGGAAGGCTGGGTCGCACAGTTCACCGGCGACGAAATCGCGCAGCGGTTTCCGCGGCTTGAGAATTAGGGGAATCGGCGGGTCAAGACCCGCCCTACGGAGACAGCATGGCCTCCTACATCGAACAATCGCTCGCGCCCGGCGAGAAGATCGTGGCGCTGTTCCGCCTGCACTGGCTGGTGTGGCTGCGGATGTGGTTCGTACTGGTGCTGGGCGCGATCATCGCGATCGGCATCCTCTGGCTGGGCGGGTCCGGCTTCGGTGGCGCCTCCTTCTCCGGCACATGGTGGATTGCGCTGGCGGTGGCGGTCGTCGCCGTCGTGATCGCGCTGTACCAGTGGCTCACCTTGCGCACGATCGAACAGGGCGTCACCAACCATCGCGTGATCCGCAAGACCGGCGTGGTCAGCCGGCAATCCACCGAACTGCGGCTGGCTTCGATCGAGACCGTGGACCTGCGGCAATCCTTCTGGGGCCGCATCTTCCGCTACGGCAATGTCGAAATCACCGGCCGCGGCGAGACCACGATGTTGCTGGAGCGGCTCGCCGATCCGATCGCGGTGAAACGCGCGATCGAAACCGCCTACTCCGGCTACGCCGAAGGGATGCGCGCCGGTGCGGGTGCGACGGCGTGAGTGCGGAGACCGGCCTGCGCGCCATCCTCACCGATATCGAAGGGACCACGAGTTCCATCGCCTTCGTCAAGGACGTGCTGTTCCCGTATTCGCGCGAGCACCTGCCCGCCTTCGTCGCCGCGCATGCAAATGAACCCGAGGTGCAGCACTGGTTGCGCGAAGCCGCGCGCGAGGCGGGCGTCTCCGAATCGGATCGCGAGGCGATCGTGGCAGCCCTGCTGCGCTGGATAGACGAAGACCGCAAGGCCACGCCGTTGAAGGCGCTGCAAGGCATGATCTGGCGCGAAGGTTACGAAACCGGCGCTTATCGCGCGCACATGTATCCGGAAGTCGCGGCGAAGCTGCGTGAATGGAAGGCGCGCGGGCTGCGGCTGTACGTGTATTCGTCCGGATCGGTCGCGGCGCAGAAGCTGTTTTTCGCCCATTCCGAAGCCGGCGATCTCACGCCACTGTTCGACGGCTATTTCGATACCGAAATTGGCGGCAAGCGCGAGGCGGACTCCTATTCGCGGATCGTTTCAGCAATCGGCGTTCCGCCCGCGCAGGTGCTATTCCTCTCCGACATCGCTGCCGAACTGGATGCGGCGCGCACCGCCGGCCTGCGCACCACGCAATTGTGCCGCCCACTCGGGACCTGCGGGCAAGCCGGCGCGCATCCGTGCGTGGCGGATTTCGCTTCCATCCCGCTCTGAATGCGCTACGCGATCGCCATTGTGCTGGCTTTTGCACTCGGCGCAGCCGCCGTGTTCGGCTGGAACGCTTGGCATCCGTCAGTGCGCGCCTCTTCCCATCCGGTGCACGTGGCAGCCGCACCGACTTTGTCTTCTTCGAGAATCGAAATACCCGGCCCGCGCTCCGCGGAAGCGCCGGCATCGCTGTTGCCCGACCAAGGTTGGCCAGCCGATGCGCCCACGCCAGAGCAGGTCATGGTCGCGCAACCCGACCTGCTGGACCGGGAAATCGCGCAGCTGAAGCCGCGCACGCCTGGCCGTGTGAACCTTTACGCGATCGCCTTCGCCGGCGACGGCAGCGAGAACGTGTTCCGCAACGAGGCCGAATATCTCCAGAAGCTGTTCGCACAACGGTTCCACGAAGCCGGCCACGTGCTCGTGCTGGAGAACAACCCTGCCTCGCTGACCACGCGCCCGCTCGCCGACTGGAGCAACCTCGAAACCGCGCTGGACGCGATCGCCGCGAAAATGGATCCGAACCAGGACGTCCTGCTGCTGTATCTCACCACCCACGGCAGCGAGGACCACACCCTGCTGGTGGACATGGATCCCCTGCCGCTGGACCAGATCGGCGCGCAAGACCTGCCCGGCATCCTCGGCGAGCACCCGTTCAAGCACAAGGTCGTGATCGTCAACGCCTGCTACTCGGGCGGCTTCATTCCGCCGCTGCGCGGGCCGGGCACGATGATCATCACCGCCGCGCGCGCGGATCGTTCCTCGTTCGGCTGCGGCGAGCAGTCGCAGCTCACCTGGTTCGGACATGCGTTCCTGGTGGACGCGCTGAACCGTACCGGGGACTTCGCGCAAGCGTTCCAGTTGGCGCGCAGGCAAGTGGCACAATGGGAACAGCGCGACGGCTACACGCCCTCCGAACCGCAGATCAGCATCGGCGCGGGCATCCAGGCGCAGTTGGACGGGTGGGAGAAGCAGAATCCGCCGGGCGCGCCGGTGCCGTTCGTTCCCGCGCCGGCGAGCACCTCAAGCCGCTGAAGGCGCACCGCTACAGCGCGCGGTCGCGCACCATCCGGCAGACCACGGCCACGTCGCGGTCCAGCGCGCGGTCGCGGTGCATGAACGGAATCGCTTCGCGCAGGCGCGCGTGCGCGGCGCGCACCGCCTCGCCCGCGTGGAATTCCGGCGCTTTCTCCAGCGAATGCATCAGCGCCTGCATTTCCGCGATGAACTGCGGGTACTGCGGATGGTCTTCGCGCGGCGCATTGGCGATCTTGCCGGCCAGTGCCTGCAAGTCGCCGCGGGCCGCCAGCCGGCGTGCCGCATTCAGCATCGCCTGGCGATAGTCCAGCGCCTGCGCGGCGACGTACAGCTCCAGCGCCAGCACGTCGGAAAGATCGTCGGTCATCGCCAGCACGTGGCGCGCCTCGTTGGTGCCCATCGAGACGTGATCTTCGGCATTCGCCGAAGTCGGAATCGAATAGACGGATGCCGGATGCGCGCGCGTGGCCAGATCGTTCACCAGCGCCGCGGCGGTGTACTGCACGATCATGCAGCCGGAATCGGTGCCGTCCTCGTTGCCGGTGAGGAAGGCGGGCAACCCGTCGTTCGTCGCGGGATCCACCAGCTTGTTCAGGCGGCGCTCGGAAATCGAGGCCAGCACCGGGATCGCGGCCTTGACGTAGCTCATCGCCAGGGCGAGCGGCATGCCGTGGAAGTGGCCGGCCGAGATCACCTGCTCCTCCACGTGCGCGCCTTCGGCATCCGGGAAGATCAGCGGATTGTCGGTGACCGAATTCAACTCGACGTCCATCACCCGGCAGGCCTGCGCCCAGGCGTCACGCACGGCGCCGTGCACCTGCGGCATGCAGCGCAGGCAGTACGCATCCTGGGGCTGGTGCTTCTTGCCGCCCTTGAACGGCAGGAAGCGCGAATAGAATGCCTCGCGTCCGTGCCGCTGGTTGGCAGGCACCCAGTCCCAGAAGATGTCGAAACTGAGCTCGAGATCTTCGGGTTCGTGCCACGCTTCCGCGGTCCAGGTACGGAAACGCGGCACGAGATGGTAGGGGATGTCCACCAGCGTCGAGCCGCGCAGCAGTTCGCGCACGTGCGCTGCCGTGGCGACCTGGCCCGGATGCGGACGCAGCGCATGCACTTCCGCGCGCAACGCGCCGCTGCGACCGGCGAAGGCGTCCAGCGTCATCGCCGCGGCGAGATCGGCGACGCCGAGCAAATACTCGAGCCTGTCGAGCGCGAGCACCGCGGTCGCGAGCATCTGCGCGGTGCCGTTGTTGAGCGCCAGCCCTTCCTTGTAGGACAGCGTGACTGGCCGCAGGCCGGCGCGATCCAGCGCCTCCGCACCGCTCACCCGTTCGCCCGCGAAGAACGCCTCCCCGCCGCCGAGCAGCACGATGGCGAGATGCGACAGCGGCGCGAGATCGCCGCTGGCGCCGACCGAACCCTTCTCCGGCACCACCGGCACCACGCCGGCGTTGAGCAGCGCGGCCAGCGCCTGCAAGGTTTCGACGCGAACGCCCGAATGTCCGCGCATCAGCGTGTTGATGCGGATGGCAAGCATCGCGCGCACCACTTCCGGCACCAGCGGATCGCCCACGCACACCGCGTGGCTGATGATCAGGTTGTGCTGCAATTCTTCCGGCAAGGTTTCGTCGCGCGGCTCGGGATTGCCGCCAGGCAGTTCGTCGCGCAGGCGATGCGCGCCGAGCAGCTTGTCGGCATTGCTGCCGAAGCCGGTGGTGACGCCGTAGATCGGTTCGCCGCAACGCACCTTGTCGGCGAGGAAATCCGCCGCGCGTCGCACCCGCTCCAGTTGTTTCGGATCGAGCGCGACACGCGCGCCGGCGCGCGCGATCGCGACGACTTGCGCGCGTGTGAGATGGGAGCCATCGAGGGTGATCGTCATTTCAATTTTTCTTGCAGGATGCGGATCAACTCCGTACGCGGCACTTCGCTCTGCTCGCCGCTGGCGAGCTCCTTCAGCGCCACCACGGAACGCGCCCGTTCGTCTTCGCCGAGCACCAGCGCATAGCGGATGCCGGCGCGATCGGCGTATTTCAGTTGCTTGCCCAGCTTGCCGCCCTCCAGCGCGACCTCGGTGCGGATGCCCGCCTCGCGCAAGGACTGCGCCAGCGCCAGGTATTCCGGCAACATCGCGGCATCCATCTGGGTGACCAGCACGTCCACCGTGCCGCGCGTGCTTTTCAAAAGCCCTGCTTCACGCAATTGCCAGAACAGTCGGGTCAGGCCGATCGAAATACCGACGCCCGGCAATTTCGATTTCGTGTACTGCCCGGCGAGGTTGTCGTAGCGGCCTCCGGAACAGATCGAGCCGATCTCCGGGTGATCGTTCAACGTGGTTTCGTAGACGGTGCCGGTGTAGTAGTCCAGCCCGCGCGCGATCGAGAAATTCAGCGCGAACGCCGACTCCGGCACGCCGAGCATCGCGACGGTATCCAGCACTTCGCGCAGTTCCGCCCTGCCCTGTTCGAGGGCTTCGCTGCCGGAGCCGAGCGCATCGAGTTTCGAATGCGCATCGGCCAGCGAGGTCGAACGCACCTGCACGAAATCCAGGATACGCTGCGCGGTTTCGGATGAAAGCCCGAACGCCTCGCCGGTCAGCACCGAGCGCACGTGATCGGCGCCGCGCTTGTCCAGCTTGTCCACTTCCCGCAGCACCAGCGTCTGACGCTCGCCATCGGCGATGCCGAGGCTTTCGAAGAAGCCGCGCATCAATTTGCGGTTGTTGATCTGGATGGTGAAGGCACCGATGTCCAGCGCGCGGAACACGGCGTGGATCACCGCCGGGATTTCCGCGTCATAGCGAACCGAGAGCGTGTCCTTGCCGATGACGTCGATGTCGCACTGATAGAACTCACGGAAGCGGCCGCGCTGCGCCCGCTCGCCGCGATAGACGCGCTGCATCTGGTAACGGCGGAACGGAAACGCCAGCTCGTGCTCGTGCTCGGCGACGTAACGCGCCAGCGGCACGGTGAGATCGAAACGCAACGCGAGCTCCGGCTTCTCGCCCTGCTCCAGGGCGCCGGTGGACTGCACGAAGTAAACCTGCCGCTCGGTTTCCCCGCCGGTCTTGGTCAGCAGCACGTCGGCGAATTCGATCGCCGGGGTTTCCACCGGCACGAACCCGTACAGCTCGAAACCGCGCCGGATCGCATCCAGCATGGACTGGAACGCCACCTGCTCGCTCGGCAGCAGTTCGAGCACGCCCGGCATGGTGCGCGGCTGGGTCGGCATGGATTCCTCGCGGCTCAGGCAAAGCGCGAAGATTACCAGAGCGGCGCCATTCACCGCCTCTCTGCTTGCGCAACGCGCCACGGCGCCGCTAAAATTCGCGGTTCGTCGGGGTGTAGCTCAGCCTGGTAGAGCGCTACGTTCGGGACGTAGAAGTCGCAGGTTCAAATCCTGTCTCCCCGACCACGTTTAACGAAGATCTCGCAGCTTTTGCGTCTCACAATCGGTTGCGAGCTGTGGCTTGTGGATGCCACATCGAAGCCTCGGCTGCGAGCTGTGGCTTGTGGATGCCACAACGAAGCAGCCGCTACGCGCTGTGGCTTGTAGATGCCACGTCGAAGCCTCGGTTGCGAGCTGCGGCTTGTGGAACCACATGGAAGTCGCGAGCTGTGCTCCAGATGCAACGGCGGGATCCGCTGCGCTGCTCCCGCCCTACGCTTGCTTCATCAACGAAAAAGCCGGCCAATGCGCCGGCTTTTTCATTGCGTGCATCGCAAGCCGCTCACATCGTCTGCGTCGGCTTCTCCGAACTGAGAATGCCGGCGAGCATGGATTCGATCTTGGTGCGCGCGGCTTCGCCGTCAGCCGATTCGGAGAACTGCACGCCGATGCCGGCGGTGCGGTTGCCTTGCGCGGCATTCGGCGTGATCCAGACGACCTTGCCCGCAACCGGCAGCCGATCCTTTTCGTCCGGCAGCGTGAGCAACAGGAACACCTCGTCGCCGAGGCTGTAGCGCTTGGCCGTCGGCACGAACAGGCCGCCGCCCTTCACGAACGACATGTAGGCGTTGTAAAGCGCGTGCTTGTCCTTGATCGCCAGCGACAGGATGCCCTGACGCGGCAGGCCCGGAGCCGCCATGGTGTCGCCCTGATGGAAATGCCGCCAGCTTGCCGCGGGCCGGCATGGCGGTCAAGGACTTACTCCGCAAACCTGCGCCAGCCCCACACGTCAAACACCCACGGCGACGGGACGGTCGAATACAATTTCATGTAATACGGAGCACGCAAGTCGCGCGACGCGTGCGCGGCCGGCGAGCCGTCGCACCAGAACAGATTCGCTTCACCGACATCCCTGCACGGCAGGCGTTGGCCGCCTTGCGCATCCACGGCCAGCAACACCATCGTGCCGCGCAGCCAGCGCTGCGGCCGCCACGGCAGGCGCGTTCCCGTGGCGCCATGGTTGCCAATGCCGCGCGCAAATCGCTCGCAGCCGGTGGCCCAGCGCAACAGCCTTCCGCGACTGAGCGCCATCTGGCTCCGATGCGCGTGGATCGCCCTGCGTTTGCGTCCCTGCTCCCCTTGGGTCAGTGAGAAGGTGACTTGCCGCGCCGGATCCAGTGCGGCATGACTGTGCAGCAGATAACACAGGCACTCCGGCCGCTGCGTTTCGGGCATGCCGTTCAGGACCAGCTCCAGCAGCACGTGCAAAGCGCTGTGATCGGGATGGCCATCTGCAAGATCCGGCAGCACCAGCAGCGTCGGCGCGATCTCGCCCAGCAGCGCGCGCCATTGCGCAATCACCGAAACCGTTTCGTCGACCAGCTTCCAGGTGACGCCGCCATCGGGCCAGCCGAGCCGGTGCACGGTGGCTTGCTCCGCGCCGAGCTCGCGCAACGCGCGGTCCGCCTCGCCGCGCCTGCGCGCACCCCAACGCTCGCGTTCGCGCGCACCGATGCGCAGCCGCGTTTCCAGCACGCGCTGCGGCCAGGGGTTGTTGTCGCCATCGGTCACGAACACGACGTGCACGCGCGCGCCGTGCCCCAGCGCGCGCTGGATCAGTCCGCCCGCCGCCAGCGATTCGTCATCCGGATGCGGGGCGACGATCAGCAGGCAGGCGTCGGGCGCCGCCAGAAGCAGGTCCAGATCCATCGGGTTCCTTGGGTTGCGCGATGCGGCAGTATGCCGGTTTCGGGTTGCCTCAACCTGCCCCGGAAAATGCGGAAAGACACTCGATCAGGCCGGGCTCGACGCGCAAGGGTCCGCGCAACTGCTCACGCAGGCGATTGATGCGCTCGAAGCCCGCCTGGAGGGTTTGCATGTCCCAGTGCGCCGAAGCAGGTGCGTCGCCCAGCGCGCGCCGCCGGGCTGCTTCGTGCAGCAGGCGCGCGGCGTGTTCCAGCCGCGCCTCCGGTTCGTCCGCGCTCCATGCGTGCGCGATCACGTACACCGAGGCACGCCCGCGCGCCAGCGCTGCAAGATCGCGCGCCACGCTGTCGCGTCGCTGCAATTCGTCATTCTGCGCGAACGCCAGCGCGCGGCCCGGGTTGCCGCCGGTGGCGTCCAGCGCGCGCGCGGGCTCCGCGACGCCGTGCGCCCGCAGCCACTGCACCGCCTCTTCGCGCGGGGGAAATGCGAAGTCCACGCGCTGGCAGCGGCTGCGGATCGTGGCCGGCAGGCGCCATGGCTGGTCGGCGATCAGCAGGATCATGCTGGAGGGAGTCGGCTCCTCCAGCGTCTTCAACAGCGCGTTGGATGAAGCCGCGTTCATCGCATCGGCGGGATCGATCACCGCGATCTGCCAACCGCCGAGCTGCGTGGCCATGGCCAGTCGCGCGGAGAGCTCCCGGATTTGCTCGACGATGATCTCGCTGCGCAGTTTGCCGGTTTTGTCATTGACCTCGAGCGTGACGAGGATGCGATCCGGATGCGTGCCCGCCTGCAGCAGTGCGCAGGTGCGGCAATGTCCGCATGCGAAGCCGTCGCGCGGATGCTCGCACAGCCGTGCACGCACGAAAGCCTCGACAAACGCGCGCTTGCCCAGACCTTCCGCGCCACCGACCAGCAAGGCATGCGGCAGGCTGCCCCGTTCGGCGCGCTGCGTGAGCGTGTGCCAGGCCTGCGTTTGCCAGGCCGGCAATTCGCTTGCACCTTGAATCGTGTTCGCGCTCATGCCGGAGCCCCGGCGCGCAGGGCGTCGAGCGCCTCGACTGCAGCGGCGAGTACCTGATCGGCGGATTGCGAAGCATCCAGCACGCGGAAGCGCCGTGGCTCCGCCGCGGCGCGCGCGAGATAGGTCGCGCGCACGCGCTCGAAGAAAGCGTCCTCCTCGCGCTCGATGCGATCGGCCTCGCCGCGACCGCTGGCGCGCGCGCGGCCGTGCGCGACCGGCAGGTCCAGCAGCAACGTCAGATCCGGCTTCAAGCCATCCGTCGCGATCGCTTCCAGTTGCGCGAGGGCGCGCACGTCCATGCCGCGGCCTCCGCCCTGGTAGGCGTAGCTCGCGTCGACGTAGCGATCGCACAGCACCCAGCGGCCCGCGGCCAGCGCGGGTTCCAGCACTTCGCGAACCAGTTGCGCGCGCGCGGCGAACATCAGCAGCGCCTCGCTTTCCGCGCTCATGCCCTGCTGCTTTGCATCCAGCACCAGCGCGCGCACCGCCTCGCCGAGCGGCGTGCCGCCCGGCTCGCGGGTTTGCAGCACGTCAACGCCACGCTCCGAAAGATGCGCACGCAAGCCCTGCAGCAGCGTGCTCTTGCCGGCACCCTCGCCGCCTTCCAGCGTGATGAATTTTCCGCGCGGGCCAGTCATTGGCGTTCGCGATGCTTCGGTTGTTTCTTCCGGGAGTCCACGGCAGGCTTGTCCGGATTGCGATGCAGCTGATAGATGGCCACGTTGCGGTTGTGCTCCGCGAGCGTGGCGGAGAAGGCATGCGTGCCGTCGCCCCGCGACACGAAATACAACGCGTCGCCCGCGGCGGGATGCAGCACCGCGTCGATAGCCGCGCGGCCAGGCAGTGCGATCGGCGTCGGCGGCAGTCCCGCGCGCGTATAGGTGTTGTACGGCGTGTCCGTTTGCAGGTCGCTCTTGCGGATGTTGCCGTTGTACGCCGCGCCCATGCCATAGATCACGGTCGGATCGGTTTCCAGTTTCATGCCGATCTTGAGGCGCCGCTCGAACACACCGGCGATTTCCGGGCGCTCGACCGGCCGTGCGGTTTCCTTCTCCACGATGGATGCGAGGATCAGCGCCTGATAGGGCGTCTGCAGCGGAATGGAGGGATCGCGTTTGCTCCACTGCGCGTTCAGGTAATCCTGCATCGCTTCGTGCGCACGCTTCAGCACGTCCAGGCCGCTCATGCCGCGCACGTAATCGTAGGTGTCGGGCATGAACTCGCCTTCGGGATTCTGCCCGCCCGCGCCAAGCTTCACCATCAGCACGGCATCGGACAACTGCGCGGCATCATGCGTCAGTTGAGGCGCGGCCGCCAACGCGGCGCGCACCTGCTGGAACGTCCAACCCTCGACCAGCGTGATGCGCCGCTGCAGCACTTTGCCCTGCGCCATGTTCTCGAGCAGCGCGCGCGCGGTGATGCCCCGTGGCAGCGCGTATTCGCCGGCGTGCAGCTTGCCCGCCACGCCGAGCTGTTCGGCCAGCACGCGCCAGTACAGCGGCGGCGCATGCGAAAGATCGGCGGCGCGCAGGTCGTGCACGATGTCGCGGAAGCTTTCCCCTTTCGCGACCTCCACCGTCTGCTCGTTCGAACTCACCGCCAGCGATGCGTCGGTGAAACGCGAATAGTCCGACCAGAACCACGCCGCGGCGGCGATCGCGGCCAGAACAACCAGCAACAGCACGAAGCCGAACACGCGGCCCGCCATGGAGCGCCTGCCCCGCCTCATGCTTCGCGCTCCGGCAAGGGCGCCAGTGTGCGCCAGTGCGCCTGCAACGCGCGCGCGAACGGGCCGGGCGCGAATGCGCGTCCATCCAGTTCCCTCACCGGCAGGATGCCGCGCACGCTGGAGCTCAGGAAAATTTCGTCCGCCTGCATCAATTCCTCCCTGCCGATTTCACGCACTTCGGTATCGGGATGCCTTGCGAGGATCTCTTCCCGCGCCACGCCGGCCACGCCGCATAGGTCAAGCTTCGGCGTGACCAGCCTGCCGCCGCGCACCATGAAGACGTTCGCCGCGGTGGCACCGATCAAGTGATCCCTTTCGTCGAACAGCAACGCTTCGACAATGTCCGGATCGCTCCATTCCGCGCGCGCCAGCACCTGTTCCAGTCGGTTCAGGTGCTTGATGCCCGCCAGTCGCGGCTGGGACGACAGACGCAGTTCGCCGAAGCGTACCCGGATTCCGCGCGCGTACCAATCCGCGGGGATGAATGGCGGATCGAAGGCCGCGACGATGCGCGTCGGCATCACGGCATCCGGCAAGGCATAGCCGCGGGCGCCGCTGCCGCGGGTCAAGGTGATGCGCACCACTGCGCGCGGCATGCCCTCCACGACCTGTGCAGCTTCGCGGGCAAGTGCCTGTGCATCGGGCGCGGGAAACAGCAGCCGCTCACAACCGAGCGCCAGCCGCGCCATGTGCCGCGCCCAGAGCGGTGCCACGCCGCGGACGAACAGGATCGTTTCGAACAAACCGTCGCCGTAAAGCACCCCGCGATCACTCGCCGCGACAAGCGCATTCTCAACTCCGTTGACCAGCTTGCGCGAGGTCATGCTTCGGAACCCAGCGCGCGCAACATCCCGCGCGCCTTGGCGCGGGTCTCCTGCAATTCGTGCTGTGCAACCGAATCGGCGACGATGCCGGCGCCGGCACGAAAGCCGATTTCGTTGCCGCACGCGTGCAGGGTGCGGATCAGGATGTTCAGATCCTGATCGCCGTTGTTGCACAGGTACCCGAGCGCGCCGGTGTAGGGCCCGCGCGGCACGCGTTCGAGTTCGGCAATGATCTCCATGCAGCGGACCTTCGGGCAGCCGGTGATCGTGCCGCCGGGGAACACCGCCGCGATCGCCTGCCCCGGACTCACGCCGGGACGCACGCGTCCGCGCACATTGGAGACGATATGGTGTACGTGCGCGTAGCTCTCCACGACCATCATCTCGTCCACCTCGACCGAGCCAGGTACGCAGATGCGACCGAGATCGTTGCGCTCGAGGTCGATCAGCATCACGTGCTCGGCGCGCTCCTTGGCGTGCGCCAGCAATTCGCGGATGCGCGCCGAATCATCATCGCCGTGCACCCGTGGCCGCGTGCCGGCGATCGGGCGCGTCTGCGCGACGCCGCTGCGTATTTCCAGCAAGCGTTCCGGCGAAGAACTGGCGATCGCCCAACCGTCGTATTGCAGCAATCCCGCGAAGGGCGCGGGGTTGGCGCGGCGCAGCGACCGGTATAGCTCGGCGGCGGCCGGCGCATGCGCATAGCGCGCGCGCCACTGCCGCGACAGGTTCACCTGGAAGGTGTGGCCGGCGCGCAGGTATTCGTGGATGCGCTCGACGCCCGCGAGAAAGCGCTCGGGATCGTCTTCGGCGATTGCCAATGCGCGCGAAAGCGGAACGCATTCCGACACATCGCCTCGCACGGACTCGAGATCGCGCCGCATCGCATCCAGCAGACCCACGTGGCGCTCGTCTTCCACGACCAGCAGCGTGCGCGCGTTGTCGCGATCGACCAGGATCGCCGCTGGGCAGCGCAACGCCAGTGCCACCGGCGTGTCCGATCGCGGATCGCGCGGCAGGCGGAGGCTCGGTTCGATCTCCCCGGCCAGTTCGTAACCGAGGTAGAGCAGCCAGCCGCCGGCAAATGGCAGGCCCGTTTTACCTGCATCGGAATCCAGCGTGCTCCGTTGGATTTCGTGCGCGGCATCGAGCGCTTCGAGAAAACGCGCGCCGCGATCCGTCCCATCCGCATCGCGCACGCGTCCATCCGGATGCAGGACCAGCGCGTCCTGCGGAAACGCGAACAGGATGTCCCAGCGCGCATTCGCCCCCCGCGCTGCACTTTCCAGCAGGCCGGGATAACGCCGCGGATGTGCGGCGGCGAGTGACAGCAGGTCGCGCGCGCCGGGAATCTCCAGACATCCCGGCGTTGCTTGCGCAACGCCAACAGATGATCGCGCTTCCGTTCGAGTCCCGAGCTCCGAGTCCCGAGGCCCGCGCATCAGAGCCGGCGGAATACCAGCGTGCCGTTGGTGCCGCCGAAGCCGAACGAGTTGGACAGCACCACGTCCAGTTTCGAATCGCGCGCGGTGTGCGGCACGAAATCGAGATCGCAGCCTTCGCCCGGATTGTCGAGATTGATGGTGGGTGGCACCACGGAATCGCGCATGCCGAGGATCGAGAAGATCGCCTCGACCCCGCCCGCAGCCCCGAGCAGATGCCCGGTTATGGACTTGGTGGAACTCACCATCAGCTTGCGCGCGTCGTCGCCGAACACGCTCTTGATGCCCTGCACTTCGGCGACGTCGCCGGCCGGCGTGGAAGTGCCGTGCGCGTTGATGTACTGCACGTCGCCGGTGTTCAGCCCGGCATCCTTCATCGCCGCGCGCATGCAGCGCGCGCCGCCCTCGCCGTTCTCGCTGGGCGCGGTCATGTGGAAGGCGTCGCCGCTCATGCCGAAGCCCGCCAGCTCGCAGTAGATGCGCGCACCGCGCTGCTTCGCGTGTTCGTACTCTTCAAGGATCAGCACGCCCGCGCCGTCCGACAGCACGAAGCCGTCGCGATCCTTGTCCCAAGGTCGGCTCGCCTTCTGCGGTTCGTCGTTGCGCGTGGACAGCGCGCGCGCGGAACAGAACCCACCCATCGCCACGCCGGTGGTCGAATACTCTGCGCCGCCGGCCACCATTACATCCGCGTCGCCGTACTGGATCATGCGCATCGCCAGGCCGATGTTGTGCGTGGCCGTGGTGCACGCGGTCACGCATGCGATGTTAGGGCCCTTCAGCCCGAGCATGATGGACAGGTCGCCCGAAGCCATGTTGATGATCGCGCTCGGCACGAAGAATGGCGAGATCTTGCGCTGGCCGTGCTCGTGGTAGGTGATCGAGGTCTTCTCGATCGTGCTGATGCCGCCGATGCCGGCGCCAACCGCACAGCCGATGCGCTCCTCGTCGTGCTCGTGCGGATGCATCCCCGCATCCGCCAGCGCCTGCACCGAGGCGGCGATCGCGTAATGGATGAACGGATCCATCTTCTTGACGTCCTTCGCCGGGACGTACTGCGCCGGATCGAAGTCGCGCACCTCGCCGGCGATCTTCGTCGGGAAGGTGCTGGCGTCGAAATGCGTGACCGGGCCGATGCCGCTCCTGCCCGCGACGATGTTGTCCCAGGCGGTCTTCAGGTCATTGCCGACCGGCGAAACGATGCCCAGGCCGGTCACCACGACACGTCGTTTTGAATCGGGTGTTTTCATACGAGTGTTTGGATCGTCCAAAAACGAAAGCTGCGCCATCGGGCGCAGCTTTCAGTTCAACGGATCGAAGCGCCCGGGCGAAACGCCGCGGATGCGCGCATCAGGCTTTTACGTGGGCCTTGATGTAATCGACCGCCTGCTGCACGGTGGTGATCTTTTCGGCTTCCTCGTCCGGGATCTCGGTCTCGAACTCTTCCTCGAGGGCCATGACCAGCTCAACGGTATCGAGCGAATCGGCGCCCAGATCGTCCACGAAGGAAGCGTTCGGGGTGACGTCCTCTTCCTTGACGCCAAGCTGTTCGACGACGATCTTCTTGACGCGCTCTTCGATGCTGCTCATGTGGATTAACCTCCAGGGGCCAAAGCCGCCGTATTGTAGTGGAGTCCGGGACGGGGTGCCAGCTTGCAGCTTTCAACCGCTCCCTATGGCATGTACATGCCGCCATTGACGTGCAGCGTCTCGCCGGTGATGTAGTTGGCGGACGGCGATGCCAGGAACGCCACCGCCTTCGCGATATCCGCCGGCTGCCCAAGCCGCCCCAGTGCGATAGTGCCTTCCAGTGCCTTGCGCTGGTCCTCGCTCAATGCTCGGGTCATGTCGGTGTCGATGAAGCCTGGGGCCACCACGTTGACGGTGATACCGCGCGAACCGACCTCGCGCGCCAGCGACTTCGAGAACGCGATGATGCCGGCCTTGGCCGCGGCGTAATTGGTCTGGCCGGGGTTGCCGGTCACGCCGACCACCGAGGCGATGTTGATGATGCGGCCCTTGCGCGCCTTCATCATCGTGCGCATCACCGCTTTCGATGTGCGATAGACGGATGTGAGATTGGTATCCAGGATCGCCTGCCAGTCCTCGTCCTTCATGCGCATCAGCAGCTGGTCTCGCGTGATGCCCGCGTTGTTGACCAGGATGGACAGTGCGCCATGCTGCTTCACGATGGACTCGATCAGCGCCTCGACCGCGGCGCCGTCGGTGACGTTCAATACGCGCCCTTCCCCGCCCTGCGCGGACAGCCGTTGCGTGATGGCCTGCGCGCCGCTTTCGGAAGTCGCGGTGCCGATCACCTTCGCGCCCTGTGCTGCCAATTCGTCGGCAATCGCCGCGCCGATGCCGCGCGACGCGCCGGTGACCAGCGCGATCTCGCCCGTGAGTGTCTTGTCCATGTCGATGTATTTCCGTTTGTCTTGCAATCATCCATGATTGCGAGGATCAAAAAGCAGGCATCCCTGCCTGCACTGCTCAAGTGCAAAGCCGGAAACCTTACACGGAAACGGGGGCGCGCTGCACCCGGGCCTGGCGCCCGGTCCGTTTTACCCTATCGGGTTTCGCCGGGCTGGTAGCCCGTTTCCGCGGTCGCGACCGGGATGTCGCGTCCCGTCGCCTTCAGGAAATTCGCGATCACCGGGATCACCCGCTGCGGCTCCGAAAACAAGGCGAAGTGGCCGGCATTCGGGATCACGGCGAGCTCGGCGTTCGGGATGCGCCTGAATGTTTCGACCGCATGCTCGAGGCGGACGAAATCGCGATCGCCCAGGGCGATGAGCAGCGGCGCCTGCAGCGAAGCCAGTTGGTCCTCCGGGAAACCTTCCCATCGGATGCTGCACATCTTCTCCCAGAATCTCGGCCAGCAGTCCGGGTCCGGCGCGACTCTCCGGTAGTGTTCTCTCTGGAATCGAAAGGCCGTGGAGTCGGGGCCGGGCACGGCGCTCGTGCGCAGCATTTTCATGTCGAGCGCACTGTGCGGAGGCCCGAATGTGGCGCCGCAGGTGGCGACGCGCCCGACCCGCCCGGGATGACGGAGCGCGATCATGATCGCCATGACGCCGCCGTAGCTTTCGCCGAAGAAATCCGCTCTCGGAATGCCGAGGTGGCGCAACAAGCCGACCAAGTCTTCGGCACTTTGCTCCAACGTGATCGGACGTTCCGGAATGTCCGCCGTGCGACCGTGGCCCTGGAGATCCATGGTGACGACCGAATGGCCCGCGACCAGCTCCGGGAAGGACTTCATCCCCGCGCAGCCGAATGCAGGCGGGATGTAGACGAGCGGATCACCGGCGCCCTCCACCTCGTAGTACATCTCGAGCCCGTTGACCGGCGCGTAACCGGCCTTCTTCGCGTTGCCGTGAACCAGGTTCATTGCCGTCCCCTTCCGGATCAGGATCGCACCGCCGCGGTTCAGTCGCAGCAGCAGCTCGCGGCTTTCGCATCGCCGTACTCGTCGCGGCGCCGCCACCACGGACCGGCAGCCTCATTGCGGCCGAGTGGCGCGCGATCGAGCCACTGGTACATGCCCCACATCGCATCCAGTCCGCGCGCGTAGGTCGAGTACGTGTGATAGACCACGCCGTCCTCCAGCACGAACGCACTCATGCCCGGCCGTTCGCGAATGTAGGTGAGCGGATCGGTGCCGCACATGCGCGCGAACCGGCTGACCGGGCTTTCGTCACCGAAGCCGGAACTCCACTCGGCGATCTTCCGCCCTTCCACCTGGCCCCGCGCCGACTTCATCGCGGACTCGCGCCGGTAGTTGTATTCGGCGCCGCCTTCGCACTGCTGCTGTTCGGTGATGCCGACGGCGAAATCGGCATTGAAATCGCTGCCGAACGAGGACGCCCAGGGAAATGTCCAGCCCATGCGCCGCTTGCAGTCTTGCAGCTTCGCGACCGGCGCGCACGAGACCGCCATCAGCA
Organism: Rhodanobacteraceae bacterium; assembly: GCA_035695065.1. Taxonomy (GTDB): domain Bacteria; phylum Pseudomonadota; class Gammaproteobacteria; order Xanthomonadales; family Rhodanobacteraceae; genus 66-474. The sequence continues at coordinate 46,562 of DASSEW010000006.1, read as the reverse complement.
TCACGTCGTGGTGCGCGAGGTGCACCGCGAATCCGTTGAACCCGTCCGCGATGGACGAACACGACGGGCATGGCGCGGTGTAATCCGGTCCGAACATCATGTGGTAGACGAGCAGTTGCGAACGGCCCTTGAACAGGTCGGCGAGCGAAGCGCGGCCCTCGCCCGTGTCGAATTCGTATTCCTTGTCGACGCGCACCCACGGCAGCGCCTGGCGCTGTCGCGCCACTTCGTCGCTGCGCCGGGTCAGCTCCTTCTCCGCTTGCAGGAGATCCAGGCGTTCGGCCAGCCATTCCTCGCGTGTCGCGATCCTGTGATGACTCATCACCCCGTCGCTGTTCATTTGCCACCTCCCGCGTGTTGCGGTTGCAGGTTGGGATTCGAAGGAACACTTCGCTCGATGCGATCCTTCTCCGATTTCGGTTTGACGTGCAGCTTCACCGCGACCAGCGCGGCCAGGCCGCCGGCGGAACCGGTGCCGGCCATCGCTGCCACGGCTGCTGCGCTGATGCAGATCGGGCACATCACACGCTCTCCGTCACGCGCTCGACCAGCGTGTCGAGAAAATGCGTCCAACCGCCCGTGTGCTTCGTGGCCGACTCTTCGTCTGGCAGCCCCTCCTGGGTGAGGCGCAATTCGCATCCAGCGCCGCGTGCGGTGAGTTCGATCATGACCACGGTTTCCTTGCCCCGGGTGGTTTCGCTGACCCAGGTGAACTCCAGCAGGCGGGGTGCTTCCACGCGCAGGTAGCGGCCATAGTGCGGCATGATGCCGCCGTTCCACGCCATGCCGAGATAGAACAGGCCATCTGGCCTTGGATCGATGCTCGCGTCGCCGCCCATCGCCAGCCACGTTTTCGCGCTGTCGGGGTCCGTCCATGCGCGGAACACGCGCTCGGGCGATGCGTCGTAGGTTCGCGGAAGGCTGATGCGGAACGGACCCATCGCGTTTTCATTCCGACCTTTCATGTCCGGACTCCTTGCTGCTGTTCGAGGAATTGGCCCAGCGCATCGAGGCGCTGGTTCCAGAAGCGTTCGTATTGCGCGGTCCAGGTATTGATTTCGCGCAGCGGCGCTGCGCGCAGGCTGAGGTAGTGCTCGCGTCCGTGCCGCGAGCGCCGCACGAGACCTGCGCGCTCCAGCACCTTGACGTGTTTGGATACCGCGTTGAGCGACATCGCGAACGGCTGCGCAAGGTCGGTGACGCGCACATGCCCGCGCGTCAGCCGCGCCACGATGCGGCGGCGGGTGGGGTCGGCGAGAGCGGCGAAGGCGAGATCGAGCTTTTGCATGTCGGCATACATTCAACCTATTGGTTGAATATTAGCGTGACCGAAAGCGTTGTCAAGCACTTCGATTTTTCGGGAGATCGGCCGTAGGCTGGCGCTGAGCGCAGCGAAGCCCAGCGTTAACCGCCGCATTGCCGGGCTTGTCAGCCCAGCCTACGCTTGGGTCGCGGCGAGTGCCTGTTCCAGATCGGCCGGCGTTCCCACCGCACGGGCTTCCAAGGCTTTGTCGATGCGCTTGGCCAAGCCGGTGAGCACCTTGCCCGGGCCGCATTCGAACAGCTTCGTCGCGCCGTTGGCGGCAAGCTGCTGGACGCATTCGGTCCAGCGCACCGGCATGTAGAGCTGACGTTCCAGCGCGGCGCGGATGTACTCGATGCTGGCGTGCGCGCGCGCATCGGCGTTCTGCACCACCGGGATCGAGGGAACGGTCCATTCGATCTGCGCCATGCGTTCGCCGAGCCGATACGCCGCATCGCGCATCAGCACGGTATGCGAAGGCACCGACACCGCCAGCTTGATCGCCTTCTTCGTGCCGAGTTCGGCGAGCCGCGCGATCGCTCGATCCACGGCTGCGGCGTGTCCGGCGATCACCACCTGCCCGGGCGAGTTGAAGTTCGCAGGCGCGACCACTTCGTCCTTCGCGACTTCGTCGCACACCATCGCGATCTGCGCGTCGTCGCCGCCAAGGATCGCCGCCATCGCGCCGACACCCGCGGGCACCGCGTCCTGCATCAACCGGCCGCGCTCCGCGACCAGCGCGGCCGCGTCATGCAGCGACAAGGCACCGGCGCAGACCAGCGCGGAGTATTCCCCGAGGCTGTGCCCGGCCATCTGCGCCGGCGTCGCACCACCGAGTTCGCACCACACGCGCCATACCGCCACGCTGGCGGCAAGCAAGGCAGGCTGCGTGTTCTCGGTGCGATTGAGTTCTTCCTCAGGACCATTCTGCGCGAGCGTCCACAGGTCACGCCCCGCGCCTTGCGATGCTTCATCGAACGCTTCGCACACCTGCGGATGCGCCGTGGCGAGTTCGGCCAGCATGCCGACGGCTTGCGAACCCTGGCCGGGGAAGATAAAGGCGAGATTGGGATTGGCGTCACTCATAGAGAAGCTCCAGGGTGAGCGCTTTGAAAGCGTCGCGAGCGAAGGCAGGTTGCGCGTCGCCGGAGCGCAGGAAGCGGAGTGTACACGTCAGTACATGAGCATTCCGAGCACCGCCGGCGCGCAAGATGCCGAGCGCAGCAGCTTTCAGAGCGCTCCTAGTAACGGATAAGCGCCGACGCCCAGGTAAACCCGCCGCCGAACGCTTCCAGCAGCAGGTTCTGGCCGCGCTGCACCTTGCCGGTGCGGATCAGTTCGTCGAGCGCCAGCGGCACCGAACCGGAAGACGTATTGCCGTGGCGATCCACGGTCACGACCACGCGTTCCATGGGCAGGCTCAGGCGTTTCGCCGTGGCCTGGATGATGCGCAGGTTGGCCTGGTGCGGAATCAGCCAGTCCACCTGCTCGGGCAGCATGCCTGCGGCGTCGAGGGTCTCGTCGACCAGTCGTTCCAGCGTGCGCACGGCAACGCGGAAGACTTCGTTGCCGGCCATCTTCACCAGGTTGCCGTGGTGCGGATCGTCCTTGAAACCGGCCGACACGCCGACCGGGTTGTAGAGCAGATGCTTGTAGGCGCCGTCCGCGTGCATCAGCGTGGTGATGACGCCCGGCTCCTCGCTCGCTTCCAGCACCACCGCGCCGGCACCGTCACCGAACAGCACGCAAGTCGAACGGTCGGTCCAGTCCATCATCCGCGACAGCGTTTCCGCGCCGACCACCAGCGCCTTGCGCGCCTGCCCGCAGCGGATGAACTTGTCGGCGATGCCGAGCGCGTACATGAAGCCCGAGCACGCAGCATTGACGTCGAACGCGGCGCAGCCGTTCGCGCCGAGCCGCGCCTGCAACAGGCACGCGGTCGAGGGAAAGATGATGTCCGGCGTGGTCGTGCCGAGCACGATCAGGTCGAGTTCGCTGCCCTTGATCCCGGCCGCTTCCAGCGCACGGGTCGCGGCGTGAAAAGCCAGATCGCCTGTGGTTTCACCTTCTGCGGCGATGCGCCGCTCGCGGATGCCGGTGCGGCTGGTGATCCACTCGTCGCTGGTTTCGACCAGCTTTTCCAGCTCGGCGTTGCTCAGCACGCGCTCGGGCAGATAACTGCCGGTGCCGGTGATGCGGGCAAAGGTCAAGGCGTGATTTCCCCGTGGCGAAAAAGATCGCTGACGCTGCAAGGCGGAATCATCCGCCGCATTGCGAGTGAAGACGGCGGGCGATGCCCACCCTACTCAGTCTTCGTCAACGACTGCAGCGGCGTTTTCGATCACCTTCTTGCCGCGGTAGTAACCGTCCTTGGTGACGTGGTGGCGACGATGGATCTCGCCGCTGGTCGGATCGGTGGCGAGCTGCACCTTGGCCAGTGCGTCGTGCGAACGGCGCATGCCACGGCGGGAGGGGGATTTGCGGCTCTTGGCAACGGCCATGGGTGTCACTCCGGTTGAATTTAAAAGTGCGGCTAAACCCGCCATCCATGGCTAAGAGCTCCGTGGCCGCTTTTTGATCTTCCGCGATCAGGGACGATCGCAAAAATTACTTCTTGTTCTTCAATTCGCGAAGGATCGCGAACGGGTTGTCCTTGCGTTCCGGATCATCCGGTCGCGCGCTGGTCCAGCGTTCGCCGTCCCAGGTTTTCGGCTCCGCCTCCGTCCCGGGTTTCACCGGAAACGGCGGCAGCGCCAGCAACAGTTCATCCTCGATCACCTGCGCCGGATGCAACATCCCCTCTTCCAGCAGCAGCGGCTCGAAGCCGGCCGGCAGGGCCGCCTCGTCGCGCTCGTGCTCGATCAGACCCAGGCGAACGTCCACCTCGAGCGGATGTTCGAAAGTCTCCAGCGAACGTTGGCATTCCAGCGCCACACGGGTCGCCGCATGCACGGCGAGACAGCGGATACCCGGCGCTTCCGTGCCGAACTCCAGGTCGTACTCGACCTCGCCGCCATCGTTCGCCAGCGCCTCCGCCAGCCGCTTCATCGAGGCTACGGGCAGGCTGCCATGGAACGCGCGTCGCGCCGCCACCATGCGCTCGGCGTCCAGACGCTCCGGCAAGGGTGCAGACATAAGCGGGGAATTGTAGGGTCGGAACCCTTGCCAGTCAACGAGGTGGCGCCGGTTTCCAGCCACTTCGACCAGGCAGGCCGAAGTGGTTGGCAGCAATGGATCCTGGGCGCGGAAGCTTGCAAGCGCAAGCAGGACCTGTCCTCGTCAGCCGAACCTTCCCTTATGGCCCGGATCGTGCAGACTGTGCGGCAGGCCCAGCGGAAATCGCCCTTGAACCCTTCCTCCACCGTTGCCGTTGCCGTGTGGCTGCCCGCCGTCGCGGCGCTGTGCGTGATCGTGGGCCTGGCCACGATCGTGCTGCTCATGCATCGCCAGGGCCGTCGCCGGCGCGCCTTGCGCGCCCTGCACCGCGGCGCCGACGAACTCGAGCATGATCTCAAGGAGTGCCGTTCGCGCCTGGAACGCGCGCATGCATCAATGAGCGTGGCACCCGGCGTGCCCGCGGCCGGTGAGGCCGACGCGCACGCGGCCATCGATGCGGCGCTGCGCGAATTGCTGGCGCACCGGTTGTGGCTGCGCGACCATGCCGACGTCGCCGGCCAGCGCGAGCTGGATGCGGCGGTGACCGCGCTGGACAAGGCGCGCGATTCGCTGACGCAGCAATTGGCCAAGCTGGATTCGGCGCAGCGCGAATTGGAAACCGCGGTGCGCGAGAAGATCGAAGACCTCGCCCAGCGATGAGCATGCCTTGCGTGGTGCTGGCTTCCACGTCGCGTTACCGCGCCGAACTGTTGCGCCGCCTGCTGCCGGACTTCGAACAGGTCGCGCCGGGCGTGGACGAGTTCGCCGAGCCGGGCGAAGCACCGGCGGAACGTGCAACAAGGCTGGCCCGGCTGAAAGCACTCGCCGTCGCTGAAAATATTTCCGACGCGATCGTGATCGGTTCCGACCAGGTCGCCGAACTGGACGGCCGCGTGCTGGACAAGCCGGGGAGTGCCGCCAACGCGCGCGCGCAGCTGCAGCTGTGCAGCGGCCACGCGGCCCGCTTCCATACCGCCGTCTGCGTGATCGATGCCCGCCGGGGCAACCAGGCGTCGCAGGCAGCCGATCTCACCCGCGTGGTGTTCCGCACGCTTTCCGGGGACGAAATCGCCCGTTACGTCGAACGCGAACGGCCGCTGGACTGTGCCGGCGGCTTCAAGGCCGAGGCACTGGGGATCAGCATGTTCGAGCGCATCGAGAGCACCGATCCGACCGCCCTGATCGGCCTGCCGCTGATCGCGCTGGCGAAGCTGCTGCGCGAATGCGGGCTCTCCCTGCCCTGATTTCGCGCGCTACTCACATTGCAATCAGCGCGACTGGCCTACACTGTCGGGCCATGACAGCAGGCGCCTGACCGATGGATACAACCGTGGCCCGACCGGAACCTGCGCAGCACGATGAGCGCGCGCTCGACAAGGACCTGCGCAAGCGCCTGGATTCCGCGCTGGCGCAGATCAACAGTGTCCTTCTTGGCAAGCAGCACCAGGTGCGCCTCGCCTTCGCCTGCCTGCTGGCCGGCGGCCATCTGCTGGTCGAGGACGTGCCGGGCGTGGGCAAGACCACGCTGGCGCATGCAATGGCTGCGACCTTCGACCTGGTGTTCCAGCGCATCCAGTTCACTTCCGACCTGCTGCCTTCCGACATCGTCGGCGTGAGCGTGTACGAACGCGAAACCGGCACGTTCCGTTTCCATCCCGGCCCGGTGTTCGCGCAATTGCTGCTTGCGGATGAAATCAATCGCGCCACGCCGAAGACCCAGAGCGCCCTGCTGGAAGCCATGGCCGAAGGCCAGGTCACGATCGATGGGATCAGCCGCGCGCTGACCGCGCCGTTCTTCGTGGTTGCGACGCAGAATCCACTTGATCTCGCCGGCACGTACCCGTTGCCCGATTCGCAGCTGGATCGCTTCATGCTGCGCATTTCGCTGGACTATCCGAACGCCGATGCAGAACGTGCGCTGCTGACCGGCGAGGATCGGCTGGAGCTGATCGGGAGGCTGTCCCCTTGCCTGGACGTCAAGGACATCGATCGCCTGCGCGCCTCCGCACGCGCGGTGCTGGCCAGCCCCGCGCTGCTCGACTACCTGCAGGCCTTGCTCGCCGCCAGCCGCAAGCATGCCGATGCACGCGTGGGCCTGTCGCCGCGCGCGGGCCTCGCCTTGCTTGCCGCCGCGCGTGCCTGGGCCATGCTGGGCGGGCGCGATTACGTGATCCCGGAAGACCTGCAGGCCGTGTTCGTGGCGGTCGCCGGCCACCGTTTGATTCCCGCGCGCAGCGTCACCCGCGAAGCACTGGCGCGCACGCTGCTGGCGGAAGTGCCCGTCAGCTGAAATGGACGCGGTCGTCCGCACGTGGCGTGAAGCGCTGATCTCGCGCGTCGAGCGGCGCCTGCCCGCACTGACGCGGATGCGGCAGCCCGAAGCATTGCCGATCGAGCTGCACCGCCGGCGCATCTACATCCTGCCGACGAAATCAGGCATCGGCTTCGGCGTGCTGCTGCTGGTGATGCTGCTGGGCGCGCTGAATTACCAGAACAACGCCGCGCTGCTGCTGACCTGCCTGCTGGGCGCGACCGTGGTCAACAGCATGCTGATTGCGTTTCGTGCACTGCATGGATTGCAACTCACCTGCATCCGTGCGGGGCATGCCTGCGCGGGCGATCCGCTGCCGTTGAACCTGGAGTTCGCCACCCTCGGACGCGCCCGCGCGGCGCTGCGCGTCGACATGGACCACACCACGCACGCGTTCTCGCTGGATGCGCGCGGCGGTGAAACGACCTTCCCGATGCCGACCGAACATCGCGGCTGGAACCGCGTGCCACGCATGCGCATTTCCAGCACGCTGCCGTTCGGATTGTTCCGTGCATGGAGCTGGATCACGCCCGAGCACGACGTGCTGGTCTATCCGCGCGTGCTGCCAGGGCCGCCGCCACCGCCGGACGAGGATGGCGGCACGCAGCGCACGCGCGGTGACGAGGACTACGCGCAATTGCGCGAATACCATTTCGGCGACCCGTTGAAACGCGTCGCATGGAAGGCCAGCGCGCGCCACGATCGCCTGCTGATCCGCGAGCTGGATGCCGCCGCGCGCGACGCGCCGCAGCGGTTCGAGTGGAACATGCTGCACGGCCTGGATCGCGAAACACGCATCAGCCGCCTGGCCGGCTGGGTGCACGAAGCGCACGCAGCCGGTCGCGCGTGGACGCTGGTTCTGCCGGACGCGCGCAGCCTCGGGCCCGACGCCGACAACGCGCACTACCACCGCTGCATGACCGCGCTCGCCCTGCTGCCATGAACATCGCCTACGCCAGCGCGGAGCGGCAGGCACTCGCTGCGGCGGACGAACGCATCGATTCCGCGCCCGAGACGAAGGACCGCCTCGATCGCCGCGCATTCGACCTGTTGTGCCTGAGCGTGGCATGCGTGCTCGTCGCGCACCTCGCGCACCTGCCGCCGTGGCTGGCTGCTGCGCTGAGCGGCTTGCTGCTGCTGCGCTGGCTGCAGCGGCGCACGCAACGCGGAACGATTCCGAAACTTGCGCGCATCGCGTTGGTCGTCGCGCTGCCGGCGGCGATCCTCACCACCTACGGCACGCCGTTCGGGCGCACGCCCGGCAGTGCACTCGCGGTCGGCTTGCTGGTCCTGAAGCTGCTGGAGAGCGAACGCGCGCGCGACGCGCGCATGGCGATCGGCTTCTGCTGCTTCGTGCTGATGAGTGCGCTGCTGTTCACGCAATCATTGTCGATGACGTTGCTGGTGGCGCTCGCGCTGTTGCCCGCGCTCGCGACCTTGCGCGCGCTGCAGGCGGATGCACAGCCGCGCCAGTACGCGCGCGTCTTCGCGCCCGGAGCGTGGCTGCTGCTGGCCGCGACGCCGTTGGCGCTGCTTGGCTTCGTGTTCGTGCCGCGTTTGTCGGCGCCGCTGTGGGGCGCACCCGGCGCGGACGTCGCGCATACCGGCGTCAGCGATCGCATGGCGCCCGGCGATTTCCGCAACCTGCTGATCGACGACAGCGTGGCGATGCGGGTGGGCTTCGATGGCACCCCGCCGCCGAAAGCCGAGCGCTATTTCCGCGGCGTGGTGCTGTGGTATTTCGACGGCCGTGCGTGGGTGCCGGGCACCGCGGGCATCCGCAACAGCGCGCCACAGCCGTTGCAGGCGCACGGACCGGCGTTCGGTTATGACGTGACGCTGGAACCGACGCGTCGGCACTGGCTGTTCGCGCTGGACATGCCGGTCGATGCGAGCGGCGGCGTGACGCTCGGCGCCGATCGCACATTGCGCCGCGACAAGCCGGTCAACGACACGATCAATTATCACGTCGACTCGGTGTCGCATTACGTGCTGGCGCGGGATCTGAACCCAACCCTGCGCCGCGCCGCACTGGAACTGCCGGAAGGCTTCGACCCGCGCGCGGTCGCGCTGGCGCGCTCGTGGCGCGCGAAATTCGGCAATGACGACGCGGCGATCATGCACGCGGCGCTGGATCTGTTCCGCAACGGCGGCTTTGCCTACAACCTCGCCGCGCCGCCGCTGGGGCGCGACAGCATCGACGATTTCCTGTTCGGTACGAAACAGGGTTACTGCGAACACTACGCAGGCGCGTTCACCTTCCTGATGCGCGCGGCCGGCATTCCGGCGCGCGTGGTCGCCGGTTACCAGGGCGGCTTCTGGAACGACTACGCGCACTACCTGCTGGTGCGGCAGTCGGATGCGCACGCCTGGTCCGAAGTGTGGTTGCGCGGGCACGGGTGGGTGCGTGTCGATCCGACCGCCGTGGTGCGGCGCGTGATCGATGCGGGCGGCGGCGCGATCGGCAGCGGCGATGGCGGGCAGGCCGGCAGCTGGCTGGATGGCCTGCGCGACCGGCTGGATATCGTGAACCGCCTGTGGGATCGCGGCGTGCTCGGTTTCAACGCGTTGCGGCAGAGCGAATTGCTGGCGCCGTTCGGCATCCCGCATCTGGATTATGGTGAACTTGCGATCGCACTGGCGGCGGGCATCGTGGTGATCCTCGGCATCGGCATGCTGATGGCGCTGCGGCGTCCGCGCGTACGACCGCGCGATGCGCTGGAAGCCGCGCAATTGCGCTTGCAGGAAAAACTCGCGAGGCAAGGCTGCCTGCGCGCACCGCACGAAGGCCCGCGCGATTTCTTCGCGCGCTGCATGCTGGCCCTGCCCGGATCCCGCGGCGAGCTGGCCGCGCTGGCGCAGGAATACCTGCGCCTGCGCTACGGCCATCCCGCACCGCCGGCTGAACCGGTGCGCGATTATTCACGCGCCGTGCGCGCCTTTCGTGTACGAAGCGTGGTGAAATAGATTCATCGTCATTGAAATGTACGCGCAAGGATTGCGGTCTACGATGCAACCGCGCCCATTCCGCGCAAGCGAGGCAATGCCATGTCACGCCGACTGATTCTTCCCGCCCTTCTCGCCCTGGGCCTGGGTGCCTGCGCAACGGTGCCGCAGCAACTCGCGGGCACCTACACCGAGGTCACGCCGGACAACGCGGCCGCGGCAACCCAGGGCACGCGGGTGCGCTGGGGCGGACGCATCATCCAGACCGAACCGCAGGAGCGCGAAACCTGTTTCTTCGTGCTCAACGAACCGCTGGATTCGCAGGCCCGCCCGGAACGCGGCGAGCAGAGCCGCGGCCGTTTCGTCGCGTGCAAGCAGGGCTTCTACGATCCCGAGGTTTACGCCAAGGGACGCGACATCACCGTCACCGGCACGGTGGCCGGCAGCGAGACGCGCAAGGTCGGAGACTACGATTACGCCTACCCGCGCGTGGACGCGGACACCGTGTACCTGTGGCCCAAGCGGCCCGTGTACGTGCCGGGCCCGTACCCTTATTACGATCCGTTCTTCGGCCCCTTCTATGACCCGTTCTGGGGTTTCGGGCCCATGTACTACCCGCCGCGCGTGATCATCGTGCACCCGAGCACGCCGCCACCCAGGAGAGGCGGCTGATCCCTCTCATCGTGCACTGCAGACGCCCGCGCAAGCGGGCGTCTTGTCATTCGGAGCAGGCGCGGATCAGGCCATGCCCTCGCGCATGTGCTTGCCCGCGAGCAGGTGCACGTGCAGGTGGTAGACCGTCTGGCCGCCGTCCTTGTTGCAGTTGATCACGCAGCGATAGCCCTGCTCCGCAAAGCCTTCGCGTTTCGCGTAACCCGCCGCGGCCAGCAGCAGCCTGCCCAGCAGCGCCGCATCCTCCGGGCCGACATCGTTGAGGGTGGCGAAGGATTTCTTCGGTACGAACAGGACGTGCACCGGCGCCTGCGGCGCGATGTCGCGGAAACCGAGGATGTCGTCGTCCTCGTAGACGATGTCGGCCGGCAATTCGCGGCGGATGATCTTGTCGAACAACGTGTCGGCCATCAGGGTTCCTTATTCGAGCGTTTGCCGCGAACCGAACGCATGCGCCAGCGTTCCGCGGTCCACGTATTCCAGTTCGCCGCCCAGCGGGACGCCATGCGCGAGACGGGTGGCACGAATCGACGCCGCGCGCGCCAGACCCGAAAGCCAGTGCGCGGTGGCCTCGCCTTCCACGGTCGGATTGGTGGCGATCACCAGTTCCTGGATTTCACCTTCGCGCAGGCGGCGTTCCAGCAGGTCGCGGCCGAGTTCTTCCGGACCCAACCCGTCCAGCGGCGAAAGCCGCCCCATCAGGACGAAGTAACGCCCGCGGAAGCCGGTGGCCTGTTCGATCGCCAGCAGATCGGCCGGCGTTTCGACGATGCACAGCGTATGCGCATCGCGCGACGAGCTGGCACACAGGGCGCACAGCTCCGTCTCGCTGAAATTGCGGCAGCGCGCGCAGTGGCCGATGCGCTGCATCGCCTGCTCCATCACCTTCGCCAGCCGCGTGCCGCCCTGGCGGTCGCGTTCCAGCAGATGGAAGGCCATGCGCTGCGCGCTCTTGGCGCCCACGCCGGGCAGGCAGCGCAGCGCCTCGATCAGCTCGGCGAGAAGGGTCGAGCCGTTGCTCATCAGAATGGAAGCTTGAAGCCGGGGGGCAGGTTCAACCCCTGCGCCATTCCGCCAAGCTTCTGCTGGCTCGCTTCGGCGACCTTGTTGACCGCATCGTTCATGGCCGCGGCGATCATGTCTTCGGCCATTTCCGGATCGTCGGCCATCAGTTTGCGATCCACCTGCACGCGGCGCACCTCGTGATGTCCGGTCATGGTGACGCTGACCATGCCGCCACCGGCGTTGCCGGTGACTTCGAGCTTGGCGATCTCTTCCTGCGCGCGCTTCATCTCTTCCTGCATGCGCTGCGCCTGCTGCATCAATTGTCCGATTTGTCCTTTCATGTTCGATTACTTCGTATTCAGTGGTCGAATGCTTTCGGGAATCACTCGCGCGCCGAACTCGCGCTGCATCTGTTGCACCAGCGGATCCTCCTCGATCGCGCGCGCGGCAGCGGCCTGCTCGGCCGATTGCGCACGTGCGACACGCGCGGCAGGCGTCTCGACGGCCTTGTCGCTGACGAAACGCAGCCGCAACGGCTTGCCCAATGCCTCGCCGAGCTGGCGCTGCAGTGCCTCGCCCAGCGAGTCGGCCAGCGGCTGATGCTCGGGCTTGATCGCCAGCGTCAGCATCGAACCGTCCAGCGATTTCGGCGCGGCATGATGCGCGAGCTGTCCGACCGGGCCGCCGAGTCCGGCGCGCACGATCCACTGCTCCCAGTCCGGCATGCCGTCGGCGCCGAGCGCCAGCGGTTCGCGATGGAGCGCAGGTTCGGGCTCCGCGGCAATACCGGCCCCAAGCGACGCGCCGTTCGCGCGGGCGGGTGACGCGTTTCCGCCGTGTTCGCGCGCGTTCGCTTTCGGTGCGGCGTGACGATCCGACGGCGCGTGTTTGTGTTCGTGTGTGCCCGGACTTATCGCAGCGGGCTTCGACTCGCTCGCGGATCGGCCGCCACCCGCGTCATTGCGAAATCCCAGCATCCGCAGCAGCGCCATCTCGAAGCCGGTGCGCGGGTCGGGCGCGAACGGCAATTCGCGGCGACCGTTCAGCGCGAACTGGTACCAGAGCTGTACGTCCTCGGGATGAATGCGCTGCGCCAGCTCGGCCATCTGCGCATCATCCGCCGCACCCTCGCCGGCGAATCCGGGCACCAGTTGCCGCAACTGGATGCGGTGCAGCGCACCGGCGAGCTGATCGAGCACGCCGCCGAAATCCGGCGCCAGTGCAGCGACGCGATCGGCTTCCGCCAGGAGTGCCTTGCCGTCGCCCACCGCCAATGCTTCCAGCAGCGCGCCGACTTCGCTGCCGGCGATCGTGCCGAGCATTGCGCGCACGTCGTCCGCGCGCAGCTCGCCGCCGCCATGCGCGATCGCCTGGTCGAGCAGTGAGAGCCCGTCGCGCAGCGAGCCGTCCGCACCGCGCGCAAGCTCGACGATCGCCTCGTCCTCGAACTTCACGCCTTCGGCGGCCAGGATCATCCGCATCTGCTGCGCGATCTGGTCGGGCAGCAGGCGCTTCAGCGAGAACTTCAGGCAACGCGACAGCACCGTCACCAGCAGCTTTTGCGGATCGGTGGTCGCGAGCAGGAATTTCACGTGCTCGGGCGGTTCTTCCAGCGTCTTCAGCAACGCATTGAAGGCCGGCTTGCTGAGCATGTGCACTTCGTCGATCAGGTACACCTTGTAGCGGCCGCGCGTGGGCGCGTACTGCGCGTTCTCGATCAGCTCGCGCACGTCGTCCACGCCGGTGTTGCTGGCCGCATCGATCTCGATCAGGTCGAGGAATCGGCCGGCATCCACGGCCGTGCAGATCGCGCATTCACCGCAAGGATGCGAGGTCGGCCCGCGCTCGCAGTTCAGCGATTTCGCGAAAATGCGCGCGATCGTGGTCTTGCCGACGCCGCGCGTGCCGGTGAACAGATACGCATGATGCATGCGCCCGGAATCCAGCGCGTGGCCGAGCGCGCGCACCACGTGCTCCTGGCCGACCAGCTCGGAAAAGGTTTTCGGCCGCCACTTGCGGGCGAGGACTTGATAACTCATTGGCACGACCTTGGGGCGAGAGGGCATTGTGCCAAGCCATCGCGCGCAGACCAAGCGAATTCGCCCGAAGGTAATGATCTGCTTTGAAATCGGTTTACCCGGCGTCCTTCGACTATGCGCGGCGGACAGTGTCCGCCTACCGAGTTTGTTTGGACGTAGGGCGGGCACTGCCCGCCATTACCCGCCGGCACCTTCGGCTTGTCCAGTCACGCGCTGCCGGTTATGCTGCGCGGCTGACCATGGCGTCACGAGCGGCGCGGGTCTTCCCGGAGAGGTGTCCGAGTGGTTGAAGGAGCACGCCTGGAAAGTGTGTAAGCGGCTTAACCCCGCTTCGCGGGTTCGAATCCCGCCCTCTCCGCCAGTTTTTCATCCGTGAAAGTTGAATTGCAGTATTACTGTAGATATTGAGGAGGGCGGGTGAGAGCCCGCGGTTCGACAAATTCGTCTGGAACGAATTTGGACAACCGAAGGTTGGCCCCGAGCACAGCGAGAGGTGAGCATCAGGGATGATGCGAACAATCCCGCCCTCTCCGCCAGTTTCCAATCAAGTTTCGTTTCACGGTGGCCCCGTTGGCGCCTCCGCGACGATAGATCGAAAACCCCGCCAGGGCCGGAAGGCAGCAACGGTATCGTTCGATTCGGGCGCCGGAGTCACGCTGGCGGGGCTGCCGCCTTTGGAGACCTGTCGCGCGCAGGCGCGCTCCTACACGGAGCGAAACTCAGCGACCTGTCGGATGCAGCCATTCCGCTTCGCCGCCCGCATAGCGTTCGTGCTTCCAGATCGGCACGCGCGATTTCACTTCGTCGATCACGTAGCGGCACGCGGCGAATGCGGCATCGCGATGCGCGGCGCTCACGCCCACCCACACCGCGAGTTCGCCCAGGCCCAGTTCTCCGACGCGGTGCACGCACAAAACTTGCGTGATCTCGAAGCGCGCGCGCGCTTCCTCGACGATCCGCACGCCCTCGGTTTCGGCGAGCTCCGCGTAGGCTTCATAAGCCAGCCCGCACACCGCACGACCTTCGTTGTTGTTCCGCACGCGGCCTTCGAAGGTCACGACCGCGCCGACGCGCTCGCTTTCCAGCGCACGCAGGAGGCTTGCCCAATCAATGGTGGATTCGCTCAAGGAAAACGGCTTCATCACCCACCCGACACCGGCGGCAGGAACGCAATTTCATCGCCGTCGCGTAACGTGCAATCCTGCGCCGCGAATTCGCCATTCACCGCCACGCGCATGCGATCCAGGGGCATCCTGAAGCCATGCCGTGCCGCGGCGTCGGCGTACAGCGCGCGCGGATCGGAAGCGTTGCTCGCAACAATTTCCTGCGCGCAGCCCGCGGCGTCGCGCAACGACGCGAAGTAAAGAAGCGTGAACTTCATCCGCGCACCCTGCCCGGCTTGCGCGCAGGCGACGCGAGTTTTCCGCCGCGCACTTCGCGCTTGCCGCCGGATTTCTCCAGCAATTTCAATTCGGCGATCACGATCTCGTGTGATAGCGCCTTGCACATGTCATAGACCGTGAGCGCGGCGACGCTGGCGCCGGTCAGTGCCTCCATCTCCACGCCAGTCTTGTGCGACACCGCGACTTCGCAGCGGATCGCGAGTTCGGTGTCGGAGATGAATTCCGCCGACAGCGCGCAGCGCTCGATCATCAGCGGATGGCAGAACGGGATCAGCTCGTGAGTGCGCTTGGCCGCCAATGTGCCCGCGATGATCGCCGTATCGATCACCGGGCCTTTCTTCGCACGCATGCCGCCTTCGCGCAGGACGCGCGCGACATCCAGGGGAAAGCGCACCAGCGCCTGCGCGGTTGCGCTGCGCGCAGTCACGTCCTTGCCGCCGACGTCCACCATGCGTGGGCGATTGGATGCGTCGAGGTGGGAAAGAGATCGTTTACCAGTCATCGCGATCATTACAAATTGAGCCCTGCAACTAGACTCGCACATCCGTGTGCTCGTCAAGTCGCTCCGGCCCGCGACATCACGTCGCGGGCGTTCGAGCGCGCAGCCGCTGCTCCCGGCATCGGCTCAACGCACGCTCTCACCCACCGATCCTGTACATCTCCACGTGTTCCAGCACACCCGCCGCGCGCAGTTCGGCGCGGCGCTCGCTGTAACGGTCGCCGCGCAGACTCCACAACCCGGCGATGCGCGCGCGCAGCGCGTCATCGGAATCGCCGGCGCGCAACGGTCCGCGCAGGTCGTGACCGCTGCGGGCAAACAGGCAGGTGTAGAGCTTGCCATCGGCAGACAGTCGCGCGCGCGTGCAATTCCCGCAGAACGGCTCGCTGACCGAACTGATGAAACCGACTTCGCCCTGGCCGTCCGCGAACCGCCAGCGTCGCGCGGTATCGCTTTGCAGTTGCCGCGGCAGCGGCTCCAGCGGCCAACGCGCATGGATGCGCCCACGCAATTCCGCACTCGGCACCACGCGCTCGGCGCGCCAACCGTTCAAGGTACCAACGTCCATGTACTCGATGAAGCGCAGCACGTGCGGGGTGCCGCGGAAGCGTTCAACGAGATCCAGCACGCCTTCTTCATTGACGCCGCGCAGCACGACGCAGTTGATCTTCAGCGCGCCGAACCCCGCGCGTTCCGCCGCTTCGATGGCGTCCAATACCTGCCCGACTTCACCGCGACCGCCCGCCATGCGCCGGTACGTTTCAGCATCCAGGCTGTCCAGGCTGAGCGTGATGCGATGCAGTCCGGCCTCGCGCAGCGCCTGCGCGAAGCGCGGCAGCAGCACGCCATTGGTGGTGAGCGCGAGATCCTCCACCCCCTCGATGCGCGCCAGCCGCGAAACCAGCTCCGGCAGATCCCGCCGCAACAGCGGCTCGCCGCCGGTGAGGCGCAACTTGCGTACGCCAAGCGCAACGAAGATCCGCGCTAGTCGTTCAATTTCATCGAACGACAGCCGCTCGCGCGCGCGCAGGAAGGCGTGATCGCTCGCGTACTGCTCTTCCGGCATGCAGTACGGACAGCGGAAGTTGCAGCGATCGATGACCGAAATGCGCAGGTCAGACAACGCGCGGCCCAGCGCATCGGCCGGTGCCGTCGCGTGCTGCATTGCGATTGGAATTGGAGCACCCAAGGCCGAATTGTCTCATCCCGCATCCGCGCGCACCGGATCCGGCGCATGCAGCGGATAGCGCATTCCCGGCTCGGCGACGTGGTAGCCACGGCTCATGAACTCACGCCCTTCTTCCGCACTGGCGTAGTGGTAGATCAGCATGCGTGAACGCAAGGCCTCGTCGTATTCGCGCTCCAGGTCAGCAAGACCGGTATGCGAGGGATTCCCTTCCAGCGTGCAGTCGTGCGCGATCAGCGTCTTGCCGCGTGCGTGCACGGCAAGCATCTCCGGAATCGGCCGCGTGTCGCCGGTCCAGGCGAAGCACCCGGGCAACGACAGGCCGAACGAAGTATTCGGCGCGTGGTGGCGGGTCGGGAAGATGTCGAACCATAGTCCCGCGTGCCAGAAGCCGCGCGAGAGCGCGATCAGGTGATAGGCATCCCAGTAGTTCACGCCGCCTTCGGCGACGACGTTCGGGTAATCGGCGACGCGCGATTGCAGCAGCGGCACCAGCGCGGCGTGCGCGAACAGCTTCACCTGGCCGCGCAGGTCCGGATCGAACCATGCGCGATAGAACAGCCGCTCCAGGCCGGCCACGTGATCCATGTGGAGATGCGTGATGTACAGCGCGCGCGGCGGCGTGCCGTAGGCATCCATGTAGCGCGTCAGCGTTTCCGGCCCGCAGTCGATCAGCAGCAGTGGTTCGCCGTCGCGCTCCAGTACGGCTCCGGACGATCCCAGCTCGACCGCCTGCGCGGCACCCGCCCCCAATACGTGCAATGCGTAGTTTGTGTTCATGGCAGCGCACCCCTGTATGCGCTCATCAACGGTGTCCAGATTTTTTGATCGAAGTTCGCCTCGTTGTGCCCGCCTGCGCCGAGTTTCAGCAATGAGCGCCGCAGCCTGCGCAGGTTTCCAAGCCCCCATTCTCCTTGCGACTCGCGGATTCTGCCCCGATCGAAGTCCACCAGCCATAGGCCGTTCGGCCCGATCAGCACGTTGTGGGCGTTGAGGTCGGCGTGGTCCACGCCCTGTGCATGGAAGCGCGCAACCAACGCGCCGACGCGCGCGCCCAGCCCGGCATCCAGCTCGCCCGTGGAGATCAGCTCGGCCAGCGTGCGCGTGTGTTCGATCCGCCGCGTCAGCAGGTCGGCCTTGTAATACATGCCGCGCTGCCGATAGCGCGCGGCGACCGGCGCCGGCACCGGCAAGCCGCGCCGCTGCAATTCGGCCAGCAGGCGGAATTCCGCGAAGCCGCGGGTGCGTTCGACGCCGACCCACAGATAGCGGTCCCCGAGGATCGGCGCGACCATG
The DNA here is from genome assembly GCA_035695065.1 of Rhodanobacteraceae bacterium. Taxonomy (GTDB): domain Bacteria; phylum Pseudomonadota; class Gammaproteobacteria; order Xanthomonadales; family Rhodanobacteraceae; genus 66-474. Next base: position 28,746 of record DASSEW010000006.1, on the reverse strand, counting down.
CCGCCGCGATGGTAGTGCCGCAGCGCGCACACGCCCGCGGGCGTTTCCACGAACACCACGCTGCCGCGCCCACCGCGCGCCTGATCGCGCAGGTTGCCCTGCGCGCGCCAATGTTCGGGATCGAACCAGTGCTCGTCAGGTTGGACGGCGAGCCCGGCATCGCACAGAATCGCACCTTCGCCGTCCGCAATCACGCGCGCGTCGGCCGCCGCCGCAGGCGAAGTCTGGCTATCCGGAACAATCACTGCCCAAGTCTAGCAAGCCCGCATGCCGCCGACTCTTCCGCCCGCCACTCTCTGCCTGCTGCGCACCTCCGCGTTGGGCGACGTCACCCACGTGGTGCCGCTGGTGCGCACGCTGCAGGCCGGCTTTCCACAGGCGAAGCTCACCTGGATCATCGGCAAGCTCGAACACAGGCTCGTTGGTGATATCAGCGGAATCGAATTCATCGTGTTCGACAAGGGCGCGCGACTCGCCGGTTATCGCCAGGCGCGCGAGGCACTGGCTGGTCGGCGCTTCGATGCGTTGCTGCACATGCAGGTCGCGCTGCGCGCCAACCTGCTGAGCCTGGCGGTAAAAGCCGACCGTCGCATCGGTTACGACCGCGCGCGCGCAAAGGACGGCCACGGACTGTTCGTCAACGAACGCATTCCGGCGCGCAGCGGCGAACACGTGCTCGATGCGATCGGCAGTTTCGCCGAGCCGCTCGGCCTGAAGCAGACCGAAGTGCGATGGGACATCCCGATCCCGGATGAAGCACGCGACTGGGCGGCACGGCAATGGAGCGACGACGATCGCGCGTTGCTGATCTCGCCCTGCTCCAGTCACGCGCTGCGCAGCTGGCGCGCCGAACGGTATGCCGCCGTGGCCGATCACGCGGTGCGCGCGCTGGGCATGCGCGTGGCGCTTTGCGGCGGACCCAGCGCGACCGAGCGCGCTATGGGCGATACGATCAAGTCGCACATGCGCGAACCGGTGCTCGACCTGATCGGCCGCGACACGCTGAAGCGCGCCTTGGCCCTGTATCAACGCACGTTCGCGGTGCTCACGCCGGATGCCGGCCCGATGCACATGGCCAACGCGGTGGGCGCGAAGGTGATCGGCCTGCACGCCGCCAGCAATCCCGCGCGCTCCGGCCCGTATTCCGATCGACGCTGGTGCGTGGACCGCTACGACGCGGCCGCGCGCAAGTTCCTGAGCAAACCCGCTTCGGAAATCCCGTGGGGCACCAAGATCGAGTATCCGGGCGTGATGGATCTGATCGAAGTGGGAGAAGTAATCGAACGCGTGGAAGCGTTGTCGCGTTACGACGCGCTGTAGTCCTGATACGACTTCTCTTCCATCAGCCGCGAACCCAGCTTCTCGTTGATGGCACGCTTCACCGCCGCCCGGCGGTCATTCGTGTGGTATACCGCGCGCGCCAGCTCGATGAAGCGCGCATCGAACGCCTGCGCCTTTTCCTTGAGGCGGATTTCGTCCTCGATTTCCCAGAGCGCCTCGTTGATGCGCTTCAGCTCCGCGCGTTCGGCGGAAATGTCGGTGCGTGACGCCGGATTGGCACCCCAGGTTTCGCCCAACAATTTCAATTCGTCGCGCACATTGGCGACCTTGGCGGCATCGCCGATGCGCTCGGACTTGATTTCGAGGATGGTGAGCTTGTCGATCAGCTCGCCGAAGGAGACAGGGACGGAGATGAGGCTCATGGTCGGATCACGGATTCGAATCACGAAGCTTAGCGGAGGCGAACTCATGGTTGCCAGTCCGAGCGCCACGCTCTTATCATTGGCGGCTGCCCGGCCGCCGCCACACGCGCCGGACACAGCAAAAGGAGAGGTGGCAGAGTGGTCGAAGCCCGAGCGCTTGCGCGATGCCGGGGGCATCGCGCGCGAGGGCTGAGGAGGAGGCATGGATGCCGACTGGAGTTTGCTCCATGGACGGATCGCAGCATCAAGGTTTCAAGCGACGGAGAGGTGGCAGAGTGGTCGAATGCGCCGGATTCGAAATCCGGTTTACGGTTTTGCCGTAACGTGGGTTCGAATCCCACCCTCTCCGCCAGAAACGCGAACGCCCCTTGTGGGCGTTTTCGCTTTCGGTGACGACCGCCGCAGGCATCCGAATCGCATGCCGTGCTAACTTCCGCCAGGCGGAAGTACGCACAGGGAGCCGCGATGATCGAGTTCGGACACGCCACCCACGTCGGGTTGCGCCGCGGGCACAACGAAGACACTTACTGGGCGGACGGCGCTCTCGGGCTCTGGCTGGTCGCCGACGGCATGGGCGGCCACGAGTACGGCGAAGTCGCGAGCGCCATCGCACGCGACACGCTGGTGCGCGAGGTCGGCGAAGGCAGGAGCCTGTCCGATGCGATCCGTGCGGCCGACGAGGCGATCATCGCGCTTTCGCAAAAACGCAGCGAAGGCCTGCCGATGGGCACCACGGTGGCCGCATTGCGCGTGCAAGGCAACGAATACGAAGTGGCATGGGTGGGCGACAGCCGCGTCTACCTGTGGCAGGAGGACGCGCTGCGGCAGCTCTCGCAGGATCACTCCTACGTACAGGAACTGGTGGCGCAAGGCGCGATCAGCGCCGAGCAGGCGCGCAACCATCCACACCGCAACATGGTGACCCAGGCCTTGGGCATCACCGATCCGCAGCAATTGCACCTGGAAACGCGCACCGGGCAACTCGAACCGGGGATGCAGTTCCTGATCTGCAGCGACGGGCTCACCGAGGAAGTGGACGACGATGCGATCGCCACCCTGCTCGCGCGCAATGAACTGGCGGCGCAGGAATGCGTGGAGCACCTGGTGCTGGCCGCGCTGGATTCGGGCGGCAGCGACAACATCACCGTGCTGCTGGTTCGTGTCCGCTGAAGGACGAAGGTCGCTAGGCTGGCTCCAGTTCGGTCGCCGGCTGCACTTCTTCCAGTCGCGCCCACAGGCTGCCCGATTTGCAGGCTTTGCCCAGCGCGAGCAGGCGCTCGGCATGCGCTGCTTCGGCCGCCGCGCCCGCGCGCACCACGCGCAGTTCCAGCGGAACCGCAAACGACGTGCCGAGCACAATGGGTGCGGCTTCCGCCTCCTGCGCGAAACCCAACGCGCTCTGGCCCGTGGTCATGGCCAGCCATACTTCCGCGAGCAGGCGCGCGTCCAGCAAGGCGCCATGCAGTTCGCGATGCGTGTTGTCCACCTCCAGGCGCTTGCACAGCGCATCCAGCGTGTTCTTCTGGCCCGGATATTTCTCGCGCGCCAGCGCGAGGGTATCCACCACGCGGGCATGATCGGCCACGCGGCCATGGCCTGCCAGCGCAAGCTCGGCATCCAGGAAGCCGACGTCGAAGGCGGCGTTGTGGATCAACAGCTCGGCGCCGCGGATGAACTCCAGCCATTCCTGCGCGACTTCCGCGAAGCGCGGCTTGTCGAGCAGGAACTCGTCGCGGATGCCGTGCACCGCCATCGCGCCCGGGTCGATCGCGCGCTCGGGGTTGAGATAGCGGTGGAAGGTGCGGCCGGTCGGGCGGCGCTCGATCAATTCGACGCAACCGATTTCGATGATGCGATGGCCGCGACCGGCTTCGAGGCCGGTGGTTTCGGTGTCAAGGACGATCTGCCTCATGCTTTCTCCATGCGCAAGTCCGGGCATCCTGCCGCGGCTTGCGCGAAAACGGTCGCGGCGAAGCCGCGCCACGTTTTCCGCAGCATCGCTCCCGCTCGCTGCGCCGGCACATTCCTGTGCCGGGTCGGCTATCGGTAATCTTCTTTGATGCGCTGCGCCTGCTCGCGCGCGGCGCCATCCACGATTTCGTTCTCGACGTGTCCGGCATGCCCGCGCACCCAGCGCCAGCTTACCCGATGTCGTGCCGCCGCTTGCGCCAAACGCTCCCACAAATCCTGATTCTTGACCGGCTTCTTGTCGGCGGTGCGCCAGCCGTTCGCGCGCCAGTGCGGCAGCCATTCCTCGATGCCCTGGCGGACATATTGCGAATCGGTGCTGAGCTCGACCTCGCAGGGGCGGGTCAGCGCTTCCAGCGCGGCGATCGCGGCGTACAGCTCCATGCGGTTGTTGGTGGTCGCGGCCTCGCCGCCTGCGAGCAGCTTTTCATGCGCGCCGAAGCGCAGCAGCGCGGCCCAGCCGCCGGGGCCTGGGTTTCCGAGACAAGCGCCATCGGTGAAGATCTCGACGGTGCTCACAGGTTCGTCCTCTGTGCGCCCGGCGCCCATGGAACCTGCTCGCGCGCCGCACGCGTGCGTTTGGGACCGAGCCGGCGCACGATGCCGCCCTGATCGCGCTTGCGCGCTTTCAGCAGATACACCGCACCGGCGAGTTCTACGCTCCAATGCGGCAAGCCGCGCGTGCCCTTGCCACGCGGCCAGGGCGCACCGCATCGGCGCAGGGCGCGCACCACCGATCCGTTTGCGCGCAGTGCGGCCTCCCAGCGACGCGGGGGCACAGCGAGCAGGGCATCTCCGCCATGCCGCGCGCGGCGCTTCAGCCAGCCACGCCATAGCGACAGCGGGTGGAATTCGATCGCGAGCAGCACGCCGTGTGAAGCCAGCACGCGCATCCCCTCCGCGGCGAGCGCTTCCACCGACGCGCCCGCACCGCCCAGGCGCCGGATCAGCACCAGGCTGAAACTGCCATCCGCAAAAGGCAGGTTGCCCACGTCGGCGCGCAGCGGGCCTTCGAGCTGCGCCTTCCCGCCCGAAAGCCGCAACACGGTCCAGCGGCCGATGCCGGGCAGTTGCGGGATCGGACCGCCGGCAGCGTCCAGCAGCAAGGCGTGGGTGCCGGTCAGCCCGGCACCCACCAGTGACAAGCATTCAGCCGCCGTCTCCGCGGTCAGCGCCGCCATCGCGGGTTCCGGCTTCAATGTGGAAACTTCCTGCTGCATCAGGAGTTAGGACCGATTGATCGCGTTCGTTCGAGGTGGATTCCGCGCTCGCGGTAAGTACTCATGCGTCCATTGTCCGGGATTGCGAGGTAAACGTTAACAGGCCGCTAACTTCGCCTGAAAAAACCGCTGATAGAGTCGGCGCTTCCGCCCGCACGCCACGAAGGCCAAGGGCCCGCCAAGGATCTGCATGTTGAGGCTGAGCCCCCTGCCTGCACTGGCCGACAATTACATCTGGCTGCTCGCAGATCCCGCGCGCGCCACCGCACTGGTGGTCGACCCTGGTGAAGCGACTCCGGTGCTGGACGCCTTGGCGGCGCAGGGACTCACGCTCACCGCGATCCTGCTGACCCATCATCATCCCGATCATATCGGCGGCACCGGCGACCTGCTGGCGCGTTTTCCCGATGCGCGCGTGTACGCGCCGGTCGACGAACGCATTCCGCACGCGCACCGGCGCGTGCACGACGGCGAACGCGTCACGATCGCCTCGCCGGGGGCGCGGTTCGAGGTCATCGCGGTGCCGGGCCACACGCGCACGCACGTTGCCTACCACGGCGAAGGCCTGCTGTTTTGCGGAGACACCCTGTTCAGCCTGGGCTGCGGCCGGCTGTTCGAAGGCACGCCCGCGCAGATGCTCGACTCGCTCGATCGGCTCGCTGCGCTGCCCGAAGACACCCGCGTCTGCTGCGGCCACGAATACACCCTGGCCAATGCGGCATTCGCGCAACGCATCGAGCCGCGGAACGAAGCCTTGCGCATGCGCCAGAACCAGGCGCGCACGTTGCGCGACGCGGGCGAGCCCACCCTGCCCTCGCTGCTGGTGGACGAACGCGCCGCGAATCCTTTTTTGAGAGTGGATGTCCTGCACGGGGATGCGATGACGACGCCGGAGCTGCTGCCGGAAGGCGCGTGGCTTTCCGATCGCGTGGCGCGCTTCGCCGCCCTTCGTGCGGCAAAGGACGCCTTTCGCGCATGAAGCCGCTCAAGCTCGCATTGCCCATCTGCCTGATCTGCGTGCTCGCGGCCTGCGCCGAGCAGCCGTCCCGGCCGCTCCCGCCGGTGCCTGTCACGATCACGGCGCCGCCGTCCGCGCCGCAGATCGCGCCGCCGCCACCGGCGCCGGTACCGACGCCGGATTCCTGGTCGCGCCTGCGCGCCAGCTTCGCGATGGATGATTGCGATCTCAACCCGCGCGCGGACACCTGGGCGCGCCGCTTCACCCGCGACCCGGCCCGCTTCCAGGCACAATTGCAGGATGCGCTGCCGCTGCTGCTGTACGTGCAGGATGTCGCCCAGCGCGCGCAGGTGCCGGGCGAATTCGTGTTGCTGCCGATGATCGAGAGCGGCTACGAACCCGGCGAGCCGAGCCGCAACGGCGATCCGGCCGGGATGTGGCAGATCATGCCGCAGACCGCGCACGCCTTCGGATTGCCCGTCACCCGCGGCTATGACGGCCGGCTCGATCCGGTCGCTTCCACCGACACCGTGATGAAGATGCTGAACACCTTCCATGCCGACCTGCATGACTGGCGGCTGGTGGACATGGCTTTCAACACCGGCGAATACCGGATGCTGGGTCTGATGGAAGGCCGCGACCGCCCGCCCGCCGACCAGCCGGTGAAGCTTCCGGTAGGTTCGGTCACCAACAATCACCTCGCCAAGCTGCTGGCGTTGGCCTGCATCATCCGCGAGCCCGCGCGCTACAACGTGGAATTGCCGAAGGCCGACGACGATCGGCAACTCGCGCTGGTGCAACTTCCGCAGGCCGCCGACCTCGCCAGCGCCGCCAGGCTCGCGCAGATGCCGCTTTCGAAGTTGCGCGCGTTGAACCCGGGCTATCGCAGCCCGCGCATGCCCGCCGATGCACCGCATCACCTGCTGCTGCCGCAGGACAAGGCCGACGACCTGCTGGCCGCGATCGCGACCGACGGCGGGAACCTGCTCGCTTCCGCCCAGACGCACCGCGCGAATGCATCGAAGCATCATCATCGAATCACCCGCCATGAAGTGCGTCGCGGCGAGTCGTTGCTGAGCATTGCCGAGCGTTTCCACCTCGACGCGGGTTCGCTGCGCAAGTGGAACGGCCTGGCCGCCAGCGACGAGGTGCATCCGGGGCAGATGCTGCGCCTCACGGCCCCCGATTGAGATCTCCGGCTGCCGCGGCCCTTGCGGGCTGGATTTCCGGCGGGTTGCCTTACAATTGCGCGCTGGCGCCCGGCTGGGCAACCTTCGAATGGAGTAAGGACATGGGTTTCCTGCACGGCAAGCGCGCGCTGATCACCGGCATCCTCAGCAACCGCTCGATTGCCTGGGGCATCGCCAATGCGATGCACCGCGAAGGCGCGCAACTGGCCTTCACCTACGTGGACAAGAAACTGAAAGGCCGCGTGGATGAGGCCGCCACCACGTTCGGTTCCAGCATCGTGCTGCCATGCGACGTGTCACGCGATTCCGACATCGAGGCGCTGTTCGAAAACCTCGGCAAGCACTGGGACGGCCTCGACATCCTGATCCATTCGATCGGCTTCGCGCCGCGCGAGGCGCTGGCCGGCGAATTCCTGGAAGGACTCAATCGCGAGAACTTCCGCATCGCCCACGACATTTCCAGCTACAGCCTGGCCGCACTGGCCAAGGCTGCGAGGCCGATGATGAAGGGCCGCGCCGGCGCGATCCTGACGCTCAGCTATCTCGGCGCGGAACGCGCGCTCGCCAGCTACAACGTGATGGGGCTGGCCAAGGCCAGCCTGGAAGCCAACGTGCGCTATCTCGCCTACAACCTCGGTCCGGAAGGCACGCGTGTGAACGCGATCTCGGCAGGGCCGATCAAGACGCTCGCGGCTGCGGGCATCTCGGGCTTCCGCAAGATGCTGGATCACGTCGAGCACGTCGCGCCCCTGCGCCGCAGCGTGACGATCGACGAGGTCGGCAACGCCGCCGCGTTCCTCTGCTCGGATCTCGCGTCCGGCATCACCGGCGAGATCACCTACGTGGATGCCGGCTACAACACGCTCGGCATGGCGGGGCTGGAGCTGGAATAAGTTCTTCGCACGACCAGGGCGGCGCGATGCGCCGCCTCAATTTTCGTGCGTTACATGCGATCTTTCGCGACCTCGATCTTCGCGTGCGCACGCAGCGCGGCCAGCAGGCCATCGATATCCTGTGAGCCGATGACCTGGGCCATCTGCTCGCGCAGGATTTCCTGCTCCTGCTTGGGCACGTTCGACGCCACGCCCGGATGCACCGCGTTCAAGACCACCAGCGCGTAGCGGCCCTGCGAAAGCGGCACCAGACCCTGTGAGCCCTGGTCCTTCGCCGGCTGCGGCATGGCAAAGACCGCCTTCAACAACTGCGGGTCGTAAGCCTTGGAGTCGCGCTCGACCGCGCTCGCCTGCTTCACTTCCGCGCCGGCGGATTTAGCGACCGCATCGAGGTCACCGCTCTTTTGAAGTTGCGCAAGCAGCGAGTCGGCCCGCTTCTTCGCCGCAGCTTCCGCGCGCGCCTGCAGGATGTCCTTGCGGATGGCGTCGCTCACCTCGGCCAGCGGTTTCGGCTTGGTGGGCTGATGATCTGCAACGTGGATGATCACGATGTGGTTGGGGCCGAGGTCGATCGGATCGGAACTGTTGCCCTGCGTCAGCACCTGGTCCGAGAACGCAGCCTTCACCACCGCCTTGTTCGCGGTGATGCCGCTGCTGCCGCCTTCACGCGTGAACAGCGGCGTGGTCTGGACCGTCAGTCCCAGCGCCTTGGCGGCGGGAGCCAGCGACGTCGGATCCTGGTACGAGAGGTCCGTGAGCTTGCCGGCGACATCGCTGTACTGGGTATCGCGCGCTTCCTTCTCCGCCTCGGCGGCGAGCTGGTCGCGCACTTCGGAGAACGGCTTGACCTGGCCGGAACGGATGTCCTTCAGATCGATGATGTGGTAGCCCTCGGGCGAGAGCACCGGGTCGGAAATCTGGCCCTTCTGCATGGAGAACAGCGCGTTCTCGAATGCCGGGTCGGTATCGCCCTTCTGCAGCCAGCCCAGATCGCCGCCCTGGTTCTTCGAACCCAGGTCATCCGAGTACTGTTCCGCGAGCTTGGCGAAATCCGCGCCCGGCGCCTTGGCCAGCTTGTCCACTTTTTCGGCCTGCGCGAGCGCGGCCTTCTGCTGCGCGGGCGTGGCATTCGGCGGAACCTTGATCAGGATATGCGCGGCCTCGCGCTGTTCCGGCAAGGTGAAGCGCGACTTTTCCTTCTCGTAGCGTTCCTTCAACGAAGCCTCGTCCGTGGCCGCATCCACCTTCATGTTGGCTGCGTCCAGTTCGATGTAGTGCACCGACACCTCTTCCGGCGTCATGAAATCCTGGGTGTGCGACTTGTACCAGGCGGCAATGTCGGCATCGCTGACTTGCGTATCCGGCGCGGGCGGTTCGGCCAGTTCAACGTACTTGAAGTCGCGCGTCTGGGTGCGCAATTTGAGATACGCATCCACTTCCGCATCGGTCGCGAAAGCCGTGTTGGCGACCGGGGCGGCCAGCTGGCCCGGCGCAAGGCTGTCGCGCACTTCGTCCTGGTATTGCTGCGGGGTCTGGTTGCTGGCTGCAAGCGTGGCCACGTACGCGTCGGCGTTGAATCGGCCGTCCACCTGGAACTGCGGCACCTGCGCGATCTGCGCGCGCACCGCCGAATCGGGCACGACCACGCCGAGCTTGCCATTGAGATTCAGCAGCAGCTGCCGATTGATCAGCTGATCCAGCACCTTCTGCTTGAACGCCGGCTTGTCGAATTCGGATGCGTCGGCATTGCTGCCCGCCTGCGCCAACTGCTGCTGGCGCGCGTTGTTCAAGGCGTTGGTGAAATCCTGCTGCGAGATCTCGTGCCCGTCCACCTTCGCGATCCACGTTTCGTTCTGCGCCTGGAAGTAACCTTCGATACCGAAGAACGAGAACACGAAGACCAGCAGGCCGAAGATGATCTTGGCCGGCCAGCCGCCGAGCAGATTACGCATTTGTTGCAGCATGGGGATCACGCGGTCGCCAAGGACAAGCCGGCGATTATAAGGCAAGCACCGCATCAAAGCGGCTCTATGGGGTCTGATCGGAGAGGGCTTCTGTGAGAAGTGCGGCCATGGATGGCCGCTCTTGGTCCACCAAACTGCCTCGTTCGGCCGTCAAAGACCGATCGTTGTCAAAGGAGCAATCCGGGACGATGGCACAAAGATGGTGGGTGCTGAGGGGATCGAACCCCCGACCCTCTCCGTGTAAAGGAGACGCTCTACCGCTGAGCTAAGCACCCATTCTGTAGCGCAACGCCGGGCATCCTGCCGCGGCTTGCGCGCAAACGGCCGCGGCCAAGCCGCGTCACGTTTACCGCGTCAGACTTCGTCTTCCGCGCCGGCACATCCATGTGCAGAATAGATATCCGTGGCGCAAGGCCGGGCATCCTGCCGCGGCTTGCGCGTCGAAATTCAAAATTACTGACGCCAAAAATACCACGGCCGATGCAAAGCATCGGCCGTGAAAGAATCTGCTGCCGCCCGGCACGCGAGCGGCGCAGGAGAATCAGTTCAGCGCATCCTTCAGCGCCTTGCCGGCCTTGAACGCCGGAACCTTGGACGCCTTGATCTTGATGTTCTCGCCGGTGCGCGGATTGCGGCCGGTGCGCGCGGAGCGCTTGCGTACCACGAAGGTGCCGAAGCCCACCAGCGACACGTCGTCGCCCTTCTTCAGCGCCTTCTTGATGATCTCGGTGGTCGCATCGAGCGCGCGGCCCGCATCGGCCTTGGAGAGATTGGCGCTGTCGGCGATGGCATTGATCAACTCTGCTTTGTTCATGGAAACTCCCTCAATTGGATGGCGAGCGGCCCGCGAAGTGTTCGTTTGATCGGTTCAACGGAGCGCATCCTTCTACACCGGCGTCGGGCCCCCATCGGGATGCGCTGCGCTCCCCGCGATGCGCGATGTTGTTCGCGCGATTCGCGGCCGGGCCTTTATACCAGTGGCTTTCAAGCCGCGCAATAAAGGCGGGGCGCGGATTTCAGCGGATCACAGGCTTGCAAGTGCGCAAAGTTTTGCGCTAGCACGCGGCGTGCCGTCAACAATCGATTGCACGCGCCCTTCAACATACAAAAAGAGTTTGCCGCAGCAAGCGCGTGTATGCGCTTGATGCGGCGATGCAGCTTCCCTCCGGCATGCGCGCAGGCGGCGATCACTCGTTCAATGCCGGGCCGGCGCGTTCTCGTCACCCGCTTCGTGTCCGGCTTCATGCGGCACATCGCTGGCGCCGGGCTGCTGCTCCTCGCGCGCCTGCGCTGGTTCCAGCGGACGCTCCAGCGCGAGATCCAGCACCTGGTCGATCCAGCGGACCGTGTGGATCTTCAGCGCGCCTGTGATGTTCTTCGGAATGTCGGCGAGATCCTTCTCGTTCTCTTCCGGAATGATGACCGTGGTGATGCCGCCGCGATGCGCGGCCAGCAGCTTCTCCTTCAGACCACCGATCGGCAGCACGCGGCCGCGCAGCGTGATCTCGCCGGTCATCGCGACTTCCGAGCGCACCGGTACCTTGGTCAATGCCGACACCAGCGCGGTACACATCGCGATACCCGCACTCGGGCCATCCTTGGGCGTCGCGCCTTCGGGCACGTGCACGTGGATGTCGTACTTGTTGTGGAACTCCGGATCGATGCCGAGTCGTTCGCTGCGCGCGCGCACGACCGACTGCGCGGCGTGGATGGATTCTTTCATCACGTCGCCGAGTTGCCCGGTGAGGATCAGCTTGCCTTTGCCGGGCACGACGGTCGCTTCGATGCTGAGCAGGTCGCCGCCGACCTGGGTCCAGGCCAGACCAGTGACCAGTCCGACTTCGTTCTGTTCCTCGGCGCGGCCGAAGCTGTGCCGGCGCACCCCCAGATACCTGTCGAGGTTGGCGGACTCGACCTTGACGGCCTTCTTCGATTTGGCCGCCTTGGCTGGCTTGCCCGCACCCTGCTCCGCGGCTTCCTTCGCCTGCTTGCGCGCGGCCTTCCTGTCCTCGGCCAGCGTCAGTTCCTTGACCACCTTGCGGCAGATCTTGGCAAGTTCGCGCTCGAGGTTGCGCACGCCCGATTCGCGCGTGTAGTAGCGGATGATGTCGCGCAACGCAGACTCCGAGACCGTGAGTTCGTCATTGCGCAAACCGGCCGCCTTGATCTGCTTGGGCAGCAGGTATTTCGTCGCGATCGCTACCTTCTCGTCCTCGGTGTAGCCGGGGATGCGGATCACTTCCATGCGGTCCAGCAAGGGACCCGGAATGTTCATGGAATTCGCGGTGGCGATCCACATCACCTCCGACAGGTCGAAGTCCACTTCGAGGTAGTGGTCGTTGAACGCGTGGTTCTGCTCGGGGTCGAGCACTTCCAGCAGCGCCGCGGAAGGATCGCCGCGGAAATCCATCGCCATCTTGTCGATCTCGTCCAGCATGAACATCGGGTTGCGCGTGCCGACCTTGGCCATGTTCTGGATGATGCGGCCGGGCAGCGAGCCGATGTAGGTGCGGCGATGGCCGCGGATTTCGGCCTCGTCGCGCACGCCGCCCAGGCTCTGGCGCACGAACTTGCGGTTGGTCGCGCGCGCGATCGAACGCCCGAGCGAGGTCTTGCCCACGCCGGGTGGACCGACCAGGCACAGGATCGGACCCTTGATCTTGTTGACGCGCTGCTGCACGGCAAGGTATTCGAGGATGCGCTCCTTGACCTTCTCCAGGCCGAAGTGGTCGGCGTCCAGCACTTCCTGCGCGAGGCGCAGGTCCTTGCGCACCTTGGTGCGCTTCTTCCACGGCACGGCGACCAGCCAATCGAGGTAGTTGCGCACGACCGTCGCTTCCGCCGACATCGGCGACATCATCTTCAGCTTGTTGAATTCCTGCTTGGCCTTGGCGAGGACAGGCTTCGGCATGCCGGCATCGTCGATCTTCTTCGCCAGCTCGTCGATCTCGTTCGCGCCCTCTTCGAGATCGCCCAGCTCCTTCTGGATCGCCTTCATCTGCTCGTTGAGGTAGTACTCGCGCTGGCTTTTTTCCATCTGCGACTTGATGCGGCCGCGGATGCGCTTCTCGACCTGCTGCAGGTCGAGTTCGCCTTCGACCAGGCCGATCAGCAACTCCATGCGTGCGCCGACATCGATCGTCTCCAGCGCCTTCTGCTTGTCGGCCAGGCGCACGGAAAGATGCGCGGCCACGCTGTCGGCCAACCGCGAGGGATCCTCGATGCCCGAGAGGCTCGCGAGCACCTCCGGTGGCAGCTTGCGACTCTGCTTCACCAGTTGCTCGAACAAGGTGACGAGCATGCGCGCCGCGGCTTCGAGTTCGGCGCCGGGTCGCTCGTATGAAGGTTCCAGCGCCTCGACCTGCGCGCGCAGCATGTTGTCCTGCTCGTGGAATTTCGACGCGCGCGCGCGCGACTGGCCTTCGACCAGCACCTTCACCGTGCCATCGGGCAATTTCAGCAACTGCAGGAGGCTTGCGACGGTGCCGGTTTCATAAAGATCGCCCGCGACCGGATCGTCGGTTTCCGGGCGCTGCTGCGCCACCAGCAGGATCTGGCGATTGCCCGCCATCGCCGCTTCCAGCGCCTTCATGGATTTCTCGCGGCCCACGAACAGCGGAATCACCATGTGCGGGTACACGACGACGTCGCGCAACGGCAACACCGGCAGTTCGGAGAGGAGACCAGCGGGGCGGATTTCGGAAGACTCGGCAGACATGATGATTCCGTATGGAGAAAAACACGCCGGCACACGGCCGGATCCACGTCTACAGAATGGAGGCGGCGCGCGCTCGGATCAAGCCGCGATGCGTTCACGAACCTGAGCAGCGCCGGGACGCGCGCAAACCCGGGCGCGAGGACACTCGCGCCCGGGTTCGAGGGCGTGAAAGCGTTCCGCCGGCGATGCCGAGCGAAACGGAAACGGCTTACGCCGCGTCGCCTTCGGCGGTGAGCCGCGGCTGTTGCAGGTTGCCGCGATAAATCAGGTATGGCTCGGCCTGGCCGTTGATCACGGCCTCGTCCACCACGACCTTGCTGACGTGTTCGAGCGACGGCAACTCGTACATGGTGTCGAGCAGCACGTGTTCGAGGATCGTGCGCAAGCCGCGCGCACCGGTCTTGCGCTTCAGCGCGCGCTTGGCGATCGCGCTCAAGGCTTCCGGACGGAATTCGATCTCGACGTTCTCCATCTCGAACATCTTCTTGAACTGGCGCGTGATCGCGTTCTTCGGCTCGGTCAGGATCTTGACCAGCGCGGGTTCATCGAGTTCGTCCAGCGTCGCCACCACCGGCAGGCGCCCGACGAATTCCGGAATCAGCCCGTACTTCACCAGATCTTCCGGCTCGACGTCGGACAGGAACTTGCCCAGGTTGTGCTTGCGTTCACGGCTGCGGATCTCGGCGCCGAAGCCGATGCCGGTGGTCTCCGAGCGCTGCTGGATGATCTTTTCCAGGCCGGCGAACGCACCGCCGACGATGAACAGGATGTTGCGCGTGTCGACCTGCAGGAATTCCTGCTGCGGATGCTTGCGCCCGCCCTGCGGCGGCACCGAGGCGACCGTGCCTTCGATCAGCTTCAGCAGCGCCTGCTGCACGCCTTCGCCGGACACGTCGCGGGTGATCGACGGGTTTTCGCTCTTGCGCGAAATCTTGTCGATCTCGTCGATGTAGACGATGCCGGTCTGCGCCTTCTCGACGTCGTAGTCGCACTTCTGCAGCAGCTTCTGGATGATGTTCTCGACATCCTCGCCCACGTAACCCGCTTCGGTCAGCGTGGTCGCATCGGCGATCGTGAACGGCACGTTCAACAGGCGCGCCAGCGTTTCGGCCAGCAGCGTCTTGCCGCAGCCGGTCGGGCCGATCAGCAGGATGTTGGACTTCGACAACTCGATGTCGTCGTTGCGCGCGCGCGACTCCATGCGCTTGTAGTGGTTGTACACGGCAACCGCCAGCGCCTTCTTGGCGCGGGTCTGCCCGATCACGTACTGGTCGAGCGTCTCCATGATCTCGCGCGGTTTGGGCAACTGGCTGCGGCCGGTGGCGGCCTTCTCTTCCAATTCCTCGCGGATGATGTCGTTGCAAAGCTCGACGCATTCATCGCAGATGAATACGCTGGGGCCCGCGATCAGCTTGCGGACCTCGTGCTGGCTCTTGCCGCAGAAGGAGCAGTAGAGAATCTTGCCGCCGTCGTTGGCCCGGCCCTGCCGGTCGTCGCTCATTTACGTAAAACCTCGCGGTACTTTGCAGCCCGAGAATAACACAGCCCCGCGGAACCGCTGGAACGCGGTTCACGGGAGCTGCAAGAAAGTGTGGAGAATCGTAGGGCGGGCATTGCCCGCCGCTTCTCTGCCGATGGCGGACGGTGTCCGCCCTACGCCGACTTGACCGACTGCTCGGCGCGCCGCTCGAACACCGCGTCAATCAGGCCGTACGCCTGCGCATCGGCGGCGCTCATGAAGCGGTCGCGCTCGGTGTCGTGGCTGATTTCCTCGATCGGCTTGCCGGTATGCCGCGACAGGATCGCGTTCAGCTTCTCGCGCATGGTCAGGATCTCGCGCGCATGGATCTCGATGTCCGACGCCTGGCCGGAAATGCCGCCCGCCCAAGGCTGGTGGATCATGATCCGCGAATGCGGGAGCGAGAACCGCTTGCCCTTGGCGCCCGCGCACAGCAGCAGCGCGCCCATGCTGGCTGCCTGGCCGATGCACATGGTGCTGACGTCGGGCTTCAGGTACTGCATGGTGTCGTAGATCGCGAGGCCCGCCGTGACCGAACCGCCCGGCGAATTGATGTAGAGGCTGATGTCCTTCTCCGGGTTCTCGGATTCCAGGAACAGCATCTGCGCGATCAGGACGTTGGCGACCTGGTCGTTGACTTCGCCGACCAGGAAGATCACGCGCTCCTTCAGGAGCCGCGAATAGATATCGTAGGAGCGCTCGCCGCGCGAGGTCTGCTCGACCACCATCGGCACGAGGTTGAGGTTCTGCACCGAGGGCGGGAATTGGCTGGACATGATTCTCTCCGAAGATGGGCGACGGCCCATCTTCGGGCCATCTTAGCGCGGGTGCATCACCTCATCGAAGCTCAGGGCCTTCTCGGTGGCGGTCGCGTGATCTGCAACCCATTCTGCCACCTGGTCCTCGAGCACCGAGGTACGCACTCCATCCAGCATCTGGGGATCGTTGGCGTAAAGTTCAACGACCTTCTGCGGTTCTTCATACGTGGACGCGATCGCAGCCACCGCCTCGGAAACACGCTTGTTGTCGGGGCGGATGTCATTGGCGCGGCCGATTTCGCGCAGCAGCAGCCCCGCCGCCACGCGGCGGCGCGCGGCGGGCTGGGCCGCGGCGATCGCCTCCGGCGGCACCGGCGCGTCGGCCGGCATGCCTGGCGCGGACGCGCGCACGAGGCGCTGGGCTTCGGCGTCGATCAGCACCTGCGGCACGTCCAGTTCGGGATACGCGTCGACCAGTTGCTTGGCGACCTCGTTGCGCAGACGGATGCGCAGCGCATTGTCGAGCTCGCGCTCGAGGTTGGCGCGCACTTCCTTGCGGAAGGTTTCCACGTCTCCCTCGCCGATGCCGAAGCTCTGGATGAACTTGGCGTCCACTTCCGGCAACTGCGGCGCCTGCACCTTCTCGATCCGCACGCCGGTCTGCACCAGCTTGCCGGCCAGCTGCGGATTGCGGAACTCCACCGGGAATGCCACCGAAGCTTCGAACTCGTCGCCGGCCGAGCGGTTGATCAGGATCTCTTCGAACGCGGCGAACAACGCGCCCGAACCCAGCACCGTGCCGGCGCGCTCGCGCCCCGTTTCCGGGTAACGATAATCGCCGGTCTGCGCGGAATACTCAAAGATCACCATGTCACCGGCCTGGGCGGCGCGGTCCACGTTCTCGAACGTACGGCGCTGCGCACGCAGGGTTTCGATCATCGCATCGATGTCCGCATCGCCGACCTGCGCGGTGCCGCGCTCGATCTGCAGATTCGACACGTCGATCGCGGGCATCTCCGGGAGCACTTCGAAGGTCGCGGTATAGGCGATTTCGCCGTTGTCGGGCTTGCCATCGGTATCGATGTTCGGCATCGCCACCGGTTGCAGTTTTTCCTGCTGCACGGCTTCGCGGAAAGTGCTGCCCACGACGTCGGAGAGCGCCTCGTTGCGGATCTGCGCGCCAAAGCGCTGCTCGATCACCTTCACCGGCACCTTGCCGGGGCGGAAACCCTTGATGCGCGCGTTGCGGCTCATCTCGCTGACGCGCTGGCGCACGCGCGACTCGACCTGCTCGGCCGGGAAGCGCACCGTCAGCTTGCGCTCGAGCTTGCCGAGATTTTCCAGTGACACTTGCATGGGTGATGAAACTCCTGAAGAAACCTTGTCGCCGTCGCTGTCGTGCCGGCAGGAAAACCCGCTGGGGAAAATCGCGGTCCGCCTCCGTGGCGAAGAGCTCCGTGGTGCGAAAGGCGGGACTCGAACCCGCACGGGTTGCCCCACTGGAACCTAAATCCAGCGCGTCTACCAGTTCCGCCACTTTCGCGTGGAGGTCAACGCTACCAGTGTTGCTTTCGATGATCCCTGATCGCGAAAATCAAGAGCGGGCGCCCTGCCCGCACTTCGTTTCTTTTGCGATCGTCGCTGATCGCGAAAATCAAAGAGCGGGCATCCTGCCCGCACTCTGTTGTTTTTGCGATCGTCCCTGATCGCGAGGATCAAAAAGCGGACATCCTGTCCGCACTTCTCGATTTGAAAAACATGGTGGGCCGTCTAGGACTCGAACCTAGGACCAAGAGATTAAGAGTCTCCTGCTCTACCAACTGAGCTAACGGCCCGAAACTTCAATTATCTCAGCGCACGTGGTGCGCGATCAATATTCCCCGCCCGTCGCACCATGCCCCGGCGCGACAGGACGGATAGTTTACGCGAGATGGGGTGGACGATGGGATTCGAACCCACGACAACCGGAATCACAATCCGGTACTCTAACCAACTGAGCTACGCCCACCATAAAGAGCGGTTTGCAAAGCTCGCGCTCGGCCTACGCTGTCGCTCGCTACGCTTTTCAAACCACTCTAAGCTTCTTCCGATCTCTCCTCTGAAACACACCACTGGCGCGCCCGACTGGACTCGAACCAGCAACCGTCGGCTTAGAAGGCCGATGCTCTATCCGATTGAGCTACGGGCGCAGCTCAAACGAATTCTCGCATCGAACTCCGGATAGCGCGACTTCGCTGCTCGAGCAGTGGTCGGGGCAGAGGGATTCGAACCCCCGACATCCAGCTCCCAAAGCTGGCGCTCTACCAGACTGAGCTATACCCCGGGGTGCGCCTGCCACGCGCCAGCCACAGCCGCGGAATACTAAGGTGACACGCCGGCAGCGTCAACGCTGGGCGTTCAGCGGCGGCTGATCTGGTCCAGCGCCACCCGCACCTCCTTGACCGCCGATTCGGCACGGCGCTGGTCCGGCGCGTACAGCATCGGCAACTCCGGCGCCATCGCGCCTTCCGTGCGCGGACCGCGCAGGTGCTGCATCAGCGCCTTCAGCGGGTGCGCGAAGGTGTCCTCCACCGCGGTGCCCTCGTAACCGCAATGCGCCATGCAGTTGTCGCATTTCGGATTGCGGCCGAACCCGTAGGCATTCCAGTCGGTGTCGTTCATCAGTTCGTCGAACGTGCTGGCGTAGCCCTCGTCCACCAGCAGATAGCACGGCCGCTGCCAGCCGAACATGTTGTAACAGGGCATGGACCACGGCGTGCACTGGTAGGTCTGGTTGCCGGCCAGGAAATCGAGGAACAACCCGGACTGGTTGAAGCGCCACTTGCTGCGGCGCTGGCTGCCAAGCCGGAAGATGTCGCGGAACAGCCGCTTGCTCTTGCCGCGTGTCAGGAACGCCTGCTGGTTGGGCGCGTGCTGGTAGCTGTAACCGGGCGAGAGCGTGATGCCCTCCACGCCGAGCTTCATCACCTCGTCGAAAAAGTCGGCCACCCGGCGCGGCTCCTCGCCGGTGAACAGCGTGCAGTTGATGGTGACGCGAAAACCGCGTTCCAGCGCAAGCCTGATGGCTTCCACCACGGTATCGAACACGCCCTCGCGATCCACGGAGTGATCGTGGCGTTCGCGATCGCCATCCAGGTGCACGGAGAAGGTGAGATACGGCGAGGGTTTGAACAGGTGCAACTTCTGCTTCAGCAGGATCGCATTGGTGCACAGGTACACGAATTTCTTGCGCGCGATGATGCCCTCGACGATCTGCACGATGTCCTTGTGGATCAGCGGCTCGCCGCCCGGGATGGAAACCATCGGCGCGCCGCACTCGTCCACGGCATGCAGCGCGTCCTCCACGCTCATGCGCCGCTTCAGGATGTCCTTCTCGTAATCGATCTTGCCGCAGCCCGGGCAGGCCAGGTTGCACTGGAACAGCGGCTCCAGCATCAGCGTCAGCGGATAACGTTGCACGCCGCGGAATTTCTTGCCGAGGATGTAGCGGGCGACCCGGTATTGCTGGATCAGCGGAATGCCCATCGGGTGAATCCTCCTTGATTCCGTGCGGCGACTACGCCGCGAGCGCCGCCAACTCCTCACTGAAGTCGTGGCGCAAGCGTTGCCATTCAAGCTTGAGCCATGGCGTGAAATGTTCCGGGTGACCGGCGATCTCGCGATCCAGTTCCGGCAACGACACGTAGCGCCATCCCGCGACCTCGTTGCGGTTGGCGCGCACCGGCGCACCGGTGCGGCCGAGGTACACCGAGCACAGTTCGTGCTCCGCCCCGAGCTCGCCGTAATCGACCTGGTATTCGAATTTGTAGAGATAGCGCAACGCGCAGCGGAACCCGAGCTCCTGTTGCAACCTGCGCTGCGTCGCCTCGCGCATGGCTTCGCCCTGGCGCGGATGGCTGCAACAACTGTTGGACCAGTAACCCGGCCACAGGCGTTTCTCCGCGCTGCGCTGCTGGAGCAGTAGTTCGCCGCGTTCGTTGAACACGAACAGCGAAAACGCGCGATGCAGGACGCCGTGACCGTCGTGGCAGACGGCCTTGCTCGCGTGGCCGACCTCGCGATCGTCCGCGTCCACCAGGATCAGCGGCTCGGCCTCGGAAGACACCACCGCATCGCGTTGCAGGGCTTCAGCCAAGCTGCACCTCCATGGCCTGGTAACCGGCATTGCGCATCGCGCGCACCACGCGATCGCTGTCCTCGGGACACAACGCGATCACCGAACCGCCGCCGCCACCACCGGTGAGCTTGGCACCGAGTGCGCCGTTGTCGCGCGCGATCTGCAGCAGCTCCTCGATCTCCCAGCTCGACACCTGCAGCGCGTTCAACTGGCCCTGGCAGATGTTCATCAGTTCGCCGAGCTGGCGCAGGTCACGCGCGGCCAGCGCTTCCACGGCATGCAAGGTGAGCGCATCGATCTCGTCGAAGATGCGTTCGTACAGCACGCGATTGCGCTGCCACGCCTCGCGCACGCGCGCGACCATCTTGGCGGTGAGGCTTTCGGTCCCGCTGAGTCCGATCACCAGCGGCAACGGTTGTTCGAGGTGCAACGGCTTGATCAGCGGCGGCTCGCCGCGGCGGAACAGCATCGCCTGTCCGAACGTCGCCACGGTGTTGTCCACGCCCGATGGCGTGCCGTGCGCGATCTTTTCGCATTCGTAGGCGAGCGCGCACACATCCGTCTCGCCCAGATCCAGCTTGCAGTGGCGATCCAGCGCGCGGATCACCGCGACGGCGAGCGCGGCCGAACCACCCAATCCCATCGCGCGCGGCACGTTCGGGAATACCTGGACCAGCAGCTTGCGATCGGCGATCTGCAACTTCTCCAGCAGCATGGTCAGGGATTGCGCGAACGACCCCGGATGCGCGGCGTGCTGGTGCAGGCGCTGCTCGATGCCCCAGCGCGGGATCGCGAGCGTGATGCCATCCTTCGCATCCTCGACCCGCGCGCGGATCGCCAGCGGCACCGGCGCGGCAATCGCGTGGCGGCCATGCACCACAGCGTGCTCGCCAAGCAGGATCACCTTGCCGTGGCCGGCGGCATCCTCCTCCGAAGCCTGGGCGCGCGTGGGCGCCGGCTTGGGCGGGGCCGGCTGGCCGCGCAACTCGGCGATGATCTGCCGTGCCTTCCAGATCTTGATCTCGCCGCTTTCGAGCAGTTGCTCGACGACGCGATCGAAAATATCGGGCGTGGCCTCCGCGGCGGTGGCCACGCTGCGCGCATGCAAGGTCATGTGCCCCTGCTGGATGCCATCGGTGACCAGTGCGCGCAACGCCGAGAAGTTCTGCGCCAATCCGACCGCGCCCATCACTTCGGCCAGCTCGCGCGCGCTGCGGATGCCGAGCAGATGATGGTTGATCGCGACAGTCGGGTTGGATTGCAGCGGGCCGCCGACGATGCCGACCTTCATCGGCATCTCGATGCTGCCGACGAGGTCTCCGTTGTCGTTCTTCGAC
This sequence comes from Rhodanobacteraceae bacterium, assembly GCA_035695065.1. GTDB lineage: Bacteria > Pseudomonadota > Gammaproteobacteria > Xanthomonadales > Rhodanobacteraceae > 66-474. The sequence goes on along the minus strand of DASSEW010000006.1, from coordinate 7,401 downwards.
CAGCGCGTCAGCGCGGTGTAACCCTTGCCTCGCGCGGCGTACGCGTGCGCCGCGGCTTCCAGCGCACGCCAGTCGTTGCCGGTGGCGAGCGCGACCGCATCCACGCCGTTCATCACGCCCTTGTTGTGGGTGGCGGCGCGATACGGATCGACGATCGCAAGATCGTTCGCGAGCACGATGCCGTCGCGCACCTGTTCGCCATCGTGGCGCTTGCCGCCGAGCAGTTTCACCGGGATGGTGCAGCTCGCGCGCACCAGCGCGCGGTCGGTGAGATTGGAAAGGATGCGCAGGAACACCTTGCCGCCGGTGATCGCCTCGATCAGCGGCGCGACGCCTTCGCACATCGTGTTGACGAGGTTGGCGCCCATCGCGTCGCAGGTATCCACCAGCAGGTGCACGACGACCATGTCACGCTGGCCGTCGGGCGAGGCGTGGATCATCACTTCGATGTCCTCGGCGCCCCCGCCGCGCGCCACCATGTTCGGGTGCAGGCTGTTGGCGAGGTTGAGGATCTCGTCCTTGCGGCGCAGCAGCGCGGCCTGCGCCTTGCTCGAGTGCGCGACATCCACCACCTGCACCTGCCCGATCAGGATCGGACGCGTGCTCTCGGCGTGGAAGCCGCCCGCGCTGCGCACCAGTTTCGCGGCCGAGCTCAGTGCCGCGACGATCGAGGGTTCCTCGACGGCGAGCGGCACGAGGTATTCGCGGTCGTTGATCAGGAAGTTGAGCCCGAGGCCGACCGGCAGGCCGATCACGCCGATCACGTTCTCGATCATCTTGTCGGCGCATCCGACGCTCAACGTGTGCTTGCCGGAGAGCAGCGCGCTGCAATCCTCGCGCGGCAGCAGGCCGCGCTCGCGCACCCATTGCACGCGCTCGGCAACCGAGAGTTTGTAGAAGCCGGGCATGCGCGAACGGCTGGACGGCAGCGGCCGCAGTGGGCTCAGCTCGCCGAGCGGAAGGCTCGATTCATCCATGATCTTCTTCCTTCAATGCACGATTCCTGCGCGCGGCCGCAGCCCCTGCCCGACACCCATGAGCGCTGCCGACGCGTGGAACTCGCCCGCGGAGATGCCCTCGGCCGATTCGACCGGGAGCACGCGCAGGCCCTCGGGGTCGAGTTCCATTTCGATTTCGCGGAAGCCCTCGCGCGCGATGCGCTTGCGGAACGCCTGCAGGCGCGCGGGATCTGCAGTCAATGCGATCCCGATGTCGCCGCCGCCGGCACCGCACGGCTTGTAGGTGACGCCGCATGCAGCGGCGCATGCACCGATCGCACGATGCTCGAAGCTCATGATGTCCACGCCGCTGGTTTCCCCGAGCTTGCGCAAGCCCTCGGCGTAGAGCGCGAGGGTTTCCAGCAGCGCAGCCACGTTGCCGGCGTCGAGTGCCATGCTGGCGGCTTCGGCGCACAGGCGCAGATCGCGCAGCAGCAATCCGTAACTTGCGGGCGCGCGCGCGCGCCACACCGCCATCCGCTGCAGCATCTCGGCCGTTTGCGCCGGCCGGCCCGACCACACGCAACACCAGTGCAGCGACGATGGCCACGCGGCGGGGACGATCCGCGGCGCACTGGAATGGAGGCGGTAGGTGATCGCGCCGCCGCGCAGGCTCGCGGCGACGTCGACCCCGCTGCCGCGTCCGTCCTGGAACATGCGGTGCATCGCGATCAGCCGTTGCGCGGACGGCGTCTCTCGATCCTGATACGCCGCCAGGGCCGCGGTCAGCGCCACGGTGAGCGCGGCACTCGAACCGAGTCCAAGTTTCTGGCGCGTGTCATCAAGGAAGAATGCGCGCGTATCCAGGCGCGCCCGGAATGGCGCGGGCGCGCGGCCCGCGCACAAGGTTTCGATGGTGGTGGTGATCAGACGCATGCGTTCGGTATCGGCGCCGTCCAGATCGCTCCAGCGCACGCAACCGTCCGCATCCAGTTGCCAGTGCGCACCGAGCACGCCGATCTCCGGTGCGTCGATATGGAATTCGTCGCCCTCGCACGACTCCAGCACCACGCCGGCGCGCCGGTCCACGGCGAGCACCAGCGCCGGCGCGCCCTCCAGCACGGCGTATTCGCCGATCACGACCAGTTTGCCGGGCGCACTCGCTTCGATACGCATCAAGCAACCTCCCTTTCGCTCTCGCTTTCGCGCAACAATCGCGCCCCTTCGCCGAGCCGGCTGCGCAGGATCGTGGCCACGCCCGGCACGTCGGCCAGCGCCTTCGCCACGCGCTCGGCATCCTCGGGCACGCAGACCGCCTTGACCTGCGGGCCGGCATCGATGGTGAAGAACACCCGCACGCCGTCGCGTTCGCGCAACTCGCGGATGCGATGCATGCATTCCAGCGTCGCCGCATTCCAGTACATCAACGGCGGGCGGCTGGACATCATCACCGCATGCATCTTCAGGCAGTTGTGTTCGCTCACCGCGGCCAGCGCGGCGAAGTCGTGCGCCAGCACCGCGGCCTGCGCGATCGCCAGATCGGCATCCGCGTTCGCGACCCATTCGTTGTAGAACGGCGAAGTGCGCCGGCTGACCTCCATGCCCGCGCGCGAACCGACCGGTTTGGCGCTGCGCGAGGTCACCGCGATCACCATCTCCAGCGGCCAGTCCTTGCCGGGCAGCAGCGAGCGCGGCGTCGCATCCAGGCCCGAGCCGCTGCGGCGCGTGGTCAACAGCACGTAGCCGCCGAACAGCGAACGCGCCGCCGAACCGGAACCGCGTCGCGCGAGGCTCGAAAGAATGCGCTTGCCCAGATGAAGGTCCAGCGCGGCGCTCGCGGCCACCACCAGCGCGGCGAATCCGGAAGCGGAAGACGCCAGTCCTGCGGCGGTCGGGAAATTGTTGTGGGTTTCGACGCGCGCACGCTTTTCGACGCCCGCGAGCGCGCGCACCGAATCCAGGCACGCCGAGACGCGCGCCAGCGCGACCGGATACGGCGCATCATTCAAGCGCAATTCGTCGCACTTCAATGACGAATCGAATTCCACCCGCGTGCGCGTCCACAGCGACTCCAGCGTGACCGAAAGCGAACCGGTCGCCGGCAAGTTCAAAGCGGTGTCGCGCTTGCCCCAATACTTAATCAGGGCGATGTTCGGTTGCGCCTGGGCAATCCCTGCCATGTCAGCGAGTCCTCTTCAGCCGGATCAGCATACGGCGATGGCGTCGGCAGGCCGTGAATGAAGGCTGACTTTCGCGGGGTTTTTACGCTTGCTCGAACGCAACCGGAACGGTGCCGTGAACATGCGGACGCCGTTCGCACTCACCGATAGTGGTGCGCATCGAACCACTGCACCGCGTCCTCCAGTGCCGCCTGCGCCGGTCGTGGCCGATAACCCAGTTCGCGCGTTGCGCGTGCGTGCGAAAAAAACATCCGCTTGCGCGACAACTCCACGCCGGCCACGGTGACCAGCGGCTCGCGCCCGCTGACGCGCGCCCAAGCTTCCGCAACCCTGGCGACCGGCAGCACGGCATCCGGCGGCAACCGGAAGCGCGGCGGACGATGGCCGCTGATCTGCGCCACACGGGTGAGGATTTCCTGCAACGTCAGGTTTTCTCCGCCGAGGATGTAGCGGCGCCCGCGCGTGCCGCGTTGCCACGCCAGCCAGTGGCCGGCAGCGACGTCGTCCACGTGCACGATGTCGAGCCCGGTATCCACGTAGGCCGGCATGCGTCCGCGCGCGGCGTCCAGGATCATCCGCCCGGTCGGCGTCGGCTTGATGTCGCGTGGGCCGACCGGCGCGGCCGGATTGACGATCACCACGTCGATGTCATGGATGTTCGCCAGCGCGCGAACCTTGCGCTCGGCGAGGAACTTCGAGCGCTTGTAGTCGCCGATCATGTCCGCGTACGCAGCGGCTGTTTCCTCGTCCGCAGGCGAACCATCCGTCGTCGTTCCGAGCGTGGCCACGCTGCTGGTGTAGACGATGCGTTGCACGCCCGCGCGCGCGGCGGCCAGCAACAGATTTCGGCTGCCGCGCACGTTGGTGGCATACAGTTCGGAAGGCCGCCGCACCCACATCCGGTAGTCGGCGGCGACATGGAACACGCCGCTGCATCCCTGTACCGCCGCCTCCAGAGTGTCCGGAGCGCACAGGTCGCCGGTAACGGTTTCGACATCCAGCCCGCGCAGGTTGTCGAGCCGGCTGGTCGCGCGCACCAGCGCGCGCACGCGCTGGCCGGCTTCCAGCAAAGTCCGCACCACCGCCGAACCGACGAAGCCGGTGGCACCGGTGACCAGCATCGGTTCGCCGCTGGCACTCATGTTTGCGCGCACCGCGGCAACACGCGCGCGGCGCGCCACAGGCTGCCGCGCGCAGCAGCGAGATCGACGCGCAACGCGTTCAGGCCGCGCCACGCGGCCGGGCCCTCGCGCAGCAGTGATGGCATCGCACGCCAGCGCAGCGAACCGTCATGGCCGAGCAGTCGCAATGCGACGGGGGGAATCTCGCGCGTTGCGGGATCGCAGATCGCCTTCACCGCGACGAACGGAATGCCCGCGCGTTGCGCGACGGCCGCCACCGCCGCGCTTTCCATGTCCACGGCGAGCATGCCGCGCGCAGCCAATGCTTTTTTCTCCTCGACCGACGTAACCGGCGCGCGGCTGCAATGGAGATCGCCGCCTTCCAGCGCATGCCCGCCGAGCACGCGGCGCAGGCGCGCGCGCAGATCCGGGTCCGTTTCCCACTCATCCTGATCGGCAATCACGTGTTGCGGCAACAGCAAGTCGCCGGGCGACAATGCAGGCGAAAGCCCGCCCGCCACGCCCCAGCTCAACAACGCACGCGCGCCGCGCTCGACCAGCTTTCGCGCCGCGTCACCCGCGCGCTCGAATCCCAGTCCTGCGATGGCGAGCATCCCCCAATCGAACGCCGCGCAATCGCCCGCGCGTCGATGGCCGAGACCGAAGCTGCCCGCCTCGATCGGCAGCGCAACGACGACACCGAGATCGCCTGCGCAAGCAACCATCCCTGGTGCCTCCTCCGATCGGCATCCTGCCTCACCCTCAGCCTTTGCATGCGATGCCATTCAAGGCATCGCATCAGCGCAAAGGCTTCGACCGGCGCGGACATTGCGGTAACGCGCCAGCGCCCAATACGGGAAATACACGCTGTAACCGTGGTACTTGAGGTAGAACACGCGCGGAAAACCCGGTGCGTTGAAGGCCGGATCGGACCAGCATCCGTCGCGCTGGTTGCGCAGCAGCCAGCTGACGCCGCGCGCCACCGCCACGCTGTCGCCCTCGCCTGCCGACATCAGGCCGAGCAAGGCCCACGCAGTCTGCGCGGCACAACTGCGATTGTCGCGGCCAGCCAGTGTCGGATCGAAATAGCTGTCGTTGGTTTCACCCCAGCCACCGTCCTCGCGCTGGCGCGATTTCAGCCACGTCGCCGCGCGGCGGATTTCAGGCGCGTCGGTGTCCATGCCCAACGCCGCGAGCGCCGTCAGCACCGACCAGGTCCCGTAGATGTAATTGGTGCCCCATCGCCCGAACCATGCGCCGTCTTCGGTCTGCTCCTCGCGCAGGAAGCGCAACACGCGCTCGCGCGATCTCGCATCCTGCGGGCGCTGCAATCGGGCGAGCAAGGTCAGCACGCGCGCGCTGACGTCGGCGGTTGGCGGATCCAGCAGTGCGCCGTGGTCGGCGAACGGAATCTGGTTCAACCAGTAATGCGTGTTGTCGGCATCGAACGAAGCGAAGCCGCCGTTGCGCGATTGCATGCCGACCAGCCAGTCGGCCGCGCGCTCGATGCAATCGGCGTAGCGATCGCGATCGAAGCGATGCATCGCCCACGCACACACCGCGGTGTCGTCCAGATCCGGATACGCATCGTTGCGGAACTGGAATGCCCAGCCGCCGCCACGCAACCCCGGATGGGTTTCGCGCCAATCGCCCGCCTCGTCCATCAATTGATGCTGGCGCAGCCACTCCAGTCCGCGCACCAGCGCAGGCAGTCGCGCGCCGCGCAGGTCTTCCTGCAATGCGAGGCAGGTGAGCCCGGTATCCCATACCGGCGAGGTGCATGGCTGGCAGTAGGCTTCCTGCCCATGCACGACGAGAAGATCCCGCAGCGCCTTGCGCGCCTGGCGGCAATACGGGTGATCCGGCTCAAAGCCGAGCAGCGGCAGCGCTTCGGCCGCGTTCACCATCGCCGGAAAAATAGCGCCGATGCCGTATTCGCCATTGAGGCGCGGGACGATCCAGCGCTTCGCGCGCTCGAGCGCGCGAGCGCGCAGGCGCTTCGGCATATGCGGTTCGATCGCGTGGCCGAGCTTGTCCAGCCACAGGAACATGCGCGCGAGGAATGACTTCGGCGGCGCGAAATAATGCAGCTCCTCTTCCGGAGGCGTGACGAACAATTCGCGCACATCGACATTGCGCGGGTTCTTCGCGCGCGCCTTCAGGCTGCACAGCACCGCGAGCGGCGTCATCACCGTGCGCGACCAGTACGAAACCTTGTTGACGTGGAACGGGAACCAGCGCGGCAACAGGATCAATTCGATCGGCGTCCACGGCACGCCGCGCCACGGCAGCTGCCCGAACATGGCCAGCGCCATGCGCGTGAACACGTTCGCGCGCGCGGCGCCGCCGTATTTCAGGATCGCCTCGCGCGCGTGGCGCATGTGCGGCGCTTCCGGATCGTCACCGACGAGCTTCAACGCGTAATACACCTTGACGCTGCAGCTGACGTCGGTGGCGCCGGCTTCGTACAGCGGCCAGCCGCCTTCGACGTTCTGGCGCGCGCGCAGGTAATTCGCAATGCGTTGTTCCAGCAGCGGTTCGCTTTCGCCGAAGAAGTGCAGCATCAGCACGTATTCGGCGGGAATGGTGCAGTCCGCTTCCAGCTCGTGGCACCAGCATCCATCCTGGTGCTGCAAGCCGAGGATGGCCTGCCGCGCGCGTCCGATCGCCGCCTCCAGCGGATCGGCCGCGACCGCTCCATCGCCCTGGCTGACCAGGCGCACCACGTTCGAACGCGCGGTATTCATTTGGGCCTGCTAACGCTATCCCAAGCGAGCCGCGTTGCTTCCGCAGCGGCTGCCAGACAAGGTGCGCGCCGCAGTGCCATAGTCATTCTATGGACAAGGTGCGCGCCGCCGTATGGCGGCCGCTGCGGTGCAACCCGAAGGGCCGTGGCCCTTTGCCCGCATGGCAGCGTCATCGCTCGTCTATGTATCGACATACACCTTCCTCGCTCTTCCTTGCCCTGCAGGCAAAGGGCCGACGGCGCGACCGTTTGGGATAGCGTTAACAGGCCCTGGAGACCCGGTGCGGATTTTGCATCCTAACCCCGTACCGTGTGAACGGATAGTTCGGGAAGCAGGGAATGGGGAATGGGGAACCGGCGCGATGTTCCAGGCGGTTCTTCCGAATCCCGCCCCGAATCCCGCCCCGCAACCCGCA
>DASSEW010000005.1:0-22476 GCA_035695065.1 Rhodanobacteraceae bacterium | reverse complement strand
GGTTGAGGAAGCTCTTGAACGCCTTCTTGAACGTCTCGCCCTTGCCGGCCGCAGTGGCGATCGCATCCACAAGGTCGTCGGTCGTCGCATTGCCGAACGCATGCGCCTTGATGTAGGCCTGCATGCCTTTCTGGAACACCTGCGGCGTCACGAAGTTTTCGAACATGCCGATCACCGACGCACCCTTCTCGTAGGTGATGCCGTCAAACGCGGTCTCGATGTCGCCGTTGCCGGTGATCGGCTGGCGGATCATGCGCGCGCTGACCAGGCTGTCGTTGTGCATCGCGCCTTCGCCGCCTTCGATGCGCTCGAGGTCGCCGCGGTATTCGGGATGGATTTCCATCGTCACCTTCTGCTCCATCCAGGTGGCGAAGGCCTCGTTCAACCAGATATCGTTCCACCACTTCAGCGTGACCGTGTCGCCGGTCCACTGGTGCGCCATTTCATGCGCCTCGACGCTGAAGGTGCTGCGCACCGCGCTCGGCGAGGAATTCGGCTTCAGCAGCAGCAACCAGTCGCGATAGGTGATGAGGCCGGCGTTCTCCATTGCGCCGGCGGAGAAATCCGGCAGCGCCGCGAGGTCGAGCTTGCCGAACGGATAGCCGAACCCGTAGTACGCCTCCTCGTGCTCGATGATGCCCGGCGCCATCGCCAGCGCCTGCTGCATCTGGCTGCCATTGCCCTTGGTCGCGATGCCGCGCACCGGCACCGGTTCCGAACGCCACTTGCTTGCCGGAATGGTCGGACCCTGCACCACGTCCCACGGACCGACCGCCCACGCATACAGATAGGTCGGCAGTGGCTGGGTGGGCTTGAACGTGACGGTCTTGAAGCCGCCCTGCGCCTTGCTCTCGCTCGCCTGCGCGGTGTTGGCCACCGCGACATCCGAAGACGGGAAAGTCAGCGTCAGCGTCATCGGCACCTTGAAGTCCGGTTCGTCGAAGCAAGGGAATGCAAGCCGCGCGCTGATCGGCTCCATCTGCGTCATCGCGTAATCGTTGCCGGCGAAGGTGACCTTGTAGTAGCCCTCCAGCGTCTGGTTGTACGGCGCGCTGAAGACGATCGCGAGCTTCAGCTTCTGCGGCTTGAGCGTGGTGCCGAAATCGATCCGCGCCACGCCCTGCTGCGGCGCCGCTTCCGTGTATTTGCCATCGTGCGCCTTGCCGGCGGCGTCGGTCACGGTGACCCTGGAAACCTTGAGGTCCTTGCCATGCAACCAGAGGTGGTCGGAGGCCTTCTTCAGGTCCACCGCGATCGTGACCGTGCCGCCGTAGCCACTCTTCTGCGGATCGGTGCGCAATGAAAGTTCGTAGGACTGCGGCACCGCCCAGCGCGGCAGCATTTCCAGCGGCGGCTTTTCTGCACCGGCGGAAACGGCGGGACGGTTCTCCACGGAAGCCGCGCTCTTCTGCGCGAACACCGGCTGCGCAAAAGCAAGCAGCGCGCAGGGAGCCAGCGCGCGCAGCGTGAAGGAGATAGTCGATCGCATGGGGCGGCGTGCTCGTCGAGGAGAAACTTCGACTGAAACACAAACACGACCGATGCAGCAAGTGCAAAAAGCCGCGGTGAAGACGTTGTGAACGGCTGGGCGAGCCGCTCGTGCCACGATCGGCACGAACGGCTTGCGTGGATTTACGCCGCGGCGTCCATCTGTTCGAGCGTCACCGCCACCGCGTGCACCACCGCAGCGATGCGCACCGCGCTCTGGATCGCCTGCGCGGATACCTCGTGCTTGCGCAAGGTCTTCTCGTGCGACTCCATGCACTTGCCGCAGCCATTGATCGCGGAGACTGCAAGCGAGGCCAGCTCGAAATCGAGCTTCGAACCACCGGGGTTGGCCATCACGTTCATGCGCAGGGACGTGCGCATGGTCGAGAACTCCTCGTTGCCGACCAGGTGCGTGAAGCGGTAATAGATGTTGTTCATCGCCATCATGGCCGCCGCCGCACGCATGCCATTCAATTCCGCCGCATCCGCGTGCTGCGAAGCGAACTGCGCGATGGCTTGCGTCAGGGGTTCATGCCGCGACGCAATCGCCGAGGCCAGCGCCATCAGCGCGATCTGCTTTTGCGTGAGGCCCGGCGCGCCACCTTCGCCCAGCACCGAGTCGAGATTCAGGCGCAGGTCCCTGGCGTAATCGGGTAATGAGGATTTGAGGTCGTTGATTGTCATGGGACAGCACGGAACCTATCGAAGTGGATAAATTCCTTCCCCCGTTTACGGGGGAAGGTGGCCGAAGGCCGGATGGGGGCATTCGCAAAATCGACGCCCCCACCCCAACCCTCCCCCGCAAGCGGGGGAGGGAGCATCCTCACGCCGCCTTCAGCGTCTCTTCGCCCTGGTGCCAGTTGCACGGGCACAGCTCGTCGGTCTGCAGCGCATCCAGCACGCGCAGCACTTCCGCCGGGTTGCGGCCGACGCTGCCCTCGGTGACGTAGACGAAGCGGATCACGCCATCCGGATCGACCAGGAAGGTCGCGCGCTTGGCCACGCCTTCTTCGTCCAGGATGCCGAGCGTGCGCGACAGGTCCTTGTTGATGTCGGCCAGCATCGGGAACGGCAGGTCGCGCAGGTCCTTGTGGTCCTTGCGCCAGGCGTAGTGCACGAACTCGCTGTCGGTGCTGGCGGCGAGGATCTGGCAATCGCGGTCGGCGAATTGCGAGTTCAAGTCACCGAAGCCCTTGATCTCGGTCGGGCACACGAAGGTGAAGTCCTTCGGATAGAAGAACACCATCAGCCATTTGCCGCGATAGGTGTCGTTGCTGATCGGGAAGAACGCCTTGTCCAGGCTCTCGATGGACACGGTGGATTTCAGGTTGAACTGGGGGAACTTGTCTCCAACGGTAAGCATGTGTTGCTCCTGGTCTTGCGGGGTTGAATACGCCACGAATGCGGCGACGGAAGAAAGGATACGGCCCGGGCATCAATCAATCAAATTGATTGTTGCCATCGTATTCATAGCTCACTACTATCGATGCCATGAACCTGCGCGACCTGCGCTATCTGGTGGCTTTGGCGGAACACCGCCATTTCGGCCGCGCCGCCGCGGCCAGCTATGTCAGCCAGCCCACGCTCTCGACACAGATCAAGAAGCTGGAAGAGGAGCTCGGCGTGACGCTGGTCGAGCGCACGCCACGACGCGTGCTGCTGACCGAAACCGGACGCGAGATCGCCGCGCGCGCGCGCGACGTGCTGCACGAGGTGGAACAGATCCGCGGCATCGCACGGCGCACGCGCGACCCGGAGGCCGGCAGCGTGCGGCTGGGCATCTTTCCGACGCTCGGCCCGTACCTGTTGCCGCATGTGGTGCCGGAGGTTCGCAAGCGCTTTCCCAAGCTGGAACTGCTGCTGGTCGAGGAAAAAACCGGGGAAGTATTGCGGCGCCTGCGTGAAGGCAAACTCGACGCCGGCGTGCTCGCGTTGCCGATCCACGACGACACCCTGCATGCCGAATTCCTGTTCGAGGAACCGTTCCTGCTGGCGGCGCCGAAGGATCATCCGCTGGCGCAGCGCAGCGCATTGAAACTGGACGATCTCGAAGATCAAAGCTTGCTGCTGCTGGAGGACGGCCATTGCCTGCGCGACCAGGCGCTGGAGGTTTGCCGCATGAGCGGTGCCGGCGAGAAAACGGGCTTCCGCGCGACCAGCCTCGAAACCCTGCGGCAGATGGTCGCGGCCGACGTGGGCGTCACCCTGCTGCCGGTGCTGGCGGTGAAGCCGCCGGTGGCGAAAGCCGACAACATGAGCCTGATCGAATTCCGCGGCCGGGCGCCGAGCCGGCGGATCGCCATGGTGTGGCGCAAGAGTTCGGCGCTGGCGCCATTCCTCAAGCGACTCGCGCAGGTGTTCCGCGAACTGCCGCGCGAACTTCTGGATGCACATTCGGCCGTTTCCGCGACTTCGGAGAAACACGCGGCGCGCAACCACGAACCGCGCCGGGCCGCTCGCAAGCGGGCACGATCCGGTTAGAGTTGACCAGGCCCGCCGCTTGAAATGCGGGCACCGCAACCCAAGGACTCCCATATGAAATCGGCCTCGCCCTCGATCGTGCTGACCAGCAATGACGTGCAACGGCTGGAAGCGATGCTGGAATCCGCGCAATTCCGTGATCATCCGGGCGCGGCTTCGCTGCATGCCGAACTGGAGCGCGCGCGGGTCGTACAGCCGAAGGAATTGCCGCGCGACGTGGTGAGCATGAACTCCACGGCCGAATGCGTGGAGGAAGCCAGCGGGCGCACGCATTCGCTGACGCTGGTCTACCCGCGCGAAGCGGATGCCGCCCAAGGCCGCATCTCGGTGCTCGCGCCGGTAGGCGCCGCGCTGCTCGGCATGAAAGTCGGCCAGAGCATCGACTGGCCGGCGCCCGGCGGCACCCTGCGGTTGCGCGTCACGGCCGTGCATTACCAGCCGGAAGCGGCCGGCGAATACCACCGCTGAGGCGGCAATTCCGATAGCAGAAAGCTATCGAATTCATTGCATCAATCAATTTCCTGGAGCCCTGCAGGTGCGCTACGCTCGCGCTGCACAGCCGCGCGACGGCTGGATAAGTCTTGCGATCATCCATGATCGCAAAGATCAGAAAGCAGGCATCCATGCCTGCACTCTTCAAAACAGCACAGCGAGGTGTGTCATGGGAAACTTGAAGGGTTCCAAGACCGAGGGAAACCTTAAAGCCGCATTCGCCGGCGAATCGCAGGCCAACCGCCGTTACCTCTACTTCGCCGCCAAGGCCGACGTCGAGGGCTACAACGACGTGGCCGCGGTGTTCCGTTCCACCGCCGAAGGCGAGACCGGCCATGCGCACGGCCATCTGGAACACCTGGAAGCCAGCGGCGATCCGGCCACCGGCCTGCCGATCGGCAGCACCAGCAACAACCTCAAGGCCGCGATCGCGGGCGAGACGCACGAATACACCGACATGTATCCGGGCATGGCCAAGACCGCGCGCGACGAGGGCTTCGACGAGATCGCCGACTGGTTCGAAACGCTGGCGAAGGCCGAGCGCTCGCACGCGAACCGGTTCACGAAGGCACTCAACGAACTGGGCTGAACGATGTGGGGCGGGCACTGCCCGCCTTGCTTCCACGGCCGGCGGGCGATGCCCGCCCTACTGCCTGGATTTCGGATGTCCAACGAAACCGCCACACGCGAAGGCAGCCTCGAAGCGCCGACCCGCCATCCTGTGGAATGGCGCGAGGAAACGTTCTGGGACCGGGACGCGCTCGACAAGGAGCTCGAGCGCGTCTTCGATATCTGCCACGGCTGCCGCCGTTGCGTCAGCCTGTGCCACGCGTTCCCGACGCTGTTCGACCTGATCGACGAGTCGGCGACGATGGAAATCGACGGCGTGGACAAGGCCGACTACGCGAAGGTCGTCGAGCAGTGCTACCTCTGCGACCTGTGCTACCAGACCAAGTGTCCGTACGTGCCGCCGCATCCGTGGAACGTGGATTTCCCGCACCTGATGCTGCGCGCCAAGGCGGTCGAATTCAAAAAGGATGGCGTGGAATTCGGCTCGAAGGTGCTGTCCAGCACCACCACGGTCGGGCGTATCGCATCCATTCCGGTCGTCGCCGAAACCGTCAACGCGCTCAACCGCAGCAAGCCGGCACGCAAGCTGCTGGAGAAAACGCTGCACGTGCATCCGGACGCCCGCGTGCCGGAGTACCAGCATCCGCGCGGACGCAAGCGCCTGCGCAAACTGGACGGCGCGGGCGACGCGCAGCCGGCCGGCCGCACGCGCGGTCGCGTGGCGATCTTCGCCACCTGCTATTGCGACAGCGTGCTGCCGACGGTGCTGGAAGATCTCGCGGCCGTGCTGACGCACAACGGCATCGCGACGAAATTGATCGAGCGCGAAACCTGCTGCGGCATGCCCAAGCTGGAGCTGGGCGATCTCGAATCCATCGAGAAGTACAAGAACGAGAACATCCCGGTACTCGCACGCGCGGTGCGCGACGGTTTCGACCTGACCGCGGCGATTCCGTCCTGCGTGCTCATGTTCAAGCAGGAACTGCCGCTGCTGTTCCCGGACGACGAGGACGTGCAGGCAGTGAAGCGCGCCTTCTTCGATCCCTTCGAATACCTGGTGGAGCGCCACAAGGCCGGCCTGCTGAAAACCGATTTCCCGAATCCGCTCGGCAAGCTCGCGTGGCACGTCGCCTGCCATCAGCGCGTGCAGAACATCGGACCGAAGACACGCGAGCTCCTGTCCCTGATCCCGGACACCGAAATCGTGACGATCGAGCGCTGCTCTGGCCACGATGGCACCTACGGCGTTCGCAGCGAGACCTATCCGCTTGCGCGCAAGATCGCGCGGCCAGTCGAAACGCGCATCAGGCAATCGGAAGCACCTACGCTCACCAGCGATTGCCCGATGGCCGGCTCGCACCTGGCGCATGGACTGGACGACCAGCCGGCGCAGGTGCATCCGCTCACGCTGCTGAGAAGGGCTTACGGTATTTAGCCCCTCCCCCTTGATGGGGGGAGGGGTTGGGGAGAGGGTTCGGGGCTTGCAGAATGTTGGTTTGCGCAAGTTCCGTACCCTCACCCGGCGCTGCGCGCCACCCTCTCCCGAAGGGAGAGGGAATCATCGTCAGGAATATCGTCTCTAATGAAACCACTCACCCTCACCGACCTACTCTCCCTCGAAGCCTACGCGCGCGAGCGCAGCGCGTTCCGCGCGCGCGCGATCGCGCACAAGAAGGCGCGCAAGCTGCACCTGGGTGCGCACATCACGCTGCTGTTCGAAGACCGGCTGACGATCCAGTATCAGGTGCAGGAAATCCTGCGCACCGAGAAAATCTTCGAGCCGGAAGGCATCGCGGAAGAGCTGGAAGCCTACAACCCGCTGATCCCGGACGGCCGCAACCTCAAGGCGACGATGCTGATCGAGTACGAGGACCCCGGGGTGCGCAAACGCGAATTGGCGAAATTGCGCGGCGTCGAACACGAGGTTTCGCTGCAGGTCGAAGGCCACGCACCAATGCGTGCGATTGCAGACGAGGACCTGCCGCGCAGCAACGAGGAAAAGACTTCCGCGGTGCACTTCCTGCGCTTCGAACTGAATGACGCGATGGTTGCGGCCTTCAAGGGTGGCGCCGACGTGGCCATCCGCATCACCCATCAGGCCTGCCGCGTCGAGCAGTATCTCGATGCCGCACAGCGCCGTGCCTTGGCGGCGGATTTCGATTGACAGCAGGGCGGACATCGTCCGCAGACTGGAAGGATCCGGCGGGCAGTGCCCGCGCTGCGATGTATCGTGTGCGACCAGAGCCGCACTACAAGGGGAAACGGATGCGCCACTGGTTCGCTTGGCTCGCGCTCGCGATCGCGATCTACGGCGGCTGGTCGTGGTCGCAGGGCCGGCCGGTCCATCGTTCCGATGGCGTGATCGCGCCGGACGATCCGGTGCAGGTCGATTTCACCACGCCGCAGCCGGAAATCGCATTCAAGGATGCGACGCTGCATCCTCTGGCGAAGTTCGACGTGACCGCGCGCGTGCTGTCGCGCGACGACTACCACTTCGATCCCGAGTCGGATATCTCGCCGACCGACCTCGCGCTCGGCTGGGGCCGCATGTCCGACAGCGCGGTACTGCGCTCCATCGACATCGACCAGGGCGGCCGTTTCTACAGTTGGCAGGTGCGCGAATTCCCGATCCCGCGCCGCGAGATCGAAACGCACAGCGCCAACATGCACATGGTGCCGGCCGACGCGACGGTCGCGCGCGCATTGAAGCGCGTGCGCGTCGGCGACGTGGTCACGATCGAGGGCGACCTGATCGAAGCCGACAAGCCGGGCGGCTGGAAGTGGCGCAGTTCGATGACCCGCGACGACACGGGCGATGGCGCGTGCGAGCTCGTTTACGTCAAGGACCTGACGATTGGTCCGCGCTGATCAGTAGCGCAGCAACGAGTGCAGCGGGGCCTTGTCTTCCCAGCGCGCGCGCCCGTTGAGGAAACCCAGTTCGATGACCACCGCCGCGCCGGCGACCTCCGCATCGAGTCGCGATGCGAGCTGCCGCGCGGCGAGCAACGTGCCGCCGGTGGCGAGTACGTCATCCACGATCAGCACGCGCGCGCACGGCTCCAGCGCGTCCACATGCGCTTCCAGCCGTGCCACGCCGTATTCCAGTTCGTAATCCACGCCGACCGTTTTCGACGGCAGCTTGCCCGCCTTGCGCAGCGGCACGAAACCGGCATCCAGCGCCTGCGCCACTGCCGCGCCGAAGATGAAACCGCGCGATTCGATGCCGAGCACCGCGTCGATCCGGCGCGCGCGCCACGGCGAGCACAACGCATCGATGCAGATCGCGAACGCGCCGGGATCCGCCAGCAGCGGCGTGATGTCCTTGAACACCACGCCCGGCTTGGGGAAATCCGGGATGTCGCGGACATGATTCGCCAGCGCGGGCATCGTCGGTGGCTTTGCAAACACGACGTGGGAGACGTTCATGCCGGAAGCAGGTGCAAACCGGATGCCAAGTCGTCCTGGTCGGCCGCGACCCGGGCATCGTTCAGCATTTCCATGATCTCGCGCACGCGCGGTTCGGCCGCCTCGACGCACACGTCCGGCACGCTGACGGCGATGAAATCGCGCGCCGGCAACTGCCCCACGCCGCCGATCAGGTATTCGCCGCTGATGAAAGCCGGGATGTCGGCCTGGTCCAGCACGTCCTTCACCAGATGGGCGTCCACCAGGTTCTCGGCGCGGTAAACAATTCGCATGTGGATCACGCTACGCCGCACGGTTCCCGCGCGCAAGCGCGCCCCGCTAAACTTGCTCTTTTGCCAATGCCCAGAGCCACCGCATGGCCTCCGACGCAGCCCCCGTCAACCATTTCATCCGCCAGATCGTGGCGGCCGACAACGCTTCCGGCAAGCACGGCGGCCGCGTGGCCACGCGCTTTCCGCCCGAGCCCAACGGTTACCTGCACCTCGGCCACGCCAAGGCCATCTGCCTGAATTTCGGCATCGCCGCGGAGAACACCGGGACCTGCAACCTGCGGTTCGACGACACCAATCCCGGCAAGGAAGATGTCGAGTTCGTCGAGGCGATCAAGGCCGACGTGCGCTGGCTGGGTTTCGACTGGACGCTGCTGCGCCACGCCTCGGACTACTTCGAGGTGTTCCACCTCGGCGCGATCAAGCTGATCAGGCTCGGCCTGGCTTACGTCGACGATCTTTCGCCCGAGCAGGTGCGCGAATACCGCGGCACCTTGACCGAACCCGGCCGCGCCTCGCCGTTCCGCGATCGTTCGGTGGAAGAAAACCTGGAACTGTTCGCACGCATGCGTGCGGGCGAATTCGCCGACGGCTCGCGCACGCTGCGCGCGAAGATCGACATGGCGTCCGGCAACATCAACCTGCGCGATCCCGCGATCTACCGCATCCGCAAGGTCGCGCACCAGAACACCGGCGACGCCTGGCCGATCTATCCGATGTACGACTACGCGCATTGCGTGTCCGACGCGGTGGAAGGCATCACCCATTCGCTGTGCACGCTGGAGTTCGAGGACCATCGTCCGCTCTACGACTGGTTCCTGGAGAAGCTCGACCTGCCGAATGATCCGTCGTTGACGCAGCCGCTGCGCGAGAAGGGGCTTTGGTTGCAGCCGAGCAAGCCGCAGCAGATCGAGTTCGCGCGCGGCAATCTCGACTACACCGTCATGAGCAAGCGCAAGCTGCTCGAACTGGTGAGCGAAAAACTGGTCGACGGCTGGGACGATCCGCGCATGCCGACGCTTTCCGGCGTGCGCCGGCGCGGCTTCACGCCGCGCGCGATCCGCACGTTCTGGGAGCGCGCGGGCGTGAGCAAACAGAACAGCGTGATCGAATACGGCGTGCTGGAGAACAGCGTGCGCGAGGATCTGGACGCGCACGCTCCGCGGCGCATGGCGGTGCTCGATCCGCTGAAACTGACGATCACCAACTTGCCGGAAGCCCACGCCGAAACGCTGGTGTTCTCCAATCATCCGAAGGACGAATCGTTCGGCACGCGCGAGGTGCCGTTCTCGCGCGAGCTGTGGATCGAGCGCGAGGATTTCATGGAGACGCCGGTGAAGGGCTTCCATCGCCTGGTGCCGAACGGCGAGGTGCGCCTGCGCAACGTCGGCATCGTGCGTTGCGAGGAAATCATCAAGGACGCGGACGGTGCGATCACCGAACTGCGCTGCACGCTCGATCCGAATTCACGGCAGGGCATGGAAGGCGCCAGCCGCAAGGTCAAGGGCACGATCCACTGGGTCAGCGCGAAACACGCGATCGAATCGGAAGTGAGGCTTTACGATCGGCTGTTCGACGTGGCCGATCCGGACGACGACTCGGACGGCAAGACCTATCGCGATCACATCAATCCGAACTCACGCCGGATCGTGCGCGGCTTCCTGGAACCGTCACTCGCCGACGCCGCGCCTGAAACGCACTTCCAGTTCGAACGGCTCGGCTACTTCGTGGCCGACCGCCACGACCACGCGCGCGAGCACCCGGTGTTCAACCGCGCGGTGACGCTGCGCGATACTTGGGCGCAGAAGGCTGGCTGAGTTCCGTCCGCGGCGAGTGCAACATGACGATCCGGATCCGCCGCGCGCGTGCGGACGATGCGCCTGCGCTCACCGCGCTCATGCACGCGTGTTCCGCGTACCAGGGTGAATACGCATCCATCCTCGCGGGTTACGCAATCTCGTCGGAACAGGTCGAGCGCGACACGATGTTCGTCGCGGAAGATGCGGACACCCTGCTCGGCTTTTACTCCCTCTGCAACGTGGAGAGCGATCCCGAACTCGACCTGCTGTTCGTGTCCGATGCCGCGCAAGGCCGCGGCGTGGGCGCGCTGCTGTTCCGGCACATGCTGGACAGCGCGCGTGCGTTCGGCATCGAAGCGGTCAAGATCATTTCGCACCCGCCCGCCGAAGGGTTCTACGGGCGCATGGGCGCGAGGCGGATCGAGACCCTCGCACCATCGGGCCGCGTGACCTGGCCGCGTCCGGTCATGGCGATCGAGGTGCCCTCGCCCGCTGCCCGGATCGAAGCGGACCCGCGCTGATCAGAAATCGATGCCGAAGCGCGCGCGCATCTCGCGCTTGCCCGCGCTGGTTATACCCAAGGCGCGGCTGTCCAGGTCGCGCGTGATCCACTTGCGGCGCAGCGCGAGATTCAGCAATTCAGCGCCGATCGCGCCGGCGAGGTGCGGGCGACGCTCGCTCCAGTCCAGGCAGGCGCAGGCGAAGCGGCGCCGCGCGGCCCGCGCGGCTTCCACGTCGACGCCGAGCGCGCTCAACGCTTCGACGCCCGTCGCGGTGACCTCGTAGCCCGCATCATCGTCGCGCTCGCGTTTCAACCAGCGCAGCGCGAACAGCCGGTCATGCAACGCTACCGCGAGTGCGCCGGCGATGTGGTCGTAGCAGGTGCGCGCCGCGCGCAGGCGATGCGGGGTATTCGGCTCGAATGCGTCGCGCGGCTGGCCGGCGAGCACGCTCAACGCTTCCAGCGCGGCCGCGACCTGCGCATCGGCGAGGCTGAAATAACGGTGCTTGCCCTGCGCGTGCATCTTCAGCAGCTTGCGTTCGCGCAGGCGGCCGAGGTGCACGCTGGCCGTGGACGGACTCACCCCGGCCACGATCGCAAGCTCCGTGCTGGTGCGCGCGCGGCCATCCAGCAACGCATACAACATGCGCGTGCGGGCGGGTTCCGCGATGGCCGCGGCAATCCCGGAAACCGGGCTTTCGGCGTACTCGACATCCACGCTTTCATCGTAGACGAAGTATGCACGTCGCTCAAGGGCGATCCTGCACCGCATGGACGACGACGGCAGGCGCCACGAACCGAAGAGACCTGGAATGCGCATGACGCGGCGGGGCTTTCTCGCACGCGGCGCCGTGCTGGCCGCGGGCATCGCATGGGCGATCTCCGCGCGGCCTGCGGATTCGCCGTCCGACCTCCCCTTGCCGCGCATACCACGGAGCCAGCGCATGAAGATCGTCTGCATCATCCGTTACGAGATCGACCCGTTCCAGCGCGAAGCATTCGTGCAATACGCGCGGAACTGGGGCCGCATCATCCCGCGCTGCGGAGGCGAACTGATCGGCTACTTCCTGCCGTGGCAGGGCACCAATTACGTGGGCTGGGGCCTGATCGCCTTCGACAGCCTGGCCGCGTACGAGACCTACCAGAAGCGACTGCGGGAGGATGCGGAAGGACGCCGGAACTTCGAATTCGCGCGCACCCGCCGCTTCATCGTGAAGGAGGAGCGGAACTTCGTGGAAGCCGTGGATGGGGCCTTCGCCATGCCGGCGACGGGCTGAACGCGTGGTCGCCACGAACCCGATGCCGGCGAGGTCCGCAACCGCTCACGCTACGGCGTATTCGTAGTCGAACTCGTACGAATGCCCGCCACTCGCGAAGATGATCTTCATCGTGCCGCTCAAGCCTTCCAGCTCGTCCGTGCCGGAGCCGGGCACCACGATGATGTTCAAGGCGAACGCGCCGCGATGCATGGTGGCATTGTGCTGCAGGGCGAAGCTGCCGCGACGCCCGTGCAAGGTGCCGGTGACGCGCTCAAGCGCGACATAGCCCGCGGAACCGGATTGCGGCGAACCCGCGCTCAGCATCTCGCCGCGGCTCACCGCTTCCAGGTCGCCGCGGAACACCTTGTCGATCGACATGCGCCCGAGCCCCGCGTCCTCCGCGCGGTTGTACGGCTCCAACGGCTTCAGCTCCACTTCGAATTCGCCGTGCGCGTGCATGCCTGCCTCCACGGGATCGCTGTCAGGCGAAGGATACAGCGCCGCTCAGCCGCCCCGCTCCCGCAACCATGCGCGCGTGGTTTCGCCATCCATCGGGCGGGCGATGTGGAAGCCCTGCGCCTGGTCGCATTCGAGTGCCGCGAGCGCCTGCAATTGCCGATCGTTCTCCACGCCTTCGGCCACGGTGGCGAGGTGCAGTGCCTTGCCGAGCGCGATGGTGATGGCGACGATCTTGTCCGCCTCCTCGGAACCGAACATCGCCGCCACGAACGACTTGTCGACCTTGATTTCCGAGAACGGCAGCTGCGCGAGCTGCACCAGCGAGGAATAGCCGGTGCCGAAATCGTCGATGCTGAGCTGGAAGCCTTTCAGGCGTACGCGGGTGAGGATATCCATCGCGTCGGCGGTGCGCTGGGTGGCGCTGGTCTCGGTCAGTTCGAGCACGATCCGCGCAGGATCGAGGCCCAGCAGCGCGCATTGTTCGTTCAGCACGTCGGTGAAGATCACGTCGGTCAGGCTGCTGCCGGCGATGTTGATCGCGAGCGTCAGTGCGTTGCCGCGCCCGGCCTGCGCGAACCAGTCCAGGCCCGCTTCGATCACGCGATAGGTGAGCAGGTCCATGTTGCCGGATTGCTCCACCAGCGGCAGGAAACGGTCGGGCGACAACAGCCCGAGCACGGGATGCTGCCAGCGCACGAGGGCTTCCACCCCGGCGGGCCTGCCGTCGGCGAGGAAGATCTTCGGCTGGTAATGCAGCACGAACTGGTCGGTGCGCAACGCGACTTCCAGGTCGCCGAGCGACACTTCGCTATCGGCTTCCGCCATCGCGCGCATGCGCGACGGCGAGCGCACGTCGACATCCAGCAGCGCGCGCAGTTCCGCAGGCCTGAACGGCTTGGGCAGGATGCCGCTGATGTTCAGCCCGCGCTCGCGGCCTGCACGTTGCGCCGATTCCAGCACCTTGGCGCCCATGCCGCTCATCATGATGATGTTGGCTTCGCAACCGAGCGCTGCGAGGTTGCGCAGCACCTCCACGCCATCCATGCCCGGCATCAGCAGGTCGATGATGACGTGGCTGGGCGTGAAGCGCGCCACCTCGTCGAAGAAATCCTTCGCCGAATCCGTGAGCCGGACCGTGAAACCGTGTCGCTCGGCAGCGAACGCCACGGTTTGTGCCACCGTGCGTTCGTCATCCAGGATGAGCAGCCGCTTGGCCTCTTCCATCAGGGGTCATCCTTGAATTGTTCCTCGCTCAACGCGGCACGAACCTTGGCCGCCAGTTCCGGCCGGCGGTACGGCTTGTGCAGGAGATTCACGCCCGGATCGACGCGGCCATGATGGACGATCGCGTTCTCGGTGTAGCCGGAGGTGTACAGCACGCGCAGGCCGGAGCGCAGGCGGCGCGCGGCTTCCGCGAGCTGCGGCCCGGTCATGCCGCCGGGCATGATCACGTCGGTGAACAGCAGGTCGCACGGCACGCCCTTGCGCAGCAGTTCGATTGCCTGCGGGCCGTCGCTGGCGGTGGTGACCGCGTAGCCCATGCTCTGCAGCAGGCGCGTCGCGTGCTCGCGC
Source organism: Rhodanobacteraceae bacterium (assembly GCA_035695065.1). Lineage (GTDB taxonomy): Bacteria > Pseudomonadota > Gammaproteobacteria > Xanthomonadales > Rhodanobacteraceae > 66-474. The sequence continues at coordinate 8,159 of DASSEW010000005.1, read as the reverse complement.
ACCAGGTCGTCGTCTTCGACCAGCAGGATGCTCTCGCCGTGGCCGGTGATGTCGTCCGGTTCGGCGGGCCGCGCCGGCTCGGGCGTGCCCTGCACCTGCGGCAGGTACAGCGTCACCACGGTGCCGTGCTCGCGCTCGGAGTAGATCGCCACGTGCCCGCCCGATTGCTTGACGAAGCCGTACACCATGCTGAGGCCGAGGCCGGTGCCCTTGCCGCGCGGCTTGGTGGTGAAGAACGGATCGAACGCGCGCGCGGCGTCTTCCGCGCTCATGCCGGCACCGGTGTCGGAGACGGAAATCCTCACGTACGCGCCGGGCCTGACATCGGGGCGCTGCTCTGCGTAATGCTGGTCCAGCACGACGTTGCCGGTTTCGATCATCAGCTGGCCGCCGCCGGGCATCGCGTCGCGCGAATTGAGGCACAGGTTCAAGAGCGCCGATTCGAACTGGGCGGGGTCCACCGACACCATGGAAAGGTCCGCGGCGTGCGTCACCGCGAGTTCGATGCTCTCGCCCAGCGTGCGCCGCAACAGCTTGCGCAATCCGTCGATCAATTCGTCGGGACGGACGATCCGCGGCTCCAGCGCCTGCCGCCGCGCGAAGGCGAGCAGGTGGTTGGTCAGCTCCGAGCCGCGTATGCCCGCGGCGCGGATCATCTCCACCAGCGGGATCAGCTGCGGCTGGCCTTCGAGTTCCTCCAGCAGCGTGTCGGCGTTGCCGATCATCACCGTCAGCAGGTTGTTGAAGTCGTGCGCGATGCCGCCGGTGAGCTGGCCGATCGCCTCCAGCTTCTGCGATTGCGCCAGCCTGCGCTCGAGCTCCTTGCGCGCACTGACGTCGTTGACCAGCACCAGCCGCGACTGCACGCCGCGGAACACGATGTCGTCGGAAGTGATCTCGACGTCGAGCAACCTGCCGTCCTTGGTGCAGTGCTTCCAGGTCCCGAACGAGCGATGGCCGGACGGGCCGGTGGAGCGCACCATTTTCAGGTGCTCGTTCTCTTCCGGCGGGCGGATGTCGGAAATCGTCATCGCGAGGAATTCCTCCTCGCTGTAGCCGTAATGCGCGCGGGCCTGGGCGTTCACGGCGAGAAAGCGGCCATCTTCGATCGCGAACACCCACATGGGCAGCGGGTTCGCGATGAACAGCAGCTCGTAGTATTCGTCGCTGTGCGGGCGCGCGTTGTCTTCGGCGGCCATTGCGTCCCCTCTGGCTGGCGCGGCTTGCAGTCTCCGGCGCCTTTGCCGTGAATACTGACGCGTACTGTATACCCAAGCCGCCGCCGGGCGCCACGCCCGGGTCCACGCTGCAGGCCTCGTTCCCGCCGCTTCGGCCCGATTGCCACACAATGTTGCAAATCCGTACCCGCATCAGGAGAACACGATGAGCACGCAACGCGAAAAGGCCGAACGCTTCCAGGCGCTGCACGCTCGCGCGGAGGCCTTCGTCATTCCCAATCCGTGGGATCGCGGCAGCGCGCGCCTGCTGCAACAGGCCGGCTTCGAGGCGCTGGCGACCACCAGTGCAGGATTCGCGTTTTCGCTGGGGCTGCGCGACAACGAGGTCGGTCGCGAACGCATGCTGGCGCACGTGGCCGACCTTGCGGCGGCGACGGACCTGCCGCTGAGCGTGGATCTGGAAAACGGCTTCGGCCACGATCCGGAAACCGTCGCCGGAACCATCCGCATGACCGCCGCGGCCGGCGCGGTGGGCGGCTCGATCGAAGATTCGACCGGTGATCCCGCGCAGCCGCTTTACGATATCGGCCACGCGGTCGCACGCATCCGCGCCGCCGTGCAGGCCGCGCGCGCGCTGCCGTTTCCGTTCACGCTCACAGCACGCGCGGAAAACTTCCTCGTCGGCAGGCCGGACCTCGACGACGCGATCGCACGCTTGCGCGCTTACCAGGAAGCCGGCGCCGACGTGCTGTACGCGCCGGGCCTGCGCACCATGGAACAGATCGAAGCCGTACTGCGCGCGGTGGATCGCCCGATCAACGTGCTGGCGAACGCGGGCTTCGATCGCGACACGCTCTCGAAAATGGGCGTGCGCCGCATCAGCGTCGGCGGCGCGCTCACCCGTGCGGCCTACGGCGCGCTGCTGCGGGCGATCGCGGAGATGCGCGAGCGCGGCGGGTTCACCTTCTTCGACGAAGCGGTGCCCCACGGCGAGTTGCAAAAAAGATTCGAGCAACAGTGCGATTGACGGCCCACGTGCGCGCAAGGTTATGCTTGCGGTCTATCCGCCCGGGTGCGCGCCACCGCAAATCCAATGAGCCGACTGCGCGCCGTCCTGCCCCTGCTGGTGTTGATCGGAATCGGCGTGGCGCTGTGGGCGACGGGCGCGCTGGATCGCTTCCGGCCCCATGAGCTGATCGCGCAGCAGCACCAGTTGCACGAAACGGTGGACGCGCATCCGCTGCTCGCGGTGTGCGCGTACGTGGCCGCGGTCGCGCTGGTGATCGGCACCGGCGTGCCGGCATCGTGGGTGGTGATCCTCGCGGGCGGCATGTTGTTCGGCGTGCTGTACGCGACGTTCCTCACCGCCGCCGGCGAGTTGCTCGGATCACTGATGCTGTTCTTCGCCGCGCGCCACGCGTTCGGCGCCGGCACGCGGCCGCCGCCGGCGATGGTCGAGCGCGTGCGCCGCGGCTACCTGCAGCATCCGGTCGGCTACACGCTGTTCCTGCGGCTGGTTCCGGTGCTGCCGTTCGGCGGCGTGACCGTGGCGTTGGCGTGGCTGCGCTGTCCGCTGTGGCTGTTCGCGATCGCCACGTTCGCCGGCGGTTGCGTGATGGCGGTGTTCGAAACCGCGATCGGCGCAGGGCTCGCGCACTCGCTGGCACATGGCCAAGCGATCGGGCCGCACATGATCATGCAACCGCGCGTGCTCGGCCCGATCGTCGCGTTGGCGCTGCTGGCACTGGTACCGGTTGCGGTCCAGCGCCTGCGCACGCGGCGCGCGATGCGCCGCGTGGAATCAGCAGAAGACGATCAGCCGAAATCGCGATAGCGGCTGCGGCCGATGAAGAACCCGGCGAGCAGGCAACCGATGCCGGCGAGCACCAGACCGGTCTCCACCGGGCGACGCGTGACGACGCTGCTGACCTCGTAGCCGAAGCGGCGCAGGCCGTGAGCCGCCGAATCGGTGAGGTCACCTGCATTGTCGGCCACCCAGCCGGCTCCGCGTTTGACCTTGTCCGCGGCGCTGCCCAGCGCATGCGCGCCGTTCTGGATGGATTCCCTGCTTTGTTGCGTAACGTCCATTGTGTGTACTCCATGACGAGCGATGGTTGGCGGAAACCCGATGCTACGCCGCACGCGTCGTCTTGGCGTTAATGGTTCGCGAACGAGGTGCGGACGCACGCGGCGCAATCGCGTATGCTGCCCGCGTTTGCGTTGCGGCTTGCGTATAATCCGTTGAACCGCGATGGGGAATCATTCATGCGTCGGGTGACTGGTGGTTGCGATGGAGCGGCAACGTGAGCGGCCAGACGCGTGTGGACCGGCGCGTGCGCTGCGCCGGGGCCTTGGTGTTGCTGGCACTGCCGGCGGCCATGGCGCTGGCCCAACCCTCGCCGCAGGATCTCGGCAATCTCTCGCTTGAGGATCTCGGCCAGGTCGTGGTCACCTCGGTGAGCAAGAGTCCCGAGCCGCTGAGCGATGCGCCCGCCGCGATCTACGTGATCGGCCACGACGACATCATCCGCTCCGGCGCGACATCGCTTGCGGAAATCCTGCGGCTGGCGCCGAACCTGGACGTGATGCAGCTCAGCCCGAGCAATCACATCGTCACTTCGCGCGGGCTGAGCGGCAACCAGACCGCGCAGAATTTCCCGAACAAGCTGCTGGTGCTGATCGACGGCCGCAGCGTGTACAACCCGCTGTTCTCGGGCATCGGCTGGGATGCGCAGTACGTGCTGCCGCAGGACATCGAACGCATCGAGGTGATCAGCGGCCCCGGCGCCGCGCTGTGGGGCGCGAACGCGGTGAACGGCGTGATCAACATCATCACCCGCAAGGCCTCCGACACCCAGGGCGGCTTCGCGCAGGTCGGCATCGGCAACCGCGAGAGCAACGCCTCGTTCCAGTACGGCGGCAAGCTCGGCGAACACGCGTACTACCGTTTCTACGCGCATGATTTCTACCAGCGCGCATTCGACAACAGCACCGGCCAGAACGCGCACGACGGCTGGAGCGCACCGCGGGCGGGCTTCCGCGTCGACTGGGAGGCCGGCAGCGCCAACCTGGTCACGCTGCAGGGCGACGTGCTGAACGGCCGCGAGGGACAAGGCGCGGACCAACCGGATGAGCGCATCGCCGGCGGCAACCTGATGGCACGCTGGCGGCACGCGAACGAAGACGGTTCCAATTTCCAGCTGCAGGTCTACTACGACAATGAGCGCGCCTGGAAAGCCCTGTTTTCCGGCGCGGTGGACCTGAACACCTGGGACATCGAGGCGCAGCATGATTTCGCGCTCGGCGACAGCCACCACATCACCTGGGGCATCGGCGACCGCCTCTACCGCTACCAGATCGCCGACGACGTGCGCGTGGACGGCTCGCTGCTGTTCCGCCCCAACACCGACACGCAGAACCTCGCCAATGCGTTCGTGCAGGACCAGATCGCATTGGGCTCGCGCACGCAGGCGACGCTCGGCCTGAAGGCCGAGCACGACCCGTTCTCGGGCCTGTCATGGATGCCGAGCGCGCGGTTGTCGTTCAAGCCGAGCGAGAGCCTGCTGCTGTGGGCCGCGGCGTCGCGCGCGGTGCGCACGCCCACGGTGTTCGATGAAGACGTCCTCGAGATCCTGAATTTGCCAGGCGGTCCGGTCGATGCGCTCAACGGCAACCCGGATTACCGCAGCGAGAAACTCACCGCCTACGAGGTCGGGCTGCGCACGCAGTGGAACACGCGCGCCATGTTGTCGGCGTCGCTCTACTACAACGTCTACGATGATTTGCGCACGCTCGAACCTTCGCCCACCACCTTCTTCCCGCTGGTCTTCGGCAACGGCATGGCCGGCCATACCTACGGCGCGGACATCTGGGCCAGCTATTCGATCGCGGACTGGTGGCGCCTCGGCGCCGGCGTGTCGATCGAGCGCGAACACCTGCATCTGAAGCCGGGCTCGAACGGCCTGCTCGGCGCCGCGGAAGCCGGCGACGATCCAGGCCATCGCGGCTTCCTGCGTTCCTCGATGAACCTCGCCAAGCACTGGACGCTGGATGCCGACCTGCGCGAGGTCGGCGCATTGCCGAACCCGCACGTGCCCGCCTACACCGAGCTCAACGTGCGGCTGGGCTGGCAGCCGAACGACCGGCTGGGGATTTCGCTCTCCGGCTTCAACCTGCTGCATTCGTGGCACGTCGAATACCCCGGCGGTGATCGAATCGGGCGCACCGTGTTCCTGGATACACGCGTGAAATTCTGAAGGACACGGACGACCGCACAACAACAACGATAAACCTGCCGATGCCATCCATGCGCCAGCGCGAATCGCACACGCCAGAACCCGGGCGGGCCGACGCACCGCACCCATCGCGGACGCCGTTGCGCATGCAAGTGGCCCGCTGCGTGATCGCGCTGGCGCTGCTGTGCGCGAGCGTCGAATCGATCGCCCAGCCCACGCCATCGCACATCTCGCTGGAATACGCGGTCAAGGCCACCTACCTCTACAAGCTCGCGCCGTTCGTGAACTGGCCGCCACGCACCTTCACCGCGCCGAACGCGCCGTTCCAGATCTGCATCGTCGGCGACGATCCGTTCGATGATTACCTCGAGAAGGCGATCGCGGGACACGGGCTTGGCTCGCATCCGTTCGCGGTGCGCAGGATGGACAAGCTGGAGCCCGGCACCGAATGCCAGATCGCCTTCATCGGCCGCCTGTCGGGGCAAAGCGTCGCCGATGCGCTGGCGGCGGTGGAAGGCAAGCCGGTGCTGACCGTTACCGACTCGAATGCCGGCGACGACAGCGGCAGCATCATGCAGTTCGTGATCGAGCACGGCCGGGTACGCTTCGACATCGACACCAGCGCGGCCGCGCGCAATCACCTCGCGATCAGTTCGAAGTTGCTGAACCTCGCGCTGGCGGTCAAGGACGAGCGGTGAGTTTCGAATGAAGAACGTGCGTCGAACCGAGCGGTTCGTGCTCCGGCCTGCCGCGGCGGCCACGGCAACGGTGCTGCTGCTGATCGTCGGCGCGCTGGCGACCGCTTACCAGTACCACGCCACGCGCGTGGAGCACCGCCGCCAGCTCACCGTGCAGGCCAGCGTGCTCGCCGCCACGGTCACCGCCGCGATCGCATTCAACGACCGGCCCACCGCGCAGGAATACGTCGACGCGTTGATGCTGGATCCGCGCCTGGACGCGGCAGCGATCTACAACGAATCGCACCAGGAAGTGGCCGGTTTCTACCGGCCGGGCAGCCAACCCATTCCGGACCTGCTTGCGCGCGGCGGGCGACTGCCGCGTGGCCAGCACCTGCTGGTGGAAGTGCCGGCGCGGCAGGGTTCCACCACGGTCGGCAGCGTGTACCTGCGCGCCTCGGAAACGCCGCTCACCGTGCAACTCGCGCGCTTCAGCGGCGTGGTGCTGCTGACCATCATGGCGGTGGTGATGCTCACCGCGCTGGGCCTGGCCCAGGGCGCGCTGGCACGCGCCAACGCGAGCCTGCACCGGCGCGCCGAGGAACTTGCCCAGGCCAACGAACGTCTCACCGAGGAAATGGAACAACGCTCGCGCACCGAGGAAGCGCTGCGCCAGAGCCAGAAGATGGAAGCGGTCGGCCAGCTCTCCGGCGGCATCGCGCACGACTTCAACAACCTGCTGATGATCATCAAGAGCAGCCTCACCTTGTTCTACAAGAAGCTCACGCAGAACGATGCCGAGGTCGAGAAGTTCGCTTCGGTCGCGCGCGAGCGCGTTGCGGCGGGGCCCGACCAGCCGGTCGCGCCGTTGCTGCCGCTGATGCAGAACTGGGTGGAGATGATCGACAACCGCGGCCAGCGCAATCGCCAGATCAAGCATTACCTCGACACTGCCTACGATGGCATCGAGAAGGCCGCCAACCTCACCCAGCGCCTGCTCAGCTTCGCGCGCCGCCAGCCGCTGGCGGCGAAATCGCTGCACCTCGACGCGTTGATCCGCAGCATGCAGCCGCTGCTGGACCACTCGGTCGGCTCGAATGTGAAAATCGATTACAAACTCGAATCGCATTGGCCCGTTTTTTGCGACGCCAATCAAATGGAGAACTCGGTCTTGAACCTGGTCATCAACGCCCGCGACGCAATGCCCGACGGCGGCGAGATCACCGTGCGCACGCACGACTTGCGCGTGGACAAGGAGCATCCGCTCGACGACCTGCCGCACGGCGACTACGTGCACCTGTGCGTGGACGACACCGGCGTGGGCATGCCCGAGGAAGTGCGCCTCAAAGCCTTCGATCCGTTCTTCACCACCAAGCCGGTCGGCAAGGGCACGGGCCTGGGCCTCAGCACCATCTTCGGTTACGTGATGCAGTCCAACGGCCATGTCAGCATCGACAGCGCAGTTGGCAAGGGCACCACGATCAACATCGTCATGCCGCGCGCGACGAACGACGTCGCCTCCGAGGTCGCCTGATGCTCGCCGCCCGAAACGCCACAACCAACAGCCGCATCCTGCTGGTCGAGGACGAGGCCGTGCTGCGCGAACTCGCCGCGGAGAACCTGCTCGACGCCGGTTACAGCGTGATGGAAGCCGGTGACGGCACCGAAGGACTGGAAGCGCTACGCTCGGACATCCCCATCGACGTGCTGCTGAGCGACATCAAGTTGCCGGGCATGAACGGCTACGAGCTGGCCGAAGCCGCCAAGGCGTTGCGCCCGCAGCTGAAGGTGATCCTGATGACCGGCTACGCACCCACGCCGCTGCCGCCGAAACTGGAGCGCGTGGTCTACCGCGTGCTGCAGAAACCGTTCGAGATCGAGGCACTGCCAGGCATGATCGCCGCGGCGCTGGAAACCTGAGCGGCGCGCGCACCTGCGCTGCAAGAAAAATGGTGGCCGTGATGGTCGAGCGCTGCGCGTTCAGCCGATGCCTTCAGCGGCATCGGCTGCGCAGCGTGAGGATGAGCCATGGATGGCGAATGGGTCGGCGCGCCATGGACGGCTCGAAG
>DASSEW010000004.1:0-16207 GCA_035695065.1 Rhodanobacteraceae bacterium | reverse complement strand
CGACGTGTTCAAGATCATCAACGATCCCTTCGTCGGCAAGCTCGCCGTGTTCCGCGTCTGGCAGGGCACGGTGAAGCGCGACACGCAGTTGTTCATCGACGATGGCAAGAAGCCGTTCAAGGTCGGGCACCTGTTCAAGTTGCACGGCAAGGATCACGTCGAGATCGACCACGCCTGCCCCGGTGACATCGCCGGGGTCGCCAAGGTCGAGGAAATCCATTTCGATGCCGTGCTGCACGACTCCCACGACGAAGACCAGATTCATTTGAAGCCGCTGGATTTCCCGCAACCGATGTTCGGCCTTGCGGTGGAACCGGCGCACAAGGGCCAGGAGCAGAAGCTCGCGACCGCGCTGCACAAGCTGAGCGAAGAAGATCCCTGCCTGCGCGTGGAGCACAACAAGGAATTGAACGAGAGCGTGGTGCGCGGGCTGTCCGACCTGCATCTGAAGCTCACGCTGGAGCGCATGAAGGAACGCTACGGCGTGGAGGTCGCCACGCGTCCGCCGCGCATCGCCTATCGCGAAACGATCGGCGGCAAGGCCGAAGGCCACCATCGCCACAAGAAGCAGACCGGCGGCGCCGGCCAGTTCGGCGAGGTGTTCCTGCGCGTGGAGCCGCTGCCGCGCGGCGGCGGTTTCGAATTCCGCGACGACAGCAAGGGCGGCGTGATCCCGAATCAATACATCCCTGCGATCGAGAAAGGCGTGCGCCAGGTGCTGGAGCACGGCGCGATCGCCGGCTACCCGATGCAGGACGTGCGCGTGGTTGTCTACGACGGCAAATACCACCCCGTGGATTCCAAGGAGGTCGCGTTCGTCTCCGCCGGAAAAAAAGCATTCCTCGACGCGGTATCGAAAGCGAAACCCATCGTGTTGGAGCCGATCGTCAACCTCGACGTCAATGTGCCCGAGCAATACATGGGCGATGTCACCGGCGGGCTCGCGTCCAAGCGCGCGCGCATCAACGGCACCGATTCACTGCGCGGCGGCGAACTGGTCATCAAGGCGCAGGTGCCGCTCGCGGAGGTCGTGGATTACCAGACCGAGCTGCGCGCGATCACCGGCGGCCGCGGCCGCTATGCGATCGAACTCTCGCACTACGATCCCGTCCCCGCGCAGGTGCAGAAGCAACTCGCAGAGGCGTACAAGCCGAAGGCCGAAGAGGACTGATTTCGGTAGGGCGGACCAGGCAGGGCGGACATTGTCCGCCGACAAGCTCGTCTCCAGAGGTGGCGGGCAATGCCCGCCCTACGCCGCTTCCTGCGCGCGATGCTCCAGCGCGTGGATCAGCGCGTTGACGAACACCGGGATGTCGTCGGGCTTGCGGCTGGTGATGAGATTGCCGTCCTCGACCACCGCATTGTCTTCCCATTGCGCGCCGGCATTTTCCAGGTCCACGCGCAATGACGGCCACGAGGTGATCTGCTTGCCGTCCACGAGGCCGGCATTGATCAGCGTCCACGGGCCGTGGCAGATCGCGGCCAGCGGCCGGCCGCTTTCGCCGAAGTCGCGGATGAAATCGATTGCCTCTTCGTGCAGGCGCAGCTTGTCGGGATTGATCACCCCGCCCGGCAACACCAGCGCGTCGTAATCGCCGGCGCGCGCTTTCGAGAGCGGCAGGTCCACGTTGATCTCGTCGCCCCAGTCGGTGTGGTTCCAGCCCTTGATGGACGGCCGGTCGTCCGGCGCGATCACCACCGTGCTAGCGCCGGCTTCCTCGAGCAACTGCTTGGGTTTCTGCAGCTCGGACTGCTCGAAACCGTTGGTGGCGAGAATGGCGATCTTGCGACCTTTCAGCGATTGCTTGGGCATGGCCTGCTCCTGGTGTCCAGAGGCAGGATGTTGCGCGAGAGAGCGTTACCGCGGCGTGTGGGCGCGGCGAGCTTTGCGTTGTAGGGCGGGCATTGCCCGCCGGACAAGGTGGACAGTATCCGCCCCTACGACCTCGCGCGCTTGGGCTTCAACATCGTCCCCGTGCATTGCTTCGCGCCGCAGCGGCAGGCCCAGATCTTCTTCATCTTCGCCGTGTGCGGCACCTCAAGGGTGATGCCGTAATCGTAGGTGAGTTCCTCGCCTTCCCGGATCGCGCGCAGCGTTTCGATCATCACCTTGTCCTTGCGGCGGCCGTCGACTTCCTCGATGTAGGCGCGGCAGTTGGGCGCGCAACTGTGGTTGATCCAGCGCGCCGTGTTGCCGTCCACGTTGGCGTCGATGATGTAGCGGTCGTTCAGCGTGAACAGGAAGGTGTGCCCGGTATCGGCGCCATCGCCGTAATCGCGGTCGGCTTGCGCGTGGGTGATCAGGCGCCCCTTGTATTCGATCAGCGTTGTGTCGGCGGGGAGATCGGCTGCGGCATAGACGCCATTGCCATGGATGGGCGAGCGGTGGACTTTCAATCGGCGGGTCATGTGTGTCGATGGCGGAACAAAAGAACATAATGCCCTTCGCGCTGGCGACAGCACAAGGAGCACGCCATGCAATTGAAGGTCAAAAGCGTCAGGGATGCGCACTCGAAGGACGACGGCGCGCGCGTGCTGGTCGATCGGCTGTGGGCGCGCGGGCATTCCAAGGCGGAACTGAAGCTGGATGCCTGGCTGAAGGACATCGCGCCGAGCAGCGAGTTGCGCAAGTGGTTCGACCACGAACCGGAGAAGTGGCCGGAGTTCCGCGAGCGCTACGCGAAGGAGCTGGATGCGAATCCGGAACCGGTGAAGGCTTTGCAGGACCTGCTGCGCGAACACGGCACGGTGACGCTGTTGTTCGGCTCGCACGAGGCGCGCTACAACAACGCGGTGGCGTTGTCCGAGTACATGCGAAAGCACATGCCGCGCAAGCGGAGTGCGTCCAAATGAGCAAGGTTGCGCTCGGCCTTGCACCGGCGCTTGCGTTCGGCATCGCCACCGCAGCGCAGGCCTTCACCCTCACCAGCCCGGTGATCAAGCCGAACGGCACCGTGCCGATGCAGCAGGTCTACACGGAATGCGGCGGCGGCAATGTCTCGCCGGAACTGCAATGGCGCGATGTCCCGACCGGGACAAAAAGTTTTGCGGTGAGCGTGTTCGATCCGGACGCGCCGGGCGGCGGCTTCTGGCACTGGGTCGCATTCAATATCGGCGTCGGTGCGTACGGCATGAACCCCGGCGCCGGCACGCCGCACAGCGGCAATGCGCCGGGCGACACCGTGCAGATGGAGAACGGCTTCGGCAACGTCGGTTATTCCGGCCCGTGCCCGCCGCCGGGCAAGCCGCACCATTACATCTTCACCGCCTACGCGCTGGACGTGCCGGTGCTGCCGGTCAGCGTGCGCGCAAGCACCGCGGATGTGATCAGGGCGATCCGCAGGCACGCCATCGCAACGGCCACGCTGACCGCGACCTATGGCCGTTGAAAAGCGCCATGCGCGCGCACTGCTGATCCTGCTGCTGTGCGCGATGTGGCCTGCAGCCGGCTTGGCCGCGCCACCCACGATCTTCGCCGCGGCAAGCCTGAAACCCGCGCTGGACGCGCTTGCCGCGCAAGGCGCGCTTGGCACGCCCGCGCCGCGACGGGTGTACGCCGCATCATCGGCACTGGCGCGACAGGTCGAGCAAGGCGCACCGGCGGATGTCTTCATCTCCGCCGACGAAGCGTGGATGGACGATGTCGCCGCGCACGGCTCGATTGCACCCGGCACGCGCCACGACCTGCTCGGCAATGCGCTGGTGCTGGTTGCGCCGCGCACTTCGAGCGCGCGCGTGGATCTCGCGAACCCGCAATCGCTGTTGCAGGCACTGGGATCGGAGCGACTGGCGATTGCACTGCCGAAAGCGGTGCCGGCCGGCCGCTATGCGAGCGAAGCCTTGCACGCACTCGGGTTGTGGAACGCGCTGCAATCCAAACTGGCGATGAGCCGCGACGTGCGCGCCGCGCTGGAACTGGTTGCGGTGGGCGAATGCCCGCTCGGCATCGTGTACCGCTCGGATGCGGTATCCGAACCGCGCGTGCGCATCGTCGCGATGTTTCCGCCGTCGAGCCACGCCCCGATCGTGTATCCGATTGCGATCGTGCGTGGACATGACGACACGGGGAGTCGTGCGCTGCTGCGTGCGCTGCAATCGCGTGCGGCAAAGGCCGTGTTCCAGCGCTACGGATTCGATCTGCCCCGCCATTGATCGCCTGCGCTTCGACTCCGCTCGCTGCGCGAGCTACGCTCAGCGCGAACGGCTACCCTGAATCGCATGAGTTTTCTCTCGCACGATGAAGCGCAGGCACTGGCGCTCAGCCTGAAAGTCGCTTCCGTTGCAGTGGCCTGTGCACTGCCGCCGGCGATCGCGTGCGCGTGGCTGCTTGCACGCAAGCGTTTCGTCGGTAAGGTACTGCTGGAAACCGTCATCCTGCTGCCGCTGATCCTGCCGCCGGTGGTCACCGGTTACGCGCTGTTGGCACTGTTCGGCCACCAGGGCACGATCGGCCGCGTGCTGGATGCGCTGCACCTGTCGATCGCGTTCCGCTGGACCGGTGCCGCGCTCGCCGCCGGGGTCATGGCGTTTCCGTTGCTGGTCGTCGCGCTGCGCTCCGCGTTCGAGTCGGTGGATCGCAAGCTGGAACAGGCCGCCGCGACACTCGGCGCGAGCGCATGGCGGATCTTCTTCGGCATCACCCTGCCCCTGTCGCTGCGCGGCCTGGTGGCGGGACTGGCGCTCGCCTTCGCGCGCGCATTCGGCGAATTCGGCGCGACTATCACCTTCGTTTCCTCCATCCCCGGACAAACACGCACGTTGCCGATCGCGCTGTACGAATTGCTGGAAACGCCCGGCGGTGAAAGCGGCGCACTGCGACTGACCTGGGTAGCGCTGGGCGTGGCGCTGGTGGCGACGCTCGGCGCGGCAACGTTGCTGCGGCGCGGAACGCGCCCGGCGGAGCTGGACGCATGATCGAACTCGACTTTGCACTGACGCGCGGCGAGTTCGGGCTGCACCTCGCATTGCACTCGGAAGCGCGCGCGTTGGCGCTGTTCGGCGATTCCGGATGCGGCAAGACTTCCACGCTGCACGCGATCTCCGGGTTGCTGACGCCTGCGCGCGGGAAGATCGTCCTGGACGATCGCGCGCTGTTCGACTCGCAGGCCGGGATCGACATACCCGTTGCGCAACGGCGGCTCGGCGTGGTGTTCCAGGACGTGCGGCTGTTCCCGCACCTGTCGGTGCGCGACAACCTGCGATACGGCGCGACGCATTCACGCGACGCATCGCGTTTCGATGCCGCCGTGCAGCTGCTCGGGCTCGGCGCGTTGTTGAAACGCAAGCCGGAGCAACTCTCCGGCGGGCAGGCACGACGCGTCGCGATCGGCCGTGCACTGTTGAGCGCGCCTGCCGCCTTGCTGCTGGATGAGCCGCTTTCAAACCTGCACCGGGAAGCGCGTGCGGAAGTCCTGGATCACCTGCGCGGGCTGAAGCGCGAGCTGGCACTGACCACGATCCTGGTCAGCCACCAGGCCGACGAAGTGCGCGCACTCGCCGATGCGGTGGCACTGCTGGACGACGGGCATCTGCGGGCGGTCCTGCCGGTTTCGGAGTTCGCGCAGGAGCCGGCGTTTTAAACACCGCGCGGCCGCCGCCTCGCGGTAAAGTTGCAGGACGAACCTGCGGAGGTATTCCGATGAAATCGGCATCGCTGCGCTGGCTGGTCCCGGTCATGGCCATGTTCGCCCTTTCCGCCTGCGGTCCCGGTACCAAGCTGCAGCCACCGGCCGCCAGCATCCAGCAACTGCGGGTGCTGCCGAACGGCCAATGGCAGTTCACGCTGCGCATCCAGAACTACAGTTACGACACCGGCATGCATGTGTTCGCGGTGAATGCACAGCTGGACGTCGGCGGTAAATTTGCGGGCCCGATTGTGGTCGCACCATCTTCGCTCGATATTCCGGCGATGAGCGCGGACACCACAACGGTCACCTTTACACCCAGCGCGGATGCACGAGCGTTGTTGGCAGCCGCCGGGAAAAACGCGATTGCTTACGAGGTCAAAGGCAAGCTCACCGTCGGCAAAAGCGAGACGGGCAAAGAGGACATTTTCGACCTCGACGGCAAGGGCTACATTTCGCCGGTGCCGGGCGTGGCGAACACCTGGCGTTAATCACACCCGTTCGCCCTGAGCGTAGGCGCGAAGCGCCGAAGTCGAAGGGCAAGAACGTGCTTCGACTCCACCCGCTGCGCTCGTTACGCTCAGCACGAACGGTAGATCCCATATGACCACCCACTACACCGCCCCGCTCGCCGACGTCCGCTTCGCGCTCTATGACGTGCTCGAAGTCGAGAAGCTGTTCGCGAAGCTTCCGGGCTGCGAAGCGCTCAACCGCGAACTCGTGGATGCCGTGCTGGAGGAAGCCGCGAAGTTTTCGCAAAGCGTGCTCGCGCCACTCAATCAAATTGGCGACAGCCAGGGCTGCACGTTCGACAAGAACGATGCGAGCGTGACCACGCCGGACGGATTCAAACGCGCCTACGCGCAGTTCGTCGAAGGCGGCTGGGCAGGACTCACCGCGCCGGAAGCATTCGGCGGCCAGGGCCTGCCGGAAACCATCGGCGCGCCGGTGAAGGAATTCATCGATTCGGCCAACCTCGCCTGGGGCACCTACCCACTGCTTTCGCACGGCGCGATCGAGGCGCTGCGCGTGATCGGCGAGGACTGGCAGCGCGACGCTTTTCTGAAACCCATCGCGGCGGGAACCTGGACCGGCACGATGTGCCTGACCGAACCGCATTGCGGTTCCGACCTCGGCCTGTTGAAAACGCGCGCCGAGCCGAACGCCGACGGCTCGTACGCGATCAGCGGCACCAAGATCTTCATCACCGCCGGCGAGCACGACTTCACCGACAACATCGTGCACCTGGTGCTGGCGCGGCTGCCGGATGCGCCTCCGGGCGTGAAGGGCATCTCGCTGTTCATCGTGCCGAAGTTCAAGGTGGATCGCGAAGGCCGGTCCGGGGAACGCAACGCGGTGCGCTGCGGCGCGATCGAACACAAGATGGGCCTGAAAGGTTCGGCCACCTGCGTGATGAATTTTGACGGCGCGCAAGGCTGGCTGATCGGCGAACCGAATCGCGGCCTCAACGCGATGTTCGTGATGATGAATACGGCGCGGCTGGCGGTCGGCCTGCAAGGCCTCGCACTTTCCGAACGCGCGTATCAGAACGCGTTGAGCTACGCGCGCGAGCGCTTGCAGATGCGCGCGCTGTCCGGCGCGAAGTTCCCGGACAAGCCCGCCGATCCGCTGATCGTGCACGGCGACGTGCGCCGCATGCTGCTCACGCAAAAAAGCTTGATCGAAGGCGGCCGCGCGCTCGGGCTTTACGCCGCGACGCTCGTAGACATCCAGCACCGCACCACGGACGAAACCGAGCGCGGGCACGCGGAAACGCTGCTGTCTTTCCTGACGCCGATCGTCAAGGCGATGCTGACCGAGAATGCGATCGAGTGCACCAACCTGGCGCTGCAGATCTACGGTGGCCACGGCTACATCGCCGAGCACGGCATGGAGCAGTACGTGCGCGACGCGCGCATCACCACGATTTACGAGGGCACCACGCAGATCCAGGCGCTGGACCTGCTCGGCCGCAAGATCATGCAGCAGCAAGGCGCCGGCCTGAAGCTGTTCCTGGAAGAAATCGCCGCGTTCTGCGCGCATCATGCGGGCGACGATGCAATGAAGGAATTCATCGCCCCACTCGCGGGCGTCGCCAAGGAATGGGCCGACCTGACCCAGGCGGTCGGCAAGCGCGCGGTGGGCAATCCCGACGAGATCGGCGCGGCGGCGGCGGATTACCTGTTCTACTCCGGCTACGTCGCGCTCGCGTATTTCTGGGCGCGCAGCGTGGCGGCCGCGCAGGCTTCGTCGCACGGCGCCGATTTCAAGCGGGCGAAACTCTTGACTGCGCGCTTCTATTTCACGCGCATCCTGCCGCGCACGAGTGCGCATCGCATGGCGATCGAGGCCGGAGGCGAAAGCCTGTTCGCGATGCCGGATGAACTGTTCGTCTGAATGCGCACACGCGCGCCAGCCTTGCGCATCCGCGTCGCCGATGCCGGCGACGATGCGTTCATCCTTTCGCTGGTCGAACGCTTCGTCGATTTCGAATTGCCGAAGTGGCGAAAGAAGTCCGACTGCGCCGCCGGCATCCGCCGCGACATCAGGCACGCGCTGGAAACCGCGCCGCCCGGAGAAGCGCTGTTCATCGCCGAAGACAAACACGGCGAACGCGTCGGCTTCATGCGCCTGCAGAAGACCCGCGATTTCTTCTCCGGCAAAGGCAACTGCCACATCTCGGATCTCGCGGTCGCGCACGGGCATGACGGCCGGGGCATCGGCCGCGCCCTGCTCGATCACGCCCACGCCTGGGCGAAGAAGCAGCGCTGCACCTTGATCACGCTGGCGGTGTTTCCCGGCAACCTGCGCGCCCGGGCGCTGTACGAACGCAACGGCTTCGGCGCCGACCTGCTGCGGATGGCCAAGCCCTTGTAGTCGCTCCA
Source organism: Rhodanobacteraceae bacterium (assembly GCA_035695065.1). GTDB lineage: Bacteria > Pseudomonadota > Gammaproteobacteria > Xanthomonadales > Rhodanobacteraceae > 66-474. The sequence goes on along the minus strand of DASSEW010000004.1, from coordinate 7,698 downwards.
CCACTCATCCGGCTCCGACCCGCGGAACTCACTACACTCACCTGGCTTGCCGCGCGGCGGAAGCCGCCCGCAACGTGTGGAGCAGGTCGCATTGGGCCAGAGTGGGTGCACCGCATGAGCACAAGAGTGGGTGATCCCTCCCTCACGCCTCTCGTCATTGGCGTCACCAGCCATCGCAACATTCCCGCGCGCGAGATCGAACCCATCCGCGCTCGCGTGCGGGAATTGCTTGCGCAGTGGCAGCAGGAGTTTCCGCACTCGCCCCTGATGGTGCTGTCGGCGCTGGCCGAGGGCGGCGACCAGATCGTGGCGGAAGAAGGCTTGCGTTGCGGCGCGCAGCTGATCGCGCCGCTGCCGTTGCCCCGCGACCTGTACGAACGCGATTTCACCGACGACGCCACGCGCAAGACTTTCGATGCGCTGTGCGCGCGGGCGCACGTGATCCAACTCCCGCTGCTGCCGGGACACACGCTGGAAGACGTCGCGCAATCGGGCGTGGAGCGCAACCGCCAGTACGCGCAGGCCGGCGCGTTCGTGGCGCGGCATTGCCACCTGCTTCTCGCGATCTGGGATGGCAAGATCAACGATCGCCTCGGCGGCACCGCGCAGGTGGTGCAGTACTACCTCGGCGGCGTGATGCCGGGGCACATCGAGCGCCGCCGTGGCGCGCGGCGCTACCAACTCGGTGCCGGCGACGAGCGGCTGGTCTGCCATCTGGTGTGCTCGCGTGAAGAACCGGATGGCGCGCCGCAAGCGCCGTTGCAACCGGGCGAAATCATCTGGCGCACCGGCAGCGAGGCGAGTGCGCCGGGCGCATCGATGCCGGAGGCATTCCATGCGATGTTCGCGAACTCGGATGAATTCAACGAGGACACTGCGAATTATCGCGAGGAAATCAAAGGCGCCGCTGCCGATGAAAAGCCCATGTCGCGGGATGCGCTGTTCCGCGCCGCCGACTGGCTGGCGGTGCATTTCCAGAAGCGCGTGCTGCTGGCGATGCGCATTACCTACACCGTGGCGGCGCTGATGGGCATCGCCTTCGCGGTGTACGACAACCTCTCCGCACAGAACTACATGATCTACGTGTTCCTGCTGCTGTTCGCCGCCGGGATCGTGATCAGCACCATTGCGCGCAAACGCGAGTGGCACCGCAAGTACCTGGATTACCGCGCCCTCGCCGAAGGACTGCGCGTGCAGGATTACTGGCGTCGCGCAGGCATTTCGTTGACCGCGGATCCTGAATTCGCGCACGACAGCCTGCTGCAGAAGCAGGACATGGAGCTCGGCTGGACCCGCAACGTGATGCGCAGCGCCGGCCTGGTGGACGATACGCCGCGCGGCGGCGAGCTGGATGCGGTCATCCGCGAATGGGTCGGCGAGAACGTCGACGATGGCCAGCTCGGCTATTACCGCCGCAAGACCGCGCAGCGCGAACGCACGCACCGCATCACCGAAGGGATCGGAGCGCTGAGTCTTTATGCGGGCATCGGCATCAGCATCGCCTTGGCGGTGCTGGCCTACCGCTTGTCCGCCGATCTCAAGAACGACCTGATCGTGATCATGGCCGTGTTTTCGGTCGGCTCCGCGGTGCGCGAGGCCTATGCTTATCGAAAAGCCGACAAGGAACTGATCAAGCAATACCGGTTCATGCAACGCATCTTCGGCAAGGCGCGCACGGCGCTGGACGACACCCGGGACCCGGACGAACAGCGCGAAATCCTGCGTTCGCTCGGCGAGGCCGCGCTGGCCGAGCACGCGGAGTGGGCGGTGATGCACCGCCAGCGTCCGCTGGAGCCGGGGCGGATGTGATGTGCGGGGCGGACACCGTCCGCGCGGAGATTCCGGTTACAACGCGGGCAGTGCCCGCCCTACGCATCCAGGCGGTTTTGTTCTATGCTCGGCCGGTCATGGAGTCGCACACAGCCTCCGTCGTCGAGTTCGAGCCGCGCAACGTGGTCGCGGACCTGCACAGCACGCGCGTGCTGTCGCTCGACGCGGGCGGTCGCATCCTCGACTGGATCAGTTGGCAGGACGCGGCATGCCTGTACGTGCGCGAAGCAGTCGCGTGGACGCTGGGCGAACCCTGCCTCACCGTGCACGGCGGCTTCCGCAACGACGGCGAACAGAGCATCCTGTCGCTGCATCCGATCGTGGCCAGCCGCGGGCACTGTCGCTCGCATGCGGTCGATCCCTCGCCCGCGCTCACGAACGTCGCGTTGTTCGCGCGCGATCGCCACATCTGCCTGTATTGCGGCACGCATTACAGCCGCGGTGAGTTGACCCGCGATCACGTGATGCCGCTGTCGCGCGGCGGCCGCGACATCTGGGTCAACGTGGTCACCGCATGCCTTGCCTGCAACATCAGGAAGGGCGGGCGCACGCCCCAGCAGGCCGGCATGCCGCTGCTGGCCGTGCCTTACAAGCCGAGCTGGGTCGAGCACCTGATCCTCTCGAACCGCAACATCCTTGCCGACCAGATGGAATTCCTGGTGCATCACCTGCCGAAGAATCGGCGGGCGAGTTAGGCGGCTCTTTAGGAACTGCTGCGCGCGGCATGTTTTCTGTCGCGCAAAGGCGCGATCCTCCCCTCTTCGGTCTCAAGCCTGCACGCGGTAGAATGCCTCGTTTTGCCGCAGTGCAACAACGCACCGAAAGGGAGAATCCGTGGACCCGCATCAGCCCCGCCCGCCGGAACACGAGAGTGTGCGCACCGAAGGCAGCACCGACGCACTGCCGGTCGCGCCGGCGCTCGGCCTGTCGCTGGATGCCGCGAGCATGCCGCGCGAATCCACGCTGGTTTCGCACCGCATCCTGCTGACCGGCGCGCTGGCCGTGCTGCTGGGCGTGGCCGCGGCCTACGTCGCGCAATTGCTGATGCTGATGATCAACCTGATCACCGACATCAGCTTTTACGGGCGCGTGTCGGACGTGATCGGCCCATCGGCGCGGCACGGCTCCTTCGTGCTGTCGCCGGCGTTCAACCATCTCGGCGCATGGGTGATCGTGATCCCGGCAATCGGCGGATTGATCGCCGGCGTGATGGCGCGCTGGGGTTCGCGCGCGATCCAGGGCCACGGCATCCCCGAAGCGATGGAACAGGTGCTGCTGAACGAATCGCGCATCGCGCCGCGCATCACCTTCCTGAAACCGGTGTCGTCGGCGTTCGCGATCGGCACCGGCGGACCGTTCGGCGCGGAAGGCCCGATCATCTCGACCGGCGGCGCACTGGGTTCGCTGATCGGACAACTGCTGCGCGTCACCGCGCACGAGCGCAAGGTGCTGCTGGCCGCCGGTGCAGCCGCGGGCATGGCCGCGGTGTTCGGCGCGCCGGTCTCGGCGCTGGTGCTGGCAGTCGAATTGCTGCTGTTCGAATTGCGCCCGCGTTCGTTGATCCCCGTGGCACTCGCCACCTTCACCGCCACCGGCGTGCGTTACGCGACCTTCGGCTCCGGCGCGGTGTTCGCGATGCCCACGATCGCCGAACCCGGCGGCTGGGCACTGGGCAGCTACATCGCCCTGGGTGCGATCGTCGGCATCATCAGCGTGTGGGTCAGCAAGGCGGTGTATGGCGTCGAGGACGCCTTCGAGAAACTGCCGATCCACTGGATGTGGTGGCCGGCGATCGGTGGCCTCGTGGCCGGCCTGATCGGCTGGTTCGCACCGCACACGATGGGCGTGGGCTACGACAACATCGACGGGCTGGTGCAGGGCAGCTTCGGCCTCAAGGTGCTGATCTCGCTGTGCGTGCTGAAATTCATTTCGTGGGTGATCGCGCTGGGCAGCGGCACCTCGGGCGGCACGCTGGCGCCGCTGTTCATGATCGGCGGTTCGCTCGGCGCCTTGATCGGCCTGGGCATCGGCCACCTGTGGCCGTCGTTCGGCATCGATCCCCGCATCGCCGCACTGGTCGGCATGGCGGCGATCTTCGCCGGCGCCTCGCGCGCATTGCTCACTTCGATCGTGTTCGCCTTCGAAACCACGCGCCAGCCCGCGGGCCTGCTGCCGCTGCTGGGCGGCTGCACCGCGGCGTACCTGATCTCGGCGCTGCTGATGCGCAACACGATCATGACCGAGAAGATCGCGCGCCGCGGCGTGCGCGTGCCGAGCGAATACGAAGCCGACCTGCTGTCGCAGATTGCCGTCGGCGATGCCTGCACGCGCGAGGTACGCACGCTCAAGACTTCCGACGAACTGGGCGAGGTGCTGCGCTGGATGAATTCCGGGCGCGTGCGCGCGCAACACCAGGGCTATCCGGTGGTGGACGACAACGACCGCGTGCGCGGCGTCGTCACCCGCCGCATGTTGCTCGATCCCGATCTTCCCGGCCTGCGGCACATCGGCGACATGGTCAAGCGCGGACCGATCATCGTGTTCGAGGATCACTCGTTGCGCGATGCCGCCGACCTGATGGTCGCCGAGAACGTCGGTCGCCTGATCGTGGTGTCGCGCAACGATCCAACGCGCCTCACCGGCATCCTGACCCGCAGCGACGTGCTCGCGGCCAACGCCAAGCGCCTGCACGAGATGCGTGACGCATCGCGCCACATCCGCATCCGGCAGACGTTGAAGCGCAAGTTCGGGGTGAAGGCCTAGACGCGTCGGCAATCCGCCCCGATCGCGCCCTTGCCCTGCCCGGCTTCGCATCCAACAATAGCCGAATGATCGATTCCACCCGCTACCCGCTGCTCTCGAAAATCGATTCGCCGGCCGATCTGAAACGGCTGGATGAGTCGCAACTGCCGGCGCTGGCCGACGAACTGCGTGCGTATCTCATCGAATCGGTGGCGAGCGTGGGCGGGCATTTCGGCGCCGGGCTGGGCGTGGTCGAGCTGACGGTCGCGCTGCAATATCTTTACGACACACCGCGCGACCGTATCGTCTGGGATGTCGGCCACCAGTGCTATCCGCACAAGATCCTCACCGGCCGCCGCGACGCGATCACCACGATCAAGCAGAAGGACGGGCTGGCGCCGTTCGCGCGGCGTGCCGAAAGCGAGTACGACCCGTTCGGCGTGGGCCATTCGTCCACCTCGGTTTCCGCTGCGCTGGGCATGGCGATCGCCGCGCAACGCAAGCATGACGATCGCAAGATCGTTGCGGTGATCGGCGACGGCGCGATGACCGCGGGCATGGCCTTCGAGGCGCTGAACCATGGCGGCGACATCGAGCCGGACATGCTGGTGATCCTCAACGACAACGGCATGTCGATCAGCGAGAACGTCGGCGCCACCACCAAGATGCTGGCCCGTTTGCTGGCGAGCCGCCGCCTGAATCTCTGGCGCGAACGCACCAAGCGCGTGCTGAAACCGCGTTCGCTGCCCTGGCGCTTCATCAAGCGCTGGGAAGAACACGCCAAGGGCATGTTCGTGCCGAGCACGCTGTTCGAGGAGCTGGGCTTCCACTACACCGGCCCGATCGACGGGCACGATCTGCCCGCGCTGCTGCATTCGCTGAAGACGGTGAAGAACCTGCGCGGTCCGCAACTGCTGCACGTGATCACCACCAAGGGAAAAGGTTATGCGCCGGCGGAAGCCGCGCAGATCGAATACCACGCGGTGGGGCCGTTCGATCCGCAGCAGGGGGTGGTGAAGAAGGTTTCGTCCGCGCCGAAAAAACTCACCTACACCGAAGTGTTCGGCGACTGGCTGTGCGACATGGCCGCCGCGGACGAGCGCCTCTACGGCATCACCCCCGCGATGCGCGAAGGTTCCGGACTGGTGCGTTTCTCGAAGGAATTCCCGCAACGCTACTTCGACGTGGCGATCGCCGAGCAGCACGCGGTGACGCTCGCGGCCGGCATGGCCTGCGAAGGCGCGCATCCGGTCGTCGCGATCTATTCGACTTTCCTGCAGCGCGCCTACGACCAGTTGATCCACGACGTCGCGCTGCAGAACCTTCCCGTCATGTTCGCGATCGACCGCGCCGGCGTGGTCGGCCCGGATGGCCCCACTCACGCGGGCAGCTTCGACCTCACCTACCTGCGCTGCATCCCGAACATGCTGGTGATGGCGCCGGCCGACGAGAACGAATGCCGGCAGATGCTGACCACCGGTTTCCATCACGAAGGACCTGCCGCGGTGCGCTATCCGCGCGGCACCGGGCCCGGCGCTGTCATCGAACGCGAGCTCACGACATTGCCGATCGGCAAGGCGCAGGTGCGCCGGCGCGGACGCGGACTCGCCCTGCTCGCCTTCGGCAGCATGGTCGCGCCGTGCGAGAAGGTCGGCGCGGAACTGGACGCGAGCGTGGTCAACATGCGTTTCGTGAAACCGCTGGACGAAGCACTGGTCCTCGACATGGCGCGCACGCACGAGGCGATCGTCACGATCGAGGAAAACGCGATTGCGGGCGGCGCGGGCGCGGGCGTCGCCGAATTGCTCGCCGCCCGCGGCGTTGATATTCCCGTGCTGCACCTCGGCCTGCCTGACGTGTTCCTCGAACACGGCAGCCGCGAGGAATTGCTCGCCGAAGCGGGACTCGACGTCGCCGGCATCCGCGCAGCGATCCTGGAGAGATTCCCGCAATTCGCATCGGGTGCTGCGACGCTGCGCAGCGCGGTGTGACGGTCGCCTGCGAACAGGCTCCTACGATGACCGCTTTGTAGGAGCCTGCTTGCAGGCGATGACTATTTCGTCCACTTCTTCAGCCATCCGATCACGGTGTCGTGCCACAGCACGCTGTTCTGCGGCTTGGACACCCAGTGGCTTTCGTCCGGGAAGTAAAGCAGTTCGCTCGGGATGCCGCGGCGCTGCAACGCGGTGAACGCGCCCAGTCCTTGCGTTTCCGGAATCCGGTAGTCGTGGCCGGAATGCACGATCAGCATCGGCACGCGCCAGTCCTTGACGTGGTCGAGCGGGTTGAACTTCTCGTAGTTCTCCGGATGCTCGAACTGCGTGCCGCCGTTCTCGTGTTCCTCGAACCACAGCTCGTCGGTGGCGTAATACATCATCCGCGTATCGAACACCCCGTCGTGGTCCACCAGGCACTTCCACGGCTGGTTCCATACGCCGGCGATCCAGTACACCATGTAGCCGCCGTAGCTGGCGCCCAGCGCGCACGCGTTGTTGCCATCGAGGAACGCATAATTGTCCAGCGCGTAGGCCCAGCCTTTCTTCAGGTCTTCCAGCGGCGCGCCGCCCCAGTCGCCGGAAATCGCGTTGGTGAACTTCTGGCCGTAGCCGGTGGAACCGTGGAAGTTGATCGCGACCACGGCGAAGCCCGCACCGGCATAGGTTTCCGGATTCCAGCGGTAGTGGAATTCGTTCAGCCACTCGCCCTGCGGGCCGCCGTGGATCAGGAACGCGACCGGATATTTCTGGCCGGCCTTGTAGCCGACCGGCGTCATCACGTAGCCCTGCACCGGATCGCCGTTGGCGCCTTTGAAGGTGAACCACTGCGCGTCGCCGAACTCGATGTCGGCAAGACGCGCGGCATTGAAGTGCGTCACCTGCGCGACGTCGCCGCCGTGCGCGTCCATCGCGTACAGGTCGACCGGATGCTGGAAGTCCTCGCGTCCGGCGACGATGCGGTTGCCCGCGACGTCGTAGCCGGTGACGGTACCGTCGCCGAAGAGCTGCGTGGCCTTGCCGGTTGCGATCTCAACCGCGAAAAGCGGGTGCGTGCCGGCGTCATCGGCGGTCACATACAGCGTCTTGCCATCGGCCGACAGCGAGAGCCCTCCCGGCGAGCGATCCCAGT
>DASSEW010000003.1:0-75032 GCA_035695065.1 Rhodanobacteraceae bacterium | reverse complement strand
CGAGCAGGTCGCGCAGGCGCTCTACGCCGCAGCGCAGGGCGGTGGCGCCGGTCCCGAGGCCGGCCCGCAGGCCGCGCCCGGTGGTGGTTCGGCGCAGCCCGACGACGTGGTCGACGCCGAGTTCACCGAGGTCAAGGACGACAAGAAGTAAGCACCCGGCAGCCGGCGCCGCCGATGAACCAGCCCGCGCCGGCTATCATGCCGACGCGGGCTGTTTGTTGAGTGGCAGCCGATCGGGGTAGGCCAGTTTGAGCAGGGGTTTTTCGAAGTCATGAGTGCAACAACGGGCAAGCGCGATTACTACGAGGTGCTCGGTGTCGAGCGCACCGTCACCGAAGTCGAGCTGAAGAAATCCTTTCGCCGGCTGGCGATGAAATACCACCCGGACCGCGGCCCGGACGATCCCTCCGCGCAGGAAAAATTCAAGGAGGCCAAGGAGGCCTACGAGGTCCTGGCCGACCCACAAAAACGCGCCATGTACGACCAGCACGGCCACGCCGCCTTTGAAGGTGGCATGGGCGGCGGCCGCGGCGGCTTTGGCGACATGGGCGATATTTTCGGGGACATCTTCGGCGACATCTTCGGTATGGGTGGCGGCCGCGCGCGTGCGCGTCGGGGCGCCGACCTGCGCTATGTCATGGAGCTGGACCTGGAAGAAGCGGTGTTCGGCGTCGAGAAGACGATCGAGATCCCGACCCAGGTCAACTGCCACCACTGCAACGGCTCGGGTTCGGCCGACGGCAAAACCGTACAATGCAAGACCTGCCACGGCCACGGCCGCGTGCGCATGCAGAACGGCATCTTCTCGATCCAGCAGGCCTGTCCGCATTGCGGCGGCAGCGGCCGCAGCATCGAGAAACCCTGCAAGGCCTGCCACGGCGAAGGCCTGCTGGAAGAGCGCCGTACGCTGTCGGTGCGCAGTCCCGCCGGCGTGGACAGCGGCGATCGCATCCGTCTCACGGGCCAGGGCGAGGCCGGCCCTGCCGGCAGCGCGCCCGGCGATCTGTACGTGGAAGTGCACGTGCGCGAGCACGAGATCTTCCAGCGCGACGGCGACGATCTGCACTGTGAAGTGCCGATCCGCCTCGCGCAAGCGGCCTTGGGCGCGCACGTCGAAGTACCGACGCTCGAGGGCGGCACCACCATCAGCGTGCCGCCGGAAACCCAGACCGGGCACGTATTCCGCCTGCGCGGACAGGGCGTGAAATCCGTGCGCAGCGGACGCACCGGCGACCTGCTGTGCCGCGTGGTGGTCGAAACGCCGGTGCGCCTGACGCGCGAGCAGCGCGAATTGCTGGAGCAATTCGAAGCGACCTTCGCCGATGCCGACGAAGCTGCGAAGCATTCGCCGCGCGCGAGTTCCTTCATGTCCGGGGTGAAACAGTTCTGGTCGAAGATGACGAGTTGACGGATCGGAGCCCGATCCGTCAGGCTTCCCGCTCGTTTGCCCGGTGGAATTCCATGGTCAAGGTGAGCATCCTCTACCCGAATGTCGGCGGCGGACGGTTCGATTTCGATTACTACACGTCGAAGCACATGCCGCGATCCATCGAGCTGCTTCGGGCGCATCCGGGATTTCGTTCGGTGATGGTGGAACGCGGCCTCGCCGGAACGGAACCCGGCGCGCCGCCCAAGTTCGTGGCGGCATGCTTCTACACTTTCGACAGCGTGGACGCGTTCATCGAAGCGTTCATGCCACATGCCAACGAGCTTCAGGGCGACATGTCGAACTACACGGATATTGCGCCCGACATCCAGTTCAACGAAATCCTGATCGAAACGGACGCCTCCCATGGCTGAGCGGATTCGCCTCGCCATCAACGGCGCCAACGGCCGCATGGGCCGCGCACTGCAGCAGCTTCTGCAAGCAGACGGCCGCTTCATGCTGGCCGCGTGCATCGGCACTTCCGAAGAATGGAGCCATCTGCCGGAGCTGGACGTCGTGATCGACTTCAGCACGCCGGCCGGAACCGAAGCCGCACTCGAATACTGCCGCGTGCGCAAGGTTGCTTTCGTTTGCGGCACCACCGGACTCGATGCGGCCCAGCGCAACACATTGCAGGAAGCCGCGCGCGACATTCCCGTGTTGTACGCGGCGAACTTCAGCCTCGGGATCGCCGTGCTGGGCAAATTGCTTCGGGATGCCGCGAGCGCCCTGCCGGACTGGGACCTTGAAATCATCGAGGCGCATCACGCGCGCAAGGTGGATGCGCCCTCCGGCACCGCGCTGGCACTGGGTCGCGTCGCGGCCTCGGCGCGCGGTCAGGATTTCGATGCGGTCGCTGACTTCGGGCGCCATGGTCATACCGGTGCCCGCAGGCACGGCGCGATCGGATTCGCTTCGATCCGCGCCGGCGAAATCGTGGGCGAGCACACCGCGTTGCTGGCAAGCGCCGACGAGCGCATCGAACTCACGCATCGCGCCTACGACAACACCATTTTCGCGCGCGGCGCGCTGCAGGCCGCGGCATGGCTGGCCGGCAAGCCTGCGGGCACCTACACGCTCGATCAGCTCTTGTAGGGCGGACATCGTCCGCCGTGGCGGGCAGTACCCGCCACGCAATCAGTCTTTGTGCGCCGCGTTGCGGTCGCGCTGCGCGCCGAGCTTCTTGTCGAGCCCACCGGCGAGCTTCTTGAACAGCCGTGAAAGTTTGCCGCGTTGCGTCTTGCGCAGCTTTTCTTCCTCGCTGGTCAGCCACGCGACCTGGATCACGCGGCGCTCGCCTTCGTAGGGCAGGTGCCCGTGGAAGGAATTGTCGGCGCGCTTGAAGATCGCGAATTCGCCGTACAGCGGTTTCACTTCCGGCGCGACGAGTTCGTCGATGCTGTCCACGCGCGCGAGGAACCGCAGGCAGCCGTCGCTGGTGTCCGGCCACTGCCTGTTGAGATAGAGCAGGGCGGTGGCGACTTTCGACTTGCTGTCGGTGTGGATGGTGCCGTGGCGCCTGTTGAGCGAGCGGCAGATCGTCACCAGCGTCGGATACTGGCCGAGATTCTCGATGCCGAGTTTCGCGCCGACCGCGCTGGCGAAGGCGGGCGTGGTCAATGCGCTCACCAGCTCGTTGATCGCCGGCCCGCATTCCTTCTCGTCGTACGGAAAGAAGCCCGCGCCGGAATATTTCGGGAAGTCGCGATCCAGCGGCTCGCGCGCCTCCTCCGGCAACTGTCCGTGCGCGAGCATGAATGGGAACGGCTCGTGGCGCACCAGCGTATCGGGGCGCTGCAAGCGGGCGGGATCGAGCAGGGCGGCGGGCATTGCTGCTTCCTCGTATGAGCGCGCATTGTACCGCTGCGCATTTCCGCGATCTTTCATCATTGCGGGGCAAGGCTGCGACGGTTGCATTTCTCGATCGAACCACATCCGGCGCTGAATCGCGCGCGCGCTTCTGCTATCATTCCCGCTCGCCCGAACACCATTCCCTCAGACCCGCTTCGCGTGGCCTGCGGGTCGCCTTGCACCCGGACGATATGAAGACACCCGCATTGTTAGCACTCGCCGACGGAAGCATCTTCCACGGCGATTCCGTTGGCGCGCCCGGAGGCGCAACAGGCGAAGTGGTGTTCAACACCGCGATGGCGGGCTATCAGGAAATCCTGACCGACCCGTCCTATGCACGGCAGATCGTCACGCTCACCCATCCGCACATCGGCAACACCGGGTGCAATCCGGCCGACGATGAGTCGGTGCGCGTGCAGGCCGCAGGCCTGGTCGTGCGCGACGTGCCGCGGCTTGCATCGAGCTGGCGCAGCGAGGAACCGCTTTCCGATTACCTGCGCCGCCAGAACATCGTCGCGATCGCCGGCATCGACACGCGCAAGCTGACGCGCATCCTGCGCAGCACCGGTGCGCAGAATGGCTGCCTGCTCGCCGGCGAGAATCTTTCCGAACAGGACGCGCTGGCACGCGCTCGCGCCGTGCCGTCCTTGAATGGCATGGACCTCGCGAAGGAAGTCTCGGTGCGCGCGGCGTATCCGTGGCGCAACGGCATTTACGACCTCGCCGCCGCCGCATTCCGCAAGCCGGCCGCGCGCTTCAAGGTCATTGCCTACGACTACGGCGTGAAACTCAACATCCTGCGCCTGCTCGCGGAGAGCGGCTGCGACCTGACCGTGGTGCCCGCGCAGACACCGGCGCGCGAAGTGCTGGCGTTGAAACCCGATGGTGTCTTCCTCGCCAACGGTCCCGGCGACCCCGCCGCCTGCGATTACGCGATTGCCGCCACGCGCGAATTTCTCGATGCGCGGATTCCCTTGTTCGGCATTTGCCTGGGCCACCAGTTGATGGGACTCGCGCTCGGCGCCAAGACCATCAAGATGAAATTCGGCCACCACGGCGCCAACCATCCGGTGAAGGATCTGGATGACGGACGCGTGCTGATCACCTCGCAGAACCACGGCTTCGCGGTGGATCCCGCCACGTTGCCTGCCAACACGCGCGTCACCCACACCTCGTTGTTCGACGGTTCGTTGCAAGGCTTCGCACTCACCGATCGCCCGGCCTTCTGCTTCCAGGGGCATCCGGAAGCGAGCCCGGGGCCGCATGATGTGGGTTATCTGTTCGATCGCTTCGCAAAGTTGATGGAGACCCGCTGATGCCCCGCCGCTCAGACATCCAGACCATCCTGATCATCGGCGCGGGGCCGATCGTGATCGGCCAGGCCTGCGAGTTCGACTATTCCGGCGCGCAGGCGTGCAAGGCGTTGCGCGAGGAAGGCTATCGCGTGGTGCTGGTGAACTCGAACCCGGCCACGATCATGACCGATCCGGAGATGGCCGATCGCGTCTACATCGAGCCGATCAACTGGCAGACGGTCGAGAAGATCATCGCCAAGGAGAAGCCCGACGCGCTGCTGCCGACGATGGGTGGCCAGACCGCGCTGAACTGCGCGCTGGATCTCGCCGACCACGGCGTGCTGGAGAAGTACGGCGTCGAACTGATCGGCGCCTCGCGTGACGCGATCCGCATGGCGGAAGATCGCCAGTTGTTCCGCGAAGCGATGGACGAAATCGGCCTGTCCTCGCCGAAGTCCGAAGTGGCGCGCTCGCTCGAGCAGGCACGCGCCGCGCAAGCCAAGGTCGGCTTCCCGACCATCATCCGCCCGAGCTTCACGCTCGGCGGATCGGGCGGCGGCATCGCCTACAACATCGAGGAATTCGAGGAGATCGCCGCGCGCGGGCTGGAGCTCTCGCCCGTGCACGAGGTGCTGGTCGAGGAATCGGTGCTGGGCTGGAAGGAGTTCGAGATGGAAGTGGTCCGCGACAAGGCGGACAACTGCATCATCGTGTGCGCGATCGAAAACCTCGATCCGATGGGCGTGCACACCGGCGACTCGATCACGGTGGCGCCCGCGCAGACGCTCACCGACAAGGAATACCAGCGGCTGCGCGACTTCAGCATCGCGGTGCTGCGCAAGATCGGCGTGGACACCGGCGGCTCCAACGTGCAGTTCGGCGTCAATCCGGAAAACGGCCGCGTGGTCGTGATCGAGATGAACCCGCGCGTGTCGCGTTCGTCTGCGCTCGCGTCGAAAGCCACGGGTTTCCCGATCGCGAAGGTCGCGGCCAAGCTCGCGGTCGGTTACACGCTGGATGAATTGAAGAACGAAATCACCGGCGGCAAGACGCCGGCGTCGTTCGAGCCCAGCATTGATTACATCGTCACCAAGATCCCGCGCTTCGCCTTCGAGAAATTCCCGGCGGCGGACGCGCGCCTCACCACGCAGATGAAATCGGTGGGCGAGGTGATGGCGATCGGCCGCAGCTTCCACGAGTCGCTGCAGAAGGCGCTGCGCGGACTGGAGACGGGCAGGACCGGGTTCAATCCGGGCGGCATCGACTGGTCGAACGACGAAGGCATGGAAGCGCTGAAGCGCGAGCTGCGCCAGCCCGGGCCGGACCGTCTGTTCCATGTCGGCGATGCGTTCCGCGCGGGCTTGTCGCTGGAAAACGTTTTCGACCTGACGAAAATCGACCCGTGGTTCCTCGCTGCGATCGAGGACATCATCGCGACCGAAAACGACGTGCGCCTCGGCGGCATCGCCCGGCTCGACCGGCCGCGCATGCGCGAGCTGAAGCGCATGGGCTTCTCCGATGCACGCCTCGCGCAGTTGCTGTCGTCGGACGAGAAATCCGTGCGTCATTTGCGGCACACGTTGGGCGTGCGGCCGGTGTACAAGCGCGTGGATTCCTGCGCGGCCGAGTTCGCCACCACGACCGCTTACATGTACTCGACCTACGAGGACGAGTGCGAAGCCGAGCCGACGAACCGCAAGAAGATCATCGTGCTGGGCGGCGGGCCCAACCGCATCGGCCAGGGCATCGAGTTCGACTACTGCTGCGTGCACGCGGCGCTCGCCCTGCGCGAGGATGGTTTCGAAACCATCATGATCAACTGCAATCCGGAAACCGTGTCCACCGATTACGACACTTCGGATCGCCTCTACTTCGAGCCGCTGACGCTGGAAGACGTGCTCGAGATCGTGGAACTGGAAAAGCCTAAGGGCGTGATCGTGCAGTACGGCGGGCAGACGCCGCTCAAGCTCGCGCGCGCGCTGGAAGCGGCGGGCGTGCCGATCATCGGCACCTCGCCCGATTCGATCGACCTGGCCGAAGACCGCGAGCGCTTCCAGCAGCTGATCGAACGCCTGCGCTTGAAGCAGCCGCCCAACCGCATTGCGCGCAACGCGGACGAGGCGATCGCGCTGGCGAACGAGATCGGCTATCCGCTGGTGGTGCGGCCGAGCTACGTGCTGGGCGGCCGCGCGATGGAAGTGGTACACGCCGATGCCGACCTCGCGCGCTACATCCGCGACGCGGTCCGGGTGTCGGAATCCTCGCCGGTGCTGCTGGACCGCTTCCTCGACCACGCCGTGGAAGTGGACGTGGACATCATCGCCGACGCGCACGGCAACGTGCTGATCGGCGGCATCATGGAACACATCGAGGAAGCCGGCGTGCATTCGGGCGATTCGTCCTGCTCGCTGCCGCCGTATTCGCTCTCGAAGGAAACCCAGGACGAACTGCGCCGGCAGGTCACGCTGCTGGCGCGCGAGTTGCGCGTCATCGGCCTGATGAACACGCAGTTCGCGATCCAGAACCACGACGACGGCACGGACGAAGTGTTCATCCTGGAAGTGAATCCGCGCGCCTCGCGCACGGTGCCGTTCGTGTCCAAGGCGATCGGCCGGCCGCTCGCCAAGATCGCCGCGCGCTGCATGGCCGGCAAGACGCTGGCCGAGCAGGGTGCGACCGAAGAACTGATTCCCGATTACTTCTCGGTCAAGGAAGCGATCTTCCCGTTCCTGAAGTTCCAGAACGTGGATCCGATCCTCGGCCCCGAGATGCGTTCCACCGGCGAAGTGATGGGCGTGGGCCGCAGCTTCGGCGAAGCCTTCGCGCGCGGCCACGAGGCCGCGCACATCGCGCCGCCGGTGCAGGGCAAGGCGTTCCTTTCGGTACGCGACGCCGACAAGCAGCGCTTGCTGCCGGTCGCGCACGAGTTGCTGAAGCGCGGTTTCTCGCTGATCGCGACTGGCGGCACGGCGGCGTTCCTGCGCGAGCACGGCATCGAATGCGAGCGCATCAACAAGGTGCTGGAGGGCCGCCCGCACGTCGTCGACGCGATCAAGAATGGCGAGATCTGCTACATCGTCAACACCACCGAAGGCCGACGCGCGATCGCGGACTCGTTCTCGATCCGCCGCGAAGCGCTGCAGCAGCACGTCACCTATTCGACCACCGTGGCCGGCGCGCGTGCGATGCTGCACTCGCTGGATTTCCGCAGCGGCGGCGAGGTGCTGAGCCTGCAGGAACTGCACGCGCTGGTGCCGCAGCGGGTTTCGGCATAATCGGAACATGCAGGGCACGTTCGTGGTGCGAGCCACGAACGCGGGCTTCTATTTTATTGTCAACCGGATGAAGCACGAGGGAGTCAGGCGAGATGAAACGAGCCCCCATGACCAAGGCCGGCGCCGATCGGTTGCGCGGCGAACTGGAACGCCTGAAATCGGTGGAGCGGCCGAAGGTGATCGCCGCGATCGCCGAGGCGCGCGCGCACGGCGATCTCAAGGAGAACGCCGAGTATCACGCCGCGCGTGAGCAGCAGGGCTTCATCGAGGGCCGCATCAAGGAACTGGAGGCCGGGCTCTCGACCGCCGAGATCATTGACGTGTCGCGCCTCAACGCCGGCGCGCGCGTGGTGTTCGGCGCGACCGTCGAGCTGGAAGACGAGAACGGGGGTGACGCGATCGTGTACCAGATCGTGGGCGACCTCGAGGCCGACATCAAGCAGGGCCGCATCGCGGTGTCCTCGCCGATCGCGCGCGCGCTGATCGGCAAGAGCGAAGGCGACTCGTTCGAGTTCCAGGCGCCCAATGGCGTGCGCAGCTATGACATCGTGAGCGTCCGGTACGAATCGTAGTCGGGCGGCTGTCAGCGAAACCCGACGCGGCGAGCCGAACCTCGCGACTTGCCGCCGCACACACGCTCCCGCATCCTCGCCGCATGTCTTCCCTGCATCTGATGTTGCCGTCGCTGGCGCGTTTCGATGACGCGCCGATGCTGAAGCGCTGGCTGGCGCGCGGTGATCGCCTGCCGGACGCATCGCGCGGGCGCGAGGCGCAGCTGCGCGAAGTCTTCCAGGTTCCAGGCGCGTCATTGCCAACCGCGGCGCTGCTGCGCGAACACTGCACGCACGATGCCGGCGAGAACCTCTGGCTCTGCGCCGATCCGGCGTACGCGCGCGTCGAAGCCAATGGCGCGCGGCTCCTTGCCTGCGGCGATGAGTTGCAGCTGACGCGTGAGGAAGCAGAGAGTCTGGCGCAACCGTTGCGGCCGCTGTTCGGCGATGCCGGCGCGCCGCTGGAGATCACCAAGTCGGCTACCTGGGCATTGCGGTTGCCGGCCGGCGCGCAACTGCCCGCGTTCGTGTCGCCGGAAGCGGCGCTCGGCGCCGATCTTCTGGAGCAGCTCCCGCAGGGCGATGCCGGCCGGCGCTGGCGCGCGCTGTTCAACGAGGCGCAGATCATCCTGCATTCGCATCCGGTCAATGCCGCGCGCCGCGAACGCGGACTGATCCCGGTCAACGCGCTGTGGTTCTGGGGCGCGGGCACGTTGCCGATGTGGGTGAAGTCGGATTTGAAGCTTGCTATCAGCGACGATCCGCTCGTGCACGCGTTGGGGGGTCGCGCGGGCGTCAAGCATCTTCCGGCCACGCCCGACGCTCTGGACGAAGCGCCGCCCGGCTTGCAGGCCTTGCTCGATATCGCTTCCCTTGAGCCGATGCCGATCGAATCCGCATGGCTGCCACGCCTTGAACGCTGCCTGCGACGCAATGCCACGTTGCGTCTTGCGTTCGCAAGCGGCGAACGGTTCCGGGTCAAACATTGGCATCGCTGGCGGGTATGGCGAAAGCCTTGAGCGCCCCGAAGATCACGCGCCGCGAATCCACCGCCACGCCCGGCGACTGGCCGGAACATGTGCATCCGGTGCTGCGGCGTGTGTACGCGGCGCGTGGCGTGTCGTGCGCGGGCGATGCCGAGCACCGACTTGCAACATTGCTGCCGCCGCAAGGACTTTCCGGGATCGCGCAGGCGACGGAATTGCTGGCGGATGCCATCGGGAATCAAAAACGGATCGTCGTCGCCGCGGATTTCGATTGCGACGGCGCCTGCGGTGCGGCCATCGCCGTGCGCGGTTTGCGCGCACTGGGGGCGGTAAATGTCGGCTACGTGGTGCCGCACCGGATGCGGCATGGCTATGGCCTGACGCCTGCGCTGGTGGACACGCTGCAACCCGCGCCGGATTTGATCGTCACCGTGGACAACGGCATCGTCAGTCATGCGGGTGTGGCGGCCGCGAAGGCGCGCGGCTGCATCGTCATCGTTACCGATCATCACCTGCCAGGCACGACGTTGCCGGACGCGGATGCGATCGTGAACCCGAATGTTCCGGGCGACGGCTTCGCCAGCAAATCCCTTTGCGGCGCGGGCGTGATGTTCTACGTGCTGTTGTCGCTTCGCGCGTTGTTGCGCGAGCGCGGTGGCTTCGCGAATCGCGAAGAGCCCGACCTCTCGTGCCTGCTCGATCTGGTCGCGCTTGCGACCGTCGCGGACCTGGTACCGCTGGACCGCAACAACCGCATCCTGGTCGAGTCCGGGCTGCGCCGCATGCGCGCGGGCCGCGCCTGCGCGGGAATCGAGGCACTGATCGAGGTCGCCGGCTGCGATGCGAGCCGGCTGACCGCCAGCGATCTCGGATATTCGCTGGGACCGCGCATCAATGCAGCGGGAAGGCTGGAAGACATGACGCTCGGCATCGAATGCCTGCTGGCCGACGATGGTTCGCGTGCGCGCGAACTCGCAGCGGTCCTGCACGGCATCAACGGCGAGCGCCGCGGTGTCCAGGACATGATGACCGCCGATGCCGAGGCGATGCTGGCGGATGTTGATGGCGGGGAGGCGGTCGGCATCGCACTGTTCAATTCGGACTGGCACGCCGGCGTGGTGGGCCTTGTCGCTTCGAAGATCAAGGAGCGCCTGCATCGGCCGGTGGTCGCGTTTGCCCCGGCCGGCGATGAGGCTCCCGACTCGCTCCGCGGTTCTGCACGTTCCATTCCCGGCTTCCATATCCGCGATGCCCTGGCCGAACTGGATGCGCGCCAGCCGGGGCTGATCCAGCGCTTCGGTGGGCACGCGATGGCAGCGGGCCTGAGCTTGCGTGCAAACGACTTCGAACGCTTTGCTGTTTGCTTCGACGCCATCGCACGCGAGCGCATCGCACAGGAAGCATTGCAGGCGCAGATCCTCAGTGACGGCGAATTGTCGTCGAGCGATTTCGACCTGGAACTGGCGCGGCAGTTGCGTGCGGCCGGGCCGTGGGGGCAGGGCTTCCCGCTGCCGCTGTTCGACAACGTATTCGAGTGCGTCGGCTCGCGGCGCATCGGTGCCGGGCAGAGGCACCTGCGCGCCAACCTGCGCGATCCGCGCGATGGCCGCGTGCATACGGCGGTGTGGTTCAACGCGGAGCGCGACTGGCCGGACGGATCATCTATTCGGGTCGTTTACGAACTGACCATTGACGACTGGCAGGGCGTGGAGTCGTTGCGACTGCTGGTGCGCCACGTCGAACCGGTGCCGGCACTCGCGCCGGCATGACTTCCGCGGCTGACGCGCCGGATCGTTCTGTCGTACCCTCGGCGCGTTCTGACTGGGGATTGCCATGCTCGCCCGCAAATCGCTCGCCTTTTGCGCCGCCGTCGCCTTGCTCGCCTGCACCTCTTTCGGTGTCGCGAACGCCGCGCCGTCCAACTCGTTCCAGCTGGAAGACCTGCGCAAGATCGCTTCGCTGAGTAATCCGCAGATATCGCCGGACGGCACGAAGATCGTGGTGATCGTCTCCACGCCGGACTGGAAATCCGACAAGCGCCGCCAGGAGATTGACCTGGTGGACGTGGCGACGGGCAACAAGCGCGCGCTGACCTGGAAGCGCACGGGACTGGATTCGCTGCGCTGGTCGCCGGATGGCACGAAGCTGGCGTTCCTCGCGGACGATCATGGCGCGCAGGATGGCTCCGATTCCAAGGACGACGATTCCGACAAGGACGACGACGACAAGAAGGCGCAGGTCTTCGTGATGCCGATGGACGGCGGCGACCCGGTGCGGATCACGCACGCCAAGCAGGGCGTTGATTCCTTCTCATGGAGCCCGGACGGCACTCGCATCGCGTTCCTCACCGCCGACGAGGCGAAGAACGCGAAGGCGATCAAGGAGCACGATGACGCCTTCCAGGTCACCGACAACAATTTCCTCGCGCGCGCGGCGCTGACGCCCGATCACCTGTGGGTCGTGTCGAGTACGGGTGGAGAGCCGAAGCGGCTGACCCAAGGCGATTTCAGCTTGCAGACCGACCAGCAGGATTCCGCGCCTGAGCCTGCGTGGACGCCCGACGGGCGCGGCATCGCGTTCACACGCTTCCCCGGGCCGTGGTGGGGACCTTCTTTCCAGTCCGTGGTCGACGAGGTGGATGCGAACGGCGGCAAGCCGCGTGCATTGGTGACCGCGCAGGGCTCGAGCGACCTGAAGTTCGCGCCGAAGGGCGACAGCTACGCTTTCATGCGTCCGCGCAACGGCGACCAGAACAACGGCAATGCCGTGTATGTCGGCAATGGGCAAGGTGATCCGGATGACGTCACTGCGGCACTGGCGCGCAACATCGACAGCTACGAATGGTTGCCGGGTGGCAAGGCGCTGCTGCTGGCCGGCAGCAAGGGCACGCAAGCGACCCTGTGGGTGCAGCCGCTGGATGGCGTCGCGCGCGAACTGGATCTCGGCGAAGTGCAGGTCAATCCGGAACTGAGCGTCGCGAACAACGGGCGCGTCGCGTTCATCGCCACCACGGCGGATCACCCGGACGAGTTGTATGTGCTCGACTCGTCCAGCGCGAAGCCGCGCCGGCTCACCGACCTCAACGCCTTCGTGGACCAGTTGAAACTTGGCCGCAGCGAAGCCGTGCGATGGACGAGCGCGGACGGCTTCGACGAGGACGGTGTGCTCACCTATCCCGTGGATTACAAATCCGGGAAGAAGTATCCGCTGGTACTGGTGATCCACGGCGGCCCGGAAGCGTCGTCTGATCTGCGCTTCTCGCCGCTGATCCAGCTGCTCGCGGCGAACGGCTTCCTGGTGTTCCAGCCGAACTATCGCGGCAGCACCAACCTCGGTGACAAGTACCAGCACGCGATCTTCCGCGACACCGGCGAAGGTCCGGGCAAGGACGTGATGGCGGGGCTCGCCGCGGTCGAGAAACTCGGCATCGTCGACACGAATCGCATCGGCGTGTCCGGCTGGTCCTACGGCGGTTACATGACGACCTGGCTCAGCGGCCATTACGACACATGGAAGGCCGCCGTCGCGGGTGCGGCGCTGACCGACTGGGTGATGGATTACACGGTGTCTTACTACCAGACCGGCGACACCTATTTCTTCGGTGGCTCGCCGTGGACGGCCAAGTACCACGACATCTGGCGCGAGCAGTCGCCGATCGCGTATGCGCAGAACGTCAAGGCGCCGACCCTGATCATGGGTGACGTGGGCGACCCCAACGTGCCGCTGATCAATTCCTACGAATGGTTCCACGCGCTGCGCGACGCCGGCGTGCCGGTGGAGTTCTATGCGTATCCGGCCGATTCGCACTTCCCGCACGACATCGTGCGCACCACGGACGTGTACAAGCGCTGGGTGGGGTGGATGAGGAAGTACCTGCAATAGGGCGCACGCGGCCATTCGCTTCCTCGTTGCGAACCGTTCTGGATGTCCTCATCCCGGCGCAGGCCGGGATCCAGTGTCTTTGCTTTTGACGGGCCGCATGCTGCCCCGGTAGCTCGATCCCGGCCAATCCGTCGTCGGGGTGACGGCTGAAGGCTTCACGCGTGTTTGTTGGAGCATTGCTGCATCATTCCGCATGATCGAAACGATGCAAGGCTTGCCCGACGGCGTGCTCGGCTTCATCGCGCGCGGCAAGGTGACGTCGGTCGAATATCGCACCATCAAGACGCCGCGCATCGAAGCCGCGTTCGCGCAGCACCGCAAGCTGCGCGTGCTCTGGTTGATGGGCAACGACTTCCGCGGTTTCGAATTCGGCGCGGTGTGGCAAGACCTTACGCTCGGCCTGCGCCACTGGCGCGGCTGGGAATGCATTGCGCTGGTGACCGACACGCCTTGGCTGCGCGGAATCGCGTTCGCGTTCGGGTTCCTGATTCCCGGTGAGTTCCGGCTGTTCCCGTTGTGCGAACTCGACTCGGCGAAGCATTGGATTTCCGAAGGCTTGTAGGGCGGGTGCCAACCCGCCTGTCGCGGTTCGACTGGCGGGATCCGCTCCGCTACTCCCGCCCTACGCTTGCTGCGCGGAATCGCGTTCGCGTCCGGGTTCATGATTCCCGGTGAGTTTCGGCTGTTCCCGTTGTGCGAACTCGACTCGGCGAAGCAATGGATTTCCGAAGACCTGTAGGGCGGGTGCCAACCCGCCTGTCGCGGTTCGACTGGCGTGATCCGCTCCGCTACTCCCGCCCCCTACGCTTGCTCACCCCCAACCTACGCGGGCTATCGGCAATCCACAGGATTGTCCTGGGCCGCGATGATTTGCCACGCGCCGTCGCGCTTCAGCCAGGTATCCGTCCAGATTGCGCAGCGCCTTCCTTCCTTTTCGTCGGCAGTTTTCCCGATGGAGCTTTCGCTTCCATAAGCGACCGCCAGCGAATCTCCGAAGAAGTGGACCCTGACTTGCCCGAGCTTGCAGTCATGATCGTTTCCTGATTCCAGCGCCCGTGCTTTTTCGTAGTGCTGCCCGCGCGTGGAAGTGCCAAGAAAATCGCCCGCCACTGCTGCTCTCAGGGCTGGCGGCGGCGATATGCCACAACTGGTTTCGGCCCACGCCCTTTCCACGGCGATGATGGCTTTGACGGTTGAATCATCGGGCGCGCCCCAGCGACTGGCAAATTCCTGCGCATGCGCCATGCCGAAAACGGCCAGCATCGCCGCCGTCGTTCCACCTATGAGTCTATTCATCAGAGTTCCTTGATGTGGGAGGGTGAATTCCGGGCACACCCCTTGTTCTGAAGCGCGTGGCGCGACAATTCGGGACATGACTTTCGACTTCATGTAATCGTTCGCCGCATTGTGGGTTGGATTTCGGCGTACTCTAACCCGTTCCCACGTCAGGAGGACTCGCCATGTTGCAGCGGACTTGCTTGAAGGCGGTTGCTTTTACATTGGCCGGCGCGTTGTGCACCGGTGGCGTCGCCTATGCAGCGGCGGACAACGGCCCGATCGCGCCTTCGGGCGATACCGCCACGTTGTTGAAGGAAGCGGTGAATGGGAGTTGGCGTTCGGATGCCAACAAGGCGCGCGACCCATATCGGCACCCGGTCGAAACGCTGGAGTTCTTCGGGATCAAACCGGACATGACCGTGATCGAGCTTGATCCGGGCGGCGGCTGGTACACCGAAATCCTGGCGCCGTTCCTGTACGCGGACGGACATTTGATCGAAGCGACTCCGCCGCCGCGCAATGGCGGGCCGAGCAAGTTCGAGCAAAAGTTGAAGTCCGATCCGAAGGTGTACGGACACGTCACCAAGGTGATCCCGTTCTCGCCGCCGAAGCATGTGGACCTCGGGCCGGACAATTCGGCCGACATGGTGCTCACCTTCCGCAACGCGCACGACTGGTTGAACGACAGCCCGCAGACGCTGGATGCGGTGTTCAAGGCCGCTTTCAAAGTGTTGAAGCCCGGCGGCGTGTTCGGCTTCACCGACCATCGCGCCAAGCCGTTCGCGGATGCGGTGCAAAGCTCGAAGGCGCTGCACCGGATTCCCGAGGACTACATCATCGAGGCCGGCCTGCGGAACGGCTTCCGGTTGGCGGGTGCTTCTGAGATCAACTCCAATCCGAAGGATCCCGAGGACATCAACATCCATCGCCTGCCGCCGGATCTTTCCGGGCCGGATGCCGAACACGTGAAGATGAAGGCGATCGGGGAATCCGACCGGATGACGTTGAGGTTCGTGAAACCGTGAAGCCGTGTAGGGCGGACATCGTCCGCCGACGAACCCGGCGGGCAATGCCCGCCCTACTCACTACAACAACGCGGCTTCACCCAACCCTCTCGCCCGCAAAACGCGGTGGGGAGCTTTTTCACGCCGCCGCTGCGCGAAGGATGGTGGCATCACCTGTTTGAAAGGAGTTCGATATGGCAACTCTGAAAATCGCGGTGCTGATCGGCAGCCTGCGCAAGGGTTCTTTCAACAAGCAGCTCGCGCACGCGCTGCAGAAACTCGCGGGCGACAAGCTCGCCTTCGAGTACATCAACATCGGCGACCTGCCGTTGTTCAACCAGGACAACGAGAAGGATTACCCGCCGGCGGCGAAGCAGATGAAGGAGCAGATCAAGAACGCCGACGGCGTGCTGTTCGTGACGCCGGAGTACAACCGCTCGATTCCCGGCGTGCTGAAAAACGCGATCGACATCGCTTCGCGCCCCTACGGCACCAATGCGTTCGCCGGCAAGCCCGGCGCGGTGATCGGCACCACCATGGGTTCCACCGGCACCGCGCTCGCGCAGCAGCACCTGCGCAACATCTGCGTGTTCCTGGACATCCCGATGCTGCAGATGCCGGAAGCCTTCATCCAGTACAAGGAAGGGTTGATTGCGGCGGACGGCAGCATCACCGTGGACAGCACGCGCGAGTTCCTGCAGGGCTTCGTGGACAAGTACGTGGCATGGGTGGGTCGGTTCGCGAAGGGCTGATCACTTTGCGGTGCGCGGCCGATCTCCGCGCGCCAGCATCGAAAGCCCGCCCAGAATCACGAACAACGGCCACCAGCGGCCCCAGTCGAGTTCCAGCAGGAACATTCCGGCGACGACGATGATCGCACCGGCGACGAACAGGTGATGCGCCACCATGCCGTCGAACTTTCCGCTTGCGCGGTACGACTCGTAGGCGCGCGTGAGCGGCGCGACCGAAGCGACCAGGATCAGCCACGCCCACCAGTTGTGGAACTCGAAAAAATCGAAGGCATAACCGAGATTGCGCAGCAGGAACAGCACGCCGAGCGCGATCACGAACAGCGCAGGGAACAAGCGGTAGTCGTAGCTGCGCGCCGGTTTGGTGTCGTCGGACATGGCGGTTCTCCCTTGGATGCGCAAACGATAGACAGGCGTGCGCCGCAGCGCCAGTGACGGATGTCAGATCGCCCGCGTGACCGTGCGGCAATTCGGCGGCTTTGCTACCATCACCGATCTTTTTCGCAAGACCCAACGGCCATGCTCGAGACCAATCCGATCCACGCCCAGATCGCGGACCTGCAGGCCCGCGCCGAATCGCTACGGGGGTATCTTTGACTACCCGGCCAGGCGCGAACGTCTCGAGGAAGTAAGCCGCGAGCTGGAAAATCCGAACGTCTGGGACGACCCGCAGCGTGCGCAGGAGCTGGGTCGGGAACGCGCGCGCCTGCAGCAGGTGGTCGAGGGGCTGGACCAGATCGGTTCCGGCCTGAACGATGCCGACGAGTTGCTGGAACTTGCCGCATCGGAAAACGATGAAGCGTCGGTCCAGACCATCGCGCGCGACGTGGACGCGCTGGCGGCGCAGATCGGCAAGCTGGAATTCCAGCGCATGTTCTCGGGCGAGCAGGACGCGTCGAACGCGTTCGTGGACATCCAAGCCGGCGCCGGCGGCACCGAGGCGCAGGACTGGGCCGAGATGCTGCTGCGCATGTACCTGCGCTGGGCGGAAGACAAGGGCTGGAAGACGGAATTGCTGGAAGCCAGCGCGGGTGAAGTGGCCGGCATCAAGTCGGCGACGTTCCGCGTCGAGGGCGATTACGCCTACGGCTGGCTGAAGACCGAGATCGGCGTGCACCGCCTGGTGCGCAAATCACCGTTCGATTCCGACAACCGCCGCCACACCTCGTTCTCGTCCGTGTTCGTCTCGCCGGAAGTGGACGACGACATCGACATCGAGATCAATCCCGCCGACCTGAAGACCGACGTGTATCGCTCCTCCGGCGCCGGCGGCCAGCATGTCAACAAGACCGAGTCGGCGGTGCGCATCACCCACGTTCCGAGTGGCATCGTGGTCGCCTGCCAGACCGAGCGTTCGCAGCACGCGAACCGCGACCGCGCGATGAAGATGTTGCGCGCGAAGTTGTACGAGATGGAATTGCAGAAGCGCAACGCCGAAAAGGCCGCGCTGGAAGCGACCAAGTCCGACGTGGGCTGGGGCAGCCAGATCCGCAACTACGTGCTCGACCAGTCCCGCATCAAGGACCTGCGCACCGGCGTCGAACGTTCGGACACGCAACGCGTGCTGGACGGCGACCTGGATGAATTCGTCGAAGCCAGTTTGAAGATGGGTCTTGAGGCGGGCGCGAAACGTGCCGACGCTTCGTGAGTGCGCGCGTGATCTCTCCACTACTATTCGAACGATGAACGACCAGCCTGACAGCTCTCCCGCCGTAGACGAAAACAAGTTGATCGCGGAACGACGCGAGAAACTGCGCGCCCAACGCGGGCAGGGCGTCGCGTTTCCGAATGATTTCAAGCCCGACGCATTTGCCGGCGATCTGCAGCAGGAAACCGAAGGGCAGGATGCCGCGGCGATCGCCACGCAGGCGAAGCGCGTGCGCGTTGCAGGCAGGTTGCTCGGCAAGCGCGTGATGGGCAAGGCCAGCTTCGCGCGCGTGCAGGACATGACCGGTTCGATCCAGTTGTTCCTGCAGGCCGGCGCGCTGGGTGAAAGTTACGAGGGGTTCAAAGGTTGGGACGTCGGCGACATCCTCGGTGCCGAAGGCACGCTGATGCGCACCAAGACCGGCGAGTTGTCGGTGGCGGTGGAATCCATCCGCCTGCTGACCAAGTCGCTGCGCCCGCTGCCCGACAAATGGCACGGACTCGCGGACGTCGAGCAGCGCTATCGCCAGCGTTACGTGGATCTGATCGTGACGCCGGAGGCGCGGCGCGTGTTTGCGCTGCGTTCCAAGGTGATCGGTTTCATCCGCAAATGGCTGGAAGCCGAGCCCCGGCGTTTCATGGAAGTGGAAACGCCGATGATGCATGTAATCCCCGGCGGCGCGACCGCGCGGCCGTTCGTCACGCACCACAACGCGCTGGACATTGACCTTTACCTGCGCGTGGCGCCGGAGCTGTATCTCAAGCGGCTCGTCGTCGGCGGCTTCGAGCGCGTGTACGAGATCAACCGCAATTTCCGCAACGAGGGCGTGTCCACGCGGCACAACCCCGAGTTCACGATGCTGGAGCTGTACCAGGCTTACGCGACCTACAACGAGGTCATGGACCTCACGGAAGCCATGATCCGCGAGACCGCGAAGGCGGTGCTCGGCCGCACGGCGCTGACCTGGGAAGGGCGCGACATTGACGTCGGCCCGGCGTTCCGGCGCTGGTCGCTGGCCGACGCGGTACGCGAACACAACCCGGAAATCGGCGAGCACGAGTTGCGCGACGTCGCCGCGCTGCGCGCGCATTGCGCGCGGCTGAAGGTGCCGGTGAAGAACGAATACGGTTGGGGCAAGCTGCTGCTGGAGATCTTCGAGAAGACGGTCGAGCACACCCTGGTGCAGCCGACCTTCATCACCCAGTACCCGACCGAAGTCTCGCCGCTGGCGCGCGCCAACGACCACGATCCGGAAGTCACCGACCGCTTCGAGCTGTTCGTCGGCGGCAAGGAACTCGCGAACGGCTTCTCCGAATTGAACGATCCGGAGGACCAGGCCGCGCGCTTCCGCGCGCAGGTCGAGGCCAAGGAATCCGGCGACGACGAAGCCATGCATTTCGACGCCGACTACATCCGGGCGCTGGAATACGGCCTGCCGCCGACCGGTGGCCTCGGCGTGGGCATCGATCGCTTGGTGATGCTGCTGGCGGACGTGCCCTCGATCCGCGATGTGCTGTTGTTCCCGTACATGCGGCCCGAGGCGTAAATCTTTCATCTCGTCATTCCGGCGTAGGCCGGAATCCAGTGGCGAATGCGCTTCGGTCGAGCGTTGTCGCCACTGGACGCCGGCCCACGCCGGGACGACCGCAGTCATGCTTCTCCCTTGAGTGAGCTCATTCTTCATGTGGTACGCAATCATCGGTCTTGACAACGAAAATTCCCTGAGCGCACGGCAAGGGGCGCGGCCCGCGCACGTCGCGCGCCTGAAGCAGTTGCTGGACGAAGGACGGCTGCTGCTGGCCGGGCCGTTCCCGGCGATTGATGCGGAAGATCCCGGTCCGGCCGGGTTCGAGGGCAGCCTGATCATCGCGCAGTTCGAAGATCTCGAAGCCGCCCGTGCGTGGGCGCAGGCCGACCCATACATGGCAGCAGGTGTGTACCGCGACGTGAGCGTGCGGCCGTTCCGCCAGACGCTCCCATGACCGCGGCACGCATCGAGGACATCCGCGCGAAGCTCACCGCCGCGCTGGAACCCCAATCGCTGGAAGTGATCGACGAAGGCCATCTGCACATCGGCCATGCGGGCGAGGGCAGCGGACACTTCCGCGTGCGCATCGTCAGCGCGGCATTCGCGGGAAAGAATCCGATCCAGCGGCACCGGCTGGTATATGCCGCGGTGAACGATCTGATCGGTCAGGGCATCCACGCGCTGGCGATCGAGGCGCGGACACCCGAAGAGCAGCGGGCCGCTTCGCCTTGAGTAGCGTGCAACCCGTGCACGATCGTGCGCAAAGCGCACGTTACTTGCCGCACCGCACCATGCCTTGCGGGAACTTGAGGTTTGCTTTGTAAGTATCTGACTCAAAAACGGTCGGCAAGTTTTCATTGCGCCCGGCCGCGGGCCTTGGCAGAGTGCCGCATTCGGCGCTGGCAACCGGCGCTCCGTCTTCAACCAAGCGGTAAACCATGCGCCTGACCACCATCAAGCTGGCCGGTTTCAAATCCTTCGTCGATCCGACCACGCTGCACCTGCCCACCAATCTCACCGGCATCGTCGGACCCAACGGTTGCGGCAAGTCCAACATCATCGATGCCATCCGCTGGGTGATGGGCGAGAGCGCGGCCAGCCGCCTGCGCGGCGAGGCGCTGACCGACGTGATCTTTTCGGGATCGTCGGGGCGCAAGCCGGTCGGCCAGGCCGTCGTCGAACTGGTATTCGACAATTCCGACGGCGCGATCGGCGGCGAGTACGCCAGCTACAACGAGATCTCCGTGAAGCGCGTGGTCGGGCGCGATTCGCAATCGGATTATTTTTTGAACGGCGTGCGCTGCCGTCGGCGCGACATCACCGACCTGTTCCTAGGCACGGGCTTGGGCGCGCGCAGCTATTCGATCATCGAGCAGGGTGTCATCTCGGACATCGTCGAGGCGCATCCCGAGCAATTGCGCGCGCACCTTGAAGAGGCCGCCGGCATCTCCCGTTACAAGGAGCGTCGCAAGGAAACCGAATCCCGCATCAAGGCCACGCGCGAGAACCTGGATCGCGTGCGCGACGTGCGCGAGGAAGTGGACAAGCAGCTCGATCACCTGAATCGGCAGGCGCGCGCCGCCGAGCGCTGGAAGAAGCTGAAGGAAGAACACACGCATCGCGAGGCGGAACTGCGCGCGCTGAGTTACCGCGCGATCGCGCAGGAACTCAGTACCCATCGCGAAGCCCTGCGCGAAGCCGAAACCGGCATCGAGAAGCAGCTCGCCGAGCAGCGCCACCTGGAAGCGGCGATCGAAGCCGGACGCGTCCGGCATCAGGAACACGGCGATGCATTGAACGCCGTGCAAGCCGAGGTCTACCAGGTTGGCGCGGAGCTGGCGCGCGTCGAGCAGCAGATCCGCCATCATCGCGAACTGGGCGAGCGCCTGCGCCAGGCCCGCGAGGAGGCCGAGCGCGCCTGGAACGAATTGAACGAACACATCGCCGCGGATCGTGCGCAGCATGAGTCCGCGCGCGCCGCCCTGGCCGAAGGCGAACCGGAGTTGGAGCGCCTGCGCGAAGTCGAGGCGCGAGCGAGCGCGGCGCTGCGCGAGGCCGAGGCCGCGCACGCGGCCTGGCAGGAACGCTGGGAAGCGCACGGCGGCGATTCGGCGACGACCTCGCGCGAAGCGGATGTCGAGCGCACCAATATTGATCATCTCGATCGTCAGGGGCTGGAGCTGGCGCGCCGCCGCGAAGCGTTGCAGAAAGAGCGCGAGAACTACGATCTCGACGCCCTGCATCAGGCCGCCGAAGCGCTGGAGACCGAGCACTCGGCGCAACGCGGCCGGATCGAATCGGCCACTGAACAGATGGAAGCCCAGAAGGCCGACGCCGAGCGCCTGCTCGGCGAGGAGCGGCAGTCGCAATCGTGGCTGGCCGAAGCGCGCGCGCAGGAACAATCGCTGCGCGGTCGCATCGCTTCGCTGGAGGCGTTGCAGCACGCGGCGCTCGGCCAGGATCGCGACCATGCGCGCGAGTGGCTGCAGAAATTCGGGCTTGCCGATGGCGCGCGGCTCGGTGCGCAGCTGAAGGTCGAATCAGGCTGGGAACGCGCGGTGGAAACCGTGCTGGCGGGCCTGCTGGAAGGCGTGCTGGTGGACGATCCGCTACACCTCGCCGCCGACATGGCGGCCATCGAACGCGCCGACATCAGCCTGATCGGTTCCGACGGGGCGTCGGTGTCGAATCTCGAAGGCACGCTGGCGGCGCAGGCGCGCGGTCCGTCCGCGGCGCTTGCCTTGCTTGCGCAAGTGCGTACCGCGGAAACGCTGGAGCAGGCGCGTTCCATCGCGGCCACGCTGTCGGCACCGCATTCGGTCATCACCCGCGAGGGCGTGTGGCTGGGCGCAGGCTTCGCGCGCGTGCGTCGCGAGGAAGGCGGCCAGATGGGCGTGCTGGCGCGCGGTCGTGAACTGCAAACGCTGCACGACGAAACCGAACAGTTACAGGCGCGGCTGAAGGAACTTGCGCACCGCGCAGAAGAAGTGCGCGCGCAGCGGCTCGCCGCCGAGCAGGCGCGCGACGACGCCCAGCGCGAGCTGTATGGCGCGCACCGGCGGCTGTCGGAACTTGCCGGCGAACTGCAGGGCAAGCGCGGCCGCATAGACAGCGCGCAGGCGCGCCTGCAGGCGCTGGACGGCGAACTTGCGGAGATCGCCAAGCGCGTCGCCGAGAACGAGGAACATGCGCGTGCCGCGCGGGCCCGCATGGAAGCGGCAATCGCGCGCATGGGCGAGCACGAGCGCGTGCGCGTGGAACTGGAGAGCGAGCGCCGCCAGCTGCTGGAGAACCGTGCCGCCACGCGCGCCGATGCGCAGGAGGCGGCAGATGCGTCGCATCGCCACGCGCTGACGCTGGAATCCAGGCGCTCCGCGCTGTCTTCGCTGGAACAATCGCTGGCGCGCATGGAAGCCCAGCACGCGCAACTGGAATCGCGCCGCAGCGAGCTGGATACACAGATCAATGCCGGTGACGATCCGATCGCCGCGCTCGAAAACGAACGCCAGACGTATCTCGATCAGCGTTTGCAGATCGACCGCAAGCTGGTGGATGCACGCCGCGCGGTGGAAGAGGCCGACGCGGAATTGCGGCGGCTGGAACAGGAGCGCCACGGCGCCGAGGCCGCCATCGCCGGCCAGCGCGACGCGCTGACCGAGCGCCGACTCGCCGAACAGGCGCTGCGCATGCGCGCCGACCAGTTGACCGAAGCAATCAACGCCGCGGGCTTGGCAGTAGAGCCGCTGCTGGCGGAACTGGCCGAGGACGCGCAGCCGGAGCAGTGGCAGGAGCGCATCGCCGACCTCGAAGGCAAGATCGCGCGGCTGGAACCGGTGAACCTCGCCGCCATCGCCGAGCACGCCGAAGCGGCGCAGCGCAAGGAATACCTGGATGCGCAGCTCACCGACCTCACCGCCGCGCTGGAGACGCTGGAGAACGCGATCAAGAAGATCGATCGCGAAACCCGCCAGCGCTTCAAGGACACCTTCGATCGTGTCAATGCCGGCTTCCAGTCGCTGTTCCCGCAATTGTTCGGCGGTGGCCACGCGCACCTGGAGCTGACCGGCGAGGATCTGCTGGATACCGGCGTGACGATCATGGCACGCCCTCCCGGCAAGCGGGTCAGCCATATCTCGCTGCTGTCCGGTGGCGAGAAGGCGATGACCGCGGTGGCACTGGTGTTCTCGATCTTCAACCTCAATCCCGCGCCGTTCTGCCTGCTGGACGAGGTGGACGCGCCGCTGGACGAAGGCAACGTCGGCCGCTTCGGACAACTGGTGCGCGACATGTCCGAGAAGGTGCAGTTCATCGTGGTGAGCCACAACAAGTCCACGATGGAAATCACCCACCAGTTGTGTGGCGTCACCATGCGCGAGCCGGGCGTGTCGCGACTGGTGCAGGTGGATCTGGCGGAGGCGGCGAAGATGGCGGGCGCTGCTTAACAGCCGGGAATCGGGAATCGGGAATCGAACGGCGGCAACATTGCTTGTCGTCATTCCGGGGCTGTCCGCGATTTCGCGGACAGAACCCGGAATCTGCCCTGGGTGATGAGTGCTGAGAGTAGATTCCGGATCGCCGCTTCGCGGTGTCCGGAACGACGAGCTTTGAAAGTCGCGTATGGCGGATGTTCGGTTTTGCTAAAGTCCGCAATATGGACACCGGTATCTCCGCCACCAGCTTGCGCATCATCATCGCGGTCGTCGGCGCGCTGGTGCTGCTTGCGATTTATTTCTTCGGCCGCCCCGGCCAGCAGGGGCAGGGCCGGCGCATCCTGTTCAAGCGCGGACCCGATTCCCGCGTGGAGCCGGTGATCGGCGAAACCGACGAGGTGATCGCCGATCCCGCCGATCCGTCCGTCGAGGTTCCCGAACCGCGGCAGGGCGAGCTGGACGTCGGTTTGCGCGAGGAACTTGATCGTCTTGGCGAAACCGTCGCCGCTTCGCGCCCGCGTGGACGCGCAGCTCCGCAGCGCCCGCTGCCGGGCAAGCGTCCGGCCGAATTGCCGGTGGAGCGCATCGTGACCCTGTTCGTCGTGGCGCGAGGCGATGGACGGTTCTCGGGCAGCGATGTCGCGGTGGCGGCGGAGAAAGCCGGCCTCGAATTCGGCGACATGCAGATCTTCCATCGCCCGCTGGACGGCAAACCGGAAGTGGGCCCGATCTTCTCGATGGCCAACATGGTGAAGCCCGGCACCTTCGACATGAGCCGCATCGATGAACTGCGCACGCCGGGACTGACCTTCTTCCTCACCTTGCCGGGCCCGCTGAGCGCGCTGGATGCGTGGGACGCGATGCTGCCCGCCGCGCAACGCATGGCCGAGTTGCTGGGCGGCAACGTGCTGGACGAGGAACACGGCGCACTTGGCCGCCAGCGCATCGCGGTGCTGCGCGACGAACTTCGCGCGTGGGACAGGAAGCATGAGGGGCCTGAAGTGAGGTTCGATTCGCGGCGCTGATGTTCAAGTGACCGCTCGCCCTGAGCGTAGGCCCCGGACGGAGACGGGGCCGGAGTCGAAGGGCAGGGCGTTTCGACTTCGCTCGCTGCGCGAGCTACGCTCAACGCGAACGGATTTTTATTGCGCGCAGCCATGTCCTACCCGCACCCTTATTTCCGCGAAGACCGCGTCGAGGTGCTGCACGATGCGATCCGCGCGATTTCATTCGGCACCTTGTTGACGCACGTGAACGGCGAATTCGTCGTGACGCATTTGCCGTTCGAGGTGGACGCGCAACCGGCGCCGAACGGTACCCTGCGTGGTCACATCGGGCGCTACAACCCGCAATGGCGCGATATCGGTGAAGGCATTCCGGCGCTGGCGATCTTCCAGGGACCGCACGCCTACGTCTCGCCGTCGTGGTATCCGGGCAAGCGCGAGGATCCGCGCCAGGTGCCGACCTGGGATTACGTGGCTGTGCACGCGCACGGCACGCTGCACATCATGGACGGTCCGGATCGCCTGCATGCGCATCTGGAACGGCTGGTGAAGCGCAACGAGGATGGACGGGCGGAGTCGTGGAAGATCACCGATGCGCCGGCCGATTACCTGCGCGAGCAGATGCAGTACATCGTCGGGCTGGAATTGCGCATCGAAAAGCTCGAAGGCCGCTACAAGCTCAGCCAGAACCGCGATGCCGCCGACCAGGAAGGCGCGCGTGCCGGGTTGGCGTCAGGCAACGAACGCGAGCGGGCGGTGGCGGAGGCGATCGCCGTTGCGCAGCGGGCGCGGGAGCCCCTGTAAGAGCCTGCGTGCAGGTCGAACATGCAGCGCTTGCGATCTGCCTTGAATGGCAGATCGCGCTGCGTGTGAGGGTGAGGCATGGATGCCGATCGGAGAGCGCGCCATGGATGGCTTGCCGCGCAAGCCAGGTCGCGAGCGCGCTTGCTCCTACAAGCCGGATTCCAGTTTCCGCACCAGTTCGATGTATTTCGCCCGCGCTTCCTCGCACGGCATGCCGCGCAACTGCGTCCAGGCCTCGTACTTGGCGGTGCCGACGAAATCGAAGAAGCCGGGCTTGGGGCCGCTGACGTCGCCCTGCGCGCCCTGCTTGTAGAGCGCATAGAGCTTCAGCAGGGTGTCGTTGTCGGGCCGCTGCGCCAATCGCTTGGCATCGGATGCGGCCTGCTCGAATTCGGTGGACAGATCGGCTGACATCTGGCGGCTTTCGAGGTCGGACCCTTTGATTCTCGGCCCTGCGCGCGACTCGCGTCAATGCGGAGCGATCAGTCTTCCGATACCGGCGGCTTCACGCCCGCCGACTTGCGCGGCGCTCGCCTGGCGCTGCGCACCTCGCGCGCGAGTTCGTCGATGCGCGCGGAGAGGTTGTCGAAATCCTCGCGCGTGGGCATTTGCATGCGTTGCATCGCGCGGGCGAGGCGCTGGTCGAACATCTGCTCGAACTTGCCGAAGGCATCGTTGGTGCGCTTGCGCGCCTCGCTGACCCACGGTCCGGCGCGCCGCTGTGCCTGCTCGAACTGCGCCTGCGTGTAGTTGCGCGTCTTCTTCTGCACCTGGGCGCCTTCTTCCACCAATGTTTCGAAAAACTTTCCGCCTTCCTGCTGCGCCTTGGACATCGCGCCCAGGCCGGCCAGCCAGATCTGCTGCGCGGACTCCATCATGCCGCGTGCAAATGCCCTGGCCTGTTCGGTGCTGCGCTTGCCGTTGCCGAGGTCTTCGTCTTCGTCGTTCATCGTCTGCTCCCGATGCTGGCGCGACTGCGCACGCAAACAATCTACGCCAATCGCCGCGCGAGTTCACGCAAGCTCGGAAACCCGCGTGGACGGAACTCGCCAGGACTGCGGTCCCGGCCGGGCGACGAGCGTGCGCAATTGGCGCAGATAGTCGTCACGCGGGATCGTGATCGCGCCCATGCGTTGCAGGTGCGGATTAGGGACCTGCGCATCGAGCAGCGGGGAGCCCCAGCCGTGCAGCGTGCGGCACAACGCGACCAGCGCGACCTTGGACGCGTCGGTCATGCGCGAGAACATGGATTCGGCGCTGAACGCGCGACCGATCGCCACGCCGTAGATGCCGCCGACCAGTGCGTCGGCGTCCCAGACTTCCAGCGAATGCGCGTGACCGAGTTCGTGCAGGCGCGTGTAGGCGGCGAGCATGTCGCCGGTGATCCACGTGCCGGGCTCTCCCGCGCGTGGCGCGGCGCATTCGCGCATCACCCGCGCGAAATCGCGATCCATGCTCAGCGTCCATTCGGAGTTCTTCAGCGTTCGCCGCAATCGCCGCGAGACGTGCACGCCATCGGTGGCGAACACGCAGCGTGGATCGGGCGACCACCACAGCAGCGGGTCGCCCTCGCTGTACCAGGGGAAGATGCCATGCGAGTACGCCGCGACCAGCCGCTGCGGCGAAAGGTCGCCGCCGAAGGCGAGCAGGCCGTTGGGATCGCGCAGAGCGCGCGCGGGATCCGGGAAAGCGTCCGGATCGTCGTCGCGCAATGGCGCCAGCCTGATCATGCGGCGTCGCGCTGCGCGAAGGGTGAATGCTCGCGCAACTCGCGCCCATACGACTCCAGCATCGCCGATTCGCGCTTCAACGCGCCGCGGACCGCTTCGCGAAAGCGCTCGTCGGCGAGGTAGTGTCGCGAGTGCGTGCGCACCGGCAGGAAGCCGCGTGCCAGCTTGTGCTCGCCCTGGGCGCCGGGTTCGAAGGCAGGCAGGCCTCCGCGCAGGCAGTGCTCGATGCCTTGGTAATAGCACAGCTCGAAGTGCAGGCCGGGAACCTGTTCGCGTGCACCCCAGTAGCGGCCGTACAGCGTGTCGTTGGACGACAGGTACAACGCGCCGGCGACGATCTCGCCACCTCGACGCGCGAACGCCACGTGCGAGTGCGTCGGAAACGCGCGACCGAGATGGCGGAAGAACTCGCGCGTCAGCGTGGCCGTGTTGCCTTTCACGTCGAACGTGGACAGGTACAGCGCGTGCATGGCGTCCCATTCGTGCGCGGAGAGCGAACCGCCGTCGCGGAATTCGCAAACGAGGCCGGCCTTGCTCACCTGCGCGCGCTCGTGGCGGATCGCCTTGCGGCGCTTGTGCGTCAGCGCATCCAGGAAATCGGCGAAGTCGCGCCAGCCATGCTCGTTGCACCAGTGGTACTGCCAGTCGTAGCGTGGCAACCATTGTTCGTCGTCGAAGGCGGCCAGTTCGTCCTCGCGCAGGAAATTCACGTGCGCCGAGGAAAGACCCAGCTCGTGCGTCAATTGCAGCAGCCCTTGCGCAAGCGTGGCGCGGCGCCCGGCTGAACCTGAGCCCGTTCCGACCAGCAAGCGCGGCCCGGTGACGGGCGAGTAGGGGATGGCGCACAGGAGCTTCGGATAGTAGTCACCGCCCGCGCGTTCCCATGCGTGCGCCCACGACCAGTCGAACACGTACTCGCCGTGCGAGTTGCCCTTGAGATACAGCGGCAGCGCGCCGACCAGCGCGTCGCCGTCGCGCAGGGTCAGGTGCTGCGCGCGCCAGCCGAGGGCCTCGCGGATGCAGCCGGTGCGTTCCAACCCCGCGAGGAATGCATGCGCCACGAAAGGATTGCCGTCGCCGACCAGCGCATCCCAATCCGCGGCGTTGATCTCGTCCAGGGATGCGTGGGTGCGGAGAGAGAGCATCAAGTCATGATGCCCTTCCCCCGCTTGCGGGGGAAGGTGCTCGCAGGCGGATGGGGGAATACTTGCGAGTTTCGTCCGGTGTTCCACCCACCCTGCCAAGTGCTGCCGCACTTGGCTTCCCCTCCCGCAGGCGGGAGAGGGGATAAAAGTTCAGCCCGTCAGGCCAACGCTATCCAGATACTTCTCCGCGTCCAGCGCGGCCATGCAGCCGAAGCCGGCGGAAGTAACGGCCTGGCGATACACCTGGTCGGCCACGTCGCCGGCGGCGAACACACCGCGCACGGACGTGGCGGTCGCGCCGCCTTCGAGTCCGGTGCGGATCTTGATATAGCCATTGCTCATGTCGAGCTGGCCTTCGAAGATGCTGGTGTTGGGCGTGTGGCCGATCGCGACGAACATGCCGCTGACCGCGATCTCGCGCGTGCCCTTGCCGTCGGTGCTCTTCAGGCGCACGCCGGTCACGCCGGAATCGTCGCCCAGCACTTCATCGACCGTATGGTTCCACACCAATTCGATCTTGCCGGCGCGCGCCTTCTCGAACAGCTTGTCCTGCATGATCTTCTCGGCGCGCAGCTTGTCGCGCCTGTGCACCAGCGTGACCTTGCGGCAGATGTTGGCGAGATACAGCGCCTCCTCGACCGCGGTGTTGCCGCCGCCGACCACCGCGACGTCCTGGTCGCGGAAGAAGAAGCCGTCGCAGGTGGCGCAGGCGGAGACGCCGCGGCCCTTGAACAGTTCCTCGGACTGGATGCCGAGGTATTTCGCGTTCGCGCCGGTGGCGATGATCAGCGCGTCGCAACTGTATTCGCCGTTGTCGCCCTTCAGCCGGAACGGGCGCTGGGTCACGTCCACGCTGTGGATGTGGTCGAACACGATCTCGGTGTCGAAGCGCTCCGCATGTTTCAGTAACCGCGCCATCAGGTCCGGACCCTGCACGCCGGCGTCATCGCCCGGCCAGTTGTCCACGTCGGTGGTGGTCATCAGCTGGCCGCCCTGCGCCAGGCCGGTGATCAGCATCGGCTTCAGGTTTGCGCGCGCGGCGTAAACCGCGGCGGTGTAGCCCGCGGGGCCCGAACCGAGGATCAAAAGGCGGCTGTGCTTGGGGGTGCTCATGTATAATTCCGATGATTTCTCTGGTGGTTCGCCCGACCCGCGCTACCGCGCGCATCCCTGATCAATCGCCGCTGCGTTGCTCGTCGCAACGCATGCTGGTTGCGCAGGATGGGGAGCGGCGAGCCTGAATTCAAGCTGGCAATTCTCGCACACGCACACATTGGGAAAACAGAACCATGCGCATCGGCATTCCTTCCGAAACCAAGACGCTCGAGGGCCGCGTGGCCCTGGTGCCCGCAGCCTGCGCCGACCTGGTCCGGCACGGCCACGAGGTGTTTCTGCAATCCGGCGCCGGCATCAAGAGCGGTTTCGCCGATGCGGCCTTCGAAAAAGTCGGCGTCAAGATCGTTCCGGATGCCGCGGCGCTCTATGAAAAGGGCGAGCTGATCGTCAAGGTGAAGGAGCCGATTGCCGGCGATCTCGCGCTGCTGAAAAAGCATCACCTGCTGTTCTGCTACCTGCACCTGGCGCCGGAGCCGGAGCTCACGAGGCGCCTGCTTGACATCGGCCTGACCGGCGTCGCGTTCGAGTCGGTGCAAGACGAGGAAGGCAACCTGCCGCTGCTTGCGCCGATGTCGGTGATCGCCGGCCGCCTCGCTACGCAATGCGGCACGACGCTGCTGCACCAGCCGGAAGGCGGCAAGGGCAAGCTGCTGGGCGGCATGCCGACCACCGGGCGCGGCAAGGTCGTGGTGCTGGGCGCCGGTGCGGCCGGCGGCAATTCGGCAGCGCTGGCCGCGGCGGCCGGCGCCAACGTGGTGGTGTTCGACAAGCGTCCGGATCGCCTCGCGCAGATGATGGCGCTGGGTTCCAACGTCACCGCGCTGTATGCGTATGACTCGGTGATCGCCGAGGAAGTCGCTTCCGCGGATCTCGTGATCGGCGCGGTGCTGATCCCGAGCGCCAAGGCCCCGCACGTGGTCTCCGCCGCGATGGTGAAGACCATGGAGAAGGGCAGCGTGATGGTGGACATCTCCATCGACCAGGGCGGCTGCTTCGAGACGTCCAAGCCGACGACCTGGAAGGATCCGACCTACGTGGTGGACGGCGTGACCCACTTCTGCGTCACCAACATGCCGGGCGCGGTGCCGCAAACCTCGTCGCAGGCCATCTCCGCCGCGCTGCTGCCGTACGTGCTGCGGCTGGCCGCGGGTGGCGACTGGCGCGGCTATGCGCCGCTGGCGAAGGGCATCAATGTCGCCAACGGCGAGATCGTGCATCCGGCGCTGAAGGGTGAGGCCGGGCGCTGATTCGTGTCAAAGGTTCAGCTGTAGGGCGGGCACTGCCCGCCGATGTGTAGCGGCGGACGATGTCCGCCCTACAATTGAGTGCTTGCAGGCGACGCTCGTCACGTTTCATTGCACACCGGTCGCGTGCAAGCTCGCTCCTGCAGAGAGAGGCATTGGCTGGCGTGGCAATAGCGCTATAGTCGGCGCCACGATGAAGCAAGTTTGAGGTCGCAACACGTGGCGCGCGCCAAAGCCCTTGCCGCTAACGGCAACGAACCAAGTGAACGCACCCGCCGCATCCTTCGGGAAGCGGCGGTGCTGTTGTTGCTGCCGCTGGCGTTGTACCTGTTCATCTGCCTGATCAGCCACAGTCCGTCCGATCCGGGCTGGTCGCACACCGGCAGCGACACCACGCTGCACAATTTCGGCGGCACCATCGGCGCGTATCTCGCCGACCTGTTGCTGTACCTGATCGGCAACATCGCCTACGCGTTCCCCATCCTGCTGGTTGTCCTTTCGATCGGCGTGCTGCGGCAGTGGCGCTCGGCCGATCGCAGCACGCTGGAACCGACCCTGCGCCTGATCGGCTTCGTCGCGTTCTTCGTCAGCGGTTGCGGACTGGCCGCGCTGCGCGACGGCGGCGCGCCGGACCTGATGAGCGACCTGCCGGCCGGCAGTGGCGGCATCCTTGGCCAACTGGTCGCGCAGGTGCTGTCGCGCGGCTTCGGCGAACTCGGGGCCACGCTGTTCCTCCTCGCGTTGTTCCTGGTGGCGATCACGCTCGCCACCGGCCTGTCGTGGTTCAAGCTGATGGATGCGACCGGCCGCGGCGTGCTGGCCGTGTTCGGCTGGCTGCGCGGCAAAGTGAAGCGTGCGCCGGAAGCGCTGGCCGCGCGCGCGGCCCGCAGCGAACGCGAGGTCGTGCGCAAGGTCGAGACGGCCAAACAGGCGAAGCGCGAGCCCGTGAAGATCGAGCCGGTGGTCGCGCCGATCGTGAAGAGCGAGCGCTCCAAACGCGAGAACCAGATCCCGATGTTCGCCGGCGGATCGTCCGAGGGCGAACTGCCGCCGCTGTCGCTGCTGGACGAACCGCCGCCGCGCGGCAAGGGCTATTCGGAAGAGACCCTGGAAGTCCTCTCGCGCCAGGTCGAGATGAAGTTGAAGGACTTCAAGATCGATGCGCACGTGGTCAGCGCGCATCCGGGGCCGGTGATCACGCGTTTCGAAATGGAGCCCGCCGCAGGCGTGCGCGGCAGCCAGATTTCCTCGCTCGACAAGGACATCGCGCGCGGGCTTTCCGTCTACAGCGTGCGCGTGGTGGACGTGATCCCCGGCAAGAACGTGATCGGCCTGGAGATCCCCAACGCGTCGCGCGAGACGGTCTATCTCTCGGAGATTTTCAGTTCCAAGGAATACGGCGATGCGCGTTCGCCGCTGTCGCTGGCGCTCGGCAAGGATATCGGCGGACGGCCGGTGGTGGTGGATCTGTCCAAGATGCCGCACCTGCTCGTGGCCGGCACCACCGGTTCCGGCAAGTCCGTCGCCTTGAACGCGATGGTGCTGTCGCTGCTGTTCAAGGCGTCGCCCGCCGACGTGCGCGTGATCATGATCGACCCGAAGATGCTGGAGCTCTCGGTTTACGAGAAGATCCCGCACCTGCTGGCGCCGGTCGTCACCGACATGAAGGAGGCCGCCAACGCGCTGCGCTGGTGCGTGGCGGAGATGGAACGCCGCTACAAGCTGATGGCCGCGGTCGGCGTGCGCAACCTCGCCGGTTTCAACAAGAAGGTGCGCGACGCCGAAGCCGCCGGCCAGCCGCTGCTCGATCCCCTGTTCAAGCCGAACCCCGAAAACCCGATGGACATCGCGCAGCCGCTGCAGCCGCTGCCGTTCGTGGTCGTCATCATCGACGAATTCGCCGACATGATGATGATCGTCGGCAAAAAGGTCGAGGAACTGATCGCGCGGCTGGCGCAGAAGGCGCGCGCCGCCGGCGTGCATCTGATCCTGGCCACGCAGCGACCGAGCGTGGACGTGATCACCGGCCTGATCAAGGCAAACATCCCGACCCGCATCGCTTTCCAGGTCTCCAGCAAGATCGACTCGCGCACGATCCTCGATCAGTCCGGCGCGGAGACCTTGCTGGGCCACGGCGACATGCTTTATCTGCCGCCCGGCACTGCCACGCCCGAGCGCGTGCACGGTGCGTTCGTGGACGACCACGAGGTGCACAAGGTGGTCGAGTGGCTGCGTGCGCAGGGCGAGCCGAAATACATCGACGGCGTACTGGAAGATGTGCAGTCGCTGGGCGACGGCAAGGTGATCAACGAATCCGGCCTGCCCGAGGAAGAGGACGGCAATGATGACAACGCGCTCTACGACAAGGCGGTGCGCATCGTCACCGAGTCGCGCCGCGCGTCCATTTCCGGCGTGCAGCGGCACCTACGGATCGGCTACAACCGCGCGGCAAGGCTGATCGAACAGATGGAACAGGAAGGCGTGGTCAGCGCGCCGCTGCACAATGGACAGCGCGAGGTCCTGGCTCCTCCACCGGTGTCCGGATAATCCGGCGTTCATCCGCCACCTGCATCATTTCCGTTCCGGATTCGAGGAATTTCCATGCGCATTCTGCTGATGCTGGCTCTGTTGCTGTGCGCGGGTTTGGCGCAAGCCGCCGACAGCGCGCGCGCGCAACTCGACGCGTTCGCGAACGGGCTGCATTCGCTCAGCGGCAACTTCAGCCAGACCGTCTACGATGCGAATGGTCGCACCGCGCAGACCGCGCACGGCACGCTGGCGCTGCAGGCGCCGCGGCAATTCCGCTGGGACACCCAGGCGCCCTACAAGCAATTGATCGTGGCCGATGGCAAAAAGGTGTGGATCTACGATCCGGAACTGG
The DNA here is from genome assembly GCA_035695065.1 of Rhodanobacteraceae bacterium. Lineage (GTDB taxonomy): Bacteria > Pseudomonadota > Gammaproteobacteria > Xanthomonadales > Rhodanobacteraceae > 66-474. The sequence goes on along the minus strand of DASSEW010000003.1, from coordinate 41,205 downwards.
AGCAGGTCACCGTGCGCGACCAGGGCAGCGAGGAAGCGCACAGCCCGCTGACCGTGCTGACCGATCTATCGCAGCTGGATCGCGACTTCAAGGCGAGCGAGCAGGGTGAGCGCGACGGCTTGCAATGGCTGCGGCTTACTTCGCGCGCCAGGGATCCACAGTTCGAATATGCCGACATCGGTTTTGCCAGCGACGCGCCGCGACGGATGGTGTTCAAGGACACGCTCGGCAATCGCACCGAAATCGTGCTCACCGACCTGCAGCGCAATCCGCGACTGCCGCCCGGCACCTTCAGCTTCACGCCGCCCAAGGGCACCGACGTGGTCGGCGATGCCGCAACCAAGGCGGGACAGTGATCGCTACCAGCGATTGATGCGTCGCCCATGATCAACAAGCTTCCGCGCTGGGTACTGTTCGGCGGCATCGTGCTGTCGTTCATCGGCGGCATGGTGAATGCCGCGGGTTACCTCAGCTTCCGCCACCAGGCGGTGACGCACATGACCGGCACCACCACGCTGCTCGGTATCGGCGTCGCACAGGGTGATGTCGGCGACATGCTGAAGTTCGGCATCGTCGCGCTGGCGTTCCTGCTCGGTGCCGCGCTCGGCGGCTTCATCGTGCGCGACAGCGCGTTGCGACTCGGTCGCCGCTACGGCGTGGCGCTTTCGGTGGAATCGTTGATGCTGTTCGCGGCAGTGCCGCTGCTCGTCCGCGACCAGGACGCCGGCTTGTGGCTGGCAGCCGCGGCCTGCGGCCTGCAGAATGCGATGGCCGGCACCTACAGCGGCGCGGTGGTGCGCACCACGCACGTGTCCGGCCTGTACACCGACCTCGGCATGTTCCTCGGCCAGTGGTTCGGCGGCGTGAAGGTGGATGCGCGCCGGGTGCGGCTGTACGTCGTGCTGGTGGTCGGCTTCTTCGCCGGAGCGGTGGCGGACGCGCTGATCTTCCCGCGCGTCGGCCAGTACGGTCTGCTGCTGCCGGCCGCGTTGACCGGGCTGGTCGGCATCGCCTACGCGATTTACCGGCAGCTGAGACCGGCACTTGTGGCCTATTGAATTTTCCGCGAGGCTTCGGTGGGGATTTTGAAACCGGAGCTTCCACCGCATGAATGTTCCTGCCGCGCAGGTCGCGCAGCAATTGCAGTCGGCCGCGAGGCTGCTGCAGGCTGGCGACCTGGGGCATGCACGCGGGTTGCTTGAGCAATTGCTGGCGGCGCAGCCGGGATTGCCGGACGCGTACTGGTTGCTCGCTGGCGTATTGATGCGCAGTGGCGACCTCGCGCGCGCCGAGCGCGCGGTCGCCACTGCAATCCAACTGGCGCCGGGGAATCCATCCGCGTTCGCGCTGTTGGGTGAAATCCTGGCTTGCCGCAATCGCATGGACGAAGCCGAGCGCGCGCTGCGCCAGGCGCTCAAGCTCGCCCCCACGCATCCACAGGCGCTTTCGCTGCTGCTGCGGGTGCTTCAGGCGCGGGAGCGCCAGGAAGATCTGTTGCGCTACACCGACGAGCTGGTCGGGCGCGGAGTGGCATTCCCGGAACTGTGGGCGGCGCGAGGCCAGGCGCTGCTTACGTTGAAGCGCGCACGGGAAGCCGGAGATTGCTTCCGCAAGGCACTGGCGCTCGCACCGAACGATCCGCACGCGAGACTGGGGCTGGCCGCTGCCCAGATCGAAATGGGAGACGCCACCACCGCCGAAAACGGGCTCGGTGAATTGATCAGGGTCGGCGCGGACGGAGCCGAAGTGCGCTACACGCTCGCTCGCGCCTTGCTGGCGCAATGTCGCCACGACGAAGCCGAAGCCGAACTGCGGCGCGCGATCGCGATGCGCCCTGACTTCAGCGCGGCGCAAACCAATCTGGCCGAACTGGTCTGGATGCGCACGGGCGACAGCGACGCCGCCACGGTGAACCTCGATCAGGCGCTGCGTGCACAGCCGGGCAACACCGAGCTGCGCACCTTCAAGGCAAGATTGCTGGAATGGGCAGGGCGGCCGCGGGATGCGCTGGCGGAACTGGAGCACGGGCTGGCACGCGACGATCGCGATGTAGCGCTGCATATTGCCGCCGCGCAGACTGCGTTCAAGTTCGATGCCGCGCGCGCGTTGGAGCATGCGGACAGCGCCTCGCACGTCGCGCCGGACGATCCGGTTGTGCTGTCAGCCCGGGGATGCGCGTTGCTCGCCAACGGGCGCGCGGGCGAGGCGATGGAAATCGCCGAACGGTTGTTGCGGATGGACCCTCACGACGGGCATGCGATCGCGTTGCGCGCCAGCGCCTGGCGGATGCTCGGCGATCCGCGTTACGCCGCGCTGTACGACTACGCGCAATTCGTGCGACCGGCGACGATCGATACACCGCCGGGGTGGTCGTCGCTGCCGGAATACCTGCGCGACCTCGCTGCCGCGCTGCACAGGCGCCACGTGATGCAGGCGCATCCGATCGGGCAGACGCTGCGCACCGGCACGCAGGTGGATCTCGATCTCGAGCACGAAAAGGATCCGGCGATCCGCGCTTTCGCGCAGGCGATAGACGGGCCGATCCGCCGCTACATGCAGGCGATCGGGTCGGGCAACGACGTGTTGCGCTCGCGCAACGCGGATGGCTACAGGATCACCGGCATCTGGTCGGTGCGATTGCGCGCGGGTGGCCATCACGTCAATCACTATCATCCCGAAGGCTGGCTCTCCTCGGCTTGCTACATAGAAGTCCCCCGGACACCCGGACTGCCCAAGGGCGAAGGCTGGCTCAAGTTCGGCGAATCCGGTATTCCCACGCAGCCGCCGCTGGAAGCGGAACACTTCGTGAAGCCCGAGCCGGGCCTGCTGGTGCTGTTCCCGTCCTGGATGTGGCACGGCACCGTGCCGTTCTCCGGGGGCGAGCAGGATCGGCGGCTTTCGATAGCTTTCGACGTCGTGCCGGTTTGATCCTGTTGTGCGCGGCATCGGTATGATCGTTCCATGTCGCGCCGCAAAACGCTTCCTGCCGAGTCCCCGGAGCTGTTCGCCGAATCCGATGCGCTGAAGCCGCTGGCCGAGCGCATGCGTCCCCGCACGCTGGACGAGATCGTCGGGCAGGCGCGCCTGCTCGGGCCGGGCACGGCGCTGCGGCGGGCGCTGGAAGCGCACCGCGTGCATTCGATGATCCTGTGGGGCCCGCCCGGCTGCGGCAAGACCACGCTGGCGCTGCTGGTGGCGAAATATGCCGACGCGCATTTCCATGCAATTTCGGCGGTGCTCTCGGGCCTGGCTGAGGTGCGTGCGGCCTTGGCCGAGGCGGAAGTGAACTTCGCGCAGGGCCGGCGCAGCGTGCTGTTCGTGGACGAGGTGCACCGCTTCAACAAGGCGCAGCAGGACGCGTTCCTGCCGCACATCGAGCGCGGCGTGATCATCTTCGTCGGCGCGACCACCGAGAATCCTTCCTTCGAACTGAACTCCGCGCTGTTGTCGCGCTGCCGCGTGCACGTGATGGATGCGGTGGGTGCCGATGACATCGTCGTCGCGTTGAAGCGCGCGCTGAGTGATGAGGAACGCGGGCTCGGTTCGCTGCATCTGCAAGTGGATGATGACGCGCTCGCGTTGATGGCGCGCGCGGCCGACGGCGACGTGCGGCGCGCGCTGACGTTCCTGGAGATCGCTTCCGAACTCGCCCACGGTGGCCGCATTGACGAAGCCACGCTGCAGCAGGTGCTGGCCGACCGCACGCGCCGATTCGACAAGGGCGGCGAACAGTTCTACGACCAGATCTCGGCGCTGCACAAGTCGGTGCGCTCGTCCGATCCCGATGCGGCGCTGTACTGGCTGGTGCGCATGCTGGATGGCGGCTGCGAGCCGCTCTATCTCGCACGGCGCATGGTGCGCATGGCGGTGGAGGACATCGGCCTGGCCGATCCGCGCGCATGGCAACTGACGCTGCACGCATGGGACACGTATGAGCGGCTGGGTTCGCCCGAAGGCGAGCTCGCGCTTGCCGAAGCCGCCCTGTATCTCGCCATGGCGCCCAAGAGCAATGCCGCCTATGTCGCCTACGGCGCGGCGCGCGCCAATGTGCGCGAAAGCGGCACGCTGGCAGTGCCGATGCACCTGCGCAATGCGCCGACGAAACTGATGAAGGGCCTGGGTTACGGCAAGGGCTATCAATACGACCCGGACGTGGAGGGCGGCGTGGCGCTGGACCAGCAATGCCTGCCCGATGCACTGGTCGGCACGGAGTTCTACGCGCCGACCGCCAACGGCATGGAAGGGAAGATCCGCGAGAAGCTGGATGCGCTCAGGCAGGCGAGGGCGAAGGCTCGCAAGGATTGACCGGTAGGGCGGGAGAAGCCGCGAAGCGGCGTATCCCGCCTTCCGTGGCACGCGAGCGGCGGGATGCGCTGCGCTCCTCCCGCCCTACGACTGTTGCGTTTGCGCGACTCCGGCACGCCCCGCGATAATCCACCTCTTTTCGACACCTTAGGGATCGAACATGCTGGATCCGGTTCTGCTGCGCGCGCAACTGGCCGACACCGCGGCGCGGCTGAAGGCGCGTGGTTTCGATTTGGACACCGCTGCGATCGAAGCGCTGGAATCCGAGCGCAAGAAGCTGGCGACGGAAACGCAGGAACTGCAGAACCTGCGCAACACGCGCTCGAAGGCGATCGGCCAGGCCAAGGCCAAGGGCGAGGATGTCTCCGCAATCATGGCCGAAGTCGCAGGCATCGGCGACAGGCTGAAAGCCAACGAGGCCGCGCTGGCCGAGGTGCAGTCGAAGTTGTCCGACATCGCGCTGCGCATTCCCAACCTGCCGCACGAATCCGTGCCGGTAGGGAAGGATGAACACGAGAACGTGGAAGTCTCGCGCTGGGGCGAACCGCGCACGTTCGATTTCGCGATCAAGGACCACGTCGAGCTCGGCGCGCGCCATGGGTGGCTGGACGGGGAGGCCGGTGCGAAATTGTCCGGCGCGCGTTTCACCGTGCTGCGCGGGGAACTGGCGCGGCTGCACCGCGCGCTCGCGCAATTCATGCTGGACCTGCACACGCGCGAGCACGGCTACACCGAATGCAATGTGCCGCTGCTGGTGAATCCGGCCGCGATGCAAGGGACTGGTCAGCTTCCCAAATTCGAGGATGATCTTTTCTCGATAGTCATAAAGTCGGATGCCGTTCGCGACGCAGAGAAGGCTGGTCACTTATATCGGCTAGAGTTAGACGCGAGGCGGTATCTGATTCCAACCGCCGAAGTCTCGCTGACCAACCTGGTGCGCGATTCGATCGTGGAAGCCGAGGCGCTGCCGATGCGCGTCACCGCGCATACGCCGTGCTTCCGCGCCGAAGCGGGTTCCTACGGCAAGGACGTCAAGGGCATGATCCGCCAGCACCAGTTCGAGAAAGTCGAGCTGGTGCAGATCGTCGAGCCGTCGAAATCGTACGAGGCACTGGAACAACTCACGGGTCATGCGGAGCGTGTGTTGCAGTTGCTGGAACTGCCTTACCGCAAGATGCAGCTCTGCACCGGTGACATGGGTTTCGCGGCGGCGAAGACCTACGACCTCGAAGTCTGGCTGCCTTCGCAGAACACCTACCGCGAGATTTCCTCGTGCTCCAACTGCACCGATTTCCAAGCTCGCCGCATGCAGGCGCGCTGGCGCAATCCCGCCACTGGCAAGCCCGAACTGGTGCATACGCTCAACGGCTCCGGCCTCGCGGTCGGCCGCACCCTGATCGCGGTGATGGAGAACTACCAGAACGCCGACGGCTCGATCACGGTGCCGGAAGTCCTGCAGCGCTACATGAGCGATGCCACGAAGATCGCGTGAAGTGCAGACCAGGTTGTAAGATCGTAATCGTTGCACGAGGCCCGCGCCGTCGGCCCGGCGCCCGGTTGCGGTTGGCTTGAATCGAGCATTGCCGCCACTGGATTCCGGCCTGCGCCGGAATGACGAGCATTGAAACGGAGAGGTGGCCGAGTGGTTTAAGGCAGCAGACTTGAAATCTGCCGTAGGCGCAAGCCTACCGAGGGTTCGAATCCCTCCCTCTCCGCCACGCATCAAGCGGCGCTTGCCGGCGCCAGCCTCGTCCCTCTGCGCCGCCACATGTAGCCGAGCAACAACACGGCGAGCCCGGCACTGGTGAGCCTCAGCGCGATGCCCGTGAAGCCGGATGCCGCGGTATCGGAAACCGCGAACACATTCCACGTGGCGTTCAACGAGGCGTGGAGGACAAACCCGCTCCAGATCGTGTAGCCATCGAGGGCATCCAGAATGGCAAACACCAATGCGCCAATGAAAGTCATGCAGAACACAGGGATTCCGCCTTGGCTCCAATGCTCAGCGCCGAATGCGAGCGACTGTACGATCACGGCCAGCGCAACGGGCCAGGCCAGTTCCTTGCGGGCGAAGACGAATCCGAATCCGCGAAAGACGATTTCTTCGGCAAGCGGAAAAGCGACCGCGAGCATGAGCAGATCGAGGGCGCCGATGTTCTTCTGGGCAGGGAACGCAAGGCCCAATCCGATCCAGCACGGCAAGGTCGCCAGCAGCGTCAGCAGGGGACCGCGCCAGCCGCTCCAGCGCAGGCCGAGCGCATCCTTCAGACGCGGATTTTCCCGGCTCATCCATGCTGCCGCAACAGCAATCACGATGACCACTGCGAGTGCGTTGTCGAGAATCGAGCCGCCGTAGGGAAACGGAAATCCAGGAATGGCCATTCCGGCAAGCTGCGTCAAATCGCGAAACTCGACGGCGACTCCCAATACAAGAACAACGACGATTACGCTCAGTGCCAGCGGCATCCGTCGGCTAATTTTCACCTTGTCTTCTCCGATCGAGCTCATTTCATCGAATTCCTTCCAGTCTTCGCCGCACGCTTCGCGCCCATCCGGCGCAGCGTGGTCTTGTCGTCTTCGTCAATCTCGGGTTGCAGGTCGATGTCCGGCGGAGGATTCGGATACACCTTGCGGCTGCCGATCGCTTTGATCCATTTGGCGCAGAAGCGGTTGTAGGCCGACCATGCCAGTCCGTCGGATTCCACCAGCGCGCGTTCGGCGCGCAACGCGAGCTGATGCGCGTCGCGGTACTGGAAGTGCAGCACGTGTTCGAACAGCATTTCGACCACTTCATGCATGGTGATATAGCGGTCGATGTCGTAGCGCTTGCCGCGATAGGTGAGGTGCATCGGCAGTTGATGGTCGATGTAGACCCGCTTGCCGTCCTTGCTGCACGAGCCGACGTAGGGCACGTCGAAGTCGCGGATCACGCGCACCGACTTCATCACCGCGTTCGCCGATTCGTCGAGGATGCGGCTGTTGACCAGCCATTCGCCTTCCTGCGGCCGATGTCCCCAGCTCATGAGCGCGCTCCCGTGGTGAGTTGCGCGCAGTCTAGTCCCGCGCTTCGATCACGTCATGTGTGCGCGATTGCGCCATAATCGAGCGGAACGGATGCCGCGAGGTGCGTGATGGCGAAGCAGCGCAAGCCCTACGTCAAACCCTACAAGGGACCGGCCGGCGGCTGGGGATCGCTGAAGTCCGTGTCCAGCATCCTGGCGCGCGAAAAGGCCCCGCTCACCACCGCGCACGAGCTGATGCGGCAGAACAAGGCCGACGGCTTCATGTGCGTGTCCTGCGCCTGGGCCAAGCCTGCCGACGCGCATCCCTTCGAATTCTGCGAGAACGGCGCCAAGGCCACCGCGTGGGAACTCGGTGCGGGCGAGGTGGGGCCGGAATTCTTCGCCAAGCACACGATCAGCGAGCTGCTGGACTGGAGCGATCACGAGCTGGAGAAGGTCGGCCGGTTGACGCATCCCATGCGCTTCGATCGCGCCTCCGACAAATACGTGCCGTGCGAATGGAACGAAGCGTTCGCCGCGATCGGTGCGGAACTGAAGCAGCTCGATCCGAAATCCACGATCTTCTACGCCTCGGGCCGCGCGTCGCTGGAAACCAGTTACATGTACGCGCTGTTCGCGCGGCTGTACGGCCACAACAATCTGCCGGACAGCTCCAACATGTGCCACGAGACCACCGGCACCGCGCTGAAGAAGAGCGTGGGTTCGGCGGTGGGCACGGTCACGCTGGAGGATTTCGACAAGACCGACTGCGTGTTCTTCTTCGGCCAGAACGTCGGCTCCAACAGTCCGCGCATGCTGCATTCGCTGCAAAAGATCTCGCAGCGCGGCGCGCCGATCATCACTTTCAACCCGCTGCGCGAACGCGGGCTGGAGAGCTTCATCAATCCGCAGAATCCGGTGCAGATGCTGAGCGGCAAGGCCACGCGCATCTCGTCGCAATACCACCAGGTGAAAGCCGGCGGCGACATCGCCGCGATGATGGGCATCTGCAAGGCGCTGTTCGCGCTGGACGACCAGGCCGCCGCGCGCGGCGAGCCGCACGTGCTGGACCACGAGTTCATCGCGCAGCACACGCATGGCTTCGAAGAGTTTGCGGCGTGCGTGCGTGCGCAGGACTGGAATGCGATCGAGGCGGGTTCCGGCCTGAAGCGCGCGGATCTCGAACAGGCCGCGCGCACCTACGCGCAATCGCAGGCCGCGATCGGCATCTACGGCATGGGCCTGACGCAGCACCATTTCGGCGAGCACAACCTGCACATGATCGCCAACCTGCTGCTGTTGCGCGGCAACGTCGGCAAGGTCGGGGCAGGGTTGTGCCCGGTGCGCGGGCATTCCAATGTACAGGGCCAGCGCACGGTCGGCATCGCGGACGATCCCAAGCTGGTGCCGCTGGATCGCTTGGCCGAACAATACGGCTTCGATCCGCCGCGCGAACCCGGCATGAAGACGGTGGAAGTCTGCCGCGGCGTGCTGGATGGAACCGTGCACGCGTTCATCGGCCTGGGCGGCAATTTCCTGCGTGCGGTGCCGGACAGCCCGCGCGTGGAAGAGGCGTGGCGGCGCTTGCGATTGACGGTGCAGATCGCGACGAAACTCAATCGTTCGCATCTGATCAACGGCGAGGTCGCGTATCTGCTGCCGTGCCTCGGTCGCATTGACGTGGACATGCAGAACGGCAAAGCGCAAGCGGTGTCTACGGAAGATTCCACCAGTTGCATCCACGGCTCGGTCGGCAAGCACACGCCGGTCAGTCCGCACCTGCTGTCCGAACCGAAAATCGTGGCGGAGATGGCGAAGGCCACGCTTGCACCGAATCCGAAAGTGCCGTGGGACGAATGGGTCAACGACTATTCGAAAGTGCGCGACGCGATCGAGCAGACGTATCCCGAGCAGTTCAAGGATTTCAACGCGCGCATGTTCACACCGGGCGGGTTCCACCGGCCCAATGCCGCTCGCCATCGCGAGTGGAAGACCGAAACCGGCAAGGCCAATTTCATTTCGCCGCCGGGTCTGAGCGCAACCGGCTTCGACGACGCGCCGGGTCGCTTGCGGCTGGTGACGCTGCGCTCCAACGGCCAGTACAACACCACCGTGTATTCCAACGATGACCGCTTCCGCGGCGTGCACGACACACGCATGATCGTGTTCATGAACCCGGCCGACATCGCGCAGTTCAACCTGCGCGATGGACAGGAGATCACGCTGGTGTCGGATGCGGGCGACGACGTGCATCGCGAAGTGCGCGGCCTGCGCGTGGTCAGCTATAACATCCCGCAGGGCTGCATCGGTGGTTACTACCCGGAGTGCAATGCGCTGATCCCGTTCTGGCACCACGCGCAGGAGAGCAAGACGCCGGCGGCGAAATCGGTGCCGGTGAGAATTGTCGCGTAGGGCGGGTCTCGACCCGCCGATCAGGGTCTTGACCCATGACCCGCCGATCGCGACGGAAGGCGGTTTGCCGCCACGAAGATGCCCCGCCAAAGCCAACTTCCCCCTCACCCGTTCGTCGCTTCGCTCCGAACACCCTCTCCCCCGTGGGGAGAGGGAGACAAGCGCGAAGCGCTTGGCGGGTGAGGGGGCAGAAGAGTGGCTCGCGTAAACCCCGAGTCGGCCACATCCCGCCCGCCCTTCGCCACGATTTGCGGTAATACTCCGCACCGTCAAAACCGGGGAAGGGGAAGCTCCATGACGCACCTGTTTTCCGCCCGCGCACTGCGCCGTGGCGGCTTTGCCGTGCTTGTCTGCCTGATGCTGCTCGCCGGTTGCGGCCGGCACGAATCCGCAACGCCGAAGCTGCAGGGCGCGCCCGCCGCGAGCGCTTCCAGCGGGAAGTCCCATGCGAAAGCCGAGTTCGGCCTCGCCTCCGCCGGTTCCCAGGTGCGCGACCAGCAGACCGCGTTGGTGCTGCGCTTCAACGCGCCGCTCGCCGCCGCGCAGATGTTCGATTCGCAGATCGCCGTGACCGGCCCCAAGGGCGAGGCGGTGAGCGGGAGCTGGAGCCTGGACGACGACAACAGGACGCTGCGTTTCCCGTTCGTGCAGCCGGACCAGCACTACGCGGTGCTGTTGCGGAAAGGCCTGCTGGCGGCGGACGGACGCACGCTCGGCCACGAGGAAAAGCGCGACGTGTATTCGGGCAGCGTGCCGCCTGCGGTCGGCTTCGCCTCGCACGGCAGCGTGCTGCCTGCGCGCGGCACGCGCGGCCTGCCGCTGGTTTCGGTGAACGTGCACGACGCCGACATCGAGTTCTTCAAGGTGCACGAAGACGCGCTGTCGGATCTCTTCTGCGCGTATCCGCAGAACCAGCATCGCGACAACTACGAGCTCGATCACGACATCAGTCCCTGGGATCTGTGCGAGCACCGCAGCCGCGCGCGCCTGCCGATCACCGACATGGCCGATTCGGTCTATGCCAACCACTACACGCTGGGCGGCGCGGACAACGAGCGCACGATCACCTACATCCCGATCCAGAACGTGAAGCAGCTTTCGGCGCCCGGCGTGTACATGGCCGTGGTGAAGCAGGGCGGCACCTTCAAGGGCTCGTACGACACCGCGATCTTCTTCGTCAGCGATCTCGGCCTGCACCTGCGCGTGTACCGCGACAACGCGCTGCTGCACGTGGCCTCGTTGCGCGACGGCACGCCTGTGGCGAACGTTGCGATCGAGATTGACGGCGCAAGCGGTGCGTCGAAACTGAAAGCCACCACCGATGCCGGCGGCAACGCGCTGATCGCCTACAAGGTGGATCCGGAGGACGTGCTGATCGCACGCCACGGCGGCGATATTTCAGTGCTGCCGTTCAACCGGCCCGCGCTGGACATCTCCAATTTCGACGTCACCGGGCGCAAGCAGGCGCCGTTCGAGGTGTATGCGTGGTCCGGGCGCGACCTGTATCGGCCCGGCGAAACCGTGCGCGTTTCGGCGCTGCTGCGCGACTACGACGGCAAGCCGATGACGGCGCAATCGCTGTTCGTGCGGCTGAAGCAGCCGGACGGCCGCGCGCTGCCCGACCAGCGCCTGCAACCATCCAAGCTCAATTATTTCGAACTGACACAGGCAATCCCGGCCGATGCGCCGACCGGCCTGTGGCAAATGGAGTTCCGCCTCGACCCTTCGTCGAAGGAAGCCGTGCAGGCGTTCCCGTTCCATGTCGAGGAGTTCCTGCCGGAGCGCTTGAAGTTGACGCTGGATTCGCCGCAAGCGCGGCTGGTGCCTGACGAACCGCTGAAGTTGCAAATCAATTCAAGTTACCTCTACGGTGCGCCGGCCGACGGCAACCGCTTCACCGCGAAGTTGCTGGTCGCGCCGGAAGTGCATCCGCTGCCGAACATGCAGGACACCTTCTTCGGCGATCCGACGCTGGACCTGCCGAAGGGCGCCCTCGACATCATCGATGCCAAGCTGGACGCGCAGGGCGCGTTGCAGCAGGACGTTGCCTTGCCCGCCGACGTGAAGCCGGTCGCGCCGCTCGCCGTCGCGGTGTCCGGCAGTGTGTATGAAACGGGCGGCCGTGCGGTGACGCGCGTGCTCAAACGTGTCTACTGGCCGGCGCCGCAACTGGTCGGCGTGCGCCCGGAATTTGATCCCAAGCAGGGTGCCGAGAGCGAAGGCCAGGCCGCGTTCGAGATCGTGCGCGCGAACGTGGACGGCAAGCTGGTCGCCGGCTCGCACCTGAAGGTGCGCCTGCAGCGCGAGCTGCGCGACTTCTACTGGCTGTACGAACACGGCGACGGCTGGAAGTCCGATGCGCATGAACAGTTGCAGTTGATCGAAGAGAAGGACGTGGACGTGGCGGCCGGCGGCCGCGTGCGCGTGGAGTTCCCGGTCGAGTGGGGCGGCTACCGCATCGAGGTCTACGACCCCGCGACGAAACTCACCACCGTGTTCCCGTTCTTCGCGGGCTGGAGCTGGGACGACGAGAACCTCGGCAAGGAAGCGCGTCCCGACAAGGTCAAGCTGCAACTGGACAAGGCGCGCTACCGCGCCGGCGACACCATGAAAGTGACGGTGACGCCGCCGCACGACGGTCCCGGCGTGCTGCTGGTGGAATCCGATCATCTTCTGTACTTGAAGGACATTGATGCAAAGACCGGCAGCACCTTCGAGATCCCGGTCACGAAGGACTGGGAGCGCCACGACGTATATGTGTCCGCGCTGGTGTTCCGCGGCGGCGCGGCCGACGAACACACCACGCCGGCGCGTGCGCTGGGCATCGAGCACGTGGCGATGGAGCGCAACGACCGCCGCATCCCGCTGACGCTGTCGGCACCGGCGATGATGCGACCGGGCAATCCGCTGGACGTGACGGTGCAGGCGAAGGGCCTGGCCGGCACGCAGGCATACGTCACGCTGTCGGCGGTGGACCAGGGCGTGATCAACATCACCGACTACCCGGTGCCGGACGCGTGGGCGTGGATGTTCGCCAAGCGCGCGCTCGGCGTGGATGCCTACGACCTCTACAGCCGCATCATCGAGGCGATGGACGGCGCGGAAGCGAAGCTGCGCTACGGCGGCGACATGAGTGCCAAGCCGCTGCCGCATGCGGCGCGCTTGAATCCGAAGGTGAAGATCGTAGACCTGTTTGCCGCACCGGTGTCGTTCGATGCACAGGGCAGGGCGACGCTGCGCGTGGACGTGCCGGATTTCAACGGCTCGCTGCGGTTGAGCGCGCTGGCATGGAGCGCGGACAAGTTCGGCAATGCCGACGGTTCGATCATCGTGCGTGCGCCGCTGGTGGTGGAACCCAGCACGCCGCGCGTGATGGCGGCCGGCGATACCGCGCAGATCAGCCTGGATCTGAAAAATCTTTCCGGCAAGGATGGCACCGCGAAGATCAATGTGAAAACTGACGGGCCGATCAGTGTTGTCGATGCGACGCGCTCGGTGGCATTGAAGGATGGCGCGGGCACCACGCTGGTGATGCCGGTGACCGCGCAAGCCGGCGCGGCGGTCGCCAAGCTCGACATCCACGCGGAACTGAACGATTACGCGGTGGATCGCCACTTCGAGCTCGCGGTGCGTCCGGCGTGGCCTGAGCAACAGCGCAGCACGCCGATGGCGATCGAGAACGGCAAGCCGCTGCAACTGGACACGAATGCCGCGGCGGGTCTGTTCCCGTCCACGGTGCGCGCGCAACTCACGCTCAGCACCTTGCCGCCGCTGCCGTACAACGCGGCATTGCGCGGTCTGCTCGATTATCCGTACGGCTGCATCGAGCAGACCACCAGCAAGGGTTACGCCGCGCTGATCCTCGATCCGGCGACGGCGAAGGCGCTGGGCATCAGCACGACGGAAGCCGCGCGTCGCGCCGCGGTGGAGTCGGCGCTGTCGCGCATCGCCTCCTTCCAGGCCAGCAACGGACACTTCAGTTTCTGGGGCGGCACCAGCCCGATCGAGACGTTCACCACGCCGTACGTGGTGGACTTCATGCTCGATGCGCGCGATGAGGGCTTCGCGGTGCCGCAGGATGTCCTGCAGAAAGCGTTGCAGCGGTTGAACGACGACTTGCTCAGCGGCGGCCATCCGTACTTCAGCTACGAGCACCACGACCACATGCGCATCGCGGACGAGGCCTACTCGGGCTTCGTGCTGGCGCGGGTGAATCGCGCGCCGCTCGGCACGTTGCGCGCGATCTTCGACAACGATCGCGGCAAGCTGGTCGCGCCGCTGCCGCTGGTGCATCTCGGCATTGCACTGAAACTGATGGGCGACAACGACCGTGCGCAGAAGGCGATCGCCGAAGCCTTCGCCTGGAACAAGGAACGGCCGTGGTACGTGGGCGATTACGGTTCCGACCTGCGCGACCTAGCGCTGATGGTGGCGCTGACGCATCGCTATGGCATGAACAAGCCCGAGTACGACGCCAAGCTGATCGACTGGGCGCGCAATGCCACCGTGCGCGAGCATTCGGCGCACCAGGAGATCCCGTACTACCACTGGTCGTGGTCGTATCTCAGCACCCAGGAACAGAACGCGATCGCGCAGGTAGCGCGTGCGTTCGGCGCGGGCGACGACGCGCCGCTCGCGGCGACGCTGAAGATCGGCGGCAAGAGCGATGCCGTGCCGACCGGCCTGCACATGTGGACGCGCGAACTGAGCCTTGCCGAACTGCAGGGTGGCGTCAGCGTGCAGCCGAGCGGCAGCGCCACCGTGTTCGCATCATTGGATGTCGCCGGCATTCCGCAGAAGGCGCCGCAACCTGATGTGAGCGCGGTGGACGTGCGCCGCGCGTACTTCACCACCGACGGCAAGCCCTGGGATGGCGACACGCTGAAGGAAGGCGACACGCTGATCGCCGAGCTTACGATCGAGGCGAAGGACGACATGCCGGACGCGCTGGTCACCGACCTGCTGCCCGGTGGCCTGGAAGTCGAAAACCTGAACTTGAGCGGCGCGCAGATGTGGGAAGGCGTGGTGGTGGACGGCATCGAGATGGACCAGCACACCAACGCCGCCGACATCGTGCACGAGGAATATCGCGACGACCGTTATGCCGCCGCGTTGCACCTGCGCCGCGGCGATGCCTCGCACCTGTTCTACCTGGTGCGCGCGGTGACGCCGGGCCATTACATCGTGCCGCCGCCGCTGGTCGAGGACATGTATCGGCCCGCATTGCGCGGCATCGGCAAGGCAGTGCCGGCGAAGGTGACGGTGGTGGAGCCTTGAATCAGCGTCTGCACAAAGTGCGCTTCGACTCCGCTCGCTGTCGCGAGCTACGCTCAGCGCGAACGGTATAAAAAATGCCGTTCACCCTGAGCGTAGGCCGAAGGCCGGAGTCGAAGGGTCTTATCGGGTCTCTTTCCAAATGAGCGCACGGGCCTCCCGAAAACGCCTCAGGCGATGGTTCTACGGCGCGGCGATATGCCTGGCGCTGCTGCTGGGGTGCGCCTTCATCCTCGACCGCCTGTTTCCGCTTCCGCTGCCGAAGCCCGACGGCGGCAGCACGGTGGTGCTGGCGCGCGACGGCACGCCGCTGCGCGCCTTTGCCGACCGCGACGGCGTGTGGCGTTACCCCGTCACGGTAAAACAGGTCTCGCCGCTGTACCTGCAGGCGCTGCTCACGTACGAGGATCGCTGGTTCTGGAAACATCCCGGCGTGAACCCGTACGCGCTGGCGCGCGGTGCACTGGGTGGTTTGCTGCACGGGCACATCGTTTCCGGCGGCTCGACGCTGACGATGCAGGTCGCGCGCATCATCGAGCCGATCCCGCACACGGCCGGTGGCAAGTTCGTGCAGATCCTGCGCGCGCTGCAACTGGAAGCGCACCTCTCCAAGTCGCAGATCCTGGATCTCTATCTCAACCGCGCGCCGTTCGGCGGCAACATCGAAGGTGTGGAGGCGGCTTCGTGGGCGTACCTCGGCAAGAGCTCCGCGCATCTCTCGCACGCCGAGGCGGCGCTGCTCGCGGTGCTGCCGCAGTCGCCGAGCCGCCTGCGTCCGGACCGGCATCCGGATCTCGCGCGCGCCGCACGCGACAAGGTGCTGCGGCGCATGCGCGACCGACACGCGTGGACGGCGACGCAGGTCAAAGCCGCGATGATCGAGCCGGTGGTGGCGCGCTCGCTGCGCGCGCCGCTCACGGCGGCATTGTTCGCGCAGCGCCTGCACGATGCGTATCCGAAGGAACGGCGTATTCTCACCACCATCGATGCGCCCATGCAACGCGCGGGCGAGGATCGCGTCGAGGCGTACCTCGCACGACTGCCGCCGCGCAGTTCGATCGCGGTTCTGGCGATCGAGAATTCCACGCTCGCCACGCGCATCTACATCGGCACCGGCGAGTTCGCCGATCCCGATCGCGCCGGCCACGTGGACATGGTGCGCGCGCCGCGCTCGCCCGGTTCCACGCTGAAGCCGTTCCTTTACGGGCTTGCGCTCGATGATGGTTTGATTACTTCGCAAAGCCTGCTGGTGGACGCGCCGCAGGATTTCGGCGGTTACCGGCCCGGCGATTTCGACGCGGCGTTCACCGGGCCGGTGAGCGTGGCCGAAGCGCTGCAGCGTTCGCTCAACGTGCCGGCGGTGGACGTGCTGGATCGCGTCGGCCCCGCACGCTTCGTCGCGCGGCTCGCCAACGGCGGCGTGGACCTGCAACTGCCGGACGGAGCGAAGCCGAATCTTTCGATCATCCTGGGCGGCGCGGCTGCGCGGCTGGACGACCTGGTCGGCGCTTACAGCGCGTTCGCCAATGCCGGCGTCGCGGGCGGGCCGCGCTACACGCCGGATCAGCCGATGCGGCGGCGACGCCTGATGTCGCCGGGCGCGGCGTGGATCGTGCGCGACATCCTTTCGACCAATCCGGCCGACGTGGAGGGCGCGCCGATCGCGGGCACCACCGACCACGCGGGACTCGCGTGGAAGACAGGCACCAGCTACGGCTATCGCGACGCGTGGGCGATCGGCGTCAACGATCGCTGGACCATCGGCGTCTGGGTCGGACGTCCGGACGGCACGCCATCACCCGGTCAGTATGGCGCGGTGACTGCCTTGCCGCTGCTGTTCCAGTTCGCGGACATGCTGCCGTTGCGCGGCGGCGTGCACGCGCCGAAACCGGCGAGCGTGCGCGCGGAAGACATCTGCTGGCCGCTGGGTGGCGCGGCGGTGGCGACCGATCCCGCACTGTGCCGCCAGCGCCGCCATGCCTGGGTGTTGAACGATGCGCTGCCGCCCACGTTCGCCGAGCGCGATCCGGGTGCATGGATTTCCGGCAAGCTGGTGTTGCGCGTGGATGCCAAGGGCAGGCGATTGAGTGGCGCATGCCACGGCGCGGGCGAACATCCGGTCGTGGTCGCGCGCTGGCCGGCATTGCTGACGCCGTGGTTGAGCGTGGACGATCGCGAGCGGGAAGGGTTGCCGCCGCTCGCGCCCGGTTGCGCGCCGGACGCGCTCGAGCGCGCGAGCGTGTTGCGCATCACAGGGCTCAACGACGACGCGGTATTGCGTCGCGCACCCAATTCCGACAAGCCGCTGCGCGTCACCTTGCGTGCGCTCGGCGCGCAAGGCCCGGTGCAATGGCTGCTGGACGGACGCCTGCAGGCACGCAGCGATTCCGACCACCCGGTGACGCTCACGCTGGACCGACCCGGTCGCCACGCGCTCACGGCGCTCGCGAGCGATGGCGGCTGGGACAGCGTGGACTTCTCGGTACTCGCTGCGCCGGGCAGCTGATGTCGCCTAGGCAGCTTCGGCCAACCCGGCTTCGATCAACTCATGCGCACGCCGCAGAGATGTCTCGCGCTGTTCGGCGCCGAGGTTCAGGCCTTCGGCGCGCACGAATTCCACATTCGTAATGCCGATGAAGCCGAAGATGTGGCGGAGATAGTTCTCCTGAAAGTCCACGGCCATTGCCGCGCCTTCGCTGTAAATGCCGCCGCGTGCGGAGGCGATGATCACGCGCTTGCCGCCGGCGAGGCCTTCGGGTCCGTTCGCGCCGTAGCGGAACGTCCTGCCGGCGACCAGGATGCGATCCACCCACGCTTTCAACTGGCTCGGGATGGTGAAGTTGTACATCGGCGCGCCGATCACCACGACGTCGGCAGCGAGGAATTCGTCCAGGACCTCGGCGTTGCGGCGCGCGCACGGATCGCTCTCGGCCAGCATCGGCGTGAAGTGCGGCAGGCTTTGCGCGGCGAGATCGCGGTAGCTCACGTGCGAGCCGGGATGTTCGGCGCGCAGGCGCGCGACGAGGGCGGCGCTCAAGCGCCGTGAAGCGGAGTTCTCGCCCAGCACGCTGGAATCGATGTGCAGCAGGTTCATGGCAGTTCCTTGCAACAAGCCTTGATCGGCTGCATCCAAAGATAGGAACACGCCCGCGTTTCGATAAGATGGCGCGGCTCGAACGCATCGTTCACCGCGGAGAACGCCGTGGCCTCGACTCCCCAATCCGTGCCGGATCTCAACGACCTGTACCTGTTCGCCGCGGTGGTCGAACACGGCGGTTTTTCGGCCGCGGGCCGTGCGCTGAACATGCCGAAGTCGCGGCTGAGCAAGCGCGTCTCGCAACTTGAGGAACGCCTCGGCGTGCGGCTGCTGCAGCGCACCTCGCGGCGCTTCGCGGTCACCGAAGCGGGCGAGCGTTTCTATCGCCATGTCGAGAGCATGGTCGGCGAGGCGCGCGCGGCGTTCGAAGATCTGGAAAGCATGCGCGGCGAACCCTGCGGCGTGGTCCGGATGAGTTGCCCGGTCTCGCTCGCGCAAAGCCTGCTGGCACCGCTGCTGCCGAAATTCCTGGAACGCCATCCGCGCGTGCGGCTGAACCTGCTCGCCAGCAACCGCCGCGTGGACGTGATTGCGGAAGGCTTCGACGTGGCGGTGCGCGTGCGCGACAAACTGGACACCGATGCGCAACTGGTGGCGCGCAGCTTCGGTGCCAACCGCGTCGTGCTGGTCGCGAGCCCGCAGTTCCTGGCCCAACACGGTGAACCCAAAACGCCGGAGGACCTGTCGGCGTTGCCGGTGCTGAGCATGTTCGAACAGGAGGGCGACCAGGCCTGGGAATTGTTCGATCGCAACTGCGCCGCGCAACGTGTCACGGTGAAACCGCGGCTGGTCTGCGGCGAGTTCCGCGTGCTGATCGAAGCCGCGCTCGCCGGCAGCGGCATCGCATGGTTGCCCGAGAGTGCGTGCGTGGAGGAATTGCGCAGCGGACGACTCCGGCAGGTGCTGCCGGAATGGGGCCTGCCGCAAGGCATCCTGCACATCGTCTATCCCAGCCGGCGCGGCATGCTGCCCGCGGTGCGCGCGCTGGTGGATTTCCTGGTGGAAGCGTTCGAGCATCCTGCCGGAACGGCGGAGAGGCGCTGACCGCGTGCTACCATCGTTGCGATTTTTTGCAGCCGGAATCGCGCATGCAAATTGAAACGAAATTGCCGAAAGTGGGAACGACCATTTTCACCGTGATGAGCCAGCTTGCGCTGGAACACAAGGCGGTGAACCTTGGGCAGGGCTTCCCCGATTTCGAGCCGCCGCAGAACCTGCGCGATGCGCTGGTGCGCGCAATGAACGAAGGTCGCAACCAGTACGCGCCCATGAGCGGCATCGCGAAATTGCGCGAGCAGATCGCGCTGGCGACCGAGCGCTATTACGGCCGCCGCGTCAGCGCCGATACCGAAGTGACCGTCACCTCTGGTGCGACCGAGGCGATCTTCGCCGCGATCGCGGCGACGGTGCATGCGGGCGACGAGGTGATCGTGCTGGATCCGTGCTACGACTGCTACGAGCCGGCGATCGAACTGGCCGGCGGGCAGGCGGTGCACGTGCCGTTGCGGCTGCCCGATTTCAGCGTGGACTGGCAGCGCGTGCGCGATGCGGTTACGCCAAAGACGCGGCTGATCATGGTCAATTCGCCGCACAATCCTTCCGGCGCGATTTTCGCGCAATCGGACCTGGACGCGCTGGCCGAAATCGTGACGCAACACTGGCTGCTGGTGCTCTCCGACGAAGTCTACGAGCACATCGTCTACGACGGCGCGCAACACATGAGCGTGCTGCGGAAGCCGGAGCTGGCCGAGCGCAGCATGGTGATCAGTTCGTTCGGCAAGACCTGGCATTGCACCGGCTGGAAGGTCGGCTACTGCGTGGCGCCGAAGCTGCTCACCGCCGAGTTCCGCAAGGTGCACCAGTACCTGACCTTCTGCACGTTCCAGCCCGCGCAATGGGCGTTCGCTGACGTGATGGAGAACGATCCACAGCACGTGGCGGACCTCTCGCCGTTCTACCAGGCCAAGCGCGACCGCTTCCGCGAATTGCTGGCGGGCTCGCGCTTCAAGTTGCCGCACGTGGCGGGAAGTTATTTCCAGCTCGCCGACTATTCGGCGATCCGCGACACCGACGATTTGAATTTCTGCGAATGGCTGGTGCGCGAGGCGGGCGTGGCGGCGATCCCAGTGTCGGCATTCTACGATGCCGCGCCGGATGCCAGGCTGGTGCGGTTTTGCTTCGCCAAGAATGATGAAACGCTGGTCGCGGCGGCGGAACGTCTATGCAAGCTATAGCCGCAAGTAGGGCGGACAGTGTCCGCTCTGGATGCAGGCGGGCGGTGCCCGCCCTACGAATGGCGCTCCCATGCAACCTTTGAATATCTCGTTGGTGCAAGGCAATACCCGCTGGCATGATCCGGCCGGCAACCGCGAGCACTACGGTTCGCTGATCGCGCCGCTGCACGGCCGCACCGACCTGATCGTGCTGCCGGAAACCTTCACCAGCGGTTTTTCCAACGAGGCGATCGCACACGCGGAAACCATGGACGGCCCGACCGTGGCCTGGCTGCGCGAGCAATCGAAGGCACTGGACGCGGCGATCACCGGAAGCGTGCAGTTGCGCGTAGACAATGATGTCTTCAATCGCCTGCTATTCGTGACGCCGGACGGGGAGGTGAAGCATTACGACAAGCGCCACCTGTTCCGCTACGCCGACGAGCACAAGCGCTACGCGCCCGGTCGCGAGCGGCTGGTCGTGGAATGGCGCGGCTGGAGGATCTGCCCGCTGGTCTGCTACGACCTGCGTTTCCCGGTGTTTTCGCGCAACCGCCACGATCCGCAGAATGGGTTCGACTACGACCTGCTGGTGTACGTCGCCAACTGGCCGTCACCGCGCGCATATGCATGGAGCACGCTGCTGCGCGCACGCGCGATCGAGAACCTGAGTTACTGCGCGGGCGTCAACCGCGCCGGCGTGGACGGCAACGGCCATGAATATTCCGGTGGCAGCGCGGTGCTGGATTTCCTCGGCGCGCCGCTGTCGGAAGACAGCGACCAGGAACTGGTCACCACGACCACGCTGTCCGGTGCCGACCTGATCGCGCACCGCGAGCGGTTTCCGGCGTGGATGGATGCGGACGCGTTTACGCTGGGCTGAAACTTATCAACATCTGTCGTCATTCCGGACGCCGCGCTAGCGGCGATCCGGAATCCATCTTGATTCCCTCGCAAAGAGCACAATGGATTCCGGCTTTCGCCGGAATGACGAGATCACAGGCTCACAGGATCGCGAGCACCGCTTCCGGTGGCCGGCCAATCGCGGCCTTGCCGTTGGCGATCACGATCGGGCGCTGGATCAGGATCGGGTGCGCGACCATCGCCGCGATCAACTGCTCGCGCGTGAGCGATGGATCATCCAGTTTCAGTTGCGCGTATTCGGACTCGTCGCGGCGCATCAGCTCGCGCGGCTGCATCCGCAGCAGGTCGAGCACGCGGGAGAGCTCGCGTCCATCGGGCGGATTCTCGCGGTAATCAATGACGGTCGGCTCGATGCCGCGCTCGTGCAGCAGTTCCAGCGCGCCGCGCGACTTGGAGCAGCGCGGGTTGTGCCAGATCACAACATCACTTGCGACAGGCATGGGTGTTCTCCGTCCAAATACGGTTTGCGCGCAGGTGCGCTCCTACGAGGTCAACCCCGCGGCGGCCGATTGCCGCCATCGCGACGCGGCCCGCGATTGCCCCCCGGCTTTGCGTTGCCTGGACGACCACCGCCGGGGCGCCCGTCCCGCGCGCCGCTCGGGCGTCCTGCATTGCCGCCGGGACCACGCGGACGGCCGTCACGCTGGCCACCGGGTTGTGGACGGCCGCGTCCGCCGCGCGAATCGTTGCGCGTTTCGCCGGCGAACCAGGTACGTACCGATGGCAGCTCCTGGCCGGGCGCGACGCCGCGGCGATTCTTGCGCTTGCGCTGCGGATTCTCCGGTCGCGCGACGTTGCCGTTGACCTCGCGGCCAGGCGGTCCGCGCCGCCGCTTGCCGCGGCCGGGCGTGAAATCATCGGGACGCACGCGATCGAAGGCGGTCAGTTCGCGTGCTTCGTGATGATGCACGCCGGTCCAAGCCTTGGCGTTCTCGGCCGGGCGCACTTCGGTCACCGCGCGACGCGTGCTGTTGCGTTGATGCAGGACGGATTTCAGCGTGAGCGTCGGTTGCGGCGCGCCGGCGCCGGACAGCTCGCGCAGCGCGGTGACGCCTTCGGCGGAAAGCGCTTCGTGCTGGCCGGGACGCAGGCCGCGCGGCAGCGTCACGTTGCCGTAGCGGATGCGCTTCAGGCGGCTGACCAGGAAACCCTGGCTGTCCCACAGCCGGCGCACTTCGCGGTTGCGGCCTTCGTGCAGCACCACGCGGAACCACTGGTGGCTGCCGTCGCCTCGATTGACCACGTGGATTTCGTCGAATTTCGCCAGGCCGTCTTCCAGTTGCACGCCCGCTTTCAGCTTGGCGAGCGTCTCGTCCGATACCTCTCCGTGCACGCGGCAGAGATATTCGCGCTCGATCTCGCGGCTCGGATGCATCAGCGCATTGGCGAGTTCGCCATCGGTGGTCAGCAGCAACAGGCCGGTCGTATTCGTGTCGAGGCGTCCGATCGCGATCCAGCGCGAGCCGCGCAGGGCTGGCAGGTGCTCGAACACGGTCGGACGGCCTTCCGGATCGTCACGCGTGGTGAGTTCGCCTTCCGGCTTGTGGTAAAGCATCACCTCGGCGTTGTCGCGGGTGTCGGTGGCGACCACGAACTGCTTGCGGTCCAGTTCCACGCGATCACCCGCGTGCACGCTGGAGCCTGTCTGCGCCGGCGTGCCGTTGACCAGCACTTCGCCGTTGGCGATGCGTTCTTCGAGCATGCGCCGCGAGCCGAGGCCGGCATTCGCCAGCACCTTGTGCAGGCGTTCCTCGAGCGGACCGTTGCCGCCCTCGCCGCGTTTCAGACTGAGTACGCCGCGCGCGTTCATGCCTGGTCCTCCGCCGACAGCGCGTCGCGCGTATCGTTGCCTTCGCCTTCCTCGCCATCATCGGAGGATGCGGCGATATCTTCGTTGTCATCCGCATCTTCGGCGCCGGCCACTTCCGGCGCATCCACGCCTGCCACCAGCGAGAGCTGCGGTTCGATGTCTTCCAGGTCGCGGATTTCCGCGAGCGTCGGGAGCTGATCCAGCGACTTCAGGTTGAAGTAGTCGAGGAAGTTGCGGGTGGTGCCGAACAGCGCCGGCTTGCCGGGCACGTCGCGATAGCCGACCACGCGGATCCACTCGCGTTCTTCCAGCGTGCGCATGATGCTGGTCGCCACCGCCACGCCGCGGATCTGCTCGATCTCGCCGCGCGTGATCGGTTGCCGATAGGCGATCAGCGCCAGGGTTTCCAGCAGCGCGCGCGAATACTTGGTCTGGCGCTCGCTCCACAGCCGCGCGACCCAGGGATGCACGGCCTCGCGCACCTGGTAGCGGAAGCCGGAGGCGACCTCCACCAGTTCCACGCCGCGGCCTTCGCACTCGTTGCCGAGCGCTTCCAGCGCCTGTGCAAGTTCGGAATGCGTCACCGCTTCCTCTTCGGCGAACAGCGCGGCCAGCATCGCCACGGTCAACGGTTGCTGTGCGGCGAGCAGGGCGGCCTCGACGATGTTCTTCAGTTTGTCCTGTTCCACTTAGGTCCCACCTTGTGTGCTTTGTCGGCACGGTGCAGAAACAATCGGTTCAATGGAAATCAAACGCGCGAAGACGAAATAATCGGACTTGTCTCATTCTTTTGCGCTGAATCCGCGTCGTTGCCGGAGCGAATCACTCCGTCGCTTCGGTCGCGCGCGCCTTCAGATAGATCGCCGCCAGCGGTGCTTCCTGCACGATCTCGACCAGGCGATCCTTGGCCAATTCCAGCAGCGACAGGAACGTCACCACCACGCCGAGCCGGCCTTCGGATACATCGAACAGCGACTCGAAGCGATGGAACGCGCCATCACCCAGCGCGCGGAGCACGTCGCCCATGCGCTGGCGCACCGACAGCGGTTCGCGTTCCACCGCGTGGTGGCCGAACAGCTCCGCGCGCTTCAGCACGTCGCGCAACGCCAGCAGCATTTCGCGCATGTCCACCGGCGGCGGCAACTTCACCACCTGCCGGTCCGGCACGAAGGCGTAGGCCGGATCGATGTCGCGCTCCATCCGCGGCAACGTGTCGATGTCTTCCGCCGCCTTCTTGAAGCGCTCGTATTCCTGCAGGCGGCGGATCAATTCCGCGCGCGGGTCGTCTTCCGAGCCTTCCTCCGAGGGTGGCCGCGGCAACAGCAGCCGCGACTTGATCTCGGCCAGGATCGCGGCCATCACCAGATATTCCGCCGCGAGCTCGAGCCGCAACTCGCGCATCACCTCGATGTATTCCATGTACTGCCGGGTGATCTCGGCGACCGGGATATCCAGGATTTCCAGGTTCTGCCGCCGGATCAGGTAGAGCAGCAGATCCAGCGGACCTTCGAATGCTTCGAGGATGACTTCCAGCGCATCCGGCGGGATGTACAGGTCCTGCGGCATCTGCAGGACCGGCTGGCCGCGCACGACCGCGAGCGGCATTTCCTGCTGCTGCGGCGTGTGCATCGGCGCCACCGGCACGGCGACGGATTCGCTCTCCGCGGAGATCGCTTCGGCTTGCGCTGCTTGGGTGCTCATCCGGCACTGATCATGACAAAGGGAACAACGTCATTCGGGTGCGCATCCCGGCGCGCTGCGTCGGATGCGGGCATTGATGCTTGCGACTGCACAGCGGGTCATACGCGCGCCATGGCACACGCTCGCGAACCGCGTTCGCGCGAAGACTTCGTCGTATCGGGTCGCCCTTGGGCGAGGACTTCAGCGTGCGTGGCGGGCGGCTTCTCGCCATCCCGTTTCCCACTCGATGGGGCTAGATTACGAGGCCGCGCGGAACAAGTCCAGTAGTTGGCGCACGCCATTAAGATTCGTCCATGCGAGCGATCCTGCACGTGGACATGGACGCCTTCTACGCCTCGGTCGAGCAATACGACCGGCCGGAGCTGCGCGGGCGGCCGGTGATCGTGGGCTTTCCCGCCCGGCGCAGTGTGGTGCTGACGGCGAGCTACGAGGCGCGCCCGTTCGGCGTGCGCTCGGCCATGCCGAGCATGCAGGCCCAGCGGTTGTGTCCGCAGGCGATATGGGTGGCGCCGCGCATGGCGCGCTATCGGGAAGTGTCGGCGAGGGTGTTCGAAGCCTTCGCGGAAGTCACGCCGGCAATCGAAGGCTTGTCGCTGGACGAGGCTTTCCTGGACGTCACCGCCAGCCTGCGCCTGTTCGGCGGGATCGGGCCGATCGGCCGCAAGCTCAAGAAAGACATTCGCGAACGCACGGGCCTTACCGCGTCCATCGGCATGGCGCACAACAAGCTGCTGGCGAAACTGGCGAGTGAACTCGGCAAGCCGGACGGCCTGCTGCACATTGCGCCGGAGAATGTCCACGCCGTGCTCGATCCACTGCCAGTCGGGCGCCTCTGGACCGTGGGCCGGCAAGCGCAGGCCGCGCTGGAGGGCATCGGCATCCGCACCATTGGCGACCTGCGCCGGGCCGGTCCAGAGCGCCTGCGCCGCGCGCTCGGCCGCGATGCCTCGCATCTGCAGGCATTGGCGAGCGGCGAGGACGAGCGCCTGGTCGAGCCGGATGCGAAGGAAAAATCCATAGGCGCGGAAAACACTTTCGCGCAGGATCTCGAAACTTTCGAGCAGGCATCGGCCTGGCTGCTGCGGCTTTGCGAGAAGGTGGCGGCGCGCCTGCGCGGCGCCGGCCTGCGTGGCCGGGTCGTGCACCTGAAGTTGCGCGAGCCGCCGTTCCTCACCCATAGCCGCCAGGCCACCTTGCCCGCGCCCACCGATTCCACCGCCGAGATCCATGCCGTGGCCCGCGACTTGCTAGAAAAATGGTGGCAAGCCGGCGGGCATCGCAAGCTGCGTTTGCTGGGGGTGAGCCTGGGCGGTTTCGAGGCGATGGCGCAACCGGACCTGTTCGCGCGCGGCGCGGACGCGACCGATGGCCTGCAGGATCGCATCAACGCCCGGTTTGGCGACGGCAGCCTGGTTCGGGGCAGGGCACTGGAAAGTCATGAACGTAATGGATGAAGAACAGACGCGACCGGCACCGCGCGCAACAGGATTGCGGCACGCGCGCATGAAGAGCCAGATCGCGGTATTGCTCAGCCGCCGCGGCGACGTCTGGGCGACCGAACTGGAAGACATCTCGGCCACCGGCGCGCTGCTGGCGCGGCCCAACAACTGGAAAGGCGAACCCGGCGACCTGTGGGTGCTGGACATGCTGTTCCAGGAGAACCTCAACATCCATCTGGAAGCACGCGTGGCGCGCGTTTCCGAGGATCGCATCGGCTTCGCTTTCGCGCGCATTCCCGAGGACAAGCAGGCGCCGCTGTGGGAACTGCTGGGCGGGTATGCGGATGCGTTGGAGCCGTGGAGCGATTGATGCTGCGAGACGCAAACAGATGAAGATCAGGGCGGCCGTGCTTTCCTTGATATTCGGGGTTCTGCATCTCGCATGCGTTGTCCGCATCACCTTGACGGAGCTGGGCTGCAAGGAGCATTGCGCAACCGCTCTGAAAGCAACTGGCCACGTGCTGACGTTCCCGGTTTCCGATTTGGTGCGGTTATATCGAGAAAACCATCATCCTTATGGCCATCTGCTCCAATGGGCCGTGGTCTCCCTCTTGGCCAATTCTTTAGTTTGGGCGTTCGCAATGTGGGTCATGCTGGTGTGGCTCGGGGCAAAACACCCGAGAAGTTGGCCATCGAATCAATAGGGCGTTCCGTCCTTGCGCGCGTAGGAGCCGACCTTGCTGTCGATCTGCATGTCGATGTCGGAGTAGGTGCACACGTCGTCGTCGCTGCGCGTTCCGACTTCGAGAACGGTCGCGGTCGCATTCGAACGATTGATCAGGTGATGTCCGTTGCCGCTGTTCTTCGCGAAGGCCGCGCAATCGCCGGCGCGCAGGATCGTCTCGCCGCCGTCTTCCACCAGCACCACTTCGCCTGAAACCACCCACACGAATTCGTCGTGGCCCGAGTGCCAGTGCCGCTGGCTGGACCACGTACCGGGGGCTAGCTCCAGCAGGTTCACCCCGAAATGGTTGAGACCACCGGCATCGCCGAGCGCACGCCGTGAGCGCGCCAGGCAGGGCTGGTCGAACGGCGCCGGATACGACGTGCCGGTGCGGCGGCGGATGGATTCCAGGTCAAGCTTGGGCACGCTTCTTCTCCTCGTCGCGCAATTCGCGGCGCAGGATCTTGCCGACGTTGCTCTTGGGCAGCGAATCGCGGAACTCGACGTACTTCGGACGTTTGTAGCCGGTCAGTTCGTCGTGGCAGTACTGCTTCAACGCGGCTTCGGTGAGCGCGGGATCCTTCTTCACCACGAACAGCTTCACGACTTCGCCGGAGTGTTCGTCCGGCACGCCGATCGCGGCGACTTCCAGCACGCCCGGATGGCGCGCGACCACGTCCTCGATCTCGTTGGGGTACACGTTGAAGCCGGACACCAGGATCATGTCCTTCTTGCGATCGACGATGTAGAAGAAGCCGCGCTCGTCCATCCGCGCGATGTCGCCGGTGCGCAACCAGCCGTCGCTGCCCAGCACCTTCGCGGTTTCGTCGGGCCGGTTCCAGTAGCCCTTCATCACCTGGGGGCCGCGCACGCACAGCTCGCCCGATTCGCCGCGCGCGACTTCGTTGCCGCCATCATCGATCAACTTCAGATCCGTCGAAGGCAGCGGCATGCCGATCGAGCCGCTGTACTCCTTGAGATCCAGCGGATTCGCCGTCGCCACCGGCGAGGTTTCGGTCAAACCGTAGCCCTCGATCAGCGGGACCCCGGCCAGCGCCTTCCAGCGTTCGGCCACCGCGCGCTGCACGGCCATGCCGCCGGCCAGCGCGAACTTCACGTTGGCGAAGTCGTCGTGCGTCAGGTCCGGGCAGTGCGCCAGTGCGTTGAACAAGGTGTTGACGCCGGTGATCGCGCTCCAGCGGTTCTTCTTCAACACCTTGACGAAAGCGGGGATGTCGCGCGGGTTGACGATCAGGATGTTCTCGCCGCCGAAGTGCATCATGAAAAGAGCGTTCACCGTCAGCGAAAAAATGTGGTAGAGCGGCAGCGCGGTGACGATCTTCTCTTCGCCGTGGGTGAACAGGTCGCCCACCCATGACGCGAGCTGCATCGTGTTCGCCACCATGTTGCCGTGGCTGAGCATCGCGCCCTTGGCCACGCCGGTGGTGCCGCCCGTGTATTGAAGGAAGGCGAGGTCGTCGTGGCCGATCTCGACTTCCGGCACCGGCAGCGCGGCGCCGCGTTTCAGCAGGTCGCCGAAGCACACGTGGTCCGGGATATCCCAGCGCGGCACCATCTTCTTGACGTACTTCACCGCAAGGCTCATCAGCGCGCCTTGCGGGAAACCGAGCAGGTCGCCGATCGAGGTCACGACCACGGTCTCGATGGGCGTCTGGTTGCGCACGCTGGCGAGCGTGGCGGCGAAGTTCTCCAGCACGACGATCACCTTCGCGCCGGAGTCACGCAACTGGTGTTCGAGTTCACGCGCGGTGTAGAGCGGATTGACGTTGACGACCGTGCAGCCCGCGCGCAACGTGCCGAACAGCGCGACCGGATACTGCAGGAGATTCGGCATCATGATCGCGACGCGATCGCCCTTGCCGAGTTTCAGCTCGCCGGAAAGCCATGCGGCGAAGCGCGCACTGAGCTTGTCCAATTCGGCGTAGCTCATGCTCTTGCCGAAGCTCGAATACGCCGGGCGCTGCGGGAAGCGCGCGCAGGTCTCCTCGAACATCGCCACCAGCGATGGATAGGCTTGCGTGTCGATCTCCGCAGGCACGCCGGAGGGATAACTGGCGAGCCACGGACGTTCGCTGCTGGCGCTCATTGCTTCTCCCGATGTGTCTGGCGCGGTCACAATCATCGCGCGATTGGAGCACGCACGGGAAAAATGGCAAGCTGCAATGCAGCGAGCGAGGGAGGGCAGTCGGATGCGGCGATTCGAAGGTGCGCGCGCGGGCCGCGGATTCATCGCGCTCGCCTGCATGTTGCTGTGCCTGCCGATGCTTGCCGGCTGCCATCGCACGCCGGATGAGGATCAGGTCCGGCAGGCGATCTCCGCCGCAGCGGATGCGGCGCGCAACAACGATGCCGATGGCGTGCTGGACCAGGTCAGCAAGGATTTCATCGGCAACGAAGGCGACTTCGACCATCACGATCTGCAGCGGTTGCTGGCCTTGCGCGCGTTCCGGCACGACAGCACCGGCGTGCTGGTCGGCCCCGTTTCCGTGAAGTGGCAAGGCGAGCGGCTGGTCGCGACCTTCACCCTGACGCTCACCGGCGGACCATCAGACAGCCTGTTGCCGGATCATGCAGCCGTATACGCGATGACCACCGCGTGGCGGCGCGAGGGCTCGCACTGGCGCTGCTATTCGGCGGACTGGTCGAACAACGCGCGTTGACGCGATGCGTTGACGCCGCGCGTCTGGAACGCGCGGCGAACAGCGAAGCTGGCCCGAAGGGCGAACGCCATGGATGGCGTGAGTAATCGCATCGCGTGTGCGTTGTGAGGGTGAGGCATGGATGCCGAGCGGATCCAGGCTCCATGGATGGATGCTCGCGGAATAGGCCCGACCTTCGGCACATGCACGCGCCGCGCGATTGCGGCGTCATGTGCATTCCGGCGAGGGGCCGGTCGAATCGCTGACGCGGGAGATCACGTGAAACGAATTTTCTGGACGCTGGCCCTGGCTGGCGCATTGGTGGCTGCGCATCCGTATTCGGCGTATGCCGCGGACGGCGACAACGCGGATCACGCGAAGGCCGGGCAGAAGGACACCACGCCGGTACCGAAGGAGAACGCCTCCGTCACGCACGGCAGCGTGGAGATCGGCGGGCGCACCGTGCATTACACCGCCACGGCGGGCAACCTCGTCATCCACAACGACAAGGGTGAGCCGGACGCCAGCTTCTTCTATGTCGCCTACACCGCCGACAACAACGATGCGCACAAGCGGCCGGTGACCTTCCTCTACAACGGCGGGCCGGGTTCGTCGAGCATCTGGCTGCATATGGGCAGCTTCGGTCCGGTGCGAGTGGCGACCACCGACGCGGATGCGACGCCACCCGCTCCGTATCACGTGGTGCCGAACCACGACAGCATGCTCGACAGGACCGATCTGGTGTTCGTGGATGCGATCGGCACCGGTTTCAGCGAAGCGGTCGGCAAGGCGCAGAACAAGGATTTCTGGGGCACCGACCAGGACGTGGATGCGTTCGGGCGTTTCGTCCAGCGCTACATCACCGTCAATCATCGCTGGGATTCGCCGAAGTTCCTGTACGGCGAGTCGTATGGCACCACGCGTTCGGCCGCGCTCGCCGCGCACCTGCAGGACATGGGCATCGCGCTCAACGGCGTGACGCTGATGTCCTCGATCCTCAACTACGGCGTGCTGATGCCGGGCTCGGACATGCGTTACGAGTTGTACCTGCCGACCTATGCCGCGATCGCCTGGTACCACCACAAGCTGCCGCAGCAGCCGGCGCAGATCGAGCCGTTCCTCGATGAAGTGCGCCACTTCGCGGACACCGATTACGCGAAAGCCCTGGCGCAGGGCGACACGCTCCCCGCCGCGGAAGCCGACGCGGTCGCGCAGAAGCTGCACCAGTACACCGGACTCAGCGTCGACTACATCAAGCGCGCCAACCTGCGCGTTGATGCCAGCCGCTTCCGCAAGGAACTGCTGCGCGACGAGGGACGTACGGTTGGCCGCTACGACGGACGCTTCGAAGGCATCGACGAGGATTCGGTCGGCGACACGCCCGATTACGATCCCTCCGATACCGCGGTTTCAGCCGCCTATACGGCTGCATTCAATGCGTACCTCGATGGCACGCTGAAGTACAAGCACGACAGGCCATACAACGTGATGGCCAGCGCCATCCAGGAATGGGACTGGAAGCACGCGACCCGCGGCAGCCGCCGCAAGCTGCCGATGCCGTACGTCGCCGGCGACCTCGCCCGCGCAATGCGCGAGAACCCGAGCCTGCGCGTTTTCTCGGCCAACGGCTGGTTCGATCTGGCCACGCCGTTCCACGTGACCGAGTTCGACATCGACCACATGCAGCTCGATCCCACGCTGCGCAGCCACGTCAGCTTCGGATACTTCCCGTCCGGCCACATGATCTACCTGCACCCGGCCGCGCTGGATTCGCTGAAGCAGGCCCTGGACAAGTTCTACGACAATACCCTGTCGGTTGGCGCGTCCGCGAAGGCTGCCGCCGCTGCGGCGAATTGAACTGGCCTGCACCGATCATCGGAAGGCCAGGGATGGCCGCTTACTTCAAACTCCGCGAATGCAGGCCATGGATGGCCGTGTCGAAGTGAGCTTAAGCGCCGTCGCGTGACGCCGAGCATCGCAGCCGGGCGCGCGGGAAAGGCGCGACTGTTTGAGCACATGGAGGTGCGAGTTCGCGCCGGCGCGCGTCCGGCGAGAAGCGCAGGGGAGCCGAGCCAACCGGACGTTGGCGAGACCGTCATGCCGGCGCCAATGGCTTTGGTTACTTTCCCCGAAAGGAAAGTAACCCGCGCCGTGGGACGGCGCGGAAACAGACATGGACGTCGATCTGACAAATGCAAAGCGGCGCACTTCGTGCGCGCTACCCTCATCCGCCCTTCGGGCACCTTCTCCCGCAAGCGGGAGAAGGGAGCAAATACAAGACCGGATCAATCGGCTATCAAGCCGCCCTTCGCGCCAGATCGCGCAACACGTATTGAAGGATCCCGCCATGCCGGTAGAACTCGCGTTCCTTCGGCGTCAGCAGCATCACGTGCACATTGAAGGTCTTCTCGCCGCCGTTCACGTCACGCGCGGTGACCTGCGCGTTGCGCGCGTTGCCGCCGTCCAGCCCCGAGATCAAGAAGGTTTCCTTGCCGGTGAGGCCCAGTGACTGCGCGGTTTCGCCATTCATGAACTGCAGCGGCAGCACGCCCATGCCGACCAGGTTGGAGCGATGGATGCGCTCGAAGCTCTCGGCGATCACTGCCGTGACGCCCAGCAGCAGCGTGCCTTTCGCTGCCCAGTCGCGCGATGAGCCGGTGCCGTATTCCTTGCCGGCGACGACCACCAGCGGCGTGCCTTCGGCCTTGTACTTCATCGCCGCATCGTAGATCGCCAGCTGCTCGCCGCTCGGAACGTGCAGCGTGTAGCCGCCTTCCACGCCGTCCAGCATGCGGTTCTTGATGCGGATGTTGGCGAAGGTGCCGCGCACCATCACGTCGTCGTTGCCGCGGCGCGAACCGTAGGAGTTGAAATCCTTGGGCTGCACGCCGCGCGCGATCAGGTATTTCCCGGCGGGCGAATCCTTCTTGATCGAGCCGGCCGGCGAGATGTGGTCGGTGGTGATTGAGTCGCCGAACAGGCCGAGGCAGCGCGCGCCGGCGATGTCGGACATCGGCTGCGGCTCGCGCGGCATGCCGTCGAAGTAGGGCGGGTTCTTGATGTAGGTGGACGACTCATCCCACGAATACTGGTCGCCTTCTGGCGCAGCCACCGCATTCCAGGCATCGCTGCCCTTGAACACGTCGGCATAGGTGTTGTCGAACATTTCGGCGGTCACCGAGCTGGCGACGAGGTCGGCGATGTCCTTGTTGCTGGGCCAGATGTCCTTCAGGTAGACATCCTTGCCGTCGCTGCCCTTCCCGAGCGGCTGGCGCGAAAGATCGATGTCGATCGTCCCGGCGATCGCGAACGCCACCACCAGCGGCGGCGAAGCGAGGTAGTTCATCTTCACTTCGGAATGGATGCGGCCTTCGAAGTTGCGGTTGCCCGACAGCACCGCCGCGACCGCGAGATCGTTCCCGGTGATCTTGCGGCTGACGTCTTCCGGCAGCGGGCCGGAATTGCCGATGCAGGTGGTGCAGCCGTAGCCGACCAGGTAGAAGCCCAGTTTCTCCAGGTCACCAAGCAGGCCGGCTTTCTCGAGGTATTCGGTGACGACTTTCGATCCGGGCGCGAGCGAGGTCTTCACCCACGGCTTGGACTTCAGGCCGCGTTTGGCGGCGTTGCGCGCCAGCAGGCCGGCGCCGATCATCACCGCTGGATTGGAGGTGTTGGTGCAGGAGGTGATCGCCGCGATCACCACCGAGCCGTTCTCGAGCACGCAATGCTCGTCGCCGGCGCAGACGTCAGGTGCTGGTTCGCTCTCGCTGGCGTCGCGACCGACCGCAGTGCTGCCGCCTTCGTTGAGGAAGCGCTCCCTGGTCTTGTCGAACTGCCCATTGCCGCCGCCGAGCACCTGCATGGCGTTGCGGTAGCTCGCGCGCATGTCGGCCAGCAGCACGCGATCCTGCGGCCGCTTGGGACCTGCGAGCGAAGGCTGCACGCTGGCGAGATCCAGTTCCAGCACCGCGCTGTATTCCGGGTGCGACGAATTCTCGTCGTGCCACAGGCCCTGCGCCTTGGCGTAGGCCTCGATCAGTTCGATGTTGTGCGCATTGCGCCCGGACAGGCGCAGGTAATGGATGGACTCGCGGTCGATCGGGCAGATCGCGCAGGTCGAGCCGTATTCGGGCGACATGTTGCCGAGCGTGGCGCGATCGGCCACCGGCAGGTGTTGCAGGCCGGGGCCGAAGAACTCGACGAACTTGCCCACCACGCCGAGCTTGCGCAGCATCTGGGTAACGGTGAGCACCAGGTCCGTCGCGGTCGCGCCTTCCGGCAGCCTGCCGTTGAGCTTGAAGCCGACCACCTGCGGGATCAGCATCGACGAAGGCTGGCCGAGCATCGCCGCTTCCGCCTCGATGCCGCCCACGCCCCAGCCCAGCACGCCCAGGCCGTTGACCATGGTGGTGTGCGAGTCGGTGCCGAAGAGCGTGTCAGGGAACGCCCAGGCCTTGCCGTCGACTTCGCGCGTCATCACCACGCGCGAGAGGTATTCAAGGTTCACCTGGTGCACGATGCCGGTGGAAGGCGGCACCACGCGGAAATCGTCGAACGCCTTCTGACCCCAGCGCAGGAAGGCGTAGCGCTCGCGGTTGCGTTCGAATTCGATGCGCGCGTTCGCTTCCAGCGCATCGGCCTCGCCGTACACGTCCACCTGCACCGAGTGGTCGATGACCAGTTCGGCCGGCGAAAGCGGGTTGATCTTCTTCGGGTCGCCGCCCAACGCGACCATCGCATCGCGCATCGCGGCAAGGTCCACCACGCACGGCACGCCAGTGAAATCCTGCAGCACCACGCGCGCGGGCAGGAAGGAGATCTCGGTATCCGATTCGGCCTTGGGATCCCACTTCGCCAGTGCCTCGATCTGCGCGGCAGTCACTTCCGAGCCGTCCTCGTTGCGCAGCAGGTTTTCCAGCAGCACCTTGATCGAGTAGGGCAGGCGGGCGATGTCGAAGCGCTCGCCGAGCCTGGCCATGCTGGCGATCTGGTAGTCCTTGCCGCCAACGCTGAGGGTGTCACGGACGCCGAATGTGTCTTTCACGCAGGTTCTCCTTGTGGACGCGCGCCGTGCGAGGCGGGAGGCGCGGCGAGTCAGCCCGCAATTATCGCGCAAACAGCACGGTTCCGCGAATTGGAAGTCGTTGCAGGCAGCGTGCAATCCCGTTCAAAGCTGCGGGATGGCGTTCGGGCCGGTGCCTCGCTACATTGGGGCACATGTCAGCCCTTGCCCCTTTCTTCCGGCGCCGCTACGAGCAGTGGAAGATGGAGTCGCTGACCGAGAGCGATTTTCGCCCCAGCCTCAGCATCCTCAAGCTGTCCTTCGTCGCGATCTTCATCGGCGCGGCGGCGGCGGTGATCGCCTGGCTGCTGTACCGCGCGATCGGGCTGGTCACCAACATCGCCTTCGCCGGCCGCTGGGCCTTCGATTTCATCCAGCCGGCATTGCTGCATCCGCCGACCTGGGCGATCGTGCTGGCGCCCATTGTCGGCGGCCTGATCATCGGATTGATGGCGCGCTTTGGCACCGAGCGCATCCGTGGCCACGGGATTCCCGAAGCGCTGGAAGCGATCCTGTTCCGGCAGAGCAAGATGATGTTCAAGGTGGCGA
Source organism: Rhodanobacteraceae bacterium (assembly GCA_035695065.1). Taxonomy (GTDB): domain Bacteria; phylum Pseudomonadota; class Gammaproteobacteria; order Xanthomonadales; family Rhodanobacteraceae; genus 66-474. The sequence continues at coordinate 6,033 of DASSEW010000003.1, read as the reverse complement.
TCCTGAAGCCGATCTCGGCGGCGATCGCAATCGGCACCGGCGGGCCGTTCGGTGCGGAAGGCCCGATCATCATGACCGGCGGCGCGGTCGGCTCGTTGATTGGGCAAGCGTTCTACCTGACCTCGATGGAACGGCGCGTGCTGCTGGTGGCGGGCGCCTGCGCCGGCATGGCCGCGACCTTCGCGACGCCGATTGCGGCCACGCTGGTCGCGGTGGAATTGCTGCTGTTCGAGCTGCGTCCGCGCAGCACGATTCCGGTGGCGGTCGCGTGCTTCGTCGCTGACGCGCTGCGGCCCTACCTGATCGGCCCGGGCCCGCTGTTCCCGCTGGACGTGCAGTTCCACATCCATCCGGTAGTGCTGGGACTGGCCGCGGTGTGCGGCATCTTCGCCGGCGTGTTCGCGACCGTGATCACCTCGGCGGTGTATTTCGTCGAGGACAGCTTCCACAAATTGCCGGTGCACTGGATGTGGTGGCCGGCGATCGGAGCGCTGGTGGTCGGCATCGGCGGCGCGTTCGAACCGCAGGCGTTGGGCGTCGGCTACGACATCATCGACAAGCTGCTGACCGGGCAACTGGTCGGCATCGCGATCCTGGTGTTCATGGTCGCGAAGTCGCTGATGTGGATCATCTATCTCGGCTCCGGCACGTCGGGCGGCGTGCTGGCGCCGCTGCTGGCGTTGGGCGCGGGACTCGGCGGACTGGAATCGATGTTCTTTCCCGGCAACGACCCGCTGCTGTGGCCGCTGCTGGGCATGTGCGCGATCCTCGCCGGCATGATGCGGATGCCGTTCACCGCGATCCTGTTCGCGCTTGAACTCACCCGCAATGCCAGCGCGCTGCCGGCGCTGCTGATCGCCTGCACCGCGGCCTATTGCGTCAGCGTGTTCCTGATGAAACGCTCGATCCTCACCGAGAAGATCGCGCGGCGTGGCTTCCAGATCTTCCGCGAATACTCGGTCAACCGGCTGGAGCTGACGCCGGTGCGGGACGTCATGAGCACGCAGCTCGTCACCATCGGCGGGGATGTCACCGTGAGCGAAACCGCCGAACGCTATTTCGGGCCGGACCAGAAATACCGCGCATATCCGGTGGTGGACGAGCACGGCGCATTGGTCAACGTGATCACCCGCCAGGACCTTCAACGGTTGCGCGAGGAAGATCCTTCGGGCGCAAAGACGCTCGCCGAAGCGATGCACAAGGAACCGGTGGTGGCATTTCCGAACGAGAGTTGCCAGAGCGTGGCGATCCGCGCGGCGGTGGAGAAGCTCGAACGCATCCCGGTGGTGGATGCCGACAAACGCACCTTGCTCGGCATCGTCAGCCGCTATGACTTGCTGAAGCCGTACACGCACTATCACGACGAAGAGAGGGTCCGCGAGCGGGTGTTCCGCGGAGGGAATTGATCAGCGCCCGTCCAGCATCGTGCGCGTGAGCATCCCGCGGGCGAGCATGGCTTCGCGGCGCGGGCGCAGCAGCAGGTGCCAGCGCCGGCCGCCGAGCTGGCGCCACAGCACCGCCGCGCGTACACCGGCCAGCAGCAGCGCGCGGATGCGCTGCACCTGTGCGGGCTGGTGCAGGTAAAGAGGGTTGCCGATCACCATCACCCGCGGTCGCAGGCCGGAAAGATTTTCCGCATACAGGTCCGCGGCGCGCGCCAGCACGGTCGGATGGGTCGGGCCGAAATGCACGAGCTGCCGCTGCATGCCTTGCAGGCCTTCCTGCAGGGATGTAATCGCCGCCGGATGCCTGTGCAGCGATCGCTCCAACCGCAGGATCGCGAACACGATCCGCAGCAGCACCGGATCGCGTCGCTCGCCGTCGATCTGCGCAATCAGCGCGCGCAGGCCCTCGCGAACGTTGCCGATGCCGCCGTAGATGTCGGCGGCACTCTCGCTCTCGAGCTTGAAGATCGAAGCCATGCAGGTTTCGAGTTCGCCGGGATCGCAGTCGCCTTCGGTGGCGAGCGAACGGACCAGGTTCAGAGCCTGGAACAGCCCGGCAAGCGCGATGACGCGAGCCTCGTTCATGCCGCCGCCCTGGGCGCATCCGTGGATGCGATCACGCCGCCGCCCAGGCACTCGTCGCCGGCATAGAACACCACCGATTGGCCAGGCGCCACCGCGCGTTGCGGCTGCTCGAAACGAACTTCGATTTGCCCATCCATCTTGTTGATCGTGCACGGCTGGGCCGGCTGACGATGGCGCGTCATCGCGGCGCAGGTCAGCGGCAGCGCAGGGTCCTCGCCGGAGATCCAATGGACCTGTTCGGCGCGCAGGCGCCGCGACATCAGCCAGCGGCTTTGCGCACCTTGCGCCACGAACACGATGTTCTTCGCTACGTCCTTGCCGACCACGTACCACGGATCGGGGCCGGCGCCGGCACGACCGCCGATGCGCAGCCCGGTGCGCTGGCCTGGCGTGTAGAACATGGCGCCGTGGTGCTCGCCGAGGATTTCGCCTTCCGGCGTGCGCAGCTCGCCCGGTTGCGCCGGCAGGTATTTCGAGAGGAATTCCCGGAAATCCCGCTCACCTATGAAACAGATCCCGGTGGAGTCCTTTTTCGCATGCACCGCGAAGCCGGCCTCGTGTGCCAGCGCCCGCACTTGCTCCTTGCGCAGGTCGCCGAGCGGGAACAGCGCCGCGCCAAGTTGCTCCTGGTCCAGCGCATGCAGGAAGTAGGTCTGATCCTTGTTGCCGTCGGCCGCGCGCAGCAATTTCCAGCGGCCGTCTTCGTGCGCCACCCGTGCGTAGTGGCCGGTGGCGATCTTCTCGGCTCCGAGTTCGCGCGCGGCGTCGAGAAAGGTGCGGAACTTGATCTCGCGGTTGCACAGCACGTCCGGGTTGGGCGTGCGGCCGGAACGGTATTCGGAAAGGAAATGCGCGAACACGCGCTCGCGGTATTCGCCCGCGAAGTTGCGCGGATGGAACGGGATGCCGAGTTTCGCGCACACGGCCAGCGCGTCCTTGCGGTCCTCGTCGGCGCGGCACGCCGAGTCGGGCTCGTCGTCCTCCCAGTTCTGCATGAACATGCCGGCGAGGTCGTGGCCCTCGCGTTGCAACAGAAGTGCAGTCACCGAGGAGTCAACGCCGCCGGACATGCCGACCATCACACGCACGCCACGTCACCCGCGGCGGACAAGGGAAGACGACTTCCGGCCAGCCAATCCTGCAGCGTGCGCAATACCAGCGGGCTGCGCAGGCGTTCGCCCAGCGCCGCGATTTCAGGATAGTCGAGCCAGTGCGTGCGCAGGATGCCTTCGTCCAGCACGCGCTGTGGGTGATGACGCAGTGGTCGCGCGGCGAAGGCGAAGCGAACGATATGGGCGGCGTGCTCGGGGCTCTCGTACTGGCGCACGCCGATGAAGGATTCCAGTTCGATCTCCCATCCGGTTTCCTCCAGTGCTTCGCGGCGCGCGGCCTCGAGGAGGCTTTCGCCGGGCTCGAGATGACCGGCCGGCTGGTTGAACCGCACCTCGCCGCGCACATCCTCTTCCACGATCAGGAAACGGTCGCGATCGTGCACCACGCAGGCGACGGTCACGTGCGGGCACCAGACCTCTTCTCTGGTCGAATCAAGTGGAGTCATCGAAAGGCTGCTTGCAAATGGAGCGAAAATCCCAACGTCATCCCGGCCAAGAATTGGCCTGGACCCAGTGCCAGGGACGGAAAGAACCGCCTAATTGTGCCATCACCCACCCGGCTGCGGATCACGCTTCCCGTCGCAACACGCGGCGTATACTCGGCCCAAGGCAGTCAATCATCGAGCAATGGCACCCACGCACAGACACGATCCGGAAACCGATCAAGAACATGGCCTCGTCGTGGAGACGGCGAAGCCGGAAACCGCACGGCCGCCGCTCTACCAGGTGGTGTTGCTCAACGACGACTACACGCCGATGGAATTCGTGGTGGCGGTGCTTGAAACCTTCTTCAACATGAATCGCGAGAAAGCCACCCAGATCATGTTGCACGTGCACACGCGCGGGAAAGGCGTGTGTGGCGTATTCACGCGCGAGGTCGCCGAAAGCAAGGTGACGCAGGTGAACGAATTCTCACGCAGCCATCAACATCCCTTGCTGTGCACTATGGAAAAACTGTAGCCGGCCCCATATCGAAGCCAGCGGGACTTTCCCGAAAACGCTTTGAAGTGAGACAACGATGTTCAGCAAAGATCTCGAATTCACCATCGGCCAGTGCTACAAGGAAGCGCGCGAGCAGCGTCATGAGTTCATGACGGTGGAACACCTGCTGCTGGCATTGCTGGAAAATCCGACCGCCGCGGCGGTGCTGCGCGGCTGTGGTGCCGACGTGGACAAGCTGGGCAAGGATCTGCGCTCGATCATCGCCGAGACCGTGCCGGTGCTGCCGACCGGCGACGAGCGCGATACCCAGCCGACGCTGGGCTTCCAGCGCGTCCTGCAGCGCGCGGTCTACCACGTGCAATCGTCCGGGCGGAAGGAAGTTACCGGCGCCAACGTGCTGGTTGCGATCTTCGGTGAAAAAGATTCCCATGCGGTGTTCTTCCTGCACCAGCAGGAAGTGACGCGGCTGGACGTCGTCAACTATGTGTCGCACGGCATCGCGAAGATCGGCCACGATTCGGCCGAACCCGCCGCGACCGAACGCGAGGGCGAGGAGGGCGCCGATTCCAAGGCCAACCCGCTCACCGAGTACGCCAACAATCTCAACGAGCTCGCGCGGCAGGGCAAGATCGATCCGCTGATCGGGCGTTCCGAGGAAATCGAGCGCACGATCCAGGTGCTGTGCCGCCGCCGCAAGAACAACCCGCTCTACGTCGGCGAAGCCGGCGTGGGCAAGACCGCGCTCGCGGAAGGCCTGGCCAAGCGCATCGTCGAAGGCCAGGTGCCCGAGGTGCTGGAGGAATGCACCGTATGGGCGCTCGACCTCGGCGCGCTGGTCGCCGGCACCAAGTACCGCGGCGATTTCGAGAAGCGCCTGAAGGCGGTGATCGCGCAACTCAAGAAGGATCCGCACGCGATCCTTTTCATTGACGAGATCCACACCATCATCGGCGCGGGCTCCGCTTCCGGCGGAACCATGGATGCGAGCAACCTGATCAAGCCGATGCTGGCTTCGGGCGAGCTGCGTTGCATCGGCTCCACCACCTTCCAGGAATTCCGCGGCGTGTTCGAGAAGGACCGCGCGCTCGCTCGGCGCTTCCAGAAGATCGACGTGGTCGAGCCTTCCGTGGCCGACAGCGTGGCGATCCTGGAAGGCCTGAAGTCGCGCTTCGAGGAACACCACCACGTCAGCTACACCGGCGCCGCGCTCAAGGCTGCCGTGGACCTGTCGGTGAAACACATCCCGGACCGGCTGCTGCCGGACAAGGCGATCGACGTGATCGACGAGGCCGGTGCACGCCAGCGCCTGCTGCCCGAGGACGAACGCACCGGCAAGGTGGACGTCAACGAAATCGAATTCATCGTCGCGCGGATGGCACGCATCCCGCAGAAGCAGGTCTCGGCGTCCGACCGCGACGTGCTGCGCAACATCGACCGCAACCTGAAGATGGTGATCTTCGGGCAGGACAAAGCGATCGATACGCTGTCCAGCGCGATCAAGATGGCGCGCTCGGGCCTGGGCGATCCGGCCAAGCCCATCGGCTGCTTCCTGTTCGCCGGTCCCACCGGCGTGGGCAAGACCGAAGTCACCCGGCAGCTCGCGCTGCAGCTCGGCATCGAGCTGATCCGCTTCGACATGTCCGAGTACATGGAAGCGCATTCGGTGTCGCGCCTGATCGGCGCGCCCCCGGGTTATGTCGGGTTCGACCAGGGTGGCCTGCTGACCGACGCCGTCGTCAAGCATCCGCACTGCGTGTTGCTTCTGGACGAGATCGAGAAGGCGCACCCGGACGTGTTCAACGTGCTGCTGCAGGTGATGGACCACGGCGCGCTGACCGATACCAATGGCCGCGAGGCGAACTTCAAGAATGCAATCCTCGTGATGACCACCAACGCCGGCGCGCAGCAGGCCTCCAGGCGCACCATCGGCTTCGTGGAGCAGAACCATG
>DASSEW010000002.1:0-17357 GCA_035695065.1 Rhodanobacteraceae bacterium | reverse complement strand
AGGAAGCGCTCGGACGACTTCACGTTGTTGGTGAAGATCGCCGACGACAGACCCTGCGGCACCGCGTTCTGCATCGCGATCGCCTCGTCCAGCGAACCGAACGGCATTACGTACAGGATCGGCGCGAAGGTTTCGGTCTGCACCACTTCCGCGTCGTTGCGCACGCCGCTGATGATGGTCGGCTGCACGAAGTTGCCCTTGCCCTCGATCGTCGCACCGCCGGCCTCGACCTTGCCGCCGGAGGCTTTCGCTCTCTCGACCGCGTCGCTGAAGCGCTTCACGGCGGACGCGTCGATCAGCGGACCCATCAGCGTTTCAGGTTTGGTCGGATCTCCGATCTTCTTCGCGACCTGCGCATACGCGTTGCGCAGTTTCGACAGCACGTCGTCGTAGATGCCCTGGTGCACGAACAGCCGCCGCGTGGTGGTGCAGCGCTGGCCGGCGGTGCCGACCGCGCCGAACACGATGGCAGGAATCGCCAGCTTCAGGTCGGCGCTCTCGTCCAGGATGATGGCGTTGTTGCCGCCCAGCTCAAGCAGCGGACGCGCCATGCGCTGCGCCACGCGCGCGCCGACTTCGCGGCCGACCGCGGTGGAACCGGTGAAGCTGATCAGGGCGATGCGGTGGTCGTCCACGAATTTCTTCGAGAGGTCCGTGCCCGCGTCGTTGAACAGGAAGAAGATGTCGGGGAAGCCGCCGCGCTTCAGCGCGTCATTGCAGACCTGCATGGAAGCGATCGCCGACAGCGGCGTCTTCGGCGAGGGTTTCCAGATCGAGATGTTGCCGCACACCGCGGCGATGAACGCGTTCCAGCTCCACACCGCGACCGGGAAGTTGAACGCGCTGATGATGCCGACGAGGCCGAGCGGGTGCCATTGCTCGTACATGCGGTGGCCCGGGCGCTCCGAGTGCATGGACAGGCCGTACAACTGGCGCGACAGGCCGACCGCGAAATCGGCGATGTCGATCATCTCCTGCACTTCGCCATCGCCCTCGGGCTTGATCTTGCCCATCTCCAACGCGACCAGCGAGCCCAGCGCATCCTTGTGCGCGCGCAGCGCTTCGGCGCACAGGCGCACCGCTTCGCCGCGGCGCGGCGCCGGCGTGTTGCGCCAGCTTTCGAACGCGACCTGCGCACGCTTGACGATGGTTTCGTAGTCCTGCGCGCTCGACGCATGCACTTTCGCGAGCACTTCATTGGTCGCGGGATTCAGCGATTCGATCGTGCCGGCGTCGGCGGTCTTCGACCATTCGCCTTGGCCGAGATACGTGCCGGAATGGCTGTCGCCCAGGTTCAGGGCTTGCAGGATGGCGTGGGACATGGGGTCTCCTGGGCTTGCGTGCGCACGGAACCGCGCGAGATAGCCGCGCATTGTAGCAGGCGCCTCGATGCGGCCTCGGCGAGCGTGGCTGAGGCGGTTCGCGGGTTTGCAGGTTGGCGCGGAGCTTGCGAAATCCGCAGAACCTCAGACTAAGGCTTCGATCCAGGGCAAGAGGAGCGGCCCCGACACGATTCGAACGTGCGACCTTCCCCTTAGGAGGGGGACGCTCTATCCAACTGAGCTACGGGGCCAGCTCGCGCATTGTAATGCTTCTGCTCAGATGTTCGTCCCGATCCTCCACATCACGCCGGTCGGATCGGTCAGCACGAAATCGCGGATGCGCCACGGGCGATCCTCCGGCTTGCCCAGGCGCACGCCGAACTTCTGCACCACGTTTGACTCCAGCACGTTCGCATGCCAGTCGTCCACGTTCTCCACCAGCATGTGCATCATGAAGTTGCTGGCGTGCTCGGGCACGTAGAACTTCTGCAGCAGGAAGCTGGTTTCGCCGTGGCGGACGTAAGCCAGCGTTTCATCGGAGAACGGAATCTCGAAGCCGATCGCCTTGTAGAACGCCAGCGACAGCTCCAGGTCGCGGGCAGGGACGAATGCCTTGATCTCGACGGTGTTGAGGTTCACGCGGTTCTCCGATGTGGAAATTTCAAGTCGCAGCTGCAGGCAAATCCAGTTCGGCGATGAAGCCGCCGCCCTCGCGATTGAGCAGGTGCAGCGAGCCGCCGTGCAGTTCGGCCGCTCGTTGCACGATGCTCAAACCCAGGCCGTTGCCGCGCTCGCCCCCACGTGCGGCATCGCCGCGCACGAATGGCTTGCCGAGTTTCGACAGCAGTTCTTCGCGCACGCCGGGGCCGCGATCTTCAACGGCCACACGGATGGCTTGCGCGTCCCGCGACAAGGCGATGCGATACGGCGCGGCGCCATAGCGCTCGGCGTTGTCGAGCAGGTTGCCGATGGCCCGCCGCAGCAGGGTGGGGCGCACGTTGGCGTGCAATGAAGTCGGGCCGTCGAAATGCCAGTGATCCGGTTGCGCGCGCAAGGCCAGCAGCTGTCCGACCAGGGTGGAGAGATCGAGTTCGCGCAGCGCCTCGTCGCGGCCATCGCGCACGAACGCGAGGCACTGCTCCAGTGCGTCGTCCAGTTGCTGCAGGTCCGACACCATCGCCTCGCGCCGCTGTGGGTCGTCCGCGTCCCCGAGTTCCAGCGCGATGCGCAGGCGAGCAAGGGGCGTGCGCAGGTCGTGCGAGATGCCGGCCAGCATCAGCTCGCGTTCGCGCGAGGCTTCGCGCAACCTTTCGCCCGCACCGGCGATCGCATTCGCGAGCTTCTGCACCTCGCGCGGCGCGCCGCGCAAGTGTGCGTCCACCGAATCGCCGGCCAGCAATTCGCCGGCGTGCGAGGAAAGTCGTTCCAGCGGGCGCGTCAGCAGGCGCGCGACCCACGCGGCGAAGATCAGCGCGATCAGGCCCGCGAAGGCGGTGAGCAGGATGCTGGAGTCGATCACCTGGCGGCGATAGCTGACCGCGTGCAGCACGACCCAGCGACGCGGATCATGTGCGCTGCGCACCCAGATTTGCGGATCGTCCGTTTGTGTCACCACCACGCGCGCCGGATCGCCGAGCAGGCGTCCGGCCACCTCGCCGGTTTCGCGCACCGCCCGCGCGATGCGCCTGCGGGGCGGCGGCGGAGCGCCGGCCTCGATGCGGACCCCCAGCGCTTCCAGTTGTGCGAGCGTGCGTTGCGATTGTGCGTCGTCGCGCGACGCCACGTCGTCCACGGCGACCGCTGCGGAGGCGGCGAGGTGGCCGTACATGTCGCCAGTCACACGCCGGCCCATGTGCGCGGACAGCACGGCGACCACGCCGAGCGCCAGTGCGAGCGCGAGCGCGACCAGCGCCAGCACCAGCGTGAAGGTTCTCGGCGCACGCTTCATGCGGCTTCGCTGCCGTCGGGCACGAACACGTAGCCCTTGCCCCATACGGTCTGCAGCCAGCGCGGCTGGCGCGCATCGTCCTCGACGCAGCGGCGCAGGCGCGACACCATCACATCGATGCTGCGGTCGAAGGCGTCGTGTTCGCGGCCGCGCGCCAACGCGATCAGGCGCTCGCGCGAGAGCGTCTCGAACGGATGCGCAAGCAGCGCGGCGAGCACGGCGAATTCTCCGCTGGTGAGCTTCACGGGCGTGTTGTTGTCGAACAATTGCCGCGTGGCGGGATCGAATGCGAACCGCCCGAAGCGCACCACCGCCTGTTCGGGTTGCGGTGCGCCGATCGTGGGTTTCTGCTGGCGACGCAAGACTGCGCGGATGCGCGCCACCAATTCGCGCGGATTGCACGGCTTGGGCAGGTAATCGTCGGCGCCTATTTCGAGCCCGACGATGCGGTCCACCTCGTCGCCTTTCGCGGTCAGCATGATCACCGGCGTGGTCACGCCCTCGGCGCGCAAGCTGCGGCACAGCTCCAGTCCATCCGCATCGGGCAGCATCAGGTCCAGCACGATCAGGTCGAAGTGCCGCTGGCTGAGTTCGCGCCGCATCGCCGCGCCGTGGGCGGCACCGTGCGCGCGGAAGCCCTGCTGCACCAGGTAGCGCTCCAGCAGGTCGCGCAGGCGCAGGTCGTCGTCGACGATCAATACGTGGGGTGACTCCATGGGCGCGCACTATGCGCGGCGCCATGCGGCCCGGCAAGCGGGCCGGCATGCCATTTGTAAGCGGATGTTTCCGGCGTGCGGACCGGCAAAACCTCCTGACATCCACGCGTTGGCCGGACACACCTCGGGACACGGGGAACGCGACAGTCGTGTCCCGCCGCATCCATGCGGTTGCCCTCACACAAGGAGTCGAGCCATGAACAGCAAATTCCCGCGTACGGTCGCAGTCGCACTGGCATGCGCAACCACGTTCGGTTTCAGCCTGCAGGCGCAGGCGCGCGTGCATGGATTCCACGGTGCGCACGGTAGCCATGTCGGCGCGACCCATGGAGACGGCAATGGCGGCGTCACCCACGTGCGCGGCACGCGGGTGCACGATGCCAGGGGCACCGCCGGCCACGCCAGCAAGACCACGTACGGTTCGGATGGAAGCATCACCCACAACGGCGGCACCAACGTCACCGGCGCGAACGGCGGCAGCTTCACCGGGCGCAACAGCTATACGCGCAATCCGGACGGATCCTCGAACTGGAGCGACACCGCTTCGGGCAAGAATGCCAATGGCGGCAGCTACGACCACAGTGGCAACGGGTCGCGCGGCACGGATGGATCGGTCAGCGGCAGCTCGCAGACCAGCGCGAGCGGTGCCAAGGGCACCTACACCGCCAGCAGCAATGCCTCGGACGGCACCTTCAGCCATGACACCACCGCCACCAACGCTGCGGGCGACACCTACACCGGCCAGAGCAGCTACACCAAGGGCCAGGGCTGGACCCACAGTGGCACCTGCACGGACGCACAAGGCAACGTGATTTCCTGCGGCCACTGAGGCGGAAGAAAATGGCACTGCGCTCGCCATGGTTCCTGCTGATCGTCGCCACTTGCGTGTTGCTGGAGTGGCTCTGGCGCAGCGCCTCGCGCCGCGGCTATGACGGCCGCGGCGCGTGGGTGTCGCTGCGCGTCGCCGGCGTTCGCGTGATCGCGGCGGCGCTCGGCGGCGTCCTGCTCAGCGGCGTGTTCCTCGGCGCAGCGCGGCTCGCGCCTTGGCATCTGCCCTTCAGCGACGTGCGCGCGTGGATCGCGGGATTCTTCCTCGTCGAGTTCGTGTATTACTGGCAGCATCGCGCCAGCCACCGCGTGCGCTGGATGTGGGCCACGCACGCGGTGCATCATTCGGCCGACCAGATGACCTTGCTGTCGGCCTTGCGGCTGGGCTGGACCGGCGTGCTGTCGCTGGACTGGGTTTTCTATCTCGCGCCGGTGTTGCTCGGCTTCGATCCGCGCATGGTGATCGCGCTGCTGGCGTTCAACCTGCGCTACCAGTTCTTCCTGCACACCGAAGCGATCCGCACGCTCGGCCCGCTGGAATGGATCTTCAACACGCCGGCGCACCACCGCGTGCACCACGGCAGCAACGCCGAATATCTCGACTGCAATTACGGCGGCGTGCTGATCGTGTTCGACCGCTTGTTCGGCACGTTGCGTCTGCGGAAACCCGATGTGCCGATCCGCTACGGGCTGGCGCATCCGCTGCCGGAGCAGGGCGTGTTCGCCACGACCTTCGGCGAATGGAAGCGGCTGTTCGCCGATCTGCGCGTTGCACACGATGCGCGCACCGCGTTGCGCACCGCCCTTGGCAACCCCTGAAAAACACGCGATTTCGTCACGTGCCATCAACGGCACGCACACAATGATGATTTCGCGTTCCGTTCCACTGCCAAGGAGGACAGGTCATGCCACGCGGAGACAAATCCAGTTACACGAGCAAGCAGAAACGCAAGGCCGAGCACATCGAGGAAGGTTACGAAGAGCGCGGCGTCTCCAAGGATGAAGCCGAGGAGCGCGCCTGGCGCACGGTCAACAAGCAGGACGGCGGCGGCAGGAAATCCGGCAGCGGCCGCAAGCATGGCGGCGCGAAGAAATCTTCGTCGAAAAAAACCACTGCAAAGAAATCCACGGCGAAGAAGTCCTCCGCGCGCAAGGGCGCGAAGAAAACCGGCGGCAAGCACGCGAGCAAGTCTTCTGCGCGCAAGGGCAGCGGGCGCAAGAGCAGCGCCAGCAGCAAGAGTCGCACCGGCAGGAAGTCTTCTTCCACGAGCAAATCCGCCGCGCACAAATCCTCATCCGGCCGCAAGTCGGCCTCGAAGAAATCAGGCTCGTCGCGCAAGCGCGCGAGCGGGGCGCGCGCCGGCGGCGCCATGGTGAAACGCGGCGCCGAGAAAGTTGGCGCGAGGAGAACCGGCGGCAAGCGCACGGGCGCGCGCAAGGGATCGCCTTCGCGACGTTGATTTCCCGCGCCAGGTAGAGGCACTTGCGATGACGGGGATCATGGAGGAGAGCCATCATGCATGAGATGTTCACCCTGGGCGTGCCGGCATGGGAACTCGTATGCCGCGCCGTCATCGTCTACGTGGCGCTGCTGATCCTGTTGCGGATCTCGGGCAAGCGCACCGTCGGCGAATTGAGCATCTTCGACCTGATCGTGGTGATCGTGCTGGGCAGCTCGGTTCGTACCGCGTTGCTGGGCAACGACAAATCGGTGCTCGGGGGATTGCTGGTCGTCGGCGTCCTGCTGCTGCTGGACTTTATCAGCGCGTTCCTGACCGCCCGCTCCAAGAAGGTGGAACACCTGCTCGACGGCAAGCCGGTGCTGGTCGCGCGCGATGGCGTGGTGTTCCATGACGTGCTGAAGAAGTGCAACGTGCCCTCGGGCACCTTCGACGGCGTGCTGCGCAAGCACAGCATGAAGACCGAGCAGATCGGGCAGGCGATCCTCGAAGCCAACGGCACCATCACCGTCTGCAAGCGGGAGTGAAGATGCGCAGCCCCGAGCATTCGACCATGAAGCATTCCTCTCCGTTTTCGCGCTTCGCGCAGTGGGTGGCGCACGCGTCCGGCACGCCCATCATCTTCGCGATTGCCGTGCTGATCGTGGTGGGCTGGGGTGCGAGCGGGCCGCTGTTCCACTTCAGCGACACCTGGCAACTGGTGATCAACACCGGCACCACCATCGTCACGTTCCTGATGGTGTTCCTGATCCAGAACACCCAGAACCGCGACAGCGCCGCGGCGCAGGCCAAGCTGGACGAGCTGATCCGCGCGACGCGGATGGCCAACAACCTGATGCTCGACCTCGAAGACGTCGACGACAAGACGCTCGAGCGCCTGCGCGAGCATTACCGCAAGCTGGCCGCGCAGACGCCCGGCGACATCAACAAGATGCTCGACGAGTACGAGCGGCACCTGGAGGCCGGCGCGACTCCGGAGCAGGCCAGGGAAGCGGTCGAACAGCGGCATTGATGTCGCAGGTTGTCTACGGTGCCGTGACGGCGAGCGGCCGAGACTTGCGGGACGTTTCGCAAGCACGGATGACACCATGAGCAAGCAAGGCGCCAAGGCCACGCTGGCCAGACAGCGCAAGATCCAGTCCGAAACCGATCATGCCGATCGCCGGCGCAGCGCGCGCAAGGTGGCGGGTTCCGGCAAGTCGCACAAGTCCGCGCAGGCCGGGCCGCGCAAGCATCCGCGCAACCCGCTTCCGGAACAGCATCAGCAGAAGCCCGGTCTCGAGCACGAACTGGAGCCGCGTCCGCAATATCTCGCGCCCGATTACGAAGGCAGCGAAAAGCTGAAGGACATGACCGCGCTGATCACCGGCGCCGATTCCGGCATCGGCCGCGCGGTTGCGGTGCTGTTCGCACGCGAAGGCGCGGACGTGGCGATCGTGTATCTCAGCTCCGACAAGGATGCCGCGGAGACCGGGGCCGCGGTGGAGAACGAAGGCCGCCGCTGCATGCTGATCAAGGGCGACGTCACCGATCCGGCGTTCTGCGAGTCGGCGGTGGCGCAGGTGCTGGACGAATTCGGCAAGCTCTCCATCCTGGTCAACAACGCCGCGTTCCAGAGCCACGCCGAAAAACTCGAAGACATTTCCGAGGAACATTTCGACGAGACGCTGCACACCAACCTGTACGGCTATTTCCACATGGCGAAAGCCGCGCTGCCGCACCTGCACGAAGGCGACAGCATCATCAACACCGGTTCGGAAACCGGTTTGTTCGGCAACCCGCACCTGCTCGATTACTCGATGACCAAGGGCGGCATCCACGCCTTCACCAAATCGCTCGCGGCGAATCTCGTCGACAAGGGCATCCGCGTGAATGCGGTGGCGCCCGGCCCGGTGTGGACGCCGCTGAATCCCGCCGACCAGCCTGCGAAGAAGGTCAAGGATTTCGGCAAGAGCAGCGCGATGGGCAGGCCCGCGCAGCCGGAGGAGGTCGCGCCGGCCTACGTTTTCCTCGCCGCGCCGGTGTGCGCGAGTTACATCAGTGGAGCGATTCTGCCGGTGCTTGGCGGCCCGACTGGATAGCCGGGCTGCAACCCTGTTCCCTTCCGTCATTCCGGCGCAAGCCGGAACTCAACGCGGGAGATGGAACAACGTCATCCCGGCCATGGATTGGCCGGGACCCAGAGCCAGGGACGGAAAGAATGTCCGAACCGCATCCCGAACGCGCCGCCAATCTCAACGATGCCGAACGTGGCGAAGTCGAGCACCGCAAGCCGCCGCGCGCGGCGGTGCTGCACGAGACCGTCGGCAAGGTCGGCGAGGAAGAACTCGGCCGCAATGCGTCGTCGCTGGCATGGTCGGGTTTGGCCGCCGGCCTCTCGATGGGATTCTCGATGGTGGCGAGCGCCGCATTGCGCGCGCACCTGCCCGACACGCCGATCGGGGAATTCATCGCGGATGCGGGCTACAGCGCCGGCTTCGTCATCGTGATCCTGGCGCGCCAGCAATTGTTCACCGAGAATACGCTCACCGTCGTGCTGCCGCTGATGAGCGCGCCGAGCTGGCACACGTTCGGGCAGTTGCTGCGGCTGTGGGGCATCGTGCTGGTCTGCAATCTGATCGGCATCGTCGCCTTCGCCTGCGGCGTGGCGTACCTGCCGCTCTTCGATGCGCCGATGCATCACGCGTTGTTGGAAATGGGCAGCAAGATCATGGGCTATTCCACGCTCGCGATGTTCGTCAAAGCCATCCTCGGCGGATGGATCATCGCGATGATGGTGTGGCTGATGGCCGCGGTGGATGCCGCGCGATTGTGGATCATCGTCGGCCTGACCTGGCTGATCGCGCTGGCCGGACTGGTGCACGTGATCGGTTCGGCCGGCGAAGTGTTCTACATCGCCTTCCGCGGCCAGATCAGCTGGTGGAACGCGCTCGGGCATTTCGTCGGGCCGACGTTGGCGGGCAACATCGTCGGCGGCAGCCTGATCTTCGCGTTGATCAGTCATGCGCAGGTGCGCAGCGAGATCTGAGCGGGTGCGCGGTGTTCGGGTGCTATAGTCATCGGACTGCATGGACGCAGTGCGGAGGGCAGGGAAGCTTATGCTCGCGGCAATCGTTGCATGGTGCGTGGCCTTCGCGGGCTACCTGCTGTTCGCCGGCCAGTTCAGCGCGCACGAGCTCGCGACCGCAGCCGTGCTCGCCGGCGGCGCCACGCTCTGGACCTTCCTGATCCGCCGCTGCGCGCCGCGCCGCTTCGCGTTCTCGTGGCGACATCTGTTTGCGTGGCTGCAGGCGATCGGCTCGGCGGCGCCGGCGACGTTGCGCGTGCTGGCTGTACTTGCGCGCGTTGCGATGTTCGGCGGATCACCCGGACGCGAAGACACGGCGCCCTTCATGCGCGGCGCCGAAGGCGACCCACACGAGCGCGCGCGCCGCGCGAACGCGGTGCTGACCGCGTCGCTGGCGCCCGACAGTTTCGTGGTGCGCGCCCGGCCGCGGCACGACCAGGTGCTGATCCACACCTTGCTGCCGCCGCGCCCGCGCGATGCACGGTGGCTGGCATGAGTGCGTGGCTGATCGCGGCGCTCGCGCTCTTGCCGCCTCTGATCGCCGGCGTGGCATGTGCCGGCCGTGGTGCACTCGCGCGAAGGCTGCTGGCGATCCAGTTCGCGACCTCGACCGCTGTATTGCTGTTCGTCGTGCTCGACTTCGCGTTCGACCAGTCCTCGTCCATGGACCTCGCGCTGACGCTGGCACTGCTCAGCCTGCCGGGCACGCTGCTGCTGGCCTTGTTCCAGGAGCGCTGGCTGTGAACCTCGCGATCGACGGGTTGCTCGCATTTGCGGTGCTGATGGCGTGGATCGGCGCGATCGCCTTCCTGCGCCTGCGCACGAACTTCGAACGCCTGCACGTGATCACGTTCGTCAATATGACCGCCGGCGCCGCGATCACCATCGCGGCCGTGCTGCACGACGGCCTGAGCGGTCGCACGTTCAAGTGCATTTTCATATTCATCGTGATCGCGACGGTGGGCGCACTGCTGAGCCATGCCACTTCGCGCGCGCTGCACCTGCGCGATGGAGAGCGGCGATGAGCTGGCTGGTCGGCGCGCTGCTGGGGTTGACTGCGCTCGCCGGCTTGCTGGTGGTGTTGTCGCGCGATCCGAAGCGGCAGGTGTATGCGCTCTGCGCCAACGGGCTGGTGCTGGGGCTGCTGTTCTTCGCCTTGCAGGCGCCGGACGTGGCGCTTTCCGAAATCACGATCGGCACGGTGGTCACGCCGCTGCTGTTCCTGGTGGCGCTCGCGGCCGCCGCGATGAACAAGGGGCGGCGATGAACACGCCCGCGCGCATCCTGTTGCTGGCGATCGCGTTCGTGGTACTGGCGCCGGCCGTGGCCAGCCTCGTGCTGGCGATGCCCGCGTTCGGCCATCCGCTTTCGCAATACGGACTGGCAGTCAATGCGCTCGCACCGCACCTGCGCAACATATCCAACATGGTCGCCGCGGTGAATTTCGACATCCGCGGCATCGATACGCTCGGCGAGGAGTGCATGCTGGTCGCGGCGGTCACCGGCACGGTGATGCTGCTGCGTGGTCATCGCGGCGAGGACATCGGCGAGCAGGCCGGCGGCGTGCCGGGACGCAGGCAGGCGCCGCGCAGCGATGCCACCGTGCTGCTCTGCCGGTTCATGGCGAGCGCGTTGTTCCTGTTCGGCATCTACATGGTGCTGCACGGCACGGTCACGCCCGGCGGCGGCTTCCAGGGCGGCGTGATCGTCGCCTCCAGTTTCATGCTGCTGTACCTGGGCGAAGGCTACGCGGCTTGGCGGCGGATCGTGCGCGGGCCGGTGCTGGACGTGCTGGAAGGCGCGGGCGCATTGGCCTATGTGCTCGCGGCGGCGCTGCCGCTGCTCGGCGGCTACGCCGCGCTTCAGAACGTGCTGCCTCTGGGAACCTGGAAGGACCTGTTCTCCGGCGGCCTGATGGTCGCGGTGAACTACGCCGTCGCGTTCGCGGTGATCGGCGGCTTCGGCATGCTGCTGCTCGAATTCATGGAAGAAACGCGCGCGCCGGAAAACGATCCGGTGCCCGACGAGGAAGACGAATGAGCATCTTGGCCTGGTGCGTCGCCGCGTGGCTGTTCGGCATCGGCGTGTACGGCATCGTCATCTCGCGGCATTACGTCCACCTGATCGGTTGCCTGTCGGTGTGCCAGTCGGCGACCTACGTGCTGCTGCTCGGCATCGGCTTCCGCTGGCACGCGGGGCCGCCGATCTTCTACGACCATCCGCCCGGCACGCCCGCCGTTGATCCGGTGGTGCAGGCGCTCGTGCTGACCGACATCGTGGTCAGTGCGGCGATGACCGCGCTGCTGCTGGCGGTCGCGCTGCAGGTGCACAAGCGGCGCGGCACGCTGGATCCGCAGCACCTGCGTCCGCTGCGGCAGGAAAAGTGAACGCCGTCGAGCTACTGCCGCTCGCGGTCCTGCTGCCGCTCGGGCTGGCGACCTTGCTGCTGACGACCGCGCACTGGTTGCCACCGCGCGTCAACGACGCCGTCGCGGTGCTCGCATCGTTCGTTCTGGTCGCGTTGTGCGGATGGCTGGCCGTGCAGGGGCTGCACGGCCCGGTCGTGCACTGGTTCGGTGGCTGGACGCCCGCCTCGTCCCACCGTCCCGGCGTGGTGCTCGGCATCGGCTTTTCCGCCGATCCGATGAGCGCCGTGGTCGCCGCATTCTGCGCGCTGCTGTTCGCCTTCAGCTTCATTTTCGCCTGGGGTTATTTCGATCACATTCACGCACACTTCCACGTGCTGATGCTGCTGTTCATGGCGGCGATGATCGGCTTCTGCCTCACCCGCGACCTGTTCAACCTGTTCGTGTGGTTCGAGCTGATGAGCATCGCGGCGTTCGCGCTCACCGCCTATCCGCTTGGCCGGAGTTCGCTGGAAGGCGCGCTCAATTTCACCGTGACCAATGCGCTTGCGAGTTTCCTGATGCTGGCCGGCGTCGGCCTGCTTTACGCGCGCACCGGCACGCTGGATTTCCTGCAGATGGCGAAGGTGGTCGCGCGCGTCGCGCCCGATCCGGTGGTCGCCGGCGGCTTCGTGCTGATCGCGACGGCACTGCTGACCAAGGCGGCGATCGTGCCATTCCACATGTGGCTGGCGGACGCGCACGCGGTCGCGCCGTCGCCGGTGTCGGTGATCTTCTCCGGCATCATGGTGGGGCTTGGCCTGTTCGGAATTTTGAAGCTGACTGCGCAGGTGTTCGCCGCCGACGCGCAGGTGATGGCGCTGGTGCACCAGGGATTGTTCGCGCTCGGCATCGCCACCGCACTGACCGGCGGGCTCATGGCGTGGGCGCAGCGGCACCTGAAGCGATTGCTCGCGTTCTCCACGATCTCGCACCTGGGCATCATGCTCACCGCCGTGGCCGCGGTGGGTGCCACGGGCACGACCGGATTGCTGCTTTATCTGATCGGCCACGGTCTGGTGAAAGGCGCGCTGTTCATGATCGCCGGCATCCTGCTGGCGCGGCGCAATTCGGTGGACGAGCTCGCGTTGTATCGCGAAGGACGCAAGCTGTGGCCGGTCGGCATCGTCATGGCGATCGCGGGCATGCTGCTGGGCGGGCTGCCCGCGGGATCGCTGTACGCGGCGAGCGACCTGATCCACGAGAGCGCGCATTCGGTCGCCTTCATGTTCGTGCTGGTCTTCGCCTCGGCGCTCACCGGCGCGGCGGTGCTGCGCGCCGCCTGTCGCATCTTCGCAGGATGCAGCGGCGCGCCGGGCGTGGAGTTCATGGCGCCCACCGAACGCGAACGCGAGCAGGCGGATCGCCCGCTGTGGCTGATGCTGCTGCCGCCCGCGCTGATGCTCGGCATCGCCGTGCTGCCGGTGGACGGGATCGCGCCGTTCATGGGACGCGCCGCGTCGATGCTGCTCCAGCCGCATGGCAATGCACCCATCGCGATCGCGTCCGATCACGTGGGGATCGGTTCCTTCTTCGCGCTCGCCCTGACCCTGGCGATCCTCGCCGGCGCATTGTTGCGCGAGCGTCCGACCCGCCGCATCGCGCGCGTCGCGGCACGCGCGCAGCGCGCACCGTTCGATGCCCTGCAATTCCTGCACAGCGGCCTGGTGACCGACTACGTCGCGTGGATGGCGATCGGCGTGGCGCTGCTCGCGGGCTTCCTGCGCCTGGGCTAGCCGAACTTGTAAACGGATGTTGCCGCGTGGCGTTCCGGAAACAGGTGCTGACTTTCGCGTGCAGGCCGGATGCGCCATGAGCCGTGGCCTGCGCGACACTGCGCGCACCACGACGAGCGGAGCTTCCCATGAATCGCACGCGGACGATGATCGTTTTGAGCCTGGCTGTCGCGCTGCTCGGGTCCGGCGCCGCGCAGGCCGGAGCCCTGCGCGACCGGCTGATGCAGCGCCGCGCCGGCATGTCGCAGCGCTACAGCCATGACATCAGCTTGCCGCCGAACGTGCGCGTGCAGCGCGACGTCGCCTATGGCAGCGATCCGCTGCAGCGCTTCGACGTCTACATCCCGGCAGGCGCGCACGACGCGCCGGTGATCCTGATGGTGCACGGCGGCGGCTGGCAGCGCGGCGACAAGGCGATGAGCAACGTGGTGCAGAACAAGCTCGACCGCTGGGTGCCGCGCGGCTTCGTGCTGATCTCGGTGGATTACCCGATGCTGCCTCAGACCAATCCGGTGCAGCAGGCGCGCAGCGTGGCGCAGGCGCTCGCGTTCGCACAGCGGCACGCGGCGGAGTGGGGTGCCGATCCGCGCAGGTTCATCCTGATGGGCCATTCCGCCGGCGCGCACCTGGTCTCGCTGATCAGCGCCGAACCCTCGATCGCGATTTCGGCCGGCGCACAGCCGTGGCTCGGCACGGTCGCGCTGGACAGCGCGGCATTCAACGTCGCGACGATCATGCGCGGCCGCCACCTGCCGCTGTACGACCGCGCGTTCGGCAGCGATCCCGCGTTCTGGGACGCCGCCTCGCCACTCGTGCAGTTGCATGGAAAGATCGCGCCGTTCCTGGCGGTGTGCTCATCGCAACGCCGGGAATCCTGTCCGCAGGCGCAAGCCTTCGTGGACAAGGCGCGCGGCTACGGCACGCAGGCGCGCGTGCTGCCGGAAAACCTCAGCCACGAACAGATCAACGAAACGCTCGGCGAGCCTTCCGATTACACCGCGCAGGTGGAAGCATTCATGGCGAGCCTCGATCCGGGCGTGGCGATGCGGCTGCGGTGATCAATACACCGCGTCGTGATCGCCGACGTTGATCGGAACGATCTGGTGCTCCCGGATCACCAGTTCGATCGTGATCCGGTAGGACAGGTTGATGGATATCGAGTGCAGGCCGGCGAGCTTGCCGCGCAAAGGGTGCAGGCGCAGCGAAGGATGGTGCGGATTCGCTTGCAGCAGCAGGAGCGTTTTGCGGTAAGGCTCGCGCAGTTGCGGATGGCGCTTGAGGAAGCGCGCCGCGCGCCGGTTGTACTGGTCGGTGAAGACCAGCGCCCAGGTCACAGCTTTGCCAGCCGCTTCATGTGCGCGTCCACCGATTCCCTGACGAAGCGGCCGGCCTTGATGTCGGCCTGGCTTTCGGCCAGCGCCGCGGTCAGCTCGCATTCGCGGAGATAACGGTAGTGCTCCATGTCCATCACCACGAAGCGATCCTTGCCCCTCACGGACACGGTCGCTTCCGGCGCGTCCTCCAGCGCTTCCGCGATCGCGGACACGCCTTGCGTCTTCAGGGCATTGGCGGGAATGGAACCCATGCGATCACCGGCAGTTCGAGTGTGATGAAGCATACCATGAACAGTGCGGTTCATGGTGTGGACGTTCGAGCCATTGCGGGCTCGGCAAACGTGCCGCTCTACCCGCGCGGCTTGATGTCCCAAGTGGAACTCGCTTGTCTTCTAAATACCCATCGTTTGTCGGCACGAAATGGAGCGAGCTATTGATGTAGCTCCGCGAAGGTGTGTACCACTTCAGCCATATTGGGCCTTGGACTAGGCTGGCCGAAGGTTCAGCGTGGCACAGGCGATGACGAGATGGCGGACTGATGCTCTCATTAAATTCTTCGTGTGCGTTCGAACTAAGCCGCCTTCTGGATTGCGCGCAACTCATTCGCAAGAGCGCGCTCGGCGTGCCAGAGATCGTAGTCCTGCTGCATCGCGAGCCAGAACGCGGCGCCATTGCCGGCAAGCTTTCCGATCCGCAGGGCCATCGCCGGAGTGAAGCCTTTGCGCTCGGCCAACAGGTCGTGCAGGGTCTGCCGCGACACGTGCAGGCGACGCGCGGTTTCGGCCACGCTCAAGTTCAAGGCCGGCAGCACGTCTTCACGCAGGATGGCGCCCGGATGGGTCGGTGCACGGTTCGGGCTTCGTTTGGCGGGATGATCGGTCATGGTCGTTTTCAATGGTATTGCTCAAGGTCAACACGCAGCGCTTCGCCGTCGTTCCATTCGAACGTGATGCACCAGGGGCCATTGACATGCAGGCTGTATCGCGTCGGTTTGTGGCCTTTGAGCGGATGGAAGTCGAACCCGGGCAGGTGCAGGTCCATAAGTTCGCGTGCGGCATGCAACGCGTCGAGTCGCCGCAGAATCCGCGCCTGCAGGTCTGGTCGAACTTTCGCGGCATTGCCGGTGCGGAACAGGTCGGCCAAGCCCTTGTGCCGAAAGCTGCAGATCATGCAGTCGTGTCAAGCATTGCTTGTCTGCAGTCAAGCATAGCTTGACTGCTGTTGTCGTGCAAATCGCGTGTCGTCAGGCTTCACCTTTCGATGCGCGAATCACCTGCACGGATTTCAGGCGGCAAATACAGGCGGCTCAGGATGTCGCGCCGCAGTCCCTCGCCGGCTTCGCCGGATGCGTTGATCGCCTTGCACAGTTCGCAGGCATGCGCGCGGCGCGCGACGAGTTCGGAGTCGAACGCATCGTATAGTTCGCCCGCCAGCATCTTGTCGCGTTCGGAAGCCATCGTCGTCGAGTGCAGGACGACCCCGAAGTTTTCGGGGTCGCTGCACCCAACCTAATCTGACCGGTGTCCAGCTCGCGTCACGCGCGCCGGTTGCGACGCGCCTCAGGAGCCGATATCGCGCAGCGGGGCGCCGGCCATCAACTTGTGCTCGATCTGTTCCAGGCTGACGCCCTTGGTTTCCGGCACCAGCCACCAGGTGAACAGCAGGAAGGCCGCGTTGAATCCGGCGTAGAGCCAGAACGTCTGCGCGTGGCCGAACCGGTTGAGCAGGGTCAGGAAGGTGGCGCCGACGATGGCGGTGAACACCCAGTTGGTCACGGTGGACACGCCAATGCCGAAGTCGCGCCCCTTCAGCGGCTGGATCTCCGAGCACAACGTCCACACCAGCGGTCCGGCGGAGAACGCGAAGCCCACCACGAACACCAGCAGCATTGCGACGGCGAGCAGGCGTTCGCCCTGCGTGCCCATGCCGAGGTGCATCAGCCAGCCGACGACGCACAGGCCGATCGCCATCACCACGAAGCCGGCGTACAGGATCGGCTTGCGGCCGATGCGGTCCACCAGGCCGATCGCGATGAAGGTGGCGAGCACGTTGGTCAGGCCGACGATCGCGGTGAACCACATCTGCATGCTGGTCGCATAGCCCATGTCGGCGAAAATGCGCGGCGCGTAATACATCACCACGTTGATGCCGGTGAGCTGCTGCACCACCTGCAGCGCGATGCCCAGCGCCACGGAGCGGCGGAAATTGCGGTTCTGCAGGAACAGCCGCCAGCCCTGTTGCGGTGTACGCAACTGCTCGCGGATTTCCGAAACTTCCATCTGCACAGCGTCCGGATCGCCGCGCAGCCTCTGCAGCACGGCCTGGGCGTCCGCATCGCGTTGCCGCAGCACCAGCCAGCGCGGGCTTTCCGGCAGGCTGATCACGCCGAGCAGGAACACCGCGCCGGGCAGGGCGATGATGCCCAGCATCCATCGCCAGCTCTCCATGTAGCTGAAGCCGGTATCGGAAAGGAACGCCAGGAAGATGCCGATGGTGATCATCAACTGGTAAGTCGAAATCATCGCGCCGCGGCGGTCGCGC
>DASSEW010000001.1:0-6179 GCA_035695065.1 Rhodanobacteraceae bacterium | reverse complement strand
CGCCAAAGATTCCTCATCGCACGACTACAAGGTGCGCGATCTCACCCTGGCCGACCTCGGCCGCAAGCGCATCATGATGGCCGAGCAGGAAATGCCGGGCCTCATGCAGATCCGCGCGCGCTACGCGCCGCAGCAGCCGCTCAAGGGCGTACGCGTCACCGGTTCCCTGCACATGACCAAGGAAACCGCGGTGCTGATCGAGACGCTCGCGGCGCTCGGCGCTTCCGTGCGCTGGGCTTCCTGCAACATCTTCTCGACCCAGGACGATGCCGCCGCTGCGATCGCCGCGGCCGGCATCCCGGTCTTCGCGTGGAAAGGCGAAACGTTGGAAGAATATTGGGACTGCACGCTGGATGCGCTGACGCATCCTGGCATGCGTGGCCCCGAGCTGATCGTGGACGACGGCGGCGATGCGACGCTGCTGATCCACAAGGGCGTGGAGATGGAAGACGGTTCCAACTGGGTGGACTCGCCCGGCGCGAACCACGAGGAACAGGTCATCAAGGACCTTCTGAAGAAGACGCGCACCGAGCGCCCCGGTTTCTGGAAGAAGGTCGCGAGCGAATGGCGCGGCGTGTCCGAGGAAACCACTACCGGCGTGCATCGCCTCTACCAGATGATGGAAGCGGGCAAGCTGCTGGTGCCGGCGATCAACGTCAACGACTCGGTCACCAAGAGCAAGTTCGACAATCTCTATGGCTGCCGCGAGTCGCTGGCCGACGGCATCAAGCGCGCGACCGACCTGATGGTCGCGGGCAAGGTCGCGGTGGTGTGCGGCTACGGCGACGTAGGCAAGGGCAGCGCGCATTCGCTCAAAGGCTTCGGCGCGCGCGTGATCGTCACCGAGATCGATCCGATCAACGCGTTGCAGGCGGCGATGGAAGGCTTCCAGGTCGCGACCGTCGAAGACACGCTCGGGGTCGCCGACATCTACGTCACGACCACCGGCAACCGCGACGTGATCACACTGGAGCACATGCAGCGCATGAAGCACAACGCGCTGGTGTGCAACATCGGCCACTTCGACAACGAGATCCAGGTGGATCGCCTGCAGCAGACGGCGAAGCTCGAGAACATCAAGCCGCAGGTGGACCGTTACGTGTTCCCGAACGGCAATGCGATCTACCTGCTCGCCGAAGGCCGGCTGGTGAACCTCGGCTGCGCGCACGGACATCCGGCGTTCGTGATGTCCAATTCGTTCTCCAACCAGACGCTCGCGCAGATCGACCTCTGGCAGAACAAGGACAAATACGAGAAGACGGTCTATCGCCTGCCGAAGAAGCTCGACGAGGAAGTCGCGCGCCTGCACCTGGAGCAGATCGGCGTGAAGCTGACGCGCCTGACCAAAGAACAGGCCGATTACCTCGGCGTGCCGGTGGAAGGGCCGTACAAGCCTGAGCATTATCGGTACTGATCCGGGGAGACGGGAAGAGGGAGACGGGAGACTTGGTGCGACCACATCGCCAGTTGGATGTCTGGAAGGATTCGATTGCCTTGGTCGAGGCAATCTATCGGCATACCTCTGCATTTCCGGCCGACGAGCGTTTCGGTTTAACGGCGCAACTAAGACGCGCAGCAATAAGTGTTCCCTCGAACATTGCGGAGGGCGCCGCGCGACGATCGCGGAAGGAGTATCTGCATCACTTGAGTATTGCCAGAGGCTCCTTGTCGGAATTGGAAACCCAAGTGCTAGTTGCCCGGAGACTCAACCTCTCGACCGCTGATCTGGAACTGGAGGAACACATCGAACGTGTCTTCGCACGCTTGAATGCACTCATCAAGCGCCTCTCGCAACCGGTAGCGAGCGAATCATGACGTCTCCCGTCTCCCGTCTCCCGTCTCCCGTTTCGTTCGAATTTTTCCCGCCCAAAACCGACGAGCAGCGCGCGCAACTCGAGCGCGCGCTGCCGCGGCTGAAGGCGCTGGCGCCGGAATACGTGAGCGTCACCTTCGGCGCGGGCGGCTCGACGCTGACGCACACACCGCGCACGGTCCAGCACCTGCGCGAGTCGCACGCATTCGAAGTGGCGCCGCACGTGTCGTGCATGGGCGGTTCGCGCGCGGAGATCGGCGCGCTGCTGGATCATTACAAGGCGATGGGTTGCAAGCGGATCGTCGCGCTGCGCGGCGACCTGCCTTCGGGCATGGCGACACCCGGCGACTTTCGCTACGCATCCGAGCTGGTGGACTTCATCCGCCGCGAGCACGACGGCTTCTTCCACATCGAGGTCGCGTGCTACCCGGAATGCCATCCGCAATCCGAGCACGCGCAGTCGGACCTGAAGCACTTCAAGGCCAAGGTGGATGCCGGGGCGAACGGCGCAATCACGCAGTATTTCTACAATCCCGACGCGTATTTCCGCTTCGTGGATGACGCGCGCCGGGCGGGCGTGGACATCCCGATCGTTCCGGGCGTGATGCCGATTTCCAATTTCGCCCAGCTGCGGCGCTTTTCGGAACTGTGTGGCGCCGAAATCCCACGCTGGATCGGCAAGCGCATGGCAGCGTATGGCGACGATGCGGAAGCGATCCGCGAATTCGGTGCGGACATCGTCGCGGCGTTGTGCCGGCGATTGCTGGATGGCGGCGCTCCGGCGCTGCATATCTACACGCTCAACAGGGCGCGCGCGACGGTAGCGGTGCTGGAACGCTTGCAAGCCTGACGTTCAGCGCGCATCACGCTTTTCGAACGCGCGGGATGGCTAAACTGCCACGATGCGCGCGCTCCTGCTGTTCGCCTTGATGGTTCCGCTGCTGTGCTTGGCGCACGCTGCGCAGGCGCAGATCCACCGCTGCATCGGCGCGCAGGGCGAGCCGGTGTTCACCGACCAGCCGTGCGGCGCGGCCGAGTTGGCGGTGGCGGCGGCGAGCGGCTCGCTCGGTCACGACGGCCAACCCGATGCGACGAACACCGCATCCCCCAGCGGCGGCACGCGCATCGCGGCGACCTGCCCGCGGTCCCCGCAGCAGGTGCGCGATCGCATCGCCGTGGCATTCAACGACAACAATCCCAACGCGCTGGCCGGCTTGTTCGATTGGCGCGGTTTCTCGCACGCCAGCGCGGATGCGCGGCTGAAGGACTTCAGCCGCTGGCTCAAGCAGCCACTGGTCGGCGTGCAATTCTCCGGTGCCGATCCTTCCGGCGCGCAACCGGGCGACGCCGATTACACGCCTTCCGATCCGTCCGGCCTGACAGTTTTGACGCAGTCGGGCGCGCGTAGTTTCGGCATGGCGGAAAAGGGCGGCTGCTGGTGGTTGATGTTCTAGCGCGCGAAGCTTGCCGGCCCGCAAGCGGTGCAAGGAGCATCACTGTTTTCCACCGGGCTTCTGCGCCGTGCTTGCCTTGGCCGGCAACGCTGACGTGGATGGCGCGGCGGGCAGATCCACCTTCTTGCCGGTCAGCGTCACCGGCGGGGGCAGCGAGAGGCGGATGTCATTGTCGTTCTTCGGCGGGGGCGGCGGCGGTTCCGGCCCGCAGCCTGCGGCGATCAGCAGCGGCGAAATCGCGCATTTGATTTTCATGCCGCCCGGCAGGCGGATCGTTTTTTCCTTGGTGGTGGCTTCCGCCGCGCGGCGGAACGCCTTCGCGCCGAGGCTTTCATTCTCCGGCGCCCAATCCTTGCTGAATTGCGTCGAGTGATACGGCAACGGAGTCGTGTGCTTCATCAGCGACGGCTCCTGCGGCTGAGGCGCCTTGTAATCCGGCGTGGCGGCAACGCTCGATGCCGGCGGCAACAACACCTGGCCATTTTTTCCGTAGACGTGCAGCGCGGGCGGCGGCGGACCGATGGTGGCAGTCATCGCATTGGGGCGATGCGGCTCGATGTGATGCAGGCGAGGAGGCGGCGTTGCCAGCGGTGGCGGTGGCGCGATCTGCGGCGCCGCGGGCGCGGCCGACGGCTGCGAGGGCGGCGCGAAGAAGCTCACCTGGATCGCGTTGCGCTCGGTGTCCGCGGGCGCGACGTACCGCGGCCGCATCTCCAGCCGCAGCAGCACGACCAACCCGACCTGGAACGCGATCGCGAGGAACAGTGCGAACCCCAGCCGCAGCCGGTCGCGCGGCGGCTTGCGGTCGCGGATGTCGCGCAGCAAGGCATGCCCGAACCGATCGAACGGCGCGTCCGGATCGCCCCAAGGTTCGGGCGCCCAGACGTGGGGTTCCGCTGGCGGATCGCGTTCGGGAAGCGCGGGCATGGGCCTCAAGAGAGTT
Organism: Rhodanobacteraceae bacterium; assembly: GCA_035695065.1. GTDB lineage: Bacteria > Pseudomonadota > Gammaproteobacteria > Xanthomonadales > Rhodanobacteraceae > 66-474. The sequence goes on along the minus strand of DASSEW010000001.1, from coordinate 1,969 downwards.
TCGATTAGCCTTTTGAACGCAGCGAACTTCGATTGGCGCTGTCACGCTCCCACATCCCCCGCTGCGCTTCGCGCAGCCGCCCCCTTGTCTCAAGGGGGCATAGAACAACATTGCAGGGGTGCAAGCCAGCTGCCGCCGCAGTTTAGGCGGGCGGCGTTAAGACCGCATTGGAGCGGGCGAGTTCCGGATCCGAGGGTCGCTTGACGCACCGGCTACTTGGGAGCAAGGTCGCAAGACTGGTGCTCGTCTACGGAGGGATGTATGGCCTGGTCCACCGAAAACATCCGCAACGTGGCTCTCGCGGGCCACGCAGGCGCCGGCAAAACCACCCTGTTCGAAGCCCTGCTGCATGCCGGCGGAACGATCCAGACGGCAGGCAGCATCGAGCGCGGCAGTACGGTCTCCGACTTCGAGGCCCAGGAAAAGGAGCGCAGGCATTCCATCCACACCGCGATCGCTTCGGTCGATCTCGGCGATTGCCACGTCAACGTGATCGATACCGCCGGCTACGCGGAATTCCGCGGCGAAACGCTTTCAGCATTGGGCGCGGTGGAAACCGTCGCGGTGGTGGTCAACGCGACGAATGGCGTCGAGCACGGCACGCGCCGGCTGATGCACTACGCGAAGCAGCGCCAACTCGCGCGCGTGCTGGTGATCAACCGGATGGATGCCGAAGGCGCGGACCTCGCCACGCTCGTCGAAGAGCTGCGCGAGGAATTCGGCCACGAATGCCTGCCGGTGAATCTTCCTGCAGGGAACGGCAGCAAGGTGGTCGACTGCTTCTTCGAGCCGAACGGTGAGAGCGATCTCGGGCCTGTGGCTGATGCGCACCAGCGCATCATCGACCAGGTGGTCGAGATCAACGAGCGCGTGATGGGTCGTTATCTCGAAGACGGCGAAGCGGCGCTGTCGCCGCAGGACCTGCACGACGCCTTCGAGCAATGCCTGCGCGAAGGGCACCTGGTGCCGATCTGCTTCACGTCCGCACGCACCGGCGTGGGCGTGAAGGAATTCCTCGGGATCGCGCAACGACTGTTCCCCAATCCCGCCGAAGGCAATCCGCCGCCGTTCGTCAAGGGAACGGGAGAAAACGCGCAAACGATCGAGGCCAGGCCCGATCCGAACGCGCACGTGATCGCCGACGTGTTCAAGATCATCAACGATCCGTTCGTCGGCAAGCTCGCCGTGTTCCGCGTCTGGCAGGGTACGGTCAAGCGCGACACGCAGTTGTTCATCGACGATGGCAAGAAGCCGTTCAAGGTCGGACATCTCTTCAAGTTGCAGGGCAAGGATCACATGGAGATCGACCACGCCTGCCCCGGCGACATCGCCGGCGTCGCCAAGGTCGAGGAGATCCATTTCGATGCCGTGCTGCACGATTCGCACGACGAAGACCAGATTCATTTGAAACCGCTGGATTTCCCGCAGCCGATGTTCGGCCTCGCGGTGGAGCCGGCGCACAAGGGCCAGGAACAGAAGCTCGCGACCGCGCTGCACAAGCTGTCGGAAGAAGATCCCTGCCTGCGCGTGGAGCACAACAAGGAATTGAACGAGAGCGTGGTGCGCGGCTTATCCGACCTGCACCTGAAACTCACGCTGGAGCGGATGAAGGAACGTTACGGCGTGGAGGTCGCCACGCGCCCGCCGCGCATCGCCTATCGCGAAACGATCGGCGGCAAGGCCGAGGGCCATCATCGCCACAAGAAGCAGACCGGCGGCGCCGGCCAGTTCGGCGAGGTGTTCCTGCGGGTGGAGCCATTGCCGCGCGGCACGGGTTTCGAATTCCGCGACGACAGCAAGGGTGGCGTGATTCCCAACCAGTACATTCCCGCGATCGAGAAAGGCGTGCGGCAGGTGCTGGAGCACGGCGCGATCGCCGGCTATCCGATGCAGGACGTACGCGTCATCGTCTACGACGGCAAGTACCACCCGGTGGACTCCAAGGAAGTCGCGTTCGTCTCCGCCGGCA